>SLKI01000015.1 GCA_007134695.1 Balneolaceae bacterium
ACAGGTTTTAACAACTTCAGCCTGCTTCAAATCCAGGGACAGGGATCGCAGATCTTTAACCACCCCGGACTCAAGTTGAAGCAGACGTTCCTGTTAATCACGGATCAAGAATCGTTTCAATTCTCCGTTCAATATCATTTAGATGAACACGTGTAGCACGATCCTGCACCAGATTGCCCGTCGACTGCACATCGTCGAGCAGCGTTTCCAGTTGCTCGCGTGCAATTGGACGAATGTCCGACTGGCTGACATTGACTTGAGTCCAGCCGAGGAACTGCCTGAAAGCTGCCGGTATACTCGGAAGCTCCTCGGTCATCAAAAATTCCATCCGCTCGACATAAGCTCGCTGCAGGTTTCTGCGGTGAACATCGATCGGACTGTTGCCGTCGAGCTCACTCCAGATCACCGAACGCACATCATCCATCATTTCAAACGGTGAATAGGTGCCGTCGGCACGACGCTCATATTCGATCAATCGGGCGAGCCGCTGCGGATCGATCAGTTGATTGAGTACACTGACTTGCCGTCCTCTAAATTGATCAATAAAATCGGATTGGTTGACTCTGTCGAGTACGTCGCTATTCATCAGCCATGTAGGTGACGAAAAGGCATATTCTGCGAGAAAATCAATGGAACGCTGCTGAATCTCTTTTTCAACAGGGGAATATACTACACCTTCCTGATCAAAAGTTTTGTGGTCCTCATAGACTCCTCCGACATTATTCAAAGCGTGACCCATATAGCGCCACCACTGCGTAGCGATCTGACCGTACAGTTCATTAAGGTCATCGTAGTGCGCCATATCCTCATGAATCCAGTCTATAAGATTCTCAGTAATTACCTGAAGATTGGCCACTCCGTACTCCCCTGCCTTGATCGCATCATCGCCAAGGTCTTCGTTTTGAGACCGCGGATCAACACCACTGCTTGACCCTCCGAAAAAGTAATAGTGGTCATCAGCTCGTTCAACAATCCAATCGTGGAGGATTTCGCGCTGACGATCAGCCGGTTCGTCACCAAACCAGGAGTACCCCCATTTGATCGCCCACTTGTCATAGGTTCCAACCCTCGGCATAAAATTGGTCACTCCATCACCGGGCTGAGCGATATAGTTAAATCGTGCGTAATCCATAATCGAGGGAGCTGTACCATGATTGTCCGTATATGTAGGCGAACGCAGTGAATCAACAGGCACTGCATGACTCGAACCAAAGTTGTGGGGAAGACCAAGCGTATGGCCGACCTCGTGGGCGGAAACAAATCGAATCAGTTCACCCATCACATCTTCATCGAATTCGGTTCCCCGCGCTTCCGGATTGGCAGCCGCCGTTTGTATGAAATACCAGTTTCGCAGCAGGTTCATCACGTTATGATACCAGCCTATACTCGAAGTGATAATCTCACCTGAACGCGGATCGTGCACATGAGGCCCATAAGCATTCTGAATCGGTGAAGCGAAGTAACGGATCATCGAATAACGGGCATCTTCCGGATTGAACTCCGGATCCTCTTCTTTCGTCGGAGGCAATTTCCCCATAATTGCGTTCTTGAAACCTGCTTCTTCAAAAGCCGGCTGCCAGTCGTCCACTCCTTTAATCAGCCATTTTCGCCACTGTTCCGGAGTTGCAGGGTCGATATAGAAAACAATAGGCTCTTTCGGCTCAACCAACTCCCCGCGCAGATACGCTTCGGGATCTTTCGGTTCCAGCCTCCATCTTGTAATGTGCCGTACTGTCTCAGCTCTCTGTGCTTCCAAACCATAATCGACTTGAGTCGCGCTGAAAAAACCCACACGCTGATCGTGCTGTCTGGGCTGCATCGGTTCTACCGGCAGCAGGTGCATACTGTGGTGGATTTCCAGTGATATAGAATTAGTTGCCGAGTTTGACGGCGGATTGCCCGCATCATAAGTGAGCAGATGGCGAGCTTCTACATTTTCCGGAAAACTTCGGATATACTCGATAAATGTGCGGCTGCCGTCAAGTCGCCGGACCTGGTATTGTTGTCGCTGGCCGCTTGAAATACCAAGTGCCGGCACATCATTCTTATATAGATTATCGATCTCAATCACTACTCCGGTTGAATCCTCATTGAGCGCTTTGATATCGAACGCCATAATGATCGGCTCAAAATTGGAATTTCGAACCGCCTCAAAGATCGGCAGCGTATCATTGGCCGTATTATTAAAAGATACCCTTCGAAGCAGAATATCATCTTCGCGCCGTTCCCATCTCAGTACCTGGTTACGGAGCCGCTGCCCTCCGTACCCCATTCCGTCGATTGTTCTGGCAACTCTGGAAACTACAAGCATCTCTCTTCCCAGCAAGGAATCGGGAATTTCGTAGTAATAGGTGTCATCCTGTTTGTAGACTGTAAAAAGGCCCTCATCTTTTTCAGCTTCATCCTGGATCACTTCACTAAACGGCTGGATGCCGTTGCCGGATGGCGGGCCGGGTCGCTCCGGAACCGAAGGCCGCTCAGGCGTATCGGGTTCATCCGCCGTTCTTTCAAAGATCGCACAACTGCTGAAGAAGAAGACGGATACCGCCATCATCAGGCAGACTTTAAGAATAGAATTCATAAGTAGACGTAGTTGTTTTGTATTAAGTAAGAGAAGAAATTTAAATGAGCTGTAAGGTGCTGTATCATTACGAAGCAATCAAGCAAAAAACCAGATGAATTGTAAAAAAATGAAACGTCTACAGCATTTTCCGCAACCGATCCAGTCCCGGATTACCGGGTGAACCCAATTGTGTATAGCCCTCCAGCCTTGCGTCCGGATCGATATCAAAGGTCCCCTCTTGCAGTTGACCCTTCACTTTCCGGTAGGCTTCTCGAAAGCTGTATCCCTGCTCCTTGACCAGCCGGTTGGCCTCTTCGGCCGCCATCATTTCCGGAGTACAGGCTTCACGCATCGCCTTCTCATTCCACTGGATCGCATCCACAAGAATTGATGAAGCCTCCAGTAACGATTCGGTCAATTCAAACGCCCGAATCACCGGCTCCTTGGTCAGCTGAAGGTCCCGGTGATATCCCGATCCGATCTGCTGAATGATACCCCGAAGCGTAGCTTCATGCCCTTGCATCAGGGCGTTCTTGCCGCGTACAAGCTCTGCCAAATCGGGGTTCTTTTTATTCGGCATGATACTCGACCCGGTACAGACAGCCGGATCCAGATCGATCAAGCCGTAAGCTTCGCTGCTATACTGAATAATGTCGTCGGCCAGGCGCGCCAGCAGAGAGGTGATGCCGGAAAGGTACTGCACCAGCTGCATCTCCACCCATCCCCGGCTCAACTGGGCTGATGCGGCACTTATCAGCGGCCTTATAAAACCGAGAGCGTCTGCCTCCTCATCCCTGTCGAGGTCAATGGTCGTCCCGAAACCGGCGGCTGTACCCAGCGGTGAGCGGTCTGTAAGCTCCCGAATGCCTGATGAAGCCTCCATCTGAAGGATGATGAGTTCGGCATAACCTGCCAACCACTGTCCGCCGCTGGATAGCATCGCCTTCCGGGTATGCGTATAACCCGGCATCGGCAACCGCCGCCCCTCCTCTGCCTTATCGAGAAGCCGGCCGGCAAACTTCCCGGCAAGCTCCAGAACTTCTCCGAGTCGATCCTTTTCGAACAGCCTCATAGCGGTGAGCACCTGATCATTTCGGGAGCGCCCGGTGTGGATCTTCCCCCCAACCCCCCCGAACCTCTCCGTCAGCCAAACTTCAATCGCCGTATGACCGTCCTCATGCTCAGCGAGAATCTCAAACCGGCCATCTCCATGCAGCTCACCGATCTCTGCCAACCCGCCCTGCAGCGACTCTGCCTCCTCATCGCTCACCAGCCCGGCCTTGCGCAACTGCTCCAGGTGGACGGACGATGCCTCCAGATCGTAGGGCAGCAGAACCTGATCCAGCTCGATGTCGTTGCCGACCGTGAACGCTTCGACCCGCTTCTCCAGGCTTCCGGCTGTAGTATTTCCGGCTGCATCCTTCCCTCCGACCGCACCACCCTTACTCTCCGCCGAACCGCCCTTCCGCCGAGAATCATCTCCGTTATCCGCCTTCCAAAGCTTACTCATCGTCTCACTCCTGCATTAACATGATAGATTCAATCCGATCGCTGCCATCCTGTGTGTTACTTTTCAGTTACCAGCTCCTGACCGGAACTCTCCGGTACCGGGTTCAAACCCTGCTGATCAGCCGCTACCTGCTGTTTGAGCTGATAGGAGGATTTTTGCGGCAGATTCCACAACTCGATAAATCCGGGCGACGCATTCTGGTTGAACGCCTCCGACCGATTGAACGTCGCCAGATTCTCGTCAAAAAGCGACCATGGAGAGGTCAATGCGACCACATCACAATTGCCCTTGTAGAGCCTGAGTGTTACCTCGCCGGTCACCTTGGAGTTCTGCTCATCAATATATGCACGTATGTTGTCCATCACAGGTTCAAAATATTTAGCTCCGTAACAAAGATAGGCCCACTTCTGGTCGATCATCGTTTTCAGTTCGTTCTCCTCCCGGGTCGATACCAGTTGTTCGAGCTTTTTGTGTGCACTGATAAGGATATGTGCGGCCGGATTCTCGTAGATCCCCCGCACTTTGAGCCCCACTACACGATCTTCGATCAGATGGAAACAGCCGACCCCGTGAAATCCACCGATCTCGTTGAGATTGCCGATCAGGTCGGCCGGGGCCATCTCCATATCATCGAGTGATACCGGCTTGCCTTCTTTAAATCCGATCTTGACAAGCTGCGGTTCGTCCGGTGCCTTCTCCGGAGTATTGCACCATTTGAGAATCTTCTCCAGCGGCGGAATGTTGGCGGGATCTTCAATTTCTCCGCCCTCCCCGGTGTTGGCCCACATATTCTCATCGTACGAATAGGGCGATTTTTTGGTCTGTTCGACCGGAATTCCGTGCTTTTCAGCATAGGCGAGTTCCTCTTCGCGGCCCATCCCCCACTCCCGCACCGGAGCGATGATCTTGAGATCGGGGTTGAGGGTTGTGATGTAGCTCTCGAATCGAACCTGGTCGTTCCCTTTTCCGGTGCAGCCATGGGCGATCACTTCGCAGCCATATTCAGCGGCCACCTGGACGGCGAGCTGAGAGATCATCACTCTTCCGAGCGGGCAGCCGAGAGCATACCCTCCCTGGTAGTCGGCGTTCGCCTTGACCGATTCCAGGCAAAGTTCGGCGAACTCCTCTTTGGCATCGAGTACGACCGCATCAGCCGCCCCCAGGTTGATCGCTTTCTGTTTGATCTGTCCGAGATTGTCGGCTGTTTGTCCGATATCGACCGTGAGGGCGATCACTTCACACTCATACTCCTCTTGGATCCAGGTAAGCATAACGCTGGTATCGAGGCCGCCGGAATAGAGGAGCAGGCACCGGTCGAAGGTCCCGCTTTCAGCTTCGTGGGAGGCAACTTTTTTGTAGGTCTGGTTTGTTGTTTTCATCGTTCTTAGCTGTTTGGTATTGAGTTTTCTATAAGAATTTTTGTGTTCCAGTTGTATCCGACCGGTCATGTGCAAAGCCATCCGAAGACTCCTTTGGATACGACCATCCGGTTTCTGGCTTGCTGATGCACCCAGGAGTTGGAGTGGTCGATCACCTCGTCGGTAACCTCGATTCCGCGGTGAGCCGGCAGGCAGTGCATAAAACCGGCACCGTTGTTAGCTTGCTCCATCAGTTTCCCATTCACCTGGTAAGGCTTGAAATGGTTCAGCTTCTCCTCCATCATATGCTCCTCGCCCATCGAGACGAAGGTGTCGGTGTAGATCACGTCGCTGTTTTTGACCGCTTCGGCCGGTTCGAACGTATGGGTAAATGAGCTGCCGTGGTCTACAGCAAGAAGGCCGAAATATTGAAGCTGATCCTGGCTCCAGTAGTATTTCTCCGGCCCGGTAAAACGGACGTCGTGGCCAAATTTCAGTGCGATCTCGATCAGTGAGAAGGCGACATTGTTGGCATCTCCGACAAATGTGAGGGCCACTTTCTCCTCCCGGCCGAACCGCTCCTGAAGGGTTAACATGTCGGCAAGGGCCTGCATCGGGTGATGCTTGTCGCACAAGGCGTTAACTACCGGGATCTCGGCGTAATCGGCCATCTGTTCCAGCGTCTCGTGCGCATAGACCCGTGCAAAAATGGCATCACACCACTGGGAGATGTTCCTCATGGTGTCCTTGATCGACTCTCGGCTTTCATAGGGGTCCTGTTCGGTCTCGAGAACAACCAGAGGATCAGCCTGGATTACATTGCCTCCCAGGTGGTTAATGGCCGCTTCGGTACCCACACGAGTCCGGAGTGACGGTTTTTCGAATACAAACAGGATGTTTTTGCCCTGAAGCACAGGTTTCGGTTTCTCCTCCAGCGCCAGGCTCAAATCGATCAGCGACTGAAGCTGGTCGGCTTCGCACTGGCCGACGGTTAAAAGATCGTTCATGGGTAGTACAGAGATAGACATTGGGTTCAGCAGTTACGGTTTTAGGGTTTGAAATTGGATTCGGGTAAACGTTTAAGGCGGGAAAGGAACCGGCTTGCGGAAAGGCGTAAGCCAAAAAAGTGTCAAACAAAAAAAAGCCCGCTCAAAACTGGTTTGAGCGGGCGTGCAAGAAGTTCCTTAAGAAACTACACTCATCTCACGCGCCCGTACGGGCGGCGACGGCGAA
This sequence comes from Balneolaceae bacterium, assembly GCA_007134695.1. GTDB lineage: Bacteria > Bacteroidota > Rhodothermia > Balneolales > Balneolaceae > SLK101. Next base: position 6,665 of record SLKI01000015.1, read on the forward strand.
GAAGAGTAGCGTTGATATTTTCGCTTGTGTAGTTCACGGCTAACAGTATAAAAACTTCCGGAAACAAAATGCAACAGGGTTTCTGAAATTTTCTGATGCGGTCTTGATATTTTGGTTCAAAGCCCTTTGAATCTTTCCGCGGCATACGGAGGAGTTGAGCCGAGCAATCCAGGCTTACGGGACAAACCACACCCGGCATCCAGACACATTCACAAACCCGCATCACCTGAATGAGAAAACCGCTGATTTTGTTACCTTATCGACTCCCGAAGAAGGGATCTGATCGTTGCAAACAATCTGCACGCTAATTCAAACAGCTAAATGAAGTCCAAAATCATGCTAAAACGAATTGTTACACTGATCACACTTGCACTTTTTATCTCGGCTTGTGAAGAGCAGCAGGAGCTGCCCGAACCGGTGGAAGATGTTCCGGTTTACGACCGACTGATCGCCGTGATCCATCCGACCGAAGGAAACGACACCCAGGGAGTTGTCACTTTCAGCCGCGAAGGGGACGATGTGCGAGTTGTCGCCACCGTCGACGGCCTGGATGAAGAAGGGCTTCACGGATTCCATATCCATCAGTATGGAGACTGTTCGGCGGAAGATGCTACATCAGCAGGTGGACACTTCAACCCGTACGGCATGCCTCACGCAGGCCCGACAGATGACGAGCGGCACATGGGCGATCTTGGCAATCTGGTATCGGACGAGAATGGTATCGCAACGCTGGACTATATTGATCCGGTCATCGAACTGGATGGAGAGTTTTCGATTGTCGGCCGGTCGGTTGTTGTACACGCTCAGCAAGATGACCTGGAAACCCAGCCAACCGGTGACGCCGGCGCCCGGCTCGGTTGCGGCGTAATCGGTATTGCCGAACCGGTCGATTAATCCGATTTTTCAGTACCATTCAAAGGCGGAACCGATCCACAAGAAGTGCAGCCTGATGTTACAAAACCAACTCCAAAAACGAACCCGCTACATCATGATGACACGATCTTTTATTCCCTCTCTTATCGTTTCACTGGCGTTTTTGTTTTCGCTCCCGCTGACCGCAGATGCGCAGCAACCTCTGTCGGCCGAAGATATCGCTAATATTGAAAGCGTCGGTGCAACCGTGCTTAGCCCGAATGGCGAAACCATCGCATACACTTTGAGTGTTCCGCGAACCGACGACGAGCCGGTGGGGACAAACTATAGTGAGCTTTATCTGATCGACGCATCCGGAGGAGACCCGGTTCCGGTGGTCGAGCGGCCGGTAAGTGCTGCCTCACCGCAGTGGGGTGATGACGGTCGCCTCTATTTTGCCGCGACCCTGGAGGAGCATCACTCAAGCCGTCAGGTCTACTCGGTAAATGAATCGGGATCCGACCTGCAGAGACATACCGATGCAGATCATGGGGTGGGAAGCTATGCGTGGAGTCCGGACGGCAATTGGCTCGCGTGGTCGGCCAGCGATCCGGTTCCGCAGGATCTTCAGGAGAAGAGGGATCGCGGATACGATATGATTGTCGTCGGAGAGGATGAGCAGTATACACGCCTCTGGATTCAGCCCCGCGATGGCGAGGCCGAAGTGGTGACACCTGCAGATCTTTTTGTCCGGGATTTTGAGTGGTCACCCGCATCCGACCGACTTCTGCTTCGATCGAGTGACCGGCCGGGGCCGGATGAAGATTTTATGTACAGCCGGATCGATGTGATCGATCGTGAGGGAGAGAAGCTCTATGAAATTATGACCTCTCCGAAAAAGAAAGGGATGATGAGCTGGTCGCCAGACGGCAGCCGTGTAGCAATTCTGGCAGGTAAAGTTTACAGTGATCCGCTGGCTCAGCGTATCTGGGTCGCTTCGGCCGACGGCAGCGACAAGCGCGATTATACACCCCGGGATTGGGAAGGGACACCGGAATGGATCTCCTGGAAAAATGATGAGACGCTACTGTTCAATGCGGTGGTTCGTTCCTCCACAAAGCTTTACCGGTATGAGCTCGGCACAAAGGAGTTGGCAACCCTGGCCGGGGGTGATGAAGAGATTTTCCGGAGCGTCAGCCTGTCGGCAGACGGTGAACGGTTTGCTGCTGCTGTAAACACCTGGCAACAGCCGAATGAGGTCTATACCTACAGCTTTTCGGATGGATCGTTTGAGAGACTGACCTGGCATAACGAATGGTTTGCCGACCGGGATCTCGGCCGGCAGAGTTCGATCACCTGGAAAGGGGCCGACGGGCTGGAGATCGAAGGGGTGTTGATCAAGCCGGTCGGATACACTGAAGGGGAGCGCTATCCGATGGCTATTCTGCCGCACGGCGGACCGGAAGGGATCAGCATGAACGGCTGGAACACCCGTCCGCTCTATCCTTCACAACTGCTGTCCGGCGAGGGGTATGTGGTCTTTAAGCCCAACTACCGGGGCAGCGGAGGACGCGGAACCTGGTTCGCATCAGCAAACCACCGGGATCTGGGCGGCAAGGAGTTTGACGACGTACTGCTGGGTATCGATCACCTGGATAAAGCCGGGCTGATCGATCCGGATCGAGTGGGTATATCAGGAACCTCGTACGGCGGGTACTTTTCGGCCTGGGCAGCAACCCGCCATAGCGACCGGTTTGCCGCCGGAATCACATTTGCAGGGCTCTCGAACTGGATCTCCTTTACCGGCACGACCGATATCCCCCATGAGATGTCGGTGGTTCACTGGGATCTCTACTGGTTTGACAATCCGGGTCAGCATTGGGACCGTTCACCGGTTGCCTGGCTGAACCATGCCGACACGCCGCTTCTGGTTGCAACCGGGCTGGCAGACACCCGGGTTCATCCCGAACAGTCGATTCAGCTTTATCAGTTTTTGAAGATGAAGGGAGTTCCGACAGGGCTGGTACTCTATCCGCGTCAACCGCATGGATTGACCGAGCGGGCCCACAGGCTGGATTTTATGCACCGGGTAGCGAACTGGTTCAACGAACACGTAAAGTGATCGTTTTACAGCACGACTGTTGATCCGGGCCGTGATAAATGCAGGTCACTATATAGAGTCGGCCGATGGGAAAATTGTGCCGGGACGGAGTGGAAATAGTCCCGAACGGGGTGGCAAAAGTGCCGGGCGGAGATCATCCTGTCTCCGGTTTCCAGGAGCGAATCCCTTCGCGGATCACCTCATCGAGCCGGTCCACAGAAACGCGATCCTGCTTCATGTCGTCCCGGTAACGGATCGTGACCGTCTGATCCTCCAGCCCGTCGAAGTCAACGGTGATACAAAACGGAGTCCCGGCTTCATCAAGCCGCCGGTAACGTTTGCCGATGGAGCCTGATTCGTCGTAGAAGACGGAATACTCCTCTTGCAGGTCGCTTTCGATCTTTCTGGCAAGTTCCTTGAGTTCCGGTTTCTTGATGAGTGGGAAGATACCGGCCTGGATGGGCGCCAGTTTCGGATGCATCTTGAGAACAGTACGCGTTTCTCCTTCGACCTCCTCTTCCCGGTACGCATCGCAGAGCACCATCAGCAGACATCGGTCGAGCCCGATCGAGGTTTCAACCACGTAGGGCACATACCGCTCTCCTTTTGCCTGGTCGAAATATTCCATCTTTTTGCCGGAATACTCCTGGTGGCGCGACAGGTCAAAATCGGTCCGGTTGTGTACCCCCTCCACCTCCTGCCAGCCGATCGGAAACTTGTACTGGATATCGGCGGCGGCCCGGGCGTAGTGAGCCAGTTTATCCTCGGGGTGATCTTCGGCTCTCAGATACTCATTACGGATTCCGATCCGCTCAAACCATTCGAGCCGTTTCTTCAGCCACTCCTCATAGTGCTTTTCATCGGTGCCCGGCTCTACAAAATATTGCATCTCCATCTGCTCAAACTCCCGCATCCGGAAGACAAATTGCCGGGCAACTACCTCGTTGCGGAACGCCTTGCCGATCTGCGCAATACCGAACGGGATCTTCTGCCGGGATGTGTCCAGTACGTTTTTGTAGTTAACAAAGATCCCCTGGGCGGTTTCGGGCCTCAGATAGACCGCATCGTCATCGTCGGCCGAGGAGGCTGCACCAAACTGTGTTTTGAACATCAGGTTGAACTGGCGGACCGGCGTCCAGTCGAAGGCGCCCGAGTCGGGGGCGCGGATTTCGTTCTCGAGGATCAGTTCTTGCAGATCTTCACACAGACCTTTTCGGCTACCGGCCGTGTCGAGTTTCTCCTGCAGCTCATCGGCCTGCTTCTGTTTGCCGTCGCTCTTCAGTTTTTCGATCTGCTGCTCAATCAGCATGTCGGCGCGGTATCGCTTTTTCGACTGCTTGTCGTCGATCATCGGGTCGTTAAACCCTTCGACGTGGCCGCTCGCCTCCCACACTTTCGGATGCATGAAAATGGCCGCATCCACCCCGACGATGTTGTCGTGACGACGAGTCATCTCATCCCACCACGCTTGCTGCAAGTTGCGTTTGAGTTCTACACCAAGCGGGCCGTAATCGTAGACGGCTCCAAGCCCTCCATAGATGTCGGAAGATTGAAAGATGATCCCTCTCGCTTTCGACAGAGAGACGATTTTATCCAGACTGTCCAGGTGTGTAACTGCCATAAATTGCTTTCCCTAACTCGATTTGTCGCATGATCGTGTTGACAGGAGGCCGCTATGCTCGGGCTGTGTTTAGATATTCATCAAAAACCCGTTCGAAACTCCTGCAAATGAAGGCAGAAGATATGAAAAATTGCACCTTTAATTAATGAGTCAACTCTGCCTATCTTTGGTGCTTCAGTACAAATCTTTAACTACAAACGTTGCAAGTTTCAAGTGTTGTGAAACCTGGGCGGCTGATTTTTGCCTGAACACACTATTTTCCGGGAGTTTAATTTACCGGGATATGTTAAAAACCTGATACCTGATGAACAGTTTGAAAGCCGGAATTTTGGGCGCGACCGGAGCGGTCGGCCAAAAGTTTATTCGATTATTGGAAAACCACCCCTGGTTTAAAATTACCGCCCTTGGCGCTTCCGGGCGTTCAGCCGGCAAACCGTACAGGAAAGCGGCCAACTGGGTTGAGCCGGTACCGCTGCCCGAATCGATTGCCGGATTGGAGGTCAGGGAATGCAAAACCACGAATTTTGATGATGTGGATTTTGTTTTTTCGGGCCTCGACTCCTCGGTTGCAGGAAAGATAGAAAAGGAATTTGCCGCTTCAGGTATTCCGGTTATATCCAACGCAAAGAATTTCCGTATGCATCCCGATGTGCCGCTTCTGGTGCCAGAAGTCAACCCGGACCACATCGATTTGATCGATCGGCAGGAGTTTTCCGGGGATGGCGGCTGGATCGTCACTAATCCCAATTGTGTAGTGATCCCGCTGGTCATGTCACTTAGCCCACTCGAAAAAGTGTATGGAGTTGAATCGGTGATACTTACATCGATGCAGGCGATTTCCGGGGCAGGTTATCCCGGAGTGCCAAGTCTCGACATCCTCGGAAATGTTCTTCCCTTTATTCCGGGTGAAGAACCGAAAATTGAGAGTGAACCCCTGAAACTGCTCGGCACTCTGGAGGAGGGCAAGGTTCGGGATGCAGGATTTTCCATCCGCGCAACGGCAACACGTGTACCGGTAAGAAACGGTCACCTTCTTTCGGTGAACGCTTCTCTGACACACAAACCGTCCGGACTCGAAGAAGTTATAGACCTGTTTGAAAACTGGCAGAGCCCCCTTGCCGAGCATGATCTTCCGTCTGCACCTTCCCGGCCTCTTTGGATGCATAAAAATAACGACCACCCACAACCGCTTCTTCATGCTGAAGAAGAGAAAGCGATGCGAACATCTATCGGAAGGGTAAGGGTTGACGATAACGGCACCGTCTCATTTGTGGCTATGGCCCACAATACTGTTCGAGGGGCAGCTGGTGGCGCTATTCTCAATGCCGAACTACTCGTTGCCAAAGGAAAGCTCACTCCTGCTGCGGAGAGGTCACCCGGTTAAATCGACGGGCGGAAATCGCCTGGCGTGCATCATAAACCAGTTGCCTGAGCTGTTCCCGGTATTTGGTCTGAATTTTCAATCTTACACGACCCGATTCGGCGTTTGGAAGTTCATCTATCAGTTTTTTTGGACGAACGGCCAACTCCAGCCGAAGTGCCAGCCACCAATCCTGAATCTCCAGCGAAACGAGCCTGTCCAGCCCGATGTTTAGGACCCGATCACCGGTTTTAACTGAGATGCCGAGTGCATCCCGGATGTGGTATTCAAGCACAAGCCGGGCTCCGTCAAATCGCATCCATCCTTCCGCTTCCTGAAAACCGAGCGTAATATCCGTAATTCGAAATGGGACAGAATGGGGCTGTATGTCCATCAGAGAGTGATTCTGGAGGTCCGACTAACTTTTTGAAAAAAATATAAATTTTTTTGTAAGGAATTGGGTTCCCGCGGATCATACTTGTAGAGAACACAGAGATACGACTTTCTCGGGAGTTTATTGAGCAACCACTCCCGAGTGTCCTTCAAAAAAGGCCGGGACTGACCTCCCGGCCTTTCTGCTTTTATTCTGCAAAGTATTTGGTATCTCAATGTGTTAACTGTACTGTTTCAAGTTTAATCAAGAGAGAAGAGCGGCATGCCGCAAAAAACGATTACGTCCGGAAAAACCCTTATTGAAAAGGCAGCACTGCTCTGCCTGGCTGTTCTGATCTATTTGCGTCCTGCAGCGTCAGTTGCACAGTTCGTCATTATCGATGAAGATTTCGAGTCGCGCAACTTGACAGCGGGCGAGGTGGCCTGGAGCGGCGACATCGAAAACTTCGGATTTGCCTCGGAACGCGGCAATACCCTGCTGCAGCTGCAAGCCGATCCCTCTTCATCCCGCTCGCAGCTTCGGACCCGGTCCGACGCGGCTTACGGCAGTTGGGAGTTCTATTTTCGACAGGAGTTTTCGGCCAGCAATGTGAATCGAAGTTTTATCTTTCTGATGGCCGACCGATCCGACTTGAACTACCTGGACGGCAGCCCGGTCAGCGGATATGCGATTCGGGCCGGCGAGAATGGTGAGCCGAAAAAGTTACGCCTGATCCGGTTCGACCAGGGCAGGCAAACAGAGATTCTCGCATCGGAAACTCACCTTGAACCGGGCCGCGGATATCGTGTCAGGGTAACCCGTAATCATGAGGGTGAATGGGCGCTTTATGTGGCGTCGGGGCATGGGTCCGAACCTCGCTTTGAAACCGGCGGGATCGTGGACAACACCTACAGCGAGGCGAGTTGGTTCGGACTGCTTGCGAGGTATACATCACGTAATACCGAGGCGTTCTATTTCGATAATTTCCGGGTCATCAGTACTCCCCTGCCACTCCAGGTCGAATCGGTGAAGCCGGCCGGGCGCCGGAAGCTGGAATTGAGCTTCAACCGGGAACTGGATGAGAGTTCGATAAGAGCCGGAGCCTTTCATTTTGATTCGGGCATAGAGCCTGTTCGAGCTCATTTGGCTAGTTCGGCTGTGGTAGAACTTGAATTTGATGAAACACTTGCGGGCGGGCCGGATGTGCTGAGGATTAGCGGAGTCCGCGATCGTCATGGCCAGGAGACCGATCCGGACCGGATGCACAAGATTCTCATCACATTCTCTGCCGAACCCGGTGATGTGGTTATTAACGAGATCCTCTTTGATCCCATCAGGGAGATCCGACATAACGACGGAACCGTCGATCCCGGGCAGTCGGAATATATCGAGCTTTACAACCGGACCGATTATGCAGTAGACTTGACGGGCTTACATCTGCGAGACCGGCTGAACTACGACGGGGAGGGGATCATAAAGCCGGCCGATCATCCGGTTGGCAAGTCGTCCGGAGTATTTAAAAAAAGATCCTCCGGCGGGTCATCAGGCCTCCCGGTCAATGAATCGTCGGGTGTTCCGTACGACACTCCGGTAAACGGTCAGGCTGCTGACGATTCGGCCCAGGCACCAGCGATCTGGATACCGGCCGGCGGATATCTGCTGCTCTATCCCGAACCGGAGGAGGCCCCTTTTTCTGAATCAAGGGTCGCCCGGTTTTTCGAGCTGCCCGATGAATTGATTCCACCGGCTGTGCGCTTCGACCGGACGACGCTGAGCCTGCCCCGCTCCGGCCGGCTGATCGTCCTCTCCGACTCCGCCGGAACCGTTCTCGACCACGTCGACTACCGGGAGAGCTGGCACAATCCCAACCTGATCGACACCCGGGGGATCGCCCTGGAGCGGATCCACCCCGACCTGTCATCCAATGACCCTTCCAACTGGGGCTCCACCGCCGATCTCAAGGGAGGCACGCCCGGCAGAGAGAACACACTGTTTCAAAACACAGAAGAGTTGCCGGAAAACGGTGAGGCCGGATCGCTGACACTGGCTCCCAACCCATTTTCTCCCGACGGAGACGGCGAAGAGGACCATCTTTTTATCCGGTACAGGCTGGACGAACCGGACTATCTGATCCGGGTGCGAATCTTCGACCGATACGGAAGGCTGGTGCGAACACTCACCGACAGCCAGCCTGCCGGGTTCGAGGGAACGCTGATCTGGGATGGGCTTGCCGACGACGGACAGGAGAACCGGATCGGAATCTACATCATCCTCTTCGAAGCCTATAACAGTACAACCAGCAGAAACCGGTCGTTCCGGGAGGCGGCTGTTCTGGCGCGGAGATTTTGAGGCTGCTTGTTCAGCGCAAAAAGCAGGAGAATATCAAGAATCTGAGAGGTAAACTGAAATGGAAGGGAGATCTGGACGACATGAGAGTGAATGAACCATGATTATGGTTGATACCAGCGTCTGGATAGATTACTTCAATGGTGTAATCACGAAGCAGACTGATATACTTGTTGACGCACTATCCAATGATGATATCCTTCTGGGCGACATCATTCTGGCAGAACTCTTGCAGGGTTTCGAAAAAAATTTGAATTTTCGAGACCACTTCTTACTTTTTCGCAGACACACCAAGATGGTGTCTGGTTCTTCCGAATCGGAAGATGAAAAGGGAATCCCGTGTAAACCGGGAGCTGTACCCGCAACTGTAAACCTCTGCCGCCTGTTATTTTACAGGCCGGCACATGCGACAAGCCTTACCTGGCCACTGTTCGCGCTTCAGTTCACATTACATCTGTACACTTTACTTCTGAAGCGCAAACGGGAAGGATGCTTGTTGTGAGGGGAGCCAGGAGACCTGCCAGTCATCGAACTGTTGAGCCTTCGGGTAAAAGGCTTGCGAACAGAACGAATAATGACCTTCTCGTCCTGCACGGCGTCTCCATCTCTATTATTGAAGAGCATGATGATTCCGGTACTGTGCTGGTTGTTCACGGCCGGACCGGACCTGGAACCGTTCCAGGGGGAGCTGCTCGCTCTGCCCGGAGATACGTTGCCGCCACTGGTCAGCGACACCCTTTTGCTCGAGGAGATTCAGGTTCAATCGACTCGTATCCGCGAACCGATCCGATATCAGCCGGTTTCCATTCAATATATCGATTCGCTGCGTCTGTCCTCCTACCGTACCCAGTCGATCTCGGCAATCCTGTCTCGCTACTCCAGCCTGTTCATCCGGGATAACGGGCCGGGCGGCCTCGCAACACTTTCGCAGCGAGGCCTTTCTCCCAGCCAAACCCAGGTCCTCTGGGAAGGGTTCCCGATCAACAGCCTCTCTCTGGGGCTCACCGACCTATCCGTGATTCCAGGGGGGCTTTTCAATGCGGTCGAAGTCAGTCCGGGCACCCCGAGCAGCGCCTTCGGCGGAGGGAGCCTGGGAGGCACTGTCTTTCTCTCATCGAGCGAAACCGGTCCCTCAAATCACCTTGAAGCCACACAGTCGGCCGGAGCCTTCGGTATGCGAAGCACCCAGCTGCGCCTCGGGCACTCAAGCGGCGACTGGTCGTTCTCCCTGCGGGGGTTCTATCACACAGCCGAAAATGATTTCCCCTATTTCAACCGGGCGACCCAACAAGAAGAGCACCGGTCCCACAACGCGGGCAGGTCGGGCCACCTGACCGGGACGGCGAGCTACCGGCTTTCTCAAGGAAAGGCCTATACTACCCTGTGGGTATTCGACCGTCATGAAGAGATTCCCGGAAGTGTACTCGCCGGCAATACCGAAGCTGTTCAAACCGACCGTGGTCTCCGATGGGTCGGCGGGGTTGACCTGATGTCCGGCGGCTGGAATATGACTCTGGGGAGCTTCCTCGATCAAAATCGGTTCACCTACGAGGACCCACCTGTTCAAATCGACTCCCGGTTTGATATGACCCGCTGGCTGAACGACCTCTCATTTGAAAAGCCCTCGACAGGGCGCATCGTTTGGCAGGGCGGACTGAGCGGAGGCCTGGAACGTGTTGCGACCAATAATTTTGCCTTCGATCCTCGACGTCTGCTGTTGGGAGCCCACCTGAGCCCGGTCATCCGGCTTCAGGGCCCCCGTATCCGGATCAGTCCGTCGGTCAGAGGCGATCACTATTCCGGTATCGGCACTGCGTTGAGTCCTTCGCTGGGGTGGAACTGGGAGGGGATCGAAAACCGTCTTCACCTGAAAGGGATGGTGAGCCGGGACTTCAACCCGCCCTCATTCAACGATCTATACTGGGTGCCCGGAGGAAACCCCGACCTGAACCCCGAACAAAGTTTCAAAACCGAAATCGGCACGCTCCTTCTGCTTCGCCGCTACACGATCGAATCTTTCAAATTCACCGCCTACCGAATCTGGCTGGAGGATGGAATCTTTTGGTTCCCCGACAACGAGGGGATCTGGTCCCCCTCCAATGTAGAAGAGGTCGATGCCTATGGAGTGGAATCAGAGGTGAGTTTTCGCCGGCAGATCAACCCGGTAGATCTGCAATGGAATCTGGGGCTGGACTGGCGACGATCCGTAATTGCCGCTCCGCGATTCACCGGTGACCAGGCCGTCGGCAATCAGATGCGCTATGTACCGGAGTGGACTTTCCGGGGGGACTTCTCGATCCGCATGGCCGACATCCTGCTCCACGCCAACTACCGCCGAACCGGTCAACGTTTTACGACCGAGGACCACACTTCGTCGCTCGATACTCATCAGATTTTCGATCTCTCGATTTCCGCAGAGCAGGAGTGGAGGAGCGCCCTGTGGCATGCCCGCCTGTCGATCGGCAACCTTCTCGACGAACAGTATGAAGTGATCCGCTGGTTCCCGATGCCGGGACGCCATTTCGAATTCTCCATTGGAATTCGCTTGCCGGGATGAACAAGGTCAATGGACCCAAACAGATCAACCTAAACCCATACAAAACAACATCAATAAAACATCATGAAACTCAATTCAAATCACACATTCAATCGATATTCATCAGAAATCAGTTTTCGAATCCCGGTTCAGGTGCTCGGAGTACTCCTGGCCGTCCTGGTTTTTACCGCTTGCAGCGATGACCCGCTTGAAGATGCACTGGAGGTCGAGCTGTCCGGAGTGCTGGTCGCCAACGAAGGAAATTTCAGTGAGCCCGACGGCTCCCTGACCCAATTTGATCCGGAAAACGGTCAGGTAATTCAACAGAAATTCGAACAGGCCAACAACCGGGAACTGGCCGGCATCATCCAGTCGGTCGTTCGAGGTGGAGAAAGGCTCTACATCGTCACCAACAATATCAATAAAGTTGAAGTTGTCGATGCGCAGACCCTGGAGAGCCTCGAGACGATCACTTTCGACAACGGACTGACCCCGGCAGGTTTTGCCTTTGCGTCCGAGTCCAAAGGATATATCAGTGATCTGTTCGGAAATTCCGTCGCTGTCCTGAATCTGGAAACGTACGAGGTAACCGACACCCGGATTGATGTCGGCATGGCCCCGCAGGATATGGTCGTATCCAGCGGTCGCCTATTTGTTGCCAACAGTGGCTTCGGCGACGATCAGACCGTCAGCGTCATCGACATCGACGCCGATGAAGTTGTGAGTACCATAGAGGTCGGCAATAATCCTGTACAACTTACAATAGACAGCCAGGAGAGAATCTGGGTCGTATCTCATGGAAAAAGGGCCTTTGAAGAATCCGAAAACGATATACCGGGCCGAATCGATGTGATCGATTCCTCGACCCTTCAGTTGATTGCCACCGTCGAAACGGGTGGTTTCCCAACCGCATTGACGCTCAGTGAAGAGCTGGATCTGGCATGGGTCGTCAACGAAGACCGGGTTCACCAGATCGAGTTGAGCAGCATCAATATGCTCGATGAGAGCTTCATCTCGCGCAGCTTTAATGGCATCGGTTATTCAACTGTAGAAAACCGACTCTATCTTGCCCACAGCCGGGGATTTGTCCAGGCGGGACAGGCGATCATCTACGATCTGGAGGGAGCGGCAGTAGATTCGTTCCAGGTTGGAATCGCACCCTTCGACTTTTTATTTCAGGTTGAAGGGGATTGAGCTAAAAAAACGTTGAAAGCGGTACCGAGCATTAATAAGGAGCACTATAAAGCTATTGATCAAACATCAGGTCGAAAATTACCGACCGCGGATTGTTTCCGTATAGATACACAAATAACCGAAGGGTACCTGCTGTCGTTTCGACCATATCGAAATGACGGATGTATCGGTCGTCAAATTCAGATTGATAGTAATCCCTAATAGAAAATGTAGTTTGCCAGTCCCCCTCGTTTTCGTACTGGAATTCATCAAAAGAGAATATCCACGTTTTTGAACAACTCATCCCCATCATTATCCATATCTAACGATATCCGAACCATTCGGGAATTCATCTGGTCTAACAAGTACAGTTTCTCACCGAATATCTTACCCGTTTTATGAGCCAGCGGCCTGTCACCAATTCTTAGTTTATAGTTCGCTACTAATTGATTGCTCTCCAGATCTATCACAATCAAATCACCTCGAACACCCATAAACAATAGGTGATCTTTCACTGCAAACCATCGTTTAAAATGTCGAACAACTTCTTCACGCTGGAGATAATCTGACGCTCTTTCTGGTGGTCTATCATAAAAATTTGCCACATATAAGCCGGTTAATTCGATAGAGTCCAAATGGTTTAATTCATCATCAAAAACAAGGATAAATGGCAATCCAATATAGCTGACATAGATACGCCCAATGGTATCGGAACGGATAATAACACCATTTATAACCAAAGGCTGCTCGCCTAATGGAACAAGCCGGGGCATAAATTCTCCTGTTTTTACGAATGGTGGATCAGCGCTATATGTAACTACTACTGACTCCTCCAATCTGGTCAGATCTGGGACCAGAAGAACATTTTCCGTTACATCTAAAAAACCGCGATAATTTCGTGCGATTGCATGGATCATCTCCATCTCTTTATTAAATACTTGAATACGTGAATTTCGAGAATCTAATACAAAAAGATATTCGGAGTTGGCATTGATTTCACTCGGTCGGTTAAATTCCCCCGGCCCTCGCCCTTCTCTTCCGAAGAACTCTATTGATTTATTTGCCTCATGCACCCTGATGATTCTGTGACCTGCAATATCTGTCAGATATATATACCCATCTGCGACTTCAAAATCCGTAAGATCTGCATGAATCTTGTCTGCGAGTTCTACGGAACTTTCATCCATGGTAATCTCAATCGGTTCTGCTTCCTCTACAGCAATTTTTCTGAACTCCCCGGGATAGGTGCTGTTTATAATGTCTTTATATACAGCATGTCTGGAGTCCTCTCTATTATCACTGCAGGATAGTAATATGAATGCAAAAAAGAATAAAATTGAACTTATATACTGAACATTAAGAAATGATTTTTGCATATACTTAATTTTAAAGAATTTTTGCTAACACATTCCCCACCAAGTAATCGTTTCTTCATACTCTCCTTCGTCATCATAAAAATCAACTTCACATCCACATATACAACCGTCAGCAGTGCAATTGACCTCATCTCCAATAGCAGCGCAGCCACCTTCACACCCTCCACCACATGTTACATAGTCAGAATCAGAAGGTAAATCCGAACCAGCAGATGAATACACACTTGCAAAGAATAGAAGAGTTAGTGCTAGTACTATAAATGTCATCACGTATGGCGTATATAATTTATGATTCATAGCTTTCTCCATTTCTTAAGCATTACATATACATAAACCTAATTTAATTGAAATAAATCAATACGCACATGAGCTTATTATTTTATGTAGATGTGCATAAATTGAAGTAACTAAGAATTGTTTTTTCTGTGTTTAGCCCACCATAGCCATTTCAGAATTCCGTTCGACCCGGTTATCCCAATCTTTTTACAAATATTGTTTCTATGACTACGAACAGTACCTTCGGCTTTTTTAAGTTTATCTGCAATCTCACCACTCGTCAAACCCTGTTCAATTAAGTCCAGCACCTTGGCTTCAATAGGTGAGAGTTTTTTCAATGCTTTCTGATATGAGAGCCATAACATCTGGTGGTTCTCACTTTCGCGCCCCCTGCTATCCGAATTCTTTCCCAATCCTAATGAAGAGTCGTTCTTCCTTTTCTTCATAAACCCTCCGGTTTTTAATGACGTAGTTACCTGCAGTATAAATACAAGAAACTTGATGCCTCTAACTATTACAAATCCTAAATTCAGGATAATCTAATAATTATAAATTCACACAGCTTTTCCTGCCAACGCTTCCAGACGCTCTATAATCTCTCCGACATAATTGTGGTGTTCCGGCTTCATCAGCACGCTGCGCAGGATCGCAACCTGATCACTGTCGGATTCATATTCGGGGTGCAGGCTCACTTTTTTAAAGAATTGCAAATACCGACCTACTCCGGCAACTCAAGTGAAAATCGCCGTACAACAGGAATGTCTTCGGGATATTCGATCAAGTAGAAATCCCCCTCCCGATCCATCCAGTTAACGAGGGGCTTTTTGATTGACCGTTCTTTATCGGTAATTGTAAATAAAAAATCATGTAGCAAAACATTGCCTTGCAAATCAAAAACCTGAGTGTACAAATCCAATGGATGCCGATCGGATTCCTCTGCTCTCTCGTAGCCCTCTCGCCACTCCAAATAAAAATGAATGAGCCGATCGCCGTCAAGCTGAAACAATCCACCATCCATACTCAACTGCCTTCCCATAAAGGCTTCCCCGCCATGACTGATGCGAGTCGCCCGGGCAATCCGATTCTCCAGTGCTCTCTGGTATCGAGTAAAAGAATCAAACACTTCAAATGGCTCGATGTTTGGCTCAATTCCACGAAATGCCCCATCAAACTCCCATTGACCATTCCGGTTTTGATACACGAAAAATTTTCCCAGATACGTACTGGGGGTAAAAACCAGCTTTTCCTCCCCATCCAATAGTAGAAAGCTTCCTGGATGCCACTGCATAAAACCGTGTAATAGTCGATTTTTCGTATCCACCTGTTTGATTGGAAAGAATGATTCCTTTCGTTCTTGAAAGTCCCGGCTGGCTATGTGAAACAGATCTCTATCCTCAATCGGAGTCTCCTCCCTTGACGAGGTATTGAAGAATAGTGCTAGGAGATTCTCATTCACCAAGTAGCGGATCGCCTGCGGATAGAACTGGTCCGACATGTTATACGGATGGGATTCGACAAACTCACCTTCTTTCGTGATGGTAATATACTTCAGGTTGCCGCGATCCATCACCACAAAATGCTCTTCCGGGGTAAGTTCCACCAGCTCCATACTTAAAAACTCGCCAGGTCCTCGTCCTCTCCCACCAATACTGCGGAGGTAGGCTCCGTCCCGGTCAAACACTTTGATCTCAAGACTGCCCTGGTCAGCAATATAGATGTTGCCCTCCGAGTCGGTCCGGACAGCCAGTGGCCGGGCCAACTGGTGGTCGATCGACTGGTCCGGCAGGCCGATGGCAAGATCACTCTGCCATTCAATGGTTTGCGGCCGTTCCGAATCAGCCTCCTCCTGATCCGGGCTGCAGGCAGAGAGAAGAAGCAGGCACAGGATTATATAGACTGAAATAAAACCACTCCAGTTACGGAATTTGCCACCCATAAACTTACATCTTTAATAAATGTGATGGCAGAAAAAAGGTCATGGCTAGATTTAGTCAATTTACTAAAAACTGAGTCCAAACCACTTATATCATGATCCCATCACACTATACAAAGAAAACATTGAAAAACATCTCACAGTGATCCTATGGAATACGATTCAAACTTGTTTTCCGAAATTCTTCATCTCATTCCAGTTGGTAGAAAATCCTGCTACAAACCGATCTTAGTAAGGGGAAAACGATACACCCCATCATCAAAAGAGGAAGTGAGATACATAAACTGTTCATCAAGATCAATAATACGAATGAGTACTCCATAGTCATGTTCTGCTGCTACTTCCGGATCTTCATATTCCAACTTATAGCGCCCCTGAATACTAAAACTTGCCCTATCCTTTTTAAGAATGGTAATGATGTTAGAATTGACAACCATCAGGTAATTGCTCTCTATCCATGTGATGTTCGTGGTAATAACACGTACTCCTCTTTCCTGGCCGACATCGGTTTCCGGGTCCAGGGAGGGAATATGACCTGCAAATTTCTCTGTTTCAAGAACAATAGTATAGTTATGCCTCAACGTATCATCGAACAAGAACAGATAGGGAAGTCCCACGTAGGCAACTACCATGATCTTATCATCACTGATATCCGCTAAAAAATTATTAACCGCTTGGGGCTGCTGACCCGGCGGGATAAGCCGCGGAAAGAAGGTGCGAATTCTTCGTTGGTTGGAATCGGTGCCTACCAAACTGATCAAATTGTCGGCTTCTCGGGTCGTTTTTAGCAGCATATATTCATCGGTGGCAGGCAGTTCAATATAATGACTGATAAGTGTAAGTTCGACATTTGGGCTGCTAAAGCTTCTCTGATAGTCCATCGCATGATCATACACATTAATGCGGGCATTACCCCCATCTGTGATGAAAATATAATGGTTGTTTTTAGCTACATTTGTGATAATATCAAATTCATTAGGTCCGCGACCTTCTCGGCTAATCTTCGTTACCAGGTTTCCCTTCCGGTCAAATTGTACGATAAATGGAGCATGCCTGGTTATCACATAAAAAAAACGATCGGTATGGACCAGACTTACCGGATTGGAAATAAACACTTCCTGCTGTAGCAGGGCTGGCGAATTAAAGTGAATAAACCGCTCTGCATACACCGTATCAATCGGATGCTGATCCAGATCTACACGCTCCAGGGGTGCCTGCTTCAACATGGTGTTTAAGGTTTTCGATTCGGTGACAATGACCTCATCCCGGGAGCAGCCACAAAGCAAAACAACTATCAATAGACAGGCCAGCTTATTCATAAAATGGACTTAAATTTAAAGGGTACCCGGAGCCCTAAAGCCATATCTCCTGAGTACCCTCATTTAGATACCTGGTTAACTAATTTGCCTCGGGAAGTGAGCAGGGTTCTTCTCCACCACAAAATGTACCCTCATAGTTTCCATCCCCATCGTAAGAATAGATTTCACCACCACAATCAAGGGTATAATGCCACTCTTCGGATGTTTGGGTAAAGTTGAAGGTACACCCATTGCAGTGATGCTGCGATGTACAAGATGTACTAGAAGCTCCTACATTGCTATAAATGAACACCATACCAAAAGTAAACAGTATAGTTAAGAGAATCGTTTTCATAACAACCTCAATTAATTTAAATTAACAATACAATTACATCTTAAAAAAAGTGCCCACCTCATTTAAAATTCAATACGTATTCATACGTAAAAATTACGTATTCCAATTTCTAACACACCATTTGTATGCAGTAAACCATTCTTTCTTCAGGTCTAATTTACCTTTAATTTTCTCCTTATGTTTTTCCACGGTCCGAGGAGAGATATCCAATTCTGAGGCAATCTCTTTAGCCGTTTTCTGTTTTGCAATAAGTTCCAATACTTGAATTTGCCGTTTCGTCAGGATATCCAGGGCTTGTTCTTTGGTTATTTCTCCATCTTCTGATGACTGATTTTTATTGTCGCCCTTTGCTCCATCCAAACGCTTCCCTTTTCCGGACGAAGAATCGTTCTTCCTTTTCTTCATAAATCCTCCGGTTTAAATTGACGTTTTAGCCTGCCTTATATATTCAAGAGACATGAACCACCTGATTGTTACAAAATTTATGATTAGAAAAGCCTAATATTTATAAATTCACACTGCTTTTCCTGCCAACGCTTCCAGGCGCTCCAGGATCTCTCCGGCAAAAGAGTGGTGCTCCGGCTTCATCAGCACGCTGCGCAGGATTGCAACCTGTTCACCGTCGGACTCATATTCGGGGTGCAGGCGGCAGAAGTGGTCAGCCGAAACGCTGCAAAGGCTCAGGTAGAGCCGGCTCTCCGGATCGTTCATCCCCCGCTGCATCACCTGCCTTGAAAGGCGGCTCACCCCGGAGGTTTTTTTCTCACCCGGTACCGGAAAATAGGTGACGATGTCGAGCTCCGGTTCGGTGTAAGGTCTGTAGCTTTCGGACTCTGTCAGCTCTGCATGCAGGGCCATCGCCGCCCGGCGGCATTCCAATAATACTCCGACCAGGCCGGCTGGTTCGCCAGCTCCACCGGAACGCCCGGGCCCCTCCGCACCTGACTCCACATCTTTATTGTCATTTCCGGCCCCACTGTCTCCACCATGCCCCTCCCTTCTGTCAGCTTCAAAATCCTCAGCTGGAGCACCATCCGCACGATCCGCTCCACCTTTAAGCGGCAGAAGCTCGAGCGTCAGCCACAGCCCGGCGGCCGAGGCGCCGGCACGGGAACACTCCAGGGTGATCTCGCCCAGATGAAGGTCGTCGGAAGTAAAATAGGTATAGGGAGAGTCATGCTTGTAGAATCTGCCGACGTCCGGGTCTTTGAAGAGCACACTGCCGCAACCATAAGGCTGCAGGCCGTGTTTATGAGGGTCGATCACAATGCTGTCGGCCTCTCCGATCAGTTCCCACGGGTCAGAACGGATTCCTTCCCGGCCGGCCAGTAGTTTGTAAAATCCGCCGTAAGCCGCATCTACATGAACCCGGATCTCCCGCTCACGCGCCCAGGGCAGAAGCCGGTCGAGCGGCTCCACCCGGCCCAGCCCCGTCGTACCCAGCGTCACCACGAGCGTCCCGATCTCATCCGCCTTCGCGTCGAGAAACTCCAGATCCGGATTCCCCTCCGCATCGACAGGTACTGTGATGTGAGGAATGCCGAGCACCCGGCTCATCCGCTCATGCGTGTAGTGGGCCTGCCCGGTCGAGGCGACCGCTTTGCCCGGATGCAGTTCCCGGCCGATCCACAACGCTTCGAGATTGGCAACCGTCCCGCCCGAAGTCAGGTGGCCGAGAAATGATTCTCCATAACCGGCCATCCGGGCCAGCTTCGCCACTACCTCCTTCTCCATTTCGGATGTGGGAGGGCCTCCGTCAAGGGCGTGGTTGTTCGGATTGATCGTCATTGCCAGAGTCCAGGCAAGCCAGGCGACAGGATGAGGCGGTTTGAGCATCTGGCCTGCATAAAGGGGATGGTGAAACGGATAGTTGCCTTCGAGCCGCCTGGTAAACTCGAGAACCGCATCCTCCAGCCGCTCCGGTTCGATATTTGCCGTGCCGGAACCTTCTCCGACGTTGCGAACGGCTTTCTCCAGATCAAAAGAGCTGCGCCAACGGTCAAGCCGCTTAAGCGCCTTTTCCAGAATCGGCAGATAGGGTGCGAATTCATTTGCAAACATACAGGTCGGATTGTCAGCGTGATACCAGGTTGACCGTCAACCCTGCCGACAGCACCTGGCTCACCTGAAGCCTTTCGGAAAAATCGTCGTCGTAGATCATTTCGAACTGAAGTGTCATCTGCAAGTAGTTGTTGATTCGGCCAACGAGTTGATTGGAAATCAACAGATCGGTGCGGCGCAGTGGACGGTTGAGATTGGTAAACGTTTCGAGATAACCGGTGTAGCGCACATTCTCCATAATCTCGGTGTCTACATTGATCCCAAAAGTAAAACCGGCCTCGTTAAAAAACCGCTCTCCCGGATCCAGTCCATACCGTTTCGACAGGGCCGTGTCACGGACAAAAGTCTGCTTCAGGCCGAGGCCCGCCTCCACCGAGAATGCCTCCGTCGGAATATAGGCAACTCCAACGTTTTGCGTCATATAGGCCGGGGCCAAAAAATCGGAAATCAGAATATCCTCCCCTTCCGGGCCCTCGCCATAACGGAAACCGCGCCCGAACTGCGATTCGAAATTGATGTTGGAATAGACACTGAAATCAACAGCTTCATCTCCAAGATCATAGAGAAACCGGTTTCTCAGCGAGATGCGGTCGTCGGTTTTCCGGACTCCCTCATCCTGGAGTCTCGACTCCCCATATCGGGTATGAAGCTGCATCGAGTAGGAGAACTCTCCGCTCCGGTAGTGGCTGGTCAGCCGGGAAGAACCGACTGCACTCAGGCTGTTGACTCCGCCCTTCGACCAGTTGGAATAGGCAGCCTGGGTGCCGTTCAGGGCGGCAATCCACTGCACCGTCCAGCCATCCAGCGTGTCCGGAGGAGCCAGATCTCCGGCTTTGGCTTCAGTAGATGCAAGGACGAACAGTAACAGGGCCAAAATCCCGGCGAGTGCAGGTAGTTGTCCAGATAATCGCTCAATCTCCATTTGATCAACAGTTAGATTCGGTTGATGTAAACTAAATTCAGATGATTGCCCATCTATCTTTTTTGCAGTAGGTACAACGTTCAAATTGCAACCGGTACTGCAAGCGGCAGATCAGTCTTCCTGTCTTTTATACAGGTAGACGTGGTCAGCTCTCTCATTCTGAACCGTCATCTCCACATGTTCGTTCGGTTTGGTCGGGATCTCCATACCGGAAAATGAAGAGTGAATCGGCAGAGAGCGGTGCCCCCGGTCGATCAGAACGGCAGTATAGACGTTGGCAGAATCTTCCCCGATAAGCTGTTTCATAGCCGAAAACATCGTACGTCCGGAAAACATCACATCATCGACCAGCAGTATAAATGAATGGTCAATATCTTCATCATTTTTGATCTCTTCGGCATCCCCGGCGGCCTGATCCACTCTCAGGTTGTAGATCCCCATATCCTTCAGCCCCAGGGTTGCAAGCTGCTCATAAATTTCACGGGCAAGGGCCAATCCCCGTTCATTCAGCCCAACAAGGCAGATCCGCTGATCCTTGACTTTTTCCGCCACCTGGCAAGCGATCCGTTTGACCGTCCTGCGAATGCGGCCGGAATCCATCAGCACCAGTTTTTTTTCATTCTTTCCCACCGGCAATCGGGTTTGATTTTAGAGTAGCTCTAATCTATCCAATTTTGCTACATAATGTGAAACAGAATGTGTGCAAGAAACGTTGTAAGTATTGAGACATGATTGCTCAAGTGAGAGAATCGGTTCTCATGAATAAACAACCATCATCAAAACCTGTATTTGCAAATCGGAGGGTACCTATGAATAGAATGAAAAAGTTCTTGCTGATCACCGGAACATTCGTAACCGGAATTGCCGCGGGAATGTTGTTATCACCCAATTCTGGAAAAGAGAACTTGCGCAAATTCCGCGAGAGTTCTCGCGATGCTACCGACTGGGCCGAGAGAAAAGGAAAAGAGCTGGCCACCCGAGGAGAAGAATTGGTCTCCAAAGGGGAGGAGTTGATGGCCAGAGGAGAAGAGAAAGCCCAGGAGCTATCCGATCGTTTTAAAAAAGAGGTGAAAAAGCACTCCTCATAAGGTAGTTCTTCTACTCATATCAGGGCATTTTTTCGCTCATGCCGGGGGTGGTTCTCCGCCCCTTCAAGAGCGAAACTCCACTCGGTCGTAGTTTAAATTAACAGTTCGTTTTAATGAAGTTTGCAACCGGAATTTTTCCGGAATGAGAGGAGTTTGTCAGGTGATTTCATTCTTGATTGGTTTGCAACACATTTCTATCTTTGGTGTCTGTCAAATTTATTGACATTGCCCGGTCGTCTAATGGCAGGACAGCTGGTTTTGGTCCAGTCAGTGGGGGTTCGAATCCTCCCCGGGCAACGAATTCAGACGCCCCGGTTTTTCCGGTAATTTTTTGTTGAGCAGTCTCCTGGGGACTTCTGAAATAAAGGATGCCTGTAAAGCCATCCTTTTTGTTTTATAAACTCATGATACCAGGATAGCTTGGATACGCCATTAGCAATATTTGCCGGAAGAAGCAATTTGGCTTTGGCAAGAGCGGTCGCTGAAAGATACGGCACCGGCCTTGGCAATGTGACCATTAAATCTTTTTCCGATGGCGAGCTCTACGTCAAGTATGAGCAGAGTATCCGGGGCGAAGATGTTTTTGTGATTCAATCGACACCACCGCCCGGCGACAACATCGTCGAGCTGCTGTTGCTGCTTGATGCGGCCAAACGGGCGTCGGTCAAACGGGTTACCGCTGTTATCCCCTATTTCGGGTATGCACGGCAGGACCGCAAGGATCGGCCGAGGGTGTCGATCGCATCCAAATTGATGGCCAATGTTCTTTCAAAAGCTGGAGCCGACCGTATTCTGACGATGGATCTGCATGCAGATCAGATCCAGGGTTTTTTCGACATTCCGGTCGACCATCTGTACGCAAGCCGGATTTTCGTCGACTATTTTACCGAAAATCCAATTGAAAACCTGGTTGTGGTGGCCCCCGATGTCGGAAGTATCAAAATGGCTCGTTCCTACTCAAAGAAGCTGGGAGCCGGGCTGGCGTTTATCGACAAAAGACGCCCCAAACAGAATGTGGCCGAGATCATGAATATTATCGGTGAGGTGTCTGGCAAACATGTATTAATTGTCGACGACCTGGTCGATACGGCCGGGACACTGACCAACGCTGCAGTTGCTCTTAAGGAGCGGGGCGCATTAAGTGTTCAGGCCACTTGTACACACCCGATCCTGTCGGGGCCGGCTTATCAGCGGATCGAAGATTCACCGATCGATAAATTGCTGGTGACCGATACGGTACCGCTGAGAAAACCGTCACAAAAAATCAATGTATTAAGTGTGGCAGGAATTTTTGCTGAAGCGATCCAGCGTATCCATACCAATGATACAATCAGCGCACTTTTTGACGATTAGAAGAGTTTTTCAACACATACATAATGTTTAGAAGTCATGACCAAGCCAGATGTAATACCATTAGAAGGTGAAAAGAGGGATACCGGAAAAAGAAGTTCTTCAAAACTTCGCGAAGAGATGCGGGTTCCCGCTGTTCTTTATGGACCGGAAATTGAAAAGAATATCCATTTTCACGTCGACGAACTGAAACTCGAAGAGATTCTTTCTACCAGCCAGACCAAGCTTCAGGAACTGAAGGTTGACGGCAAAACCTACAACACCTTGCTGAAACGCGTCGAGTATGATCCGATAACAGACCGGCCGCTTCATGTGGATTTCTACGTGCTGGCAGAAAACCGCAGAGTTACTTTGCGGGTACCGGTTCGGCTTAAAGGAACACCGGTTGGCGTAGTCGACGGAGGCGGAAGGGTTTTCCAGCCACTCCGCATCGTTCGGGTCAACGTGCTTCCGGAAAAGATACCGGCTCAGTTCGAAATCGATATCAGCGACCTGGAGATCGGTGACTCGGTCAAGGTGGAAGAACTCGATATGGAGGGGATCACTCCAATGGACGACCCGTCCCGGACCATCGTAACCATCACACCTCCGAAGTCGGAAGAAGTATTTACAACGACGGTTCCTGTCGAAGAGGAAGAGCTCGACGAAGAAGAGCTGCTCGAAGGCGAAGAGGCCGAAGTCGCCGAAGGCGAAGAAGCTCCGGAAGGAGAAGAGGCCACTGGCGAAGAAGGCGACGAGGACGAGGAAGAGTCCAAATAATCAACCGAACTCACACAACGGCTTGTGGGGAATGTCACTTATTGCAGGATTGGGTAATCCCGGCCGGGAATACGCCGGGACCCGGCATAATATCGGGTTTGAACTTGTCGACCGGCTGGCAGAAGTTTTATCGATACCGCTGCAGCCCGCCGGCGGCCTGTATATGGCCGGTGAAGGATCATTTAAAAGCAATCCTGTACAATTGATCAAGCCACTAACTTTTATGAACCGAAGCGGCAGTGCAATCAGGAAAGCTGTTAATCGGTTTCATACGCCTCTGGAAGAGTGTCTTGTCTGTTATGACGATATTAATCTGGAACCGGGCCGCATCAGGCTGCGCGCCAAAGGAAGTGCCGGAGGGCACAACGGCCTCACCAGTATTATACAATCGCTGCAGACCGATCAATTCCCTCGCCTCAGAATCGGCATCGGCAACAACTTTTCACGCGGCCGTCAATCCGACTACGTTCTCTCACCTTTTACCAACGACGAGCGCAAGATCATGAACGAAACACTGGATTACGCAGTGGATGCGGTACTCGAGTTTATACGAAGCGGAATCGAACAAACCATGAATCGTTTTAATTAATCTTAATCAAACTCAATAACCATGAGTACAATCTTCTATCTAATACCTGCTGCAGGATTGCTCGCTTTGCTGTTTACCTACATCAAATCGAGTTGGGTATCGAAACAGGATCAGGGTGATGAAAATATGGCCCGTATCGCCGGCCATATTTCCGAAGGAGCGATGGCGTTCCTCCGGGCAGAATATAAAACCCTGTCTATTTTTGTCATTCTGGTCGCGCTCCTTCTCGGCTACCAGGGGCACGTGACAGAAGGGTCTACATACATGATCGCCGTCTCCTTTATTGTCGGCGCTATCTGTTCGGGCCTTGCCGGATTTATCGGAATGAAGGTAGCCACAAACGCCAACGTCCGAACTACCAACGCCGCGCGAAGAAGCCTTGGAGAGGCACTTCAGGTTGCTTTTTCAGGTGGATCGGTCATGGGTCTGGCTGTAGTCGGCCTCGGCGTACTGGGCCTCAGTCTTCTGTTCCTGCTCTTTGGATGGCAGTATGACCTTCACGGCCAGGTGACGGATGCCGATACTCAGACAGTACTCGCTCTGGTGATTACCGTCATCACAGGATTTTCGTTCGGAGCTTCCTCCATTGCACTCTTCGCACGTGTGGGCGGAGGAATCTACACCAAAGCGGCTGATGTGGGTGCAGACCTCGTTGGTAAAGTGGAAGCCGGTATACCGGAAGACCACCCGCTCAACCCTGCAACGATCGCCGACAATGTAGGCGACAATGTAGGTGATGTAGCCGGAATGGGAGCCGACCTTTTTGAATCATTTGTGGGATCCATTATCGGTGCCATGGTTCTCGGAGCTGTCTTCTTTACCCTGTTTGAGGGAGAGGGCGGAGCCGCACTCGGAGGAATGAGTGGTGTCTACCTGCCGCTGCTTCTGGCTGCCACAGGTATCGTCACCTCCATCATCGGAACCCTGTTCGTTCGGGTCAAAGAGGAAGGCGGCGACCCGCACAAGGCTCTCAACATCGGTGAGTTCGGATCGGCTATATTGATGGCGGTGATCTTCTACTTTTTGATCACCTGGCTGCTCCCTTCGAGCTGGAGCTACAACGATCCGCTCTACGGCCGGGTATTTGAGTACACCTCTCTCGGTGTCTACATTTCTGTAATCATCGGCCTGTTCGCCGGCCTCGGCATCGGCCTTATTACCGAATATTACACCGGGTTCGGTAAAAAGCCGGTTATCGGTATCGCCGAACAATCGATCACCGGCCACGCAACCAACATTATTTCGGGCCTTGGTGTCGGAATGCTCTCTACCGGAATTCCGATCCTTATTATCGCATTCGCAATCATGGCATCATTCCACCTGGCCGGGCTTTATGGAATTGCGATTGCCGCTGTCGGAATGCTCTCCAACACCGGAATTCAGCTTGCGGTAGACGCTTACGGACCGATCTCCGATAACGCCGGTGGAATCGCCGAGATGTCTGAACTTCCGCCGGAAGTTCGGGAGCGTACCGACCGTCTTGATGCGGTTGGCAACACGACAGCCGCCATCGGTAAAGGTTTTGCGATCGGTTCCGCCGCTTTGACAGCACTGGCACTCTTCGGCGCCTATATGACCTCGGCCGGTATCCAGAGCATTGATATCTCCGAAGCCAATGTAATGGCCGGGATCTTTGTCGGCGGTGTTTTGGCCTTTGTCTTTTCGGCGCTCTCGATGAACGCTGTGGGACGGGCTGCCAAATCGATGATTCAGGAAGTTCGGCGACAGTTCAACGAAATCGAACCACTCAAAAAGGCACTTGCCGTGATGCGCAAGAACGAAGGCGTCGACCAGAAAGAGTGGTCAGATGAAGACAAAAAGACCTTCGAAGCTGCCCATGGAACCGCCGAATATAAAAAGTGTGTCGAGATTTCCACTCGGTCTGCCCTGCGCGAAATGATTGCACCGGGACTTCTGGCTGTAGCAGCTCCGGTAATCGTCGGATTTGTTTTCGGTCCGCAGGCACTTGGCGGACTCCTGGCTGGCGTCACTACAGTTGGTGTACTGATGGCGATCTTCCAGGCAAATGCAGGCGGTGCCTGGGACAATGCCAAAAAGATGATCGAAGCCGACATCCAGATCGACGGTGAGACCTACAGCAAAGGTTCCGATGCTCACAAAGCTTCGGTAACCGGCGACACGGTGGGTGATCCGCTCAAGGATACATCCGGGCCTTCACTCAATATTCTGCTGAAGCTGATCGCCGTTATTGCACTGGTGATCGCCACGGCACTCTAAGAGAGGGCCTCGGAGGGTTCATCAAATCAGAGCTGCAGGAATGTTCTGATGCGGTAGAAAATCAGCTCTCAGCGTGCCGGTCGAACTGTTAGAATAAGGTGACAACGGCACGAAAAAGAATCAGCCCCGGGGGATATAACCCCGGGGTTTTTTATTTTATACAAGCTTATTTTATTTGTGACATCATGGATATTTTTAAACTGATTTATGAGCACGACCTCCGGCTCGACCGTTTACGCGAACGGCAGACTGATCGAAAAACACCCGAGACAGGTTCATCGATCGAGGCGTTCCTGAAGCCGGACCCGACCTATTCCAAATTTTATATCACCGGCACTCGAATCGACAAACCGGAATTCGGCCTCGATGTTCTATCCCGTTACACCGATCTGGTCGACAAGTTACAGGCGGGCCTGGAACCCTGCCGTTACTTTTCTCCATCCGGGGAAGTTGACAGCTTCCATGAGTTGGTCAACGCACTTGACGTATGGCAGGCCGGCCTACTGACCCGGCAAGGTGAACCGGAAAGCGATCTGGAACAACTGGCTATTGACCACGAAAGTAACGTAGGCCATAAAAAAGATGCGTTACGACAGGCATTGAAACGCAATGAACTGGTTCTCTATAAAGAGCAGGCAAAAAACGGGTTTGACCTTCACCTCTTTACCGAAACGAACATCTACCGGAATCTTTTCTACCCCCTTCAGAAGCTGGTAAATGACTCTTTTCGCTTCTTCAGTATCAACGGTAAACGGATCCGCTCAGAACAGAAGTTCTATTTTGAAACCTGGGCTCTGGACCGGCCCCCTCACGGAATCGAAGAGGTCTTTAAAGAGACTGTTCTCTGAGCTGTCGATGCTGTGTGCGCCTTGTATCACTCGACCTTTAAAGTCTGGTCTAAAATCATCTCTTTAGCCATTAGACGACCGGGCAGCCGCTACTTCTTCCTCACCACCATCAGCAGCCGGGTACTGGATTCGGGATTAAAACTGCCTCCGTGATAGTCCCCGAAAATCTTTTCGATCTCGAAACCGGCCCGATGAAACTGCTCCAGAAACCACTCCAGATCGTAGAGTTTTACCCGTTCCGTATAGACTTTCGGTTCCTGCATCTCCTCTCCTTCAAAAGTGATCCTCTTGTGGACCATATCGTTTTCAATGTAGCGCCTGATCTGGTAGGAGATCTCCCTGAACTCTCCACTACCTTCCGGTTCATAGTTACTTCTAACCCAATCGGCGTTCAGGTAGTCGATCATAAAAATTCCCCCTCTCCTCAACATTTGATGGACACTGCTAAAAACTTTCAGGTTTTCCTCATCATCTTCAAAATATCCAAATGAAGTGAACAGGTTAAAAACTGCGTCAAATTCTCCGGGCAGCGGATCTCTCATATCTCCGACCCGGAATGTTACATTCTCCAGGCCTCTTGCTTCGGCCTTTTCCCTCGCTTTACGGATCGCCTCTTCCGCCTGGTCGATACCTGTCACCTGATAGCCTTTTTCGGCCAGAGTCAGCGAATGACGACCGCGCCCGCATCCCAAATCCAGGATTCGGGTGTAAGTCGGCTTCGGAATTATCGACTCAACCAGCTCTACCAGTCTTGCCGCCTCTTCCTCATTCCGATTCGCATATAAAAGATCGTATAACGGACTGTCGAACCACTCTTCGAACCAATTCATACAGGGCGGTTGATTACCAGGTTACTCTTCATAAAAACGACTGACGGCCAACATCCTGACGCTCGATACCGGCGGCCTGAATATATGAATCCGAAATTCAAGTTATCGGATTAATCTTTATCTTCACGGCCGTCAACCTACGAAAATCACTTCATGGAGTTTAACAAAAAGCTGCACAAAGCTGTACAATCAGCCGAGTCCATTCTCTGTGTCGGACTCGATCCCAATCCAGCCCGGATTCCGGACTCTTTCAAGGCGCACTTTGACAAACCTGAAACGATGGTCGTCGAGTTCTGCAGCCAGATCATTGACGCTACCAGCGCCTACTGCTGCGCCTTTAAACCGAACCTGGCTTTTTTTGAAGCCTTGGGTGCACGCGGCCTTGAGGCCTTCCAGTCTGTTCTGAATCAAATCCCGGATGGCAAAATCGTCATTGCAGATGCAAAGCGGGGGGATATCGGCTCAACCGCCGAATTCTATAAAAAAGCCTATTTCGAGCAGTTCGACGTAGATGCCATAACACTCAATCCGCTGATGGGTTTTGATACGCTCGACCCTTTTCTTGATCGTCCCGACAAGGCAGTTTACTCCCTGGTATTGACATCCAACCCCGGATCGAACGATCTTTTGCTGAGGCGGTTCGAAGGCCGTCTTTCCCTGGCAGAATACATTGCCGGGCAGTTATCGAGAAAGTCGGAAAAGAGCGCCGGCCATCTTGGCATGGTGATCGGCGCCACCCACTCCGATGCACTTGAACAGGTTCTTGGATCCTATCCGGAAGCTTCACTGCTGATACCGGGCATCGGTTCCCAGGGCGGCTCCGTATCGGACCTGGAGAGATCTCTGGCTGCCCATAAAGGGATCCCGCTTGTAAGCTCCAGCCGCTCGATTCTCTATGCCGGCGAGGGAGGGAATAAGTGGAAAGATGATGTTGCAAAAGCGGCAAAAAAGACCAGCAAGGAGCTTAAGTCGATCACCAAACGTTTTCTGGAATGACAGCACTTACTCAGCCCTCATCCGGCTGAAGTAACAGGCCGAATATCATAAGTTCTCAACCCTCAATATTTCTTATCAATATGACCCGCAAGCCAGAAGTCACGATCTACACCGACGGTGCCTGCAGCGGTAATCCGGGGCCGGGCGGCTGGGGAGCTCTTCTGATCTGGAACAGCAGGGAGAAAGAGATTTCCGGCGGTGAGCCGGAGACTACCAATAACAGAATGGAGATGACAGCTGTGATCAAAGCTCTTCAGAGTCTGAAGAAGCCGTGCCGCGCCAAGGTTCACAGCGACAGTGCATTGCTGGTCAACGCTTTCCGAAAAGGCTGGATCGACGACTGGCAGATGAGAGGATGGCGCAAATCAAATAAAAAACCGGTTGAAAACCGGGATCTTTGGGAAGAGATGCTCAAAGCGATGGAACCTCACGATGTGAGCTGGATCAAAGTAAAAGGGCATGCAGACAACGAACTGAACAATCGAGTCGACCGTCTCGCCGTAGAAGCCTCGAAGAGATATCAGTAGCTTGTGAGCGAAACTTACTTCCGTTAATTTTTCAGGGCATTCGGGCAAACGGCCGGACACCCAGACCCAACTCCTCTTCACCGATCGCCTCCTCTTCCATTTTCATCAATCCGGTAATGGCGATCATCGCCGCATTATCCGTACAATACTCCATTCGCGGAATCAATAGCTCAACCCCCATTACGTCGGCAGCCGATTTTGCCTTTATTCTGAGCATACTGTTGGCCGAGACCCCGCCTGCCAGCATTACCGTCTCCACTCCGGTCTGCTCAGCCGCCCGGCGCAGTTTGACCGAAAGCACTTCGGTAATCGCCTGGCTCACACTTGCACAGATATCATCAAGATGGTTCTGTACAAAATCTTCCCCCTTCTCCTCCACATAGTAGAGCAAACTGGTCTTTAGGCCGGAGAAGCTGAATTCAAACCCTTCGCGAATCATTGCTCTCGGGAAGCTGTGAAAGTCCGGATCTCCATTCTGCGAACGGCGATCGATCTCCGGGCCGGCCGGATAGGCAAGTCCGAGCAGTTTGCCGATCTTGTCGAACGCTTCACCGGCCGCATCATCCCGGGTTTTACCCAAAACCCGGTGGTCGAACGGACGTGGAACATGAACCAGCCGCGTATGTCCACCGGAAACGATCAGGCAAACAAACGGGTATCGAGGCTCATGGTCTATGAAATTGGAATAGATATGTGCATCGATATGGTTCACCCCGACGAGCGGTACCCTGCATGCAAGAGAGAGTCCTTTGGCAAAGCAGAGGCCGACCAGAAGGGAACCCATCAGGCCGGGCCCGCTGGTTACGGCAATCAGGTCGACGTCGTCGCGATCTGTACCCGCCTCCTCCAGCGCCTGTTTCACAGTCGGCGTTATTCGGGTGTGATGGGCACGCGAAGCCAGTTCCGGAACAATTCCGCCAAATTTCTCATGGATGGTTTGTGATGCGATCACATTGGAACGGATCCCGTCCGGTGTATAGACCGCCGCTGCAGTTTCATCGCAGGAAGATTCGATACCCAGTACGATCATTTGCAAAGAGATTCAGAGCTGTAATAAGTTCTCAAAGAATGGCAGAATTTTTTGCCACCCTTCACAGATAAACAGGAAAATAAGCAGAAGTATGGTTTGATGAAGACAATTTGAACAGAACTTGCCAGAATCCCCATTTTCTCCTTTTTTAGAGCACCTGACCAGAGTTTATAAAACCAACCCGAAACTGAAAACGCAATAGATATGAAGATTCAAAGTGTTACAACCCGGCTTGTCGGTGCGATCCTGCTGTTCGCTCTTCTGATGACAGCTAACCCTGCAGCAGCCTATTTCCTATCGGATCCGGAAGAAGAAACCGTTAAGTCCGATGAAGGGGTAGAAACAGCGAACCTGACTCCGCTTGAAATCAATCGGGATCAACTTGTCGAAATGGCGGTTACCGGCTATGTCCGTGAACCCTTTATCACCAGTGCCGTCTACAGAATTTCACCCGAAGGTACGGTGAGATCACTTCCAGGTACCGGCAGCATTACCTACAACTACCGCGTCGGTGACTCGGCAGTCGATATGGCTGGTGATCACGTCGAACCTTCCGTCAGTATCACTAATGACGGTGCGGATCAGCGTGCACTTAACGTACTGGCCCAGATCGGAAACAAAGTTCAAGTTATTTCGGGTGAGGCGCGTGGCCATGCAGGTACGGTGATCGGTAAGCATGGCGGAATTGAAAATGTGATGGTCGAGTTCGACGACGAAGTGTATGATCTGCTTAATATCGGTGACAGGATGCAGCTTCGTGTTGTAGGCCTCGGAATGGAAGCGCTAAACGGCAACGACCTCCACATGCGAAATATCTCCCCGCGACTTGTGGACGCACTGACTGAGAACGGCATGGGCTTTGACGATGATGAAAAACTGGTTGTGCCGGTTACTCACATCATCCCGGCCAAGATCATGGGATCCGGCCTTGGGCGAAATCAGGTCCACTCCGGTGACTACGATATTCAGATGTTTGACGAAGGGATCGTTGAGCGATACAACCTTGATCAATTGCGGTTTGGTGATATCGTAGCGATTCAAAATGCCGACAATGCACATGGCCGGATCTATCGCGAGGGCGCCTGGACAATCGGAGTGGTCGTACACGGCATCAGTACGGTTGCCGGACACGGGCCCGGGGTAACTGCCCTGATCACCTCCCCTTCAGGCCAGATCGAACCGTATATCGATGAGCAGTCTAACCTGAAATACCTGCTTGATTTGCGATAGTTGCCGCTTGAACTTCTGCTGATCGTCGGCTGACTTGCCGATGGCGGTCTTCATGATGGCCGGTATTAAATCAGAAAGGGGCCATTCGACGCCAGCATCCGGGATCTGATCCCGTTTCGCCTGAAGTCGAATGACCCCTTTTTTTTGTGATTGACCATTTTTAGTGATGAAGACAGGCCGATTCAGAACATCGGCCTGGCAGAATCGGAGAATGTGCACTGACCTCACAGAATCAGGTCAATACACCGGCCTGAAAAATATGGAATACTACTTCTTCTCCTCATCTTCCTCATCCTCGTCTACCACTTCGAAGTCGGCGTCCACTGCATCGCTTTCAGCGGGCTCTTCGGTTGCCTCTTCACCGGCAGCTGCACCGTTTTCACCGGCAGCTTCACCCTGCTCTTGAGCCTGTTCGCTTGCCTGGTAGATCTCCTGGGAAGCGTTGGCCCACGCCTGGTTGACCTCTTCGATCGCGGCGTCCAGCTCATCCATCTTCTCCTCATTCTTCAATTTTTCGAGATTGTCAACCGCCTCTTCGATGCGGGTCTTGTTCTCTTCGGAGATCTTTTCGCCGTACTCATCGAGTTGTTTTCTGGTGGAAAAGATCAGGTTGTCGGCCTTGTTCATCTTTTCAACCTGTTCTCGAATCTTCTTATCCTCTTCGGCGTGTTCTTCGGCAGACTGCTTCATCTTGTCGACCTCCTCTTCGCTCAGACCGGAACTCTGTTCGATTCGGATGCTCTGCTCCTTGCCGGTGCCTTTATCTTTGGCACTAACACTAAGGACACCGTTTGCATCGATATCGAAGGTCACTTCGATCTGCGGCACTCCGCGCGGAGCCGGGGGTATGCCGTCGAGATGGAAACGTCCTAGTGTTCTGTTGTCCTGAGCCTTGGCCCTCTCACCCTGCAGCACATGAATCTCCACACTGCTCTGGTTGTCGGCCGCGGTTGAAAAGACTTCCGTCTTACTGGTTGGTATTGTCGTATTCGACTCGATCAGCTTGGTCATCACACCGCCGAGAGTTTCGATACCCAGAGTCAGTGGTGTTACGTCGAGCAGTACCACATCGTCAACATCACCAGACATCACGCCACCCTGAATGGCAGCACCCACGGCGACCACTTCATCGGGGTTGACGCCCTTACTCGGCTCCTTGCCGAAGAACTCCTGGACAACTTCCTGAATCTTCGGAATCCGGGTCGAACCACCGACCAGAATCACCTGATCGATCTCCTCTTTTTTCAGTCCGGCATCCTTCATCGCTTTTTCACACGGGCCAACGGTGCGCTGCACCAGATCGTCCACCAGTTGTTCAAACTTTGAACGGGTGATGTCGATATTCAGATGCTTCGGCCCCGAATCGGTTGCCGTGATGAACGGCAGGTTTACATTCGTTTTCTGGGAGCTGGAGAGCTCGATCTTGGCCTTTTCGGCAGCATCCTTGAGACGCTGCATGGCCATCGGATCCTCCTTCAGGTCAACACCTTCATCCTTCTTGAACTCGGAGGCAAAAAAATCGATCAGTTTCTGGTCAAAGTCGTCGCCGCCCAAGTGTGTATCTCCGCTGGTCGACTTGACTTCGAACACACCGTCGCCCAGTTCCAGAATGGATACGTCGAACGTACCTCCACCCAGATCATAAACAACGATCGTCTGATCATCCTCTTTCTTGTCCAAACCATATGCCAGGGAAGCAGCTGTCGGTTCGTTGATAATTCGTTTGACGTCGAGTCCGGCGATTTTTCCCGCCTCCTGCGTCGCCTTCCGCTGCGCGTCGTTAAAATAGGCGGGTACAGTTACAATCGCGTCGGTCACTTTATCGCCGAGATACTCTTCTGCAGTCTGTTTCATCTTCTGGAGCACCATCGCCGAAATCTCCTGAGGTGCGTAAAGGCGGTCGTCTACCTTGACCCGGGCCGTTCCGTCATCCGCTTTGGCCACTTCGTATGAGACCTGGCCGATCTCCTCTTTCACCTCGTTGTACATACGTCCCATAAATCTCTTGATGGAGGAGATCGTCTTTTCGGGATTTGTGATCGCCTGACGCTTGGCCGGGGCCCCGACCAGCCTCTCGCCATCCTTGGAAAAAGCGACAACCGAAGGTGTGGTCCGCCCTCCTTCCGAGTTCTGGATCACCACCGGTTCATTCCCTTCCATGACGGCAACACAAGAGTTCGTCGTTCCCAAGTCAATTCCTATAATCTTGCCCATAATTCTGTCTGATTTTGATTTTAAATTTCAATTTCAAAAATGTGGTTGATTTCCTGAATCTGGATTCAGTGTAATTAGCTGATCCACGGTGTAATTTGGCCCGGGATCAGGAGATCGGAATGGATGTCGAATCACCGGCATCCTCACTCTTTGGCATGGTAATTCTTAAAACACCATTTCGGAACGATGCAGATGTGTCCGACAGGTCTACATGATCCGGTATGGCAAAGGAGCGGGAGAACGCTCCGGTACTTCGTTCACGACGTTTGAGCTTCTCATCCTTGTTCAGGTTCAGCTCTCGTTCACCGCTGATTTGAAGTACGTTCTCTTTCAGACTGATCTGGATCTCCTCTTTTTTCATGCCGGGCAGATCAACCTCGATTTTGTATTCGCTGTCCGATTCTATGATATCGCACCCTGGAGAGAAATCTCCCCCGGCATCCTGAACCGGTACAATTCGTTCAACAAATTCCTGTATGTCCCGGCCGAGCCGCGACAATTTTCTTTCAAGGTCTACACTGAAATCGCTCATGATTCAGATGGTTTTTTCAAGTTCACAAGGTAAATAGCAACCATGGTGCCAACATTCGAGAGCCGGATTTAAACTGACGTATTGGCATGGAAGTTTTAAAAAAAATGAGGGCATGTCAGAAATCCAGACCGATCGTGTCGTACAGACGGGCCAGTTTCCGTTCTCCTGTCATTTTTTCGAACGGATTATTCGGCGTATGAAAATCTCCAAAACGGCGGTCCTGAATCCATCAGGATGAGGATTTACTGAGCTTCTGCAGATCCTCCCAGAATTGCGGATATGATATGCTTGCCGACTCAGCATTTCGGACCACTGACGCTCCGTCGGCCATCAAACTGATCACTCCGGCTGCCATGGCAATTCGGTGATCGTGCTCGCTCTCAAACTCTGCGATGTCGGGCTGATGAGTTCCTCTCCCCTGAATGACAATGCCATCGTCTCTCTGCTCAAATCGTTCGCCGGCTGCTGCCAGAAGCGACTCCATGGCCGTTAACCGGTCGGTCTCTTTATACCGGAGCTCTGCAGCACCTGTAATCTCCGACCGGCCTTCTGCAAAGGCCATCGCCACCATCAGCACCGGTAGTTCGTCGATGCAGTTGGGTATGAGTGACGGATCGAGTCGAACTGCTTTCAGGCTGGAACTGCGAACAGTGATTTCGGCTACCGGTTCGGGCCCTTTAGACTCCATCTCCCGGATTTCAATATCTGCCCCCATCTCCTGCAATACATGAAGTGCTGCTATTCGTGTGGGGTTAATACCTGCTCCCGAGAGGTGAATTTCCGCATCAGGATGAACAGCCCCTGCTACCAGCCAAAATGCAGCGGCTGAAAAATCGCCCGGAACCCTGTATTGCTGAAGCGGAACCGGGTGCTCCAGGCTGCTCCGAATCATTCGCTTGCCATCCATGTCTTCCACAGGAAGGCCGAGCAGACGTTCGGTGTGGTCACGGCTGGGAACTGTTTCCACCACTTCTGTTGGCTTCTCTCCGAACAAACCGGCCAGCAGAACGGCAGATTTAAGCTGGGCACTCGCTATCGGAAGCGGATAGCGGATCCCTCGGATGCCACGGCCGGAACCGATAACAAGCGGAGCAAACTCCCCGTCACGTCCGTCGATTTCTCCTCCCATCTCTCTCAGCGGCTCGATAACCCGCCTCATCGTCCGCCGGCTCAACGACGAATCGCCAACCAGTCTCGACGCTACCCCGGCTCCGGCGAGAATGCCCGACATCAAACGCATCGTTGTACCCGAGTTTCCGCAGTCCAGATCCCTTTCGGGAGCTGTAAAACCGTTTCTCCCCACACCGTCAATCCGAAGAAGATCACCCTCCATTTGAATATTCACACCAAGCTGCTTCAGACAGGAGAGCGTACTCTGGGGGTCGTCTGCATCAGAAAAATTCTGAACCCGGCTGGTTCCTTCGGCCAAGGCTGCAAACATGGCAGCACGGTGTGAGATCGATTTGTCCGGCGGCAGTTCCAGCCGGCCTTCGAGCCGGCCGGTACCGTGAACGGTCTGCCTCATCGTCAACTCCTCTCCAGCAGATTTGCAGCGCGGACAGCCGCATCTGTCCCGGGGTAATTATCTCGAATATCATTAAGCAGACTGACCGCATCACCCCGGCGTCCCTGAAGAATGTGAATCTCCGCCGACCGGTATTTGGCTTCGGCCACCCACTCGATAAACGCTTCAAATAGGACGCTGACTCTGGAATAGGCCGAAAGTGCCTGACTGAAATCCCGCTCCTCGTGGTAAGTTCTGCCGATCATGAACTGCGCTTCGGCTCCCACTTCGGTTGTGTTGCGGCCGGCAATCCGGCGGTACATTTCACGAGCTTCTCGATACTGTCTCTCGGCAAAATGGACATTGGCCAGCCCAAGATTCGCCGCATCATTATCGGGGGTCGCTTCCAGTACCGATTCGAAGTAACTGTGTGCAGCATCTGTGTTGCCCGCAGCCAGGCTGGCCCTTCCAAGACCCAGTTGCGACTCCTGAAAATATCTCGAGCCTTTTTCACTAAGCTGACGATAATATTCAAGGGCCGAAATATACTGCCCTTTATCGTAGCTCAATTCGCCCAGCCTTGCCAGTGCCGATGCGGCCCTCTCCGAATCGGGAAACTGTTCCACAATGGTATTAAATTCTTCAACGGCCAGCTCTTCCCGGCCGGTCCTCAAGTAGGAGTCGGCCAGATTGTAGTGGGCGTCCGGGAGCAAGTCGGTTCGGTTGGTGATTCGGATGTAGTGACGAAATTCATCCACCGCCGCCTGAAAATCCCCGGACCGCAGCCGGTTTTCCGCCTGGCGGTAGCGAAGCTGATCGGCTGTCGAGGTGGTCGGGTTGTCGGCCAGAAACTCCTCAAGTACATCAGTACTGGTGTCGTCTCCGCCGCCCGAAAGTTGTGCAAACTGAATCCCGTCGATAGCTTCAAGAACGTAATCGCTTGAGGGGTACTGTTCGAGAACTTGCCGATATGCCTGAATCGCCTCTTCAAAGTTTCCGGCGTTGTAGTAGGCATCGCCGATATTATATTGGGACCGGGCCGCCCATTCGGTCTGGGGAAATCGGTCGATCACCGTCTGAAACTCCTGAATCGACTGATCGTAGTTGCCGGTATTCAGGTAGATATATGCGACATTGTACTGCGCCTGTTCGCGAAGAAAACTGTAGGGATAAATTCTGAGCAGCCGCCGAAACTCGGTAACCGCATCGAAATTCCGGTTCAT
Source organism: Balneolaceae bacterium (assembly GCA_007134695.1). GTDB lineage: Bacteria > Bacteroidota > Rhodothermia > Balneolales > Balneolaceae > SLK101. The sequence continues at coordinate 44,206 of SLKI01000015.1, forward strand.
CCGGTAGTAACTGTTGGCCACCTGAAACATGGCATAGTCGCCCCCGGGCTCGGCCCCTATCGCTCCGTTATAAAATTCCAGAGCCTGTTCATACTCACCCAAGGCGAACCAGGAATCCCCGATTCTAAGCTGTACGTCGGTTTCATAAGGATAGAGGGCGATCGACGGGGGGTCGAAATTCTCCTGGAAATCGACAAACGGGTCGATCGCCTGCTCAAAGTCCCCCATCATAAAATAACTCCAACCCAGGCCGTACCGAGCAGCACCTCCCAATTCGTGGTTCGGATATTGATCGATAAAGCGCCGGTACTGTTCCGCGGCCGGCCCGTATCGGCCGAGATGATAGTGACTGTCGGCACTCCAGAAGAGCGCTTCGCCCCCCAGCTCCGAGTTTTCCGACGACTCCCGGTAAACCGCTTCGAATTGCGGTTGAGCCTGGTTATATGCCTGGTTGCTATACTGAACCCAGGCGCGCTGAAAACGAGCTTGCAGCAAGATCTCCCAGTCTATATCGGTCAGCTCTTCGGCGATCTCGAACGCCTCGATCGCTCGTGTATATTCGGCGTTTGCGTAGTATGCTTCGCCCAGCAATGTGATCACCTGTCCGGGATTTTCGAGCTGTTGCCAATTTTGTGCCAGCGGTCTCAGGACTTCAATCGCCTCCACATTTCGGCCCACTTCCATAGCCGTCAGCGCCCACTCATAGTAGGCTCTTTCCACAAAAAGACCTTCCTGAAAACGTTCACCGAACTCCCGAAAGGTTTCAAGAGCACGCCTGTACTGATTTGCCATCTTTTCATTGACTGCCTGGTAATAGAGCACTTTACGTGCTGTTTCATCCACACCTTCGGAAGCGCGTTCAAACGACTGGTAGGCCCAGTGATAGATACCCTGTTTGTGAAAAACCCAACCCAGGCCGTAGTGAGCCAGCCGGGCACTCTCCTCATCATCCACACGGTTCAGATAATACCGGTAGTAGCGCGACGCTTCCTCCAGATGATCGAGCATATTAAAACTCTCGGCAATCAGATAGACCGCCCTCGTTAATTCTTCACCTCCCAAATCGGGAATAGCCGCTTCGAATGCCTCAATTGCCTCCTCATACCGATCCTGCAGATAGTAGGACTCTCCGAGAGCCGTACCGATCCTGCGCGTCATCACATGATCGGGATACCCGCGGCGCAAAAGTTCAAATGCATCGGTTGCCCGGTCATACGCCTCCTCTTCCAGGTAGAGTCTCCCTCTGGCATAGAGGGCACGCGGTGCCCACGCCGAATTCGGATCAGATTCCGCCACTTCAAGGAACCAGCTCCTTGCTACGTCATAAGATTGGTCGTCGGCTGCCGTTTCGGCCAGTTGGTAGATAAGCTCGGTCTTTCTCCTCTGAGTCATTGGCAGTTCGAGGGCCCTCTCAAACGTATTAAGAGCTGCACGATACTCTCCTGCGGCTCTCTGTTTATGACCCAGGTCCATCAGCAGCCAGGCAGAATGGCGGCTGTTCGGATATCTGCGGACGAACCATTCAGTATGCTCTTCCACAAGGGTAGAGTCGAGGTGAATTTCGGTCAGCGTCAGGTAATATTCTGCCGATTCCCGAACGGTTTTAGTTTCTGCCGCCTCGGCCGCCCGGCGGAGTGCCGGTGCCGCTTCGGCATAAAGCCCTTCCTGGAAGAGCTGCAAAGCTGTCTGAAACGTGTGTGTAGGGGATCGCTGGAGATCCTGAGACCAGACATTGTTTGCTGGCCCGGCATAGATTGAAATAAGTAGCAGTAGTAAAGTCAGTTTTCGAATCATCTACGTTGATCTATACATCCAGGTAACGTATCAGCTCTTTGGCGCGGTCGGACATATCGAACTGTATCAGCTCGCTGTGGGTTTCCGAACGGATCTGATATCCGTGCCGCCTGAGTGTCTGGCTGACTATGGAAGAATCCTTTACACTCAGTTTGAACGAAACCAGGAAATTTTCGTTCCTGCCTTTCGGCGCTTCCACCGCAACACCAAGAATTCTTGCACTTTCCGATTCGATCAAATGAACCAGATGGCTGAGGGAGTAGTCGCTTGGGCTTACTTCGACCGATATAACGGAACCCTGTTCTGAGATGTTAAACATCTCGGAGAAGATCTCGAGAATCCGCTTCTTTTCGACAACTCCGATGAAGGTCTGCTCAGAATCGACGACGGGTAACAGCCGAATTTCATGAGCCAGCATCAACCTTGCCGCTTCAAAAATGTGGTGATGGGGATAAACTGCAACCGGAGTGTCCAGATCAAGAGATGAGACGGTAGCATTCGCATCTGCACTGTCAGAAAGCTGCTCACTCAGAATCTGTCCGATCAGCTTTCCGGTCGTTTTTTCCACTACCGGCAGCAGGCCGGTCTGCCAGGTTTCCATTCTTTCACGAGCCTGTGCAACCGTGTCCGCCGGATTGAGCGGTAAAAAATCTGAATTGATTATCTTTTCTACAATCATGATACACCTACACTGAAATCAATCTGTTTTCAACTTCATACCGGAGTCCGGTCTGATTCATACTGAATCTGTCCTGATTGATGCCGGAATCCAGCCTGACAATGCCGTCTGCCTGGTGTTTTGTCAGAACCCGGAATCAATTACCCGAAGATTGCCGGGATTCATCGGTCGATATACCATTCACCCGTTTTAGCATCTCTTCCAGCTTTTTCCGGTCTTTCCTGGCAATCGTGCCTTGTATGATCACCTCGTCATCTTCAAATGATTCATCTTCAACCACTGCGATATCGTGCAGATGAGAAGCGATTTTGTAGTGAGTTAACGGTATTTTAAACTCGAAATCAATATAATCTTCCTCGATCAGCTCTTCTACCCGATCTTTTAACTTTGAGAGCCCGATCCCCCGTTCGGCAGAGACGAAAAGCGCCTCGGGCCAGACCCGTTTCATCCGGGAAAGGTCTTCGGGAGGCAAGGCGTCGATCTTGTTAAAGATCAATAATTTTTTCTTCCCTTCTGTGCCCAGCTCCTTGAGAGTCTGGTCGACCACTTCGATATATTCTTCAACCGAAGGGGCGGTAGCATCTACCACATGGAGCAAAATATCGGCTTCCCGCACTTCGTCTAACGTCGACTTGAAGCTCTCTATCAGATTGTGGGGAAGCTTCCGGATAAAACCAACCGTATCGGAGAGCAGGACGTTATGACTGTCGAGCTCCAGTCGGCGGACTGTCGAATCGAGTGTCGCAAAAAGTCGGTTCTCCGCCAGTACCTCTGTCTCGGTCAGGGTATTCATCAGGGTCGACTTTCCGGCATTGGTATAACCGACCAGAGCCGCCCGTGTCATCTCTTTTCTCCCTTTTCGCTGAGTAGTTCTCTGACGGTCCAGTTTTTCCAGTTTCTCTTTGAGTACGGCGATCCGCCGGCCGATCAATCTTCGGTCGGTTTCGATCTGGGTTTCTCCCGGTCCTTTCGTCCCAATCCCGCCTTTTTGTCGCGACAGGTGGGTCCAGAACCGGGTCAGCCGGGGCAGTAAGTACTGTAATTGTGCCAGTTCCACTTGGGTTTTGGCCGCAGATGTTTTGGCACGGGATGCAAAAATGTCGAGAATCAGGCCGCTGCGGTCAAGAACTTTGGATTGTGTCTCCTTTTCGACATTCCGAATCTGTGTCGGACTCAAATCATCATCGAAGATCAGCACGTCGATCCCGAGTTCATCAACAAGCATCTTTAATTCCCTGAGTTTCCCTTTGCCGATGTAACTCGCCGGATCGGGGTGCATCCTGTTCTGCAACACTTTATCTACGGTTTGAGCACCCGCTGTGAGTGCCAGCATCTCCAGCTCATCAATATACTCTTCGGCCTGTTCCCGAAGTGTATCTCCGCCGTAGATGCCGATCAGCAACGCCCGTTCTTTCTCAAGTTGATTTGTTCTGGTTTCTTCAAGCAAGGGGGAATGGGGGATTAAATTATTTCACCGTACTCGTATCGATCAACGACTCGGCTTCCGTACGGATTGTTTTCCCGAGCTTGTAAGATACGATTTTCTGAAACTCCTCCTGCTGCGAAGCAGGAATATCGAGTTCCAGCCGGATGGACCGAATCGATCTCCTGTGTTCCGGATGTGACTCCTGATAAAAGAATATATAACGGCTCTCCACATCCTGCTGTTTCTCTACAAAATCCGTTATCTGAAACCAGGGGACGGTTTGAGAGGGGTCGTTGATATTCTTGACAATCCCGTGGTCGGTAATATACCGTTTGGAGGCAAAAAAGCTGGCAGCAAACCAGTTGATACCGATCCATGCGTAACAAGCCGCAATTGGATAGTATTCGGCTAGTGACTTTTGCCAGGCAAAGAGTGTAACAGCAATAACAGACATCAAAAAAAGTGTGGCAAAAAGCGGGTAACCGAACAATTTACCCGCCTTCCAGCTCTGGCGGACATTTCGTAATCGAACAACATTCAGTACGGAATAGGCTGATAAAAATGTCGAGCCGAGCGTAAATGCGGCAAGAATCAGAATAAAAAGTCCGTGTATATCTGTCGTCAGTTGCATAATCAGGCGATCGATTCCGCTTTAAACAGCCTTCCCACAATGGATTCGGCTATCAGCAGCCCCACAGCAGCCAGAATAAACCAGAACCAAAGCTCTCTGTCCCGGCCCGCAGTGGCCAGCAACTCCTCAACTTGCCGTTCTCCGTCGATCTTGTGGACTGTTATCCGGTCCGCATGTTGACTCAACAGAGTTGTGAACTGCTCTTCTTCTAACGCAGCCAAATCGGACTCCATTGTGTTCTGGTTCACAGCAATATAAAATTTTACATCGTCCGTGATAATCTCGGCAATTCCGGGCAGCCAATCTTGCGCCTCGTCTACAATCATCAGACCCTGAAAACCGGGTCTTCGTTCCGGTATCAAACGCTCCCCTCTCAGTTCAACAATCACCTCGTCGGGTGTTCTGTCCAGGTGATATTCAAAGCGTTCTCCCAGCTGATGTTCACTCAGCCCCCCTTTTTCTCCCGCCGCAAGGTAACGTACAAGCCGGTAAATCAGCGGAGCGAATAGCGGTTTGACCGAAAAATTTGACCAGCCCGGACTGCTTCCGATACCTGAAACGAGCAGAACACCTTCCCCGACCGGCCTCTCAAACAGCACTGCCTCACCGTTCTCGGTCTCCAGAATCCGATAACTCCCGGGAGTTTCCGAGACCCTCAGGTTATATCGATAGAAAATTTCCGGAAGATTGACTCTCAGTTCTTCATCCTCCTCGATTTCAAACATATCGTCCAGCACCGGATGCCCCCGCCTCGGACTGGCCAGGCGGTCAATCGGATCGAACGAACCGTAACGTCCTTCAATCCCATCAATTCCCCCCGCTCCGGTTCGCTCCAAAAACCGTTCGTAGGTCCGGACATCCCCCATCTCGGAGGGCAAAAAGAAAACACCGCCGCCGGTCTGCAGATAACCGATCAGGTCATCGAGTACAAATCCGGGAATCTCCCGAACTTCATCGAGCAGCAACATATCCGGCCGCTCCGATCCCGTCCAATCGACCGATTCCCAGCCGGCCTCCTTCATCTCAAATGGTTCACCCGATTCCAGCACCGCTTCAAGTACCGGTTTGATGAAAGAGGGGTAAGCCCGGCTCTCCTCATCCGGCCCGATGCGAGTGATCCGCCGGTTTTCGGGAATATTCAGAGAAAACCAGCGCTGGTTGTCGAACGTCAATTCATCTCCTTCGAGCCGCAGTGAGCCTGTAATCCGGCGTTCACCGCCCGGCAACAGTTCGAACAGATACTCTTTCGACTCTCCGCCCTCCAGCTCAACAGGATGCTCTCCAGCCACACGGTTATTGTATTCAAGACTCAGAAAGTGATTTCGAACCGTGCCGGGCCCAAAATTTTTAACTTCTGCCACAAATGTAACCGGTTCGTCAGCGCTCAAAAACTCATCGCGAAGCTCCAGATTTGTAACCGCCGCATTGTGGGTCGACCCTTCGCCTACCCGAACCAATGTCAATTCAACACCTTCAGCAAGCGGGTCTTCATGCTCTTCAACAGCTCTGAACAGCGTCCCTTGCCCCCCTGTAACCAGATAGATCTTCTGACGACCGTCGCTGTGGCTTTGCAGCCGTTCAGATAGCCCGGCCAGACGTTCATGCAGATAATTACCCATATTGACCGCTTCCAGCCTCTCAATCTGACCCGCCGCCTGTCCCCGTGACATCGACGGCATCCCGAGAGGCGGGCCGTGCGTGACTTCCAGGTCGAACCTGATATCGCTATCTGCCTGCCGGATGATCTCTGCAGCCGCCTCTTTTGCCTGTTCGATATAGGGGCCGTGCCGGTCGATCCTTTCCATGCCGGGACTATTGTCGATCAATATCCCGATCAGCTGCGGACTCCCTTCTGCACCGGCCGAATCGAGGCCGGTTGGAATAAAAGGCCGGGCAAGAGCAAAGGCCAGCATCAGTATTGCTGCCATTCGAAGTGCAAGCAGCAGCCATTTTTTAACACGGAGCCGCTTCAGGGCACCAGACTTCAGCGAGTCGAAAAAAGTCAATGTAGAAAACCGAATCGTTTTCGGTCTTCTCAGATGAATCAAATAGATTAACAGCGGAATTGCAGCTGCCAAAAGTCCCAGCAAGAAGAGAGGGTTCAAAAAACTCATAAGCGGTCAACCGGGCGGAATACCGGGATTACCATGAAACAATTTTTCTTATCTTTAATAAGCTATACCAATAACAAAACGTTATCAAACTTATTATACCGGTTTCAGAATTGGGAATACCGATGACAACCTGGTCAATGCCGGTAACGGATCGGGCAGATTCCTGATTGGGAAGAGCGATTGATTATATGCGCAGATGGATCCTATTTGTATTACTTGCAGGGCTGCTGACTGTATCCTGCAGTCCGAATGAGCCGTCGGACTGGCGTGAGCTGATCCCTGACCGAACGCCGTTTCTGCTGTTGCCTGATGAGGGCGAAACTCTGGAGGGGCTTCTGGGCTCTCCATATATTCCCCTCCTGGACGATTTGAGCCCCGCCGCATTTCATCTGGCCGGCCAAATCAGCGACCACAGCGATTCGGAGCTGCCACTTGCAGCACTTCTGCTCTATCCCGATACCTCCAACGACTGGCACCCGGTTTGGATCACCCGGACACAGGCCGGGTTTGTTGAGACGCTGACCGGCCTCTACCACCGGCCTTTTACACAAAACAATTACCGGTTCAATCGGTACAAGATTGAGATTCTATCGATCTCAAATCGCTCCCTCTATCTCGCCGAACTTGGCCCATACACAATTATCAGCGAATCGAGTCGAGGTGTGGAGGATATCATCCGTACATTCAGCGGAGAACTGAAACCGATGGAGCTGAAAAACGCCGACACCTCTCCGGGCTCCCTGATCGTAAACACTCCCAGCCTGGAGTACTGGATCGCCCAACTGGCGCAAGTCACCTACCGCCCCTATCTCTACGATCTTTTCAAGGGTTCTGGCCCGATGACCCTCCGTTCGCCCATCGGCTTTACAGATGATACCGACGAGGAGGCTGTTGTTCATGCCGGAATTGGAGGTGCTTCACCGACCGGGCAGGAAAATCTGCTCTGGAAGCTGCAGGGTGAGTTTCATCTCCAAGAGGATTTCTCCTCTCTGTTACACAGCGTCTCATATCCTGCCCGTTCCATCAATCTGGACCGCTATCTGTCAACACAGATTGCGGCAGTCTCCATATTTCATCTCGAACCGGCCCAAAGCACCGATCCTGATATCGAACCCGAAAGCGAACTGGATCACTATTTGATGGAAGAGGTTTCGCTCTTTCGCGATATCGCCTCGACACTGAGCAGCGAAACTGCCTATGCCGCATACGCCGAGTCCGGCTTTATGTCCTCCAGTGAATTTCTGTTTCTGCGCCGTCTCGACAATCCGTCCCAACTTCAGGGCCTGCTCGACCGGCTGACCGAAGAAGAGCTGATCCTCGAAGAGGGGGGGATATGGCATGTAAACAGCCGCCTGTTCGGAAACCTCCTTGGTACACAGCTGGCACCTTTTACCAGCTTCTATATCGGAATTCGGGGCGAAGCAGCCGCCCTCTCCAGAAGTCGGTCCCTGATTGAAAGGTCTGAAACCGACTTTATGCGGCGAAATGTCCTTTATTATGATGAGAGTTATCAGGCGATACGAGGTTCATTCCCCGAACAGGTAAGCTCCTTCACCCTGGTGAATGTTCCCGAATTCAACAGCTACGTACAACCCTGGCTCGACCCGATGAACAATTTCGGCGCACTCGGATCCCAGCTCGATGTACTGACCATCACGACGGGCAGAGAGTCGGAAGATGCGCCGTTACAAATCGATATCTCAAGTTTCGAACGGGAAACCATAGAAGAACCCTACAGAGACCGATGGATATTCACCGTCTCAGACCGCCTGACCGGACCGCCTGCACTGGCCAATATCACAGGCAATTCCCGTGACGAACTGATTTTTGCGACTGAGTCTGGATCGATCTACGTAGTTGCTGCTGATGGGTCCGAAGTGATGCATACCTCCACTGTTCCGGACCGTCCGGTCGGCCCGCCGGTGATCTACGACTGGTACGGTAATAACCAGCATGTGATCATGCAGGCGGCCGGCGAGAGAATCTATGCCTGGAATGAGGCAGGCAGCCTGCTTCCAAATTTCCCAGTAGAGATGGATGAGGCGGTCACTTCCCCGCTACAAGTGATGGATGTGACAAGAAACGGGATGGCAGAAATGATTGTGACCACAGCCGACCGCCAGGTCCATATTCTCGACCACCGCGGTGAAAACATTTCGGGCTGGCCTCAAACCGCCAACAGTGTCATTCGCAGTAAACCGCAATTCGAACAATTCGGGCAGCAACGAGCGCTTCTTGCATTTTCGCAAAATGCATTACACGTCTGGAACCTCTCCGGCTCGCTTCGCGACGGATTTCCGATATTTATCGAAGCGGAATTCAACGGTTCACCTATTCTACACGGGGAGCATATTCTGGGTTCCGGCTCCGACGGCCGGCTATATGCGATCGGTACAGAACCTCTCTTTGATCCGAATCTGGCGGCTTCTTCCGATAATGATTCACTCCTCGTTCAGTCTCTTGAAGTTTCTAACAGAAGCCTGAATCGCCCGCCCTCAATCTACAACCGGATGATTCGGGTGGATGAAGAGCTTGTACGGGAAGATCTGATCCTGACTCAGGCCGAAAACGGCTCTGTACAAGCTTTCAGCAGCAGTGGTGAACTCAGATTCAGCCAGAGTATGGGGCAGAATGCTTCGGACAGCGCCTCCCCGATGATACTCGACCTGAACGGTAATAATCGACAGGATGTAGTCGCACTCTCGGAGCCGGGACGGCTATTTGCCTGGGACCTAATCAATGGTGAGAGGCTGGAAGAGTTGCCGGCGAGCGGAATGCAATACCCCCTTTATATAGATCTGAATAACGACGGCAATATCGAAATCATCGCTCAGACCCGGGAAGGCCTCAGGGTTTGGTCGATTTTCCACTGACCTGCAGCAAAGTAAACCTTAAAGCACATCCGCAAGTGCCTCCTCAAGATCAGAAAAGCGGAAACCGAATCCCGCATCGTTCAGCCGGGCCGGTACTACATTGAGGCTTCCGAGAACCGGGGCAGCCGCTTCGCCAAGAACCAGCTTCAACAGGGGTTCCGGTACTCGGAAAAATGAAGGGCGGTTCATTACACGGCCCATGGTTTTTGCCAGTTCATTCATCGTCACACTGTTTGGGCTGCAGGCGTTATAAGCACCGTTAAACTCTTCGTGGTGTAGAGGAAAAAGGATAGCATTACAGATATCCTCCATATGGATCCAGGGCAGATATTGACGGCCGCTGCCGATCGGCCCGCCGACAAACATCATAAAGGGAAGCCTCATTTTGCCAACAATACCGCCTCCCTGTTCCAAAACGGGTGCAATTCTTGCGATGGCAACCCGTATTCCAGCCTCCTCAGCCTCCCGGGCAGCATCTTCCCAATCCTTGCAAACCCGGCCCAGAAAATCATCGGCCGGTTCACCCGATTCGTCGATCGGTTTTGACCCTTGCTGTTTGTAATAGTTGACACCGGAGGCAGAAATCAGAAGCCCGGGTGGGTTCTCTGCTTTTTTGATCACTTCGGCCAAGCGGCTTGTAAGCCCTGCCCGGCTGTCGTAGATCGACTTTTTTACCTTCTCGGTCCATCGAAAGCCAAAAAGATTCTCCCCGGCCAGATTGATCACGACATCTGCCTTATCCATCTCGGAGACCAGTCCGGAATCCCAGGAGATAAAACGCTGGTTATCTGCATTTTCACCGCGATAATTCTCTGGATTACGGGTCAGAATCGCCAGGTCATGCCCTTCTTTCAACAGTGTGGATCGTAAATAGGTGCCAATAAATCCGGTACCACCGGTTATAAGAAAATTCATGAAAGCTCGCTTAATTGATTTTACGTCAATTTAGCTAAAATCCTAAACAGGAATGAGTTGAGAATGGTTCACTCCGAATATCTGAAACAAAAAATCCCGAATCGAATTATATCAGGTAAAGCATTTGTTTAAATAGTCCGTATTTTGAAGTAAGATTTCCAACAAAGAGAAGAAGAGTAGTCCGTTATCATGAAGAGAGAGTTAAATCAAATATTCAAGCTTTCAGCACGCCTGCCTGGCAGGCTGCTTGTCCCGATCCTTCTCGCGGCCGTCACCTGCATTCACCTGTTGCCCAATGAAAATATGCTGGCTGAAAATCGGGTCGACCCTGTCGATACACTGTTGGTCGACGCCCTGAAGTTGAGCAATAATGGAAATGAATACCAGGCCCTCGAGCTCTATCAACAGATTTTGAACAGAGAACCCGGCCACTACGAAGCTCTCTGGAATGCAAGCCTGCTGCTCACCAGGCTTGGACGTCAGCAAAAGACCGGAGACCAGGTGCTTAATTACTACAACCGGGCTCGATTTGTCGCCGATCAATGCCTCCGGCACCACCCCGACAAGCCTCGCTGCCATTATACCTACGGACTGGCGCTCGCCGGAATTGTCGACGAAATTCCAACGTCGGCACAACGTATCGACTATATCTGGAAGGTGAAAGAGCATGGTGAGAAAGCACTCGAGTCCGATCCGGATTACGCACCGAACTGGCATCTTCTCGGAATCCTTCATTCAAAACTTTCCACCCTTTCGAGAGCTGAAAAACTGGGCGCTAGAGTACTCTTCGGCCGGCTTCCGGAGGGATCCACGGCCGAAAGAGCGGAAGAGTATCTGCTCAAAGCGATTGAGCTCGACCCGAACACTATTCTGTTTCACCTGGACCTGGCGCAACATTACCAGGAGACCGGCCAGCCGCAAAATGCCCGTCCTCACCTGGAGAGAGCGCTGGCTCTGGAATCCAGTCACAAATTTGACGACCTCAACCAGGAAGAAGCTCGAGAGAGGCTGAAAGCGGTACAATAAAACCCTGCCACCCGATTACGGACGCATCAAAGTACCCATCTCAAATAGATATAGACTACAGGTGCAGCAAAAATCAGTGCATCAAAACGATCCAGAAAGCCTCCGTGGCCGGGCAGAAGATGGGAGGAATCTTTTACACCCGCCAGCCGCTTGAGCCGGCTGCCGATCAAGTCCCCTGCCGGCCCGAAAAGACTCACCAGCAATACCATCGGCATTCCGGCTGCAACCGAAACGGGATAGTCTTCTGCAGATAAATAGACGATCAGAAAGCCGGTCAACGCACCGGCAAACCCGGAGGCAAAACCTTCCCAGGTTTTATTCGGGCTGATGCGGGGCGCCATCGGATGCTTGCCGAAACTGCGTCCGCCGAAATAGGCAAACATATCGTTACCCCAAATCATCAGAATCAAGGTGAATATGAGCAACAAGCCGGCTGATTCCCCTCCCATCAACCGGATTTCGTAAAAAAGAAGCAACCCCAGAGGAGCGTAAAGGCCGCAGAAGAGGGTGACGAGCCAGCGGGATGAGAACTGCTCACTTCGGCCGGCAAGGGCCCTTAATGTTACAAGCAACATCAGAGAAGCAACGACAAGTGTCAGCCAGAGTGGCTGCCAGGCGAAGGTCCAGGTAAACAGGGCGATCAGTACGGCTGCCAGGCTGTAAGCCCGAAACGGCATCTTGTCGAACAGATTCACCATTTCGATCATGGCGAGAAATGCAATTGTTGCAGAGAGCAGAAAAAAAGGTGTACCGCCTGTCCAGACCAGGTATAGAAAAAGAGCGGCAGCGGGTATCCCGAAAAGCACTCGCTTGGTCAGTTCACTCAAAACTCCTCCTCATCTTCGGACCTCTTGCCCTCAGACCTTTCATCTTCGTTTCTATCACCTTCGGGACTCTCATCTTCGAACTTGTTCCATTCCTCATCCAGCTCATCCCCTTCCGGAAAATCTTTTTCCAAATCCACCTCGTCGCTTTCGAGCTTTTCGAGAGCACGGCGAGCCCGTTTTTCATACTCCTTCGGTACATAGAGATAGACCATCGAGGTCTCACCGATATTGAGATTAACTGACGAATCACGTTTAGAGAGAATGTTGGATGGAATCCTGAGGTTGGCCAGGTAGTTTCGTGCGAGCGCTACCTCATATTCTGTACCTCGCTCCAGAATACAGACCCAGTTTTCCACCTCGTTAGGCCGCGGGCCATCGAAAAAACCCATTTTACTGCTCCTCGCTTGCGTGTTTAAATAGTTGAACAAGTACAAAAGCGGTAAGTATACCACTTGCCAATAACACCCAAATCGGGGGCAGCGTTTCTGCACTCATTTCGGTAAAGACAAGCTCCGGGTAATGTGAACCGGCAAGAACCGCTGCTCCATTATTGATGAAGTGGGCAACTATGGCAGGAATCAAACTTCCGCTAAGCCATGTAACCAGTGCAAGCAGAATCCCCAGTGTGGCAAGCGGGAGGAGATGGGTCGCCTGCAAATGAAACAGGCCGAAAACCAGGCCCGATATTACTATTGCGGGCCAGATTCCCCAACTTTTCTCAAAGGCGCGCTGCACGTAGCCGCGAAACATCACTTCTTCGCAAACAGCGGGTACCAGTGCGATATTGATCAGCGCCATCAGGACCATACCGTCTCCGGTCAAAAAATTCTCGATCATCTCATATTGAGATTGCTGAAGTTCGGTGAAGGATTCGGGCACCGGTACCAGAGAGTTGAGATAACCGATCAGAAGTACGATCGGCTGGACTACGACAAACAGTACTGCAGCCAAAAGCGTCATTCGAACTGTATTGGAATTGGCCTTCAGCCTCAGAAAGGAACGCTTCTCCTGTTTCTGTGTATGAAGTCCGGCAACCAGCCAGGTGGCAAGCCCCAGAAACAGGATCTGTCCGGTACTGTTGCCAATAAATAGTATATCGACTCTCTCAGTTAACAGCTCCAGAAAATCTCCGCCGGGCTCTGTGATCAACAGTAAAACAACTGCGACTATACCGGCTGTAATCTGAAACAGGATAAAGGCGACAACTATCCAGATCATTGCCATCGCCCAGTGAGAAAAGCCGTTCCGCACCACCCAGCTTTGCTCGCCGGATAGTGGTGTATGTTCAGGAACCTGTTGTGGCTGGTTCATCAACTCTTATGAGGATCGATTAGATGGTTTCCTCTTCTTTGGCGGCAAAGAGCTTGACACCCAGCATACCGGTCAGCAGGTTGAGAAGGCCGGTGATAGGAATACCCCAGGCGAGTTGCTGAAGGATCGACGTATCACGAATGCCGGCAGCCATCGAGTCGATCATCTGCTCTCTTGCATCCGCCGGCATATCCATCATTTCAACATTGGCGACCACACTGTCGAGGATTTTTTCGGTATAATCCGGATCGATAAATAGCCAGAGTTCATTGAGGACCGCACTGGCCAGTACAATCACCCCGCCGGTCAGAAAACCGACCAAAGCACCGCGACCCAATTTAATATGGGGAGTCACATCCCGGGTATAGTGCCAGACAGTAACCATTCCGGCGATACAGGTGGCTAAACAGACAACCAGCCCGCTCATTGTCATCGGGGTAACAAACGATCCGCTGGGTTCGGATGTGATCTGCATATATCCGAACGCTATATTGATTACAAATGCTACTAAACTGAAAATTCCTCCGACCAGCAGAACAGACGTCCAGTATGATCCGTCCTGAGGGGTCGAACTATCGGTGGTGTAACTTGTTTCGGTCTGATCCATAATCCTGAGTTTTCGACTGGTTATTGTTTTGGCCCCTGAACTGATCGGCCACCATGTAGACAAATCCCGCTCCCAAAATGGCCCCCATTAAAAATCGAGAGAAGTTGGAACTGTTCCAAACCGTGAATTGCCCGGCCATATAATCGCCGATCTGGATTAATACTGCAAGCGTCAATACGGTACCGGCGGCCCGGAAGTTGCATCCGGACCGAAGGATGGCCGGCATCAGAATCCACCCGGCCAGCAGGGCAGTGAAAATACCAAAGCAGCGAGCATTAACGGCCATCGGCACTCCGTTTATCGTAAAAGAGCGCTCGGGAAGCTGATGACAGACGCCGACAAACATTTGGTAATTCCACGAATCGTAGGCAGCCGGACGGTCCCAGACTCCGTTACCGAGCGACAGGAGAAACAGCCCTGTCAGCCCGATGAGAATGCCAATATAAAGGTGTGAATATTGCATGAATGGAAGCCCGTCAGGCCTCTCCGGAATCAGATAATTTCTGAAGAAAATGATCGGGGGCTCGCCTCGGTTTTCGGCTCTCAACATCAGAAAAAGCGAGTGTCACCTTGCCAAACACGTGCGGTGCACTCTGCCGGTCGGTATAGACTCGGTAGAAGGTATGCAGTCGTACGAGGGGTGGTTCAAAGATGGTAACTTCTACACGCATCTCTTCATCGTAGAAGACCGGTGCTTTATATTCCAGGGCGGCTTCGGTGACCGGAAGCATCACCCCTTCTTTCTCCATTTCACTGTATGGCATCCCGAGACGACGGATCATTTCTGTCCGGGCAACCTCAAAATACTCCAGATACCGGCCGTAATAGACATATCCCATCTGGTCGGTCTCCCCGTAACGGCTGCGAATCCGGTGTGTATATCTGAAGAGGGGGTCCTGTTCTGGAAACCGGAGGAGTTTACTCATGATTTCTTGCCGGCAGGTTCCTCTTGCCTGACTTCATACCGGCCCATCGCAGTATACTTGTCGACCCTCTGATTGACTCTATCTTCCGGAGAGAGTTTTTCCAGCCTTTCCAGGCTCTTCATAATCTGTTTTTTTACAGCTTCGGCGGATGCATCCCAATCCCTGTGAGCACCGCCGAGCGGCTCCTCGATCACTCCGTCGATGATTTCCAGTTCTTCCAGATCCTTGGCGGTCAATCTCAGCTCCGAAGCCGCCTGCTCCTTGTAATCCCACGTCTTCCAGAGAATGGAGGAGCAGGACTCGGGAGAGATGACAGAATACCAGGTGTTCTCCATCATATAGAGTTCATTGCCCATCCCGATACCGATTGCACCCCCACTGGCTCCTTCACCGATCACGATCGAGATGATCGGAACCCTGAGGGTAGCCATCATTTTCAGATTCTTTGCGATCGCTTCGGCCTGGCCGCGCTCTTCCGCTTCAAGTCCTGGAAATGCGCCGGGAGTGTCGAGCAGTGTCACGACTGGGATATCGAACTTTTCGGCGAGCTTCATCAGTCTGAAGGCTTTGCGGTACCCTTCGGGATTGGCCATGCCGAAGTTCCTGTATTGACGATCTTTGGTATCTCGCCCTTTCTGATGGCCGATCCACATCACCGAATTGCCGTTGACCGATCCCAGCCCTCCAACAACCGCTTTGTCATCCTTATAATAGCGGTCCCCGTGCAGCTCAATAAACGTTTCGGAGATTCGGTGAATATAGTCCAATGTATAGGGCCGCTGCGGGTGCCGTGCAAGCTGCACTCGCTGCCAGCGTGTAAGGTTGCCGAAAATAGACTGACGGAGCTGGTCGGCTTTCTTCCGGAGGCGGTCGATCTCCGGCTGAAGCACCTTGTCTTCGACGGAAAGTTCCCTTAACTCTTCAATTTTCTTTTCCAGTTCGACAATCGGTTTTTCAAAATCCAGATAATCCATAAGCGGGTGCAAAAGTTTGTGAGAAAGGTTTGAGCAACGGCTGCCGAATCGAATCCAGTTAATATTCGAATTGTATATTCAGCCGAGTGAATGAACTTATTGCCGGTAAACCGGCTGCACAGACCGAACAACAATATAAAAAGGGATCGGTAAGAGTTAATAACCCGAATTCCATGATTTCTGTTCAGTTCAGATTCCGGTATTCTACTCCCTGATCTCCATTTTTTCGGCAAAATGGTCGCAAAAATCCCTCATATCACCGCTGATTCGCTCGTCATCAATCGATTTTTCCAGTGTATCGGCCATGGTGACCAGCGTCTGATGAAAAAAGATCTTCATCTCATCGACAGTCATCTCGCGCGTCCAGAGATCGAGCCGAAGCGTATCCTTGCTATTGTGGTCCCACAGGGCGAGTATCATCGCACGGCAGATCGCTTCTTCATTCCCCGGATCGTCGGTGGCTTGCCAGCGAATCAGTTCCGGTACATTTTCCTTGTCCAGCTCGACGGTAATGTTAATCTCTTTTTTTTGATCAGGCATCGAATTCCGTTTTAGGTTTACAGTGTTCTCTGAGTGTTTCCAGTACATGTGAAAAATCTCTTGGAAGCCGGGAATCGAACTCCATATACTTGTTCTTGCCGGGATGAAAGAAGCCGAGTGATTTTGCATGCAGAGCCTGGCGGGGCATCTCACGGAATAGATTTTCAAACATCTTTTTCCGGCCGCCGGTATTCTGTCCGTATCGGACCGAATTGCCCCCGTAGGTCCGGTCTCCAAATATGTAATACCCTTCATGCTGCATATGCACACGAATCTGATGGGTTCGGCCGGTTTCGAGTTTTAGTTCGACAAGTGCCAGAAAATCGAAATACTCGAGTACGCGATAGTGCGTGACGGCAAACTTCCCTTTCCCTTCCGGCAAAACGGTCATAATCTTCCGGTCCTGGGGTGAACGCCCGATATAGTTTCGGATCGTACCTTTTCTGGGTGGTTTCCCCCAGACAATTGCCCAATAGGTTCGATCCACATCTTTTTTGGCAAACTGCTTGCTGAGTCGCTTATGAACCTCATCCGTTTTGGCAACGACAAGGAGGCCGCTCGTATCTTTGTCCAGCCGGTGTACGATCCCGGGCCTCAGACCTTCAGCATCGATCGAAGAGAGATTCTTTCTCGTATGATGGAGCAGGCCGTTGACGAGTGTCCCCTCCCAGTTTCCGAAAGCGGGATGTACAACCATATCGGGATCTTTGTTGACGACGAGCAGTTCTTCATCTTCATAGACGATATCCAGGTCCATCTCTTCCGGTTTGGCTTCCGGCGGCGGCGGTTTTGGCAGGCTTACTTCGATCACATCACCCGGTTGCATGATGTAAGAGGCTTTCTCCTGCTTGCCGTTCACCCAGACAAATCCATCTTTAATCGCTTTCTGCACTTTATTCCGGCTGGCATTCTCGATAAACGAAGTGATATACTTGTCGAGCCGAATCTCCTTTGTCTGCCCCTCGGGAACATGGAGCACATACTCGGTTTTCTGAGGATGTTCTTTTTCTACCAGCATAGATCTAAAATATAAAAAACGAACGTTTGTATGGGCAGATGACAGAGATTCCATCCAGGCCCTCTGCCGGAATACCGGCCTTGAAGAATGCCGCCTGAGCGAAAATTTTTAGCATTTAAAAAAATATGTAAGGAATTCAATTTAAAATGATCATACAGTCAGTACCAATTTAAAACTGTCTGGTTCGAAAGCGGCATGCTTCTGAACCTATTTATTTTGATCAAGGGAGGGTCATAAAATCCGCCGGTAACTTGTCGTAACGATATGTTCACCGGTGGATTTTTTATTATTTTCGGGTCATGATCAAATCGCTTTACATCAAGGATTTTGCTCTGATCGACGAGCTGGAGGTGGAATTTGGCAAAGGGTTAAACATTCTCACCGGAGAAACGGGTGCCGGAAAGTCGATCATCATCGGGGCACTGAATATGATCCTCGGAGAACGGGCCGACACCGAAGTGGTGCGCCAGGGCTCGGACAAGGCGATTGCCGAAGCGATTCTTCATATTGGAGAGGACCCTTTTATCCGATCTATCCTGCGGGAAAATGCTGTTGATTATTCTGAAGAACTGATTCTGCGCCGGGAGATACGACAAACGGCAAGCCGCGCATTTATCAACGACACCCCGGTCAACATCGGAGTCCTGAAACGGGTGGGGACTTTTTTGGTCGATCTTCACGGACAGCACGATCATCAATTTCTGCTTGACGACGAGAATCACCGTTCGGTCATCGATCGAAGGAAAGAGGTCTCCGAATTCCTCGACCCCTACCAGGAGGCCTGGAGAGAGATGTCGGAACTTCGAGAACAGCTCGGAAATTTGCGCCGGAGGGAAGCTGAACTGCAGGAAAAGACCGAACTTTATCGGTTTCAGGCCAGAGAGCTGGAGGAAGCAAAGTTAGACCCGGAGGAGGAAGAGCAGGTAGAAGTGGAGATGAAGCGGCTGGACAATGCCGAAGAGCTGAGCCGAAAAGTGGAACAGATTACCGAAATCGGATCCGGTGAGGACCTCGGGCTGCTGGAGTTGCTGGACCGGGTCAAACTTCATCTGGAAGATGTAAGTCGAATTGAACCGGACTTTGAGTCCTACCTCGATGAGGTCAATTCAGCCCGCATCAGCATACAGGAGGCGATCTATTTTGCCGAACGCTACCGCGATCGGATCGAATTCAATCCGCAGCGGCTTGAAGAGCTCAGACGCCGCCAGTCGGAGCTGAATCGACTGAAAAAGAAATACTCCCGGGACCTGACGGGCTTGATCGATTATCTCGAGGAGATTCGCAATGAACTGGATCTGGCAGAAAATTTTGATGTGGAGATCGAAGCGCTCGAAAACCGGGTCGCAAACCAGGCCGAACTGTTGAAGGAGCGGGCGGCAGCTCTACACGAAATCCGTCAATCGACCGGCAAGAGCTTGAGCGGCGAGATCGAAGAGGAACTCAAGCGTCTCGGTATTCCCCACCCCTCGTTCGAAGTGCGGGTCGACTGGCTGTTTCGGGATGAGGGCTGGATCGAGGTCGACGGCCGCCCGGTGGAGTGCACATTGCATGGTTGCGATGACGTTCGGTTTTTCATCTCAACCAACAGGGGTGAGGAGCCGCGGCCGCTTGCCAGAATCGCCTCGGGCGGTGAGATCAGCCGTGTAATGCTGGCTCTTAAGTCGATTATGGCGCAGGAACAGCGCCTGCCTGTGATGATTTTCGACGAAATCGATACAGGTATCAGCGGCAAGATTTCCGAAAAAGTGGGGCGTTCGATGCGGCAACTTTCCGGCAGCTGCCAGATCATCTCCATTACCCATCAACCCCAGATAGCCAGCCAGGCACATCATCATTACCGGGTTGAGAAACTGGAAGAGGCCGGCAGAACAGTCACCCGGATTATTCCGCTCGACCGAAATGAACATATCCGGGAGGTTGCCGGCCTGATGAGTGGTGAGGAGATCACCAAAGCGGCATTAAGCAGTGCCGAAGAGTTGATCGAGCGCAACACGAATGGCGGGTGAGCGTGATGTTCGGCGATAGGAGTGCGATGAACCCGGCAAAGCAGAGGGAGACGATCAAACTGGCGGCAGCCGCAACTCCATCAATTGAGCCGGATGGAGAGCGATATCACCGAGGCCGTCGGCAATCTGATGACGGCAGGAGAAGCCGGAAACAATGACCTCTGTCTCAACATTCAGATTCTGGATTCCGGGAAAGAGCTGCAGCTTGGCGATCTTCATCGATACGTCATAATGGTCCCTGTCGTAACCAAAACTGCCTGCCATACCACAGCATCCGGTCTGCAGCACCTCGACATTAAACCCGCAACGGCGTAAAACTTCTTCAAGCGGTTCATTACCGACAAGAGCCTTGGTATGGCAGTGCCCGTGCATCGCTACGGGCACCCCCTCACCGTGAATCCGATCAGTATCGTCCGGATTTGCATCGAAATGGCGCAGCAGAAATTCTTCCCAGAGGAAACTGTTGCCGGAGACTTTCTCTGCCGTATTGAGCAACTTCTCGTCACAAAGATCGGGGTATTCGTCGCGCAATGTCAGCAGTTCCGACGGCTCCAGCCCCACAACCGGAATTTCATCTTCTGCCAGCTTTCCAAGCTCTTTCAGATTGGTTCGACAGATTTTCTTCGCCTTGTCGAGCAAACCGAGTGAGATCTGCGGACGGCCGGTTGCTTTCACTTCCGGTATCACAATATCATAGCCGAGATGGTCCAGAACTTTGCAGGCTGAGCGGGCGATCTCCGGCTCGTGATAGTCGGTAAACAGATCGACCAATAGAGCTGCTTTTGGACGATCCCCTTTCTGATATTTTGACCGGGACGCATCAAACCAGCTTCGAAATGTCCGGTCGGCAAACTTCGGGAGGTTTCTGCGCGGATCGACCCGTAACATCTTTTTCATCAAGCCGCCTGTCAATCGGCTGCTCATCAGAATATTGGTAAGTGGAGCAAGAGCCGAGGCGAAGGGATAAAATTTTTCCGGCTGGCCGAAAAACCGGACGCTGAGCGGTGTCCCTTTCTTTTTGTACCAGCCGTTCAGGAACTCAGCTTTCATACGGGCCATATCCACGTTGGCCGGACACTCGCTTTTACACGCTTTGCACCCCAGGCAAAGTTCAAGCCCTTCCCGGATTTCACTGGAGGTAAACCCGCTACTACCTTGACTGTTAAAAATCTGCCGAAAGAGGTTGGCTCGTCCCCGTGTCGTATCTTTCTCCTCGAGCGTAGCATGGTACGACGGGCACATCGTACCGCCGCTTTCGGGGCGCTTTCGGCAAACTCCAGCTCCGTTGCACTGTTCGAGGGCGCGCCCGAACCCCTGCTCATTTCGCCAATTGAACACTGTGGGCAGATCCACGGGCTTATACCCCGGCTGGTAGCGCAGATCCTTGTCGATCGGCTCCGGGTCGATAATTTTGCCCGGATTAAACCGGTTTTCCGGATCCCAGATCGTTTTCACTTGACGAAGCACCGGCATCATCTCCTTTCCAAGCGTCTTTTCGATATAGGGAGATCGGATACGCCCGTCGCCATGCTCTCCGCTGTACGACCCCCGGTACTTTCGAACCAGCTCCGCAGCGTCATCCATTATGCCGCGCATTTTATCCAGGTGCCCTTCGATCGAGATATCCAGAATCGGGCGGATGTGAACCAGGCCGACCGATGCGTGGGCGTAGTAGACACTCTCGGTCTCGTACTTCTTCAGGATCTGCTGAAACTCCCGCATATAGTCGGGCAGGTCCTTTACTCTCACGGCGATATCTTCTATAAAGGTAGGTGACCGGGCGTCGCCGGGAATTCCCATCAGCAAACCCAGCCCGGCTCTTCGCAACTCCCAGACTCGTTCCATTTGCTCTTTCTCGTCTATCACTGTGTGGGAATAACCCAATCCTTTCTCCTTCAGCCGGTCGCGTAATTTCCGTGCTTTTTTGTTGAGAACCTCCAGGTTTCTCCCCTGAAACTGGATCAGGAGAATACATTTCGGCTCCCCTTCCAGGAAAAACCGGTTTTTTCTTTGTTCAAGATTGCTCTCGGTCGCCCCCAGGATCACATCATCTACCAGCTCAACGGCAGACGGGCTCATCTCTACCGCCTCCACCGTCGCTTCCATTGCCTCTATCAGGTCGGCGAACTGAACGATCAGAAGGTTTTCATGCTCGGGCCGAGGGACCAGATTGAGGGTCGCCTCACCAGTCATCGCCAGCGTCCCTTCGCTCCCGCAAAGCAACTCACTCATATTAAACGGCCGGCCGCCGGGGGTAATCGGATCCATTTCGCAGAGCTTGTCGAGGGCGTAACCGGTATTGCGCCGAATAATTTCCGGGTGAGGGTAGTTGTGTTCGATCAACTCCTTGTGCTCGCGAAGCAGGTCCAGCATCTGCCGATAGATCGACCCCTCAAGATCCTCCTGCCGGCACTTCTCTTCCAGTTCGGATGCGGTAAGCTTCTTGAAAGTAACAATCGACCCGTCGCTCAATACCGCTTCCACTTCCATGACATGCTCCCGGGTCGTCTTGTATTTGATAGAGTAGGATCCTGCCGAATTGTTCCCCATCATCCCACCAATCATACACCGGTTGGTCGTCGAAGTGTCCGGCCCGAACAGCAGACCGTGATCGGCCGTTTCACGGTTCAGTAAATCGCGAATCACTCCGGGCTGTACCCTGGCCGTTCTTGCCTCGGGATCAATATTGAGGACCCGGTTCATATATCGGGAGACATCCATGATCACTCCGCCGCCGGTTGTTTGGCCTACCAGGCTGGTCCCTGCACTTCGCGCTGTTATAGAGAACCCACTTTGCGCTGCTTGAAGCACTAACTCTGATATATCGTCGACAGATTCAGGAAAGCAGACCCCCTGGGGAAGCTGTTCATAGATGGAAGCGTCATTGGCGTAAAGCCGGCGGGTTAGCGTATCCGTTTGAATGTTCGGCATTTTTTCAGGTCACTGAAATATCTTGCATATGCGGACGGGCTGTTACTGGGCCGTCGATCAAAATGTTCTGATGGAAGAATGAACAAGCAAAAATCCAGAGATGCAAGTGCGGGTACAAGAAGAGGCAGCAGGTATTGTAAGAATTGCCGGGGCAGCATCCGGCATCACCGTGTATCACTGCACAACTGGAGACCCGCCGGGAGGCCGAACCTACAACGCTTTTACCCGGCGGACGATCTCATCAGCGATCGAAAGAGCGGCTGTAGCGGCAGGGCTTGGGGCATTAAGTAGATGCACCTGTCGGCCGAACGTCTCAAAATGGAAATCGTCGAAGATTTCGCCTTCAGGTGTTAACGCCATCGCCCGTACACCGGACGGAGAAGGTTCCAGGTGTGAGGAGTGTAGTGCGGGCAAGAGTCTCTTGAGCTGTTCCAGAAATGCCGCTTTGGAAAATGATCGATAGTACTCCTCGAGCCCCATCTTCCAGTGACGGCCGGCAAGCCTCCAGAAACCGGGCCAGTTGAACGTCTCGATCGTCTCGTCGAGATCAAAAGAGCACTTATGGTAGCCTTCCCGGCGAAATGCAAATACTGCGTTGGGGCCGCATTCCACCCCGCCGACAGCCATTCGAGTCAGATGTACACCCAGAAAGGGAAATTCAGGGTTGGGCAGAGGGTAGATAAGCCCTCTGACTAACGGTTCCGCCTCCTCGGTCAGCCGGTAATACTCGCCCCGGAACGGTACGATCTGCATCGGCAACTGCAGGCCGGCACTTTTTGCAACCCGGTCGCTATAGAGGCCTGCACAACTCACCAGTGTTCCCGCATGTATGGTATCGCGGGATGTTTGAATCTCTACTGCTTTATCTAACTGTCGGATCCGCTTCACTTTACTGTTCAGGACTATCTCTCCTCCGGACTGTATGAGCAGATCGGCCAGGACCCGGCTAACTTCGGTAAAATCGACGATTCCGGCAGACGGTACATAGATCGCCTGAAGGCCTGCTGCGGACGGCTCGATCTCATTCAGCTCTTTACGATCGATCAGTCGAAGATTCTCGATCCCGTTTTCCAGTCCCCGTCGATAGATCGCGTTCAGCCGCGGGATCTCTTCCGGCTCGGTTGCCACAATCACCTTGCCGCAAATGGTGTGGTTGATTTTGTGACGGCGGCAAAATTGAACTAACTGTCGACGGCCGTCCACACAATTCCGTGCCCGAAAGCTGCCGGGCCGATAGTAGATACCGGAGTGAATGACTCCCGAGTTTCGGCCTGTCTGATGACAGGCTACATCTGCCTCTTTTTCCAGTACCACAAGTGAAGAGCCCGGATTTTCCTGCAGCAACTTCACGGCGGTCGCAAGACCTACAATTCCGGCTCCAACTACGGTAAAATCGACTTTCATCAACTATAACTCAACGGTTCGACAGTTCAACGATTCAAGGGGAAATCCGACAGGCCCATGGTAAGAGTTTACCGGAAGAAACCATCAGATAAACCAAACCTGAAAATAACATTTTAATGATGGATGATATGTTTAAAATATCGAACAGAATCTTATCCCCTTTGTACGGAATGTATCGCAAAAGCGTTTAAAATGAACCTGCGGCATTCAATATTTTCAATGATTAGTATTATATTATTGTTTGGCTTATGAAATTTACAGAAACATTACACATTGCACAGATGAAACACCTTTTATATTTGCCGTTAATCCTCCTGCTGATTGTATCCTGCGGCGAGGAAACGGAACAGGAGGTTCAGCACTCACCTGTTCCTTCACAGGCCGGGGATATTGATCATGCCGGCATCATAGAAAGTGCGGTTTTTACCGATCTGGATGGCAATGAGGTCACACTGGCCGATTTTGAAGGTAAAGTCCTGATGATCGACTTCTGGGAAACCTGGTGCGGCCCCTGCCTGCAAGTATTTCCTGCACTTCAGGAACTTCGCGAAGAGTATCCCGATAATTTTGCCGTTCTGGCTGTGACGCTCGGCATGACAGAGGGGCCGGAGGAAGCCAGAGCATTTATGGAAGAACATGATTATGATTTTTATTTCCTCTACGATCAAAATAACGTATCGGATCAGCTTGGGATCTTCAGTATCCCTTTCAAGATGTATATCGATCCGTACGGGAACTATATCAAGCACTCTCTCGGTTCAAGGGGGAGACAAGGCGACTATGACCACGCCAAAGAGGTTATCGTAGAGTATCTCGATTAATCCGGGCCGACATTCTTCGGTCTGGAAAACTCTCATACAGGAGTTCAAACTCTCCAACAAGCAGAGCTATCAGAACAGAACAGATAATTAAAAAACCGACTGATCAGAGTCATGCAACAAGTAGACAAGAAGTTACCTTACAAAGTTAAAGATATTTCACTGGCCGACTGGGGCAGAAAAGAGATCCGGCTGGCAGAAGCCGAGATGCCCGGGCTGATGGCACTCCGCGAAGAGTACGGCGAGTCGAAACCTCTCAAGGGTGCTCGCATTGCAGGATGCCTTCATATGACTGTACAAACGGCCGTATTAATAGAAACACTTCTCGAACTGGGAGCTGAAGTGCAGTGGTCCTCCTGCAACATCTACTCTACCCAGGACCAGGCCGCTGCAGCAATTGCTGAACGAGGAGTCCCGGTATATGCCTGGAAAGGGATGAATGAAGAGGAGTACAACTGGTGCATCGAGCAAACTCTCTTCTTTAGTGACGGGAAGCCGCTCAATATGATTCTGGACGACGGCGGCGACCTGACCAATATGGTACTGGATGAGTATCCGGAACTGGTCGAAGGAATTCGCGGAATTTCCGAAGAGACGACCACCGGCGTAATGCGCCTCTATGAACGGATGAAAAAAGGCACTTTGCCGGTACCGGCCATCAATGTGAACGACTCTGTTACCAAATCGAAATTCGATAACAAGTACGGCTGCCGCGAATCGGCTGTTGACGCGATTCGGCGAGCTACCGACGTGATGCTGGCCGGAAAAGTGGCTGTCGTGGCCGGTTATGGTGATGTGGGTAAAGGAACGGCCGCATCCCTTCGTGGAGCAGGCGCCCGGGTCATCGTGACCGAGATCGATCCGATCAACGCCCTGCAGG
Organism: Balneolaceae bacterium; assembly: GCA_007134695.1. GTDB lineage: Bacteria > Bacteroidota > Rhodothermia > Balneolales > Balneolaceae > SLK101. The sequence goes on from SLKI01000015.1 coordinate 69,906, forward strand.
CCGCGATGGATGGGTATAAAGTGAAAAAGATGAAGACCGCCATCCAGGAAGCCGACATCGTCATTACAGCCACCGGCAACAAGGATGTGGTTAACGGTGAGCACTTTCAGATGATGAAAGATAAAACGATTGTTGGCAATATCGGCCACTTCGATAATGAGATCGACGTCAAATGGCTCAAGGAGAATGCCGAAGAAGACAATCTGAAACCGCAGGTCGACCTGTTCCGGCTTAAGAATGGTAATGAGATCATCCTGCTGTCGCAGGGACGCCTGATGAATCTCGGAAACGCAACCGGTCATCCAAGCTTCGTCATGAGCAACAGCTTTGTCAACCAGACGCTGGCCCAGATGGCTCTCTGGAACGAAGAGTTTGAGGTGGATGTCCATGTGCTACCAAAACATCTCGACGAGAAGGTGGCACGCCTCCACCTGGAAAAGATCGGTGTGGAGCTCGAAGTCATGACCAAAGAGCAGTCAGAATATGTCGGTATACCGGTAGAAGGCCCCTACAAGCCGGACCACTATCGCTACTAATAGCATATATTGAGCGGATAGCTGAACTGTTTGTTTCTATTTTGGAACATACAGTTCACAATCCGGTACAGGGTCCGAATCCTTCGAGGCCGGATCCCCGAACGATATAAATAAAAAAGCCCGGATTTTGAATCCGGGCTTTTTTTGTTGTTCGAATTATGGATCGATATGGTGAAACCGTTCAATTCTGCAGGCTGAATCCGGCTTCAAGAGCCCCGGAAATACGGTCTCTCGACTCGATCAGATGTGCCCGAGTATAAGCATCGAATTCATATACTGGAGGCGTCAATCTTCGCTCGAGTCGTTCATGAAGGTCTTCGAGCGTCATACGGGCCACAGCACGGGCATCGGCAGGCAGGCTGGACGGTGGGTCCGTGACCATTCCGATCACCGAATCCAGATGGAATCGCTGCAAATCCCGGCGGTTCCCCGGTACGTTAGATCCCGGAGAGGTCCAGAGTTCGCTCCAAACCGCCTCAGTTACACTCTCCATCAATTCCGGTATGGTGATCGTATTCGCTTTGCCGAACTTGGCCTCTGTATCGCGGATACGATCAAGACGAACAGGGTGGAACAGCTGACTTATCAGACTGGTTTGGACCCCCAGCATGGTTTGATGCAGCGGGTAATCGATCCGTCCCTGCCAGGTATTGGAGTGCCCCCAGTGGCTCCACCGATTCGCACCGAACATCTGATAGACTTCGGCGGGTATCTCGAGTGCCCCATCGACAAGCGCATAGTCAATGATCGTCCGGAGCGCTTCCTCTTGCTGCTCTCGAGGCACCGGAGCAAACGGCATCCGGCCGTCCGGATCACCGACCCGGTCGCGATACTGATATTGGCCGCCCAGGTATTTAACCGTGGGTGCGAGAGCACGTGCATACTGAAAAAAGAGGCTCTGAAACAGATCGGTCACCTCGTAGTAGGGTGTGTTGTCGTCCAGAGCGATCTCCGGTAGACTCGGAAACATTCCGCGAATCAGATCGGCACGGTCTCGACCCCAGTCGATCGGATCTTCTCCCAAACTGTATACGTTAATACTCGGGTCGACAGCTCCTGCACCTCTTGCATCCTCATCAGTTCCATAAGCATGTCCTGGTTTGGCTGCCTGACGTGCAATCTCACTCGCCTTTTCGTCATCGGGAGTATATCCGAAGCTGATCGCCCAACGGTCGTAAGATCCAACACTTATATTGTAGAAATAACCCTGGCCGTCAGCATCAGACGAAATGTTGGGCGTCGGGTAGTCCATCACCGAACTGAATACACCATGTTCGGCGGTCCACTCCGGGTCATGAAGACGATCAAGCGGCGTATCTGTTGAGGAACGAAAATTGTGGCGCAATCCGAGGGTATGTCCGACCTCGTGCATCGTGACCCATCGAGTTGCCTGGTCCACAAACTCATCCGGAGTCGGCTCTCCCGGTTGAATAATACCGGCAGCCAAAAGTGCAGCTCGAGTCAAGTTGAATTGCGTACCGATTTCATTGTAAAACGATTCGGTCTTGATTCCCTGCTTCATCAGCTCAAGCTCTTCCTCATCCACCATATAGATCTCGTCGATCGCTCGATGGGGCTCAACCATGTTACGAAACGTGCTTCGCTGCCCCAGAAACATGTTAGCTTCGTAAAGCTGATCGGAATCGAGAATCTCTCCGGTGCGCGGATCGACGACCGAGGGACCGATTGCGCCATATCCTGGTTGATCGGAAACGTTCCACCGCAGGGTAGGATAACGCATATCACCCGCTTCGGCACCTTCCGGTAACATCTCGGCCTGCACTGCATTGCGGAATCCGGCCGCCTCAAATGCAACACTCCATGCTTCGACACCCTCTTTCATCGGCTGCCGGAAGCGCTCCGGGATCGTCTCTTCCAGGTAGTAGACAATCGGTTCTTTCGGATCGCAGAGCCCGTCGGCACCCGCCGGCCCGTCGCACTCCAGCCTCCAGCGGTTGATGTAGCGGACAAAAAATTCATCTTCATGCTCTGTAAAGTCCTTGTGAACCGTCATAAAGTAACCCACACGGTCATCTGCAATCCGTGGTGTCATCGGCTCTTCAGGCAGCTCCGCCAGCGAGTAAAATATCGATACAGGGACAAACCGATGGTCCGGAACAGTACGCGGCGCCGATTGCTCCTGATTTCGGAACGTTAACATTGCCTGAATGTTGGCATTCTTCGGAAAGGATTGAACCAGTTCCAGGTAACTGCGGCTCTGGTCGAACGATGCGCGACCCTGCTGCCCCCAGGAGGAAGCGACAGCCCGCTGTACCCGCTGGCTGATGTTGGAGAGATCTCCGACAAACCAGTTGTAGACGTTGACCAGCATCACTCCGTCGCTGTTGGTTGCCTCGATACTCGCCGTTTCGAGGACCGATTCTCCGTAGGTCAACTGTACGGCACGCTCCTGCGGTGTGCCGGGCTCGGCCCGGTAACGGTGCGGCTTGTTCACAAGCATGATCTTGTTTTCTCTCTTCTGGAGGGCAACAATCTCCGCTTCGAATATGTTGAGCATCGTCCCTCCGTAAAGGCCGGCTGCACCGATCCCACGGGCGATCTTGTAGTTTAGCAGGAAATCCTGATCAAGCTTTTCCTCCGGAACCGAAAGGTAGAGCTTGTCTTCTGTTTGATAAAAAGTGAGAAAACCATCGATCTTCTCGGCCTCCTCAATCAGATTTTCAAATTCCTCATCCGGGTCCTGGTCGTTATTCTGGGCGAAGAGCCCCAACGGCAGGAAGATGAGTACAAGAAACATTGTAAATCGTGATACCATAAGTAGTGGATTGAAATTGATTTGTTGAGATGTTGATCGTTGAATATAGGATGAACTTATCTATTGAGCGCGAGAAATTTTTTAAAAAATTGTTAGGAGTGAGACTTGCCTGATGCGTACCCGCTCACAATCAAATGCAAAAAGCGGTATTACGCCCACCAAAGTTGCTCTCAGTGCATGGCAGAGTCCTGCTGACCTTTTCTGGTAGTCGCGCCTCTCCAATAAGGTTTGCATCATAACATTTCAGAGAAGCGATAATTGAACGTCACTGCGAAAAGCGGTATTTTTCTTTTCTGCGATTGATGCGGTTTGAACGGTTTGGTTTTTGCGCAGTATTCAGATGCAGCAAGCATAGAATTGAGACTGTTATTGCCTTTGCATACCGCTAATAGCAAACACCTTAATTGCGCCCGTAGCTTAACTGGATAGAGCACCTGACTACGGATCAGGAGGTTAGAGGTTCGAATCCTCTCGGGCGTACTATTTTAATTCACGACCCCCTTCATTCCTGCGACTTTGTGTAATTGTGCCTCCGTGTTGTCGCAGGTGACCCACAAATCGATACCTCGTTGCGATTGCGCAATCGGTGCTTACGCTCCCAGGTATACTTTTTGTTATGAAAAAAATCAACATCCTATCATCAAAGACACCCTTAACCGCCTGTCTGGTCTCAATATTCCTGCTCGCACTTCATATTAAGAACGGCTATGCACAGCAGATGATCGTAGATGATGCTGCGATTACTACTCACAGATCGATCCAGGTTGAAACCTGGTATGGAACTCAGGAATCCTGGTTCCAGCCGGCTATCGGAGCAACGAGCTGGCTCGAGATCGGACCGGGAATCATTTTCGACTCCTCCGATGGTTTTGAAGCCTCAAACTGGCTTGTCGAATTCAAAGCGGTCTGGGGCGATCATGAGGAAAATGGATTTTCATGGGGGATTGTTGCAGCACCTGTTTACGATTTCGATGGAAATTTAGAAGAGTTTTTCAGCTATCTGCCGGTAACCGCAGAGTTCGGTGATGGATTTTCAGTTCTACACCTGAATCTGGGGGTTGAAGGTATTCGGCCGATATGGAGTATGCTTTTACCACGGGTATTCGGGGTGATTTTGTACTCACCGATCGGGTAGCACTTCTCTCCGAGCTCTTCACCAGTGATTTCGAGACCCCGGCCTTTCAGGCGGGCCTGCGTTTTACACTGATTCCGGATCGATTGGAATTGGACATTACCTATGGAGAGGGATTCCGGCAAGATATGGACTACCCCGGTTTCAACGTGGGAATCGCTATCACGCCTGACCGTTTGTGGTAAACCGGTGTATGACGAATTTTTCAAGCTCTGTGAAAGATTCTCTGCTGAACTCAATAGTCCCGCAAACTGAAACTGTTTAGCGATTATGCGGACAACATTTTCGTAATTATTGCTCAGACAGAAACGGCTCTATTGCCCTTACAAACCGGCGGGCATCACGTCGGGCAAAGTCTTCCATCACGTAGTAGCCATCCACATCCAGATCGTCGAAAAGTTTTTCACCATCCCGGCTAATGATGGTTAGCGTTCCATCTTCGTAATAAACCTCACTGATCTCTTCGAGAGGAATTGCCAATGCCCGGTCCAGCAGAGTTGAAACACCCGTGCTCACCATCGAACGAATCACGGTGATCAGATGCGGATCTTCCGATTTACTACCCCGAATATCCTTATCGAGATTGTCCAAAAAACGATCTGTAAACTGGATCACAATCGAATCTTCGGTTAACATCAGGTCAACCGATCCTTCCTGCGTAGTCATACCATAAGTTGCATCGTCATGAGTTATTCTGGGCGTGATATCCGCATTCAGATCCTGTGCCGTTATAAAGTTTCCGGATCGCTGAGCCTCTGCCGGCAGGGCCGCCATAAACAAGATCGGCAGAATCAATATGGTAAAAGCACTCATCCTGAGGTGAGTCACAACTCTATTTCCAGTCAAATTTTTCATAATCGTCCTGTTTAATTCCCGTTTCCAGAATCGTACGGACAGAATCGTAAAAAGGTTGCATTTCCCGTCAGCAGG
>SLKI01000099.1 GCA_007134695.1 Balneolaceae bacterium
AATCAAAATCGATCCCTCCGATAACAGATGTTCGTGAATTACAGGTTGGTGCTGATCTCATAGAATCGGATGAAGATTCCGAAGAAGTGAGAAAGTGGCTGCGAGTTTTACTTGCACCGGGTTCTTCATTAGGTGGTGCAAGACCAAAATCGTCAGTCGTGGATGAAAACGATGAGCTCTGGATTGCCAAGTTTCCTTCTCGGCAGGACACTACCGATATGGGTGCCTGGGAATATGTGGCCTGGAGCCTTGCCAAAAAAGCTGCAATTACTGTACCCATAGCACGATCAGAGCAGGTAGCCGGTCGGCACCACACCTTTTTCACCAAACGTTTTGACAGAGATAAGGGAGATCGGATCCATTTTGCGTCTGCCATGACTATGAGCGGGCATTTTGAGGCGGAAATTCGCGATCAAACTCCCAGCTATCTGGAACTGGCGGAATTCATTCAGTTCAACGGGGCTGTCCCAGAAGAGGATTTGCATCAACTATGGCGGCGAATCGTATTCAATATTGCAATATCCAATACAGATGACCACCTTCGAAATCATGGTTTTTTACTTACAGAGGACGGCTGGAGACTTTCACCGGCCTTCGATATGAATCCATCGGTGGATAAATCCGGACTTGCCCTGAATATCAATCTGGAAAATAATAGCCTGGACTTTGACCTGGCCAGAAGTGTAGGAGAGTTTTTTAATCTGAAGAAGGGTCAGATGGACGATATTCTGGAAGAAGTCATCGAAGCAGTAGATGATTGGGAAGCAGAAGCAAAGAGATTGGGTATTCCTCCCGCTCAGATCCGATTGATGGAGCCGGCATTTCGAACTGGATCATAGAGATATGCGATTCAAGAGAATGGATTGAAATAATGGAGATCGACATGATGCTGCACGAAATGGTCTTGGAAAATCAGAAAGAGATAAATACCCCCCCAGGCCTAAAACTTCCCCAAATGCATCATCAGGCCGAGCCCGCCAAATGGCTGACCTGTGTTGATATTGGCAAATCCGTACAATCCAATTCCGACATACCCGGTCGGTTGCCATACAGCCCGGCCTTCCAGGGGAAAACCGATCATGGGTTCCAGACGTTCCTGCCGGTCATCAGCAATAAGGCGAGGGTAGCGTTTGCCACCGACTACCGAAAAGCCTGCTCCGGCCGATAGCAATAATGAATTACTGGAGGTTGACTGACCGTAGAGAACACCTATTTCCCAGGTACTTTCCTGAGGATCCGGATCTGTGCTGACGGCTCGAAGGGTGAATTGGTGATTTCTGTTTTGAAAGGAGATGCCGGCGCTCAATCCGGTGCCTGTGGTGGAAATATTGGGTCCGCCAAAAGCGCGCCATGAGAACTCGGATTCCATCGGTTCCGGCATCTGCCCGATCAGGACAGAGGGACCGGCAAAGACTCCGAAAGTGATCATGATAAGTAGTTTGAAAACTGAAGTATTGACGGGTAATTTCTGAATCATGTCTGCACGGACTGAAAGAAGTTAACTTAGAATCTTGTATTGACAATATTTGCAAAGTCGGATCCGAAGGTGTAGGTGAGGGCAACAAAACCCGACAGCTCAAAATCGGTGGCGAGTTCCTGCTGGCGCAGCAGCACATCTTCCAGGCTGGCATCACCACGGCGCAAAGAGAGTTGATCCCGTACCATTTCAAAACTGCCCCCAAACCTGACCGAAAACCCTTCAACGATTCGGATAGAAATCCGGCCGAAAAATTCGGCACGTCGTTTTTCAAAATCATGTAGGTAGTGGGATCCGATAAGTCCGCTTTGTATAGATCCCCACGGCTGTTGTATGCCGACCGAAACGGAGAGCTCGTGATTGAGCAGATTTTCCCGGGTTTTTTCAAATATCGTTTCGTCGTAGTAGTCTACTGAGGTTAATCCGATGCGATAGACAAATGTAATGGCTCGTCGGGTTGCCACATCATAGGGAAGAAGGCTGTACTCGATTCCCGGGTTCAGCTGAAAACGATGCCGAATGTTCCGGTCATTACGTGTCAGGTAGGTACCGAACAAGCCGGCCGACCAGTGATCGTTGATGCTACGGATGGCATAACTGTTGATGCCGTGCCGATGGCGTCTGCTGGTTAAAGGATCTTCCTCTTCGACTCTCTGGATCTCCACAAAATCATAATTAAAGTAGGGACGAAACTGAACTTTCCACTTTTCCGATACCTTGTTGGCATAAAATCCCCATCGGGAGTCAAATCGGACCCGGTTGGACTCCATATCAAGGCTCAGTGAACCCGCATAGATTTCAAATACCCACTGTCGCCAGGGATCTGTTTCCCTTGATACTGTGGGTTGAGCTGTCTCATCAATCGGTTCAAAATCCAGGTTGAATCTGTCGGCACCGGAAGTCTGCAGAACATAGGGCATGAGCCCGAGCCGGATCACCCTGATCAGTTCTTCACGCGATTCGTCCCCGGTTGCATCCCGGCCGACGGTATGTTTAAAATCGTAATTCATTTCCGAGAACTGTTCCCTGCCGATAAAGGACAATTCATATTCCCGGCCGCCGTCTCCAGTCCTCTGGTCGGTAATGAACAGATGCACACTCGCCTGTTGAGGTTCACGCACATAATTGACAAAAGGAATCTCCCGTCGGATGTGGTCGTAGTCGCAGCGGTTGCAGTCGACGAAAACACTGGGAATATTTTGCGTTGCCACCGGACTATTGGCCGGCTCGGTCACCTGGCCCAACGAGGTCGTCGGTGTCAAAAAGAGAAAAGGAAACAGAATCAGCAGGCTGAATAAATGATGACGGAGTGGAGATTTGCTGATTCGTAAACAATACCCTGGTACAGACACAAAGGAGAGGGAGATCATTTTATAATTTAGACTTCGTAAGTGTCAACAGGTTTACTTCGGATGAAGACTGAAAACACTTCGGATGAAAACTGTTACTGATTTTTGTGATTTCTTGCGCTGTCGGCATTCAAGACAGGGCATATTATCTGCAAAGCCAGGGAGATTGACTAAAATACCGGCCGTAAATCATAAAACATTTAAAAAATTGAAAAATAATGTATGATTGCTTGGGATGGATGAGCACCCAGAAATCAGGCACCAGGCATCCGCAGCAGATCAAGCTCGATTTTGAATTCACGGAGAAAAACAAGGGAGCGAAAGGGATTCAGCAGGAGATCGAAGTAGAGCTCAAATGGTATGAGGGGGACAAAGGCCCGGTTCAGCTCAAATAAAGACG
>SLKI01000020.1 GCA_007134695.1 Balneolaceae bacterium
CTATGTAGATATTTATAATTACTGGCGGGCGCGCGACCGCGGTGAGATTCTAACCAGGCACCGTATAGCAGATGATCCGGGTGAAGAGTTTGGTGTGATTATGCCTCTTGAGAGTGACTGGCAAGAGCTGATGGAACTATTTTTTGAGGAGGATGGCGGCTTTCTGTATTCCGGCCGCTATCGTGATATCATGGAAACTCACCTAGGGCCGGAACTGGCCGAACTGCTTTTGGAAGTACTGTGAACAATATTAAAAGGTAACCGACATGATGGATAATCAACGAAAAGGTCTGCATCACATTACAGTATTGGGAGGTGACGGTCAGCGAACGACCGATTTTTATGTTCAGGATTTGGGATTGAGGCTGATCATGAAAACGGTAAACCAGGATGACCCCTCCACCTATCATCTCTTTTTTGTGAACGGAACGTCTCAAATCGGCTCGAGCCTGACCTTTTTCCCCTGGCCGATGGCTGTACAAGGCAAGCCCGGCAGTGGTGAAGCAACGGTTGTCTCGTTTGCCGCCCCCCCCGGTTCGATCGACTATTGGGTGAAGCGTTTCGGGGAGAAAAACATCACATTTAACGGGCCCTTCGAGCGGTTCGGCAAGCAGGTGATCTCCTTTCAGGATCCAGATCTATTAAACCTTGAGCTTGTTTTTGATGAGGAAGCAGACCCGGTACCGGCCTGGAAGAACGGCACGGTGCCCCAAGAGTATGGAATACGAGGCTTTTGGAGCACTACCATGAAGCTCGTGGAGAAGGGGGCAACGGGTAAACTGTTAACGGATGTTTTCGGATTTGAAAAAGCGGATGAACAGGAAAATCAAACTCTCTACAAAACCGGCAGCAAAGTAGGAGGATATGTAATACTCGAAAAGGTGGAACCCAAACAGGGGCAAACGGGCCGGGGAACCATTCACCATGTTGCTTTTCGGGCCAGAGATGAGGAAGAGCAGATTAAAATGCAGAAAGAGGTACGAAGCCGTGGCTTCTATCCGACAGACGTGATAGATCGACACGTTTTCCGATCGGTCTACTTTAAATCGCCGGGCGGTGTTTTATTTGAAATTGCTACGGATGGTCCCGGATACAGTGCTGTTCAAAACGAAGATGAACTGGGCAAAAAGCTCTGGCTGCCATCCCGTCTGGAAAGCCGAAGAGAGATGATCGAAAAAAGATTGCCCGAAATTCGTCTATAATTTGAACTGCAACTACGTTTAGAAATCACTCAGATCATCTCCATCCAGTGGGATCAACTCGTTTGCTTTAACTGATGATTGTTTCTGTTTGTGGGGGGTTGTTCCGTTACCGGGTTCGACTGATTCTCCACCGGACAATCTATTTCGACCACTTTTATCTTTCGAAAAAGACTTTGCTTCTGGAGAAATTGATCTGCTTTTTTGTGTTCGCCTTGTATTATTAGCTGTGTTAATTTTCTGATTGCGGAGTCCAGACTGTGTATTTTCATCGTTCCCCACAATCTGTATCAACTGGTCAACAACCTGCTGCAGTTCCGCTGCCTGCGAACTCAATTCCTCAGCCGCGCTGGCACTTTCCTCGCTTGAGGAAGCGTTTTGTTGTACAGTTTTATCCATCTCACTCATCACACTGTTAATTTCGGCAATACCTGTGGCCTGTTCTTTACTGGCGGCGACAATTTCGAGTACCAGTGTGCCGACCTGGGAAACACTTTCTTTGATTTGCTCCAGGTTCTCTGATACCTCTTCAGCTACATGAGCGCCTCTTTCGGTGCTTTCCTGGGACTTTTCAATCAACTCCGAGGTGTCCCGTGCTGCATCGGCGCTTCTCTGCGCCAGGTTACGAACCTCTTCGGCTACAACGGCAAAACCTTTTCCTGCCTCCCCGGCTCGTGCCGCTTCGACAGCTGCATTCAAGGCAAGCAGATTGGTCTGGAAAGCAATATCATCGATCGTTTTCAGGATTTTTGAAGTTTCCTGAGAGGAAGTTTGTATCTCCTCCATCGCCCCGGACATCCGCTGCATAGCTTCCACACCCTTTTCGACCCTCGGCTCGGTATCTTTCATAGCAACCTCAGCCTGTTCTGCATTTTGTGAACTCTGGGTCGTTTGTGCCGACATCTCCTCCAGTGAAGAGACCGTTTGCTGAAGCCCGGCCGCCTGTTCGCTTGCACTTTCCGAAAGCTCCTGACTTGAGCCGGAGAGCTGTTGCGAAGAGACAGTAACCTGATCCGCACCGGAAGTTAGAATTGAGATGACATTTTTCAACGGCCCAACTATTGAGCTTGTAATTGAGTAGGCGAGTGCAAGGTTGATAAACAGGGCAAGAGCCATTACGGAGAGGATGACAGTCCATGCTGTACCCACACTGGATTGTATATTTTCCCCTGCAATTACACCATTTTCTTCGTTCCAGTCCATCAATTCACCGGTCAGGTCGGTAAGGTTTGCCGAGGCATCAAAAAGTACTCCGATCGATTCCCTGGCACTTTCTTTCTGATTGTTTTGACTCAGCCCAAGGATTTCGTCCCGGAGCTGTGCCCATGCCTGGTAGGCTCTTTCTGTACGCTCATACAACTGCCGATCTTCAGATTCTATGATACTGGTTTCATAGTCTCGAAAATCATTCCGATATCTGTTTTTATACTCATCAAGCTGAGATTCATACATTCTTTCATCGGTTTGATTATCGGACAAGATGTGCATCTGAACCAGTGCAAATTCCTGCCTTGCCCATGCATCGATACCACCGGCCAATGCCGTACCCGGAAGTGCATCATAGACGACCACATCAGAGATTCTTTCAATTTGATTGATCTGCATCAAGGCAAATACACCGAGTATAATGGTCATCAGGATGGCCGAACCGAAGCCAAAATACATTTTCGTTTTCAAGTCTTTATTTTTAAACATTATTCTCCACCATTAAATTTTCAGTGCATCCAGATAACGTTCCGATTATCGGCTGCTGATTGATACTTCGTAAGTGTAAAACGAACTAATAAAGGAGAGAGTCAATCATTTGGCAGAGTTGTAACCGCTATGAAGAGCTGAGAAGAATGAACTTAAATACGTTAATTTTGAGCTTGTATTTTTAAACTACTTCAGCCTTGCTTGCTGTTTTCCCGATACAGCTCGCGCAACAGATTCCGGTTGATTTTCCCCGAGTCGGTGAGAGGAAATTCGTCGATGGGAGTGAACAGTTTAGGCACCTTGTAACCCGGTAGTTCTGATTTCAGACGCTCCGCCAATTCATCAATAATCAGATCTCTGTCTCCGGATTCTTCAGTAAGCTTGATGAAGGCGATCACCTGCTGTCCCCACTCTTCATCTTCCACGCCGAGAACCACCGCTTCACTGATTTCCGGCAGCCGTTCAAGTTCCGTCTCTACTTCAGTGGGGTTGACATTTTCGCCGCCTGAAATTATCAGGTCTTCGCGCCGGGAATGGATGAAAAGATGTTGGAGCCGGTTGATATGCCCGATATCTCCGGTATGAAACCATCCCTCGTTATCAAACCGCTTCCGATTGATCTTCGAATCGAGGTAACCGTCAAATACCTGGGGGCCTTTCAGCCAGATGCTTCCCTCTTCGAGCGCAGGAAGCGGATTTCCGTCTACATCCCGGATCTCAACCCGGTTGGGACGAAAAGGACGACCGACGCTGGTTTTGGAGATATGGGCTCCTTTTGGAGAGAGGATGGGGTTGGCTGCAATCTGGCCGGCCGTTTCGGTCATGCCGTAGCTGGTGACGATCGGCACTCCCAATGTTTCCGATTGCTGAATCAATGTCAGGGAGATTGGGCCACCGCCGAGAAGCAACGCTTTGAATTCACGGTGGACATGAAGATTCCCCAGAGCGATCATCCTTTTTAGCATAGTGGGAACCATCGAGGCGGCCTGAATCAGCCGGTTTTCAGAGAGAAATTGAATCGACAGCTCCGGATTGAACCGCTCCATCAGGTAGATACCCGTATGGTACAACAGGCTCCGCAAGACAACAGTAAGCCCGCCCATGTGGTGCAGGGGCAGGCAGAGCAGCCAGAAACGTCCAGGGTCCGGCCGAAAGTTTTCCTCTGAGGCATGGGCTGCAAATAGAATTTGACGCCGTTTTACAGGGACAATTTTGGGAGTCCCGGTCGAACCGGAGGTGAGCACATATCCAGCCAGTAATTCCGGTGCCTGTGAGCTGAATAGCTCCGGATCACCGGCCGGCTCTATCATCAGAAGTTCCGGCGGGACTTCAAGAGCAGGGAATTCGGCAAAGGTGTTTGGAGACAGGTCTGATTCGACTACAGCACCCGGTTTGAGGCGGCCGGTCAGGTGTTTTAATTCCTTTTCGGAGATGGAATTGGGAAGGATAATAAACGGAATTCTGAGCAGCCAGCAGGATGCAATCAGAAATACCAATCTGTCGCTGTTTTCAGACCAGAGGTAGAGCGGCGATGTTTCGTCGATCTGAAACGCATCAACCCGGTTTTTGAACCATGTCGCAAAACTGTAGAGATGGTGATAGTCATACAGATCGGTCTCGGTTGCGAGAAATAGCGCATCTCCTTTCGGGAGTTTGTATTCCGGTGTATTGAATCGAGAGTTGCTCATAAACTTGAGACAGCCTCAACTGGATGATTTCTCGTTCAGTAATCTGGTGTTACACTTCTCAAAATCGGGCGCCCATGAAAATCGTTCGGGCTCAAGATGGGCTGATGCGGACTGTTCTGCAATCAGATCCTCGGTAAACATCCGGACGGTATCCAGGCCGTGGGCCAGCGAATCGGACCCGACGATTCCGGCCAGGCGTATGACCGCCGATCTGCCGACAGCCGATTCCAGCGTGGAGGTCACGACAACCTTTGGGGTCCGTTCAGCCTTCCGGTCAAACAAACGAATCAGTTGCGGCAAATCGCCGAAAAGGGTCGGTTTGAGAATCAAAACATCAACAATATGTTTATCCAAAGCTTCGCGAAAGGTTTCCGGAGATTCAAGACTCTCGTCCAGGGCGACCTGGATAGAATATTGCTGTTTAAAAGCAGATAACTTTTCCAGTTTGGCATCTGCGAATGGTTCCTCGATATAATCGATCGGCAACTCCGAAACCTGTTCAGCGAACCGGCAGGCGGTTTCATAGGTCCAGCTTCGGTTGGCATCGAGACGGAAACGGATCTCCGGAAGTTCTCCGGCCAGCCTTTTAAGTAGCGGAACCAGGTGGAGCGGTTCACTGTCTGCCTTGATCTTGAATGCACGGTACCCCTCCCCGAATCGGTGATGTACCATTGAAAGCAGCTGTTCTTCAGGGACAAGCCCGATAAGGGCATTAACCTCGACCGATTGCTCGTCCGGTTTGACGGCATTCGCCGGGTCACGTTGCTCCAGCAGTTGAAACCCCAGACACGAGATCGCAAAAGCCGCCGAGGAGGGTGGTTTCATCACAAGAATTTTCTCCTGCAGCTCCTTGAAACTTTTCAGACTTTCCAGGAAGAAGTCGATTTCGCCGCTATTTTGCTCAAGATATGCTTCAGTTTCCGCTTTTGACTCTCTGGAAAAGCCGGGCAGAGGTGCGGCTTCGGCTGCAATATCGACCTGCTGGTGTTGGTATCTGAGAATCACTCCTTCCCGTTTTTCCCAGTTACGTCCGGCAGCCTGGAAAGGCGATGTGAAAGGTAGTGAATATGAATAGAGTGTAATCACAGCGACTGCAGGTAGATTCCTGTTGCCAGTAAAAGCCCGAACACTACCATGAATTTGGCTGTCTGTTCGAGAGTTTGGTTCAGCTCTTGTTTCTGTTGATGGCTCCATACAGTTCGAAGCCTGAATGCAATATAAGGAAGTCCAAGCAGAGGCAGATAGATGGCTGTATTATAATCGAATCGCAGGTTCAGGATCGGAAGTGTGAGGTAGGCCAGAAGCAGCATCACCAGGTATTCTCCTTTAAGGACACGCTCTCCAAACATCACCCCCAGAGTTCGCTTGCCGGAAATTCGGTCCTGCTCTACGTCACGGAGATTGTTGACCACCAGGATGTTGACGCAGAGTGCACCAATTGGAAGTGAGAGCCAGAACGCTTCGGCCGACCATGAAAGAGCATTGACATAATAGGTGCCGGCTACGGCAACCAGGCCGAAAAAAATAAAGACGAAAAGATCACCCAGGCCATTATAGCCGAGCGGAAAAGGCCCTCCTGTGTAGAGAATTCCGAACAGGATAGAGAAAACACCGATCCAGAATATGACCCAGCCGCCGATCCATACCAGGTAGAGGCCTGCGATAAATGCAATCAGCATGGTGGTGATGGTTGCCCGGAGCATCGCATTCGGCCGAATCAGCCCGGCAGCTGTCATTCGAGTAAAACCGATGCGGTCGTCATTATCAGCTCCTTTTTTGTAGTCGTAGTAGTCATTGGCAAAATTTGTACCGATCTGAATAGCCAAGGCACAGAACAATGCAATCAGGCTGGCAGCAGGAGAGAATAGCCCGTGAGACCACGCCAGTATTGAACCGATCAGTACCGGTGTTACCGAAGCTGGCAGGGTTTGAGGGCGAGCAGCATGCACCCAGTGTATAAATTTTTTATTCCAGGCCAATGAGTTTGAGGTGTTGATTTCATGTGGATAAAATCAGGCGCTAAAGATAGCCAAATTGAGACCGCCTAAAAAAATTGCGCAAAATATGGAATGTCATAAAATAGTTTCAGACAAAAACGCGGTAAAGGGGTGATTAGATTAAATAATTATTGACAAAAACACTTTTAACCTTTTTGAGTTAATTGTTAATAAATTTTGGATTAAAAAGTTTTGACATGTCCGTCGGGCGCTCTATCTTTGATACGGACTCGGCCAATCCCGGCTGAACTGCCCGTTTCATCAATAAGACAACATCATCTGCAAACAGCAAAACAGACCCATGCCGCATACTACAAGACGATATGATACGCTAGCCGCAGCTACCAGCTGGAAACCCGTACCCAACGGGGATAGCCGTATGGAAATCACCGAGATTTTCGGTGAAAACATATTGACCCTTCAGGGGCTGAAGGAGAGGCTTCCAAAAAGCGTCTGGGGTGAGCTCGACAAGACGGTAAACGAAGGTAAACCGCTGAACATTTCGGTAGCCGATGCGGTGGCCGTTGCTATGAAGGACTGGGCCATCGAAAGAGGAGCTACACACTACACGCACTGGTTTCAGCCCCTCACCGGTGCAACCGCCGAGAAACATGACAGTTTTATTACACCCAACCAGGGTGGTGGAGCAGTTGCCGAGTTTTCGGGCAAGGATCTGATTCAGGGAGAGCCGGACGCATCCAGTTTTCCGAGCGGCGGGCTCAGGCCGACCTTCGAAGCGCGCGGTTACACCGCCTGGGATCCCACCTCACCGGTCTTTCTGGTAGAGAATCAGAACGGAACCTATCTGGCCATACCTACGGCATTTGCTTCTTATGTAGGGGATTCACTTGACCACAAGACTCCGCTTCTGCGCTCCATTGAGGCTCTGGATCGTCAGGCAAAACGTGCACTGAAACTATTCGGAGTTGACGAAAAGCGGGTTGTAGCAACGGTAGGTTGTGAACAGGAATATTTTCTGGTAGACCAGGAGTTTTTCTACCGACGGCCCGACCTGATGACTGCCAATCGCACTCTGGTCGGCGCCAAACCTCCCCGGGGCCAGGAGATGGACGACCATTATTTCGGTTCCATACCGGAAAGGGTACTCTCCTTTATGCTGGAGGCGGAAAAAGAGCTCTACCGATTGGGTATACCGGTCAAAACCCGCCATAACGAGGTGGCGCCTAGTCAATATGAGATCGCACCGATATTTGAAACCTGCAATATTGCCGCCGACCATCAACAGCTGCTGATGCTGACTCTCAAACGGGTAGCCAAGAAATATGGCCTGGAGTGTCTGCTTCATGAAAAACCGTTTGACGGTGTGAACGGCAGCGGAAAACACCTCAACTGGTCAATGGCAACCAGCAATGGTATCAACCTGCTGGAACCCGGGGAAAGTCCGCATAAGAATATGCAGTTCCTCTTCTTTTTCGGAGCGGTCATCAAGGCGGTATACAAACATCAGGACCTTCTGCGAATATCGATCGCAAGTGCGGGCAACGATCATCGTCTCGGTGCCAATGAAGCACCTCCGGCAATTATGTCGGCTTTTGTTGGTGAGCAGCTCGAAGATATCATAGAGCAGATGTTAAACGGCGGTGTCAAGGAGTCGAAAAAAGGAGGGCTGCTCGGGCTGGGCACTCCGGTACTTCCCGATCTTCCGCTTCACGCCGGCGACCGGAACCGTACATCACCGTTTGCCTTTACGGGGAACAAGTTCGAATTCCGTGCAGTGGGTTCCGACCAGTCGATATCATTTCCGATTGTCGTACTCAATACGATAATTGCCGAAGCGATCGACGAACTCTGCACCAGTCTTGAGGAAGCGATCGAAGATGAGCCGGACTTCGAGAAAGCGCTGGCCGAAGTACTTAAGCAAACGTTTTCCGAATCCCGGGATATCATATTTAACGGCGACGGCTATTCTGAAGAGTGGCAGCAAGAAGCTGAGAAGAGAAATCTGCTCAACCTCAGGACTGCAGCCGATGCCTTGCCAAAGTTGACCGACAAGAAAAATATTGATCTGTTCGGGAACTACAAGGTGCTTTCGAAACGAGAGATCGAGTCGAGGCTCGAGATCTGGGCAGAACAGTATGTGACGACACTTACGATCGAGATCGATACCACAGAGTCGATCGCCAAGACGATGGTCTATCCGGCAACGGTACGCTATATCGAAGAGCTGTCGACAGCGGTGAAGCAAACAAAAGATCTCGGACTCGATGCTTCCGGTTCGGAATCGATGCTGCAGACTGTCAATAACGGACTCAACGACCTGGGCAGAGCGCTCGGCAAGCTGCGTGATGTTCAAAAAACTATCGAGGCAGACAAACCGGTAGAGTTGGCCGGTGAATATCGGGGCAAGATCCTGCCCGTCATGACGGAGATTCGGGATGCAATCGATTTTCTCGAACGATATGTGGCCGACGACTACTGGCCGCTTCCGGTCTATCGCGAGATGCTGTTTGTTAAATAGTGTGATTTCTCATTTTAGGAGTTCATCCTTGACTGGTTGGCTGAAAGACAGTTAATTAACAATCTCTTGCTACTGACTGAACATCTTTCAACCACCAATATCAGGCGATGATTGTACGAAGAGTTCTCATTACCCTAGCTGCTTCGGCGCTGGCAGCCGGCTGCGTCGAGATCGAATATCAGCCGCAAGACGCAGACACCAGGATGCTTACCGAAGGTCGATGGGTAGACTTGACTCACGACTTCTCCGATGAGACGATCTACTGGCCAACCTCGGAAACCTTCCATCTCGACACGGTTTTTGCCGGCCACACCGATGAAGGTTTCTATTATGAAGCGTTTTCGTTTTGCACAGCCGAACATGGCGGAACGCATCTGGACGCTCCAATCCATTTTGCCGAGGGAAAACAGCGAGTCGATGAGATTGGCCTGGATCAGCTGATCGGTAAAGCTGTGGTAGTCGACTTGTCTGGCCCGGTGGCCGAAGATCGCAACTATCAGATCCGGATCAGTGATCTTGTCGCCTGGGAAGAGGAGAATGGGATGATACCGGACGGTTCTATCCTCCTGCTCTACACCGGTATGAGCAGTAAATGGCCCGACCCCGAACGCTATCTCGGTACTGCATTGCGCGGCGAGGAGGCACTTGCAGAACTGAGCTTTCCCGGTATTCATCCAGAAACGGCGCGCTGGCTTGTGGAAAACCGGACGATCAAGGCGGTCGGCCTGGATACCCCCAGCCTCGATTACGGCCGTTCCACACAGTATGAGTCCCATCAGATCTTTTTTGAAGAGAATATCCCCGGGTTTGAGAATCTGGCCAACCTCGGAGAACTTCCGCCCGTCGGAGCTTTTGTGGTTGCCCTGCCGATGAAGATTCGACACGGCAGCGGGGCACCGCTGAGAATTGTTGCCAATGTACAGTAACCTGAAACCACTTAACATTAACCGGATATTTCTTATGAAACGCTCGATCCTTTATATTTCTTCCCTGCTCCTTTTTGCCGTTATTTTTACTCCCGAACCGGCATCCGCCCAGGAATTCGACTGGCGTGCCCATATCGAGGAGCGTACTGACGAAATTTTTGACCAGGTAATTGAGTGGCGTCGGTATTTTCACCAGTATCCCGAACTGTCGAACCGGGAATTTGAAACCGCTGCTTATATCGAAGAGTTTTTAACCGGCCTGGGGCTTGAAGTTGAAACCGGAATCGCCCATACCGGTGTGGTGGCTCTTCTGGAAGGGGGGCAGCCCGGCCCGGTTGTCGGGCTCAGGGCGGATATGGATGCTCTTCCGGTTCAGTCGAGAGTAGATTTACCCTTTTCTCCGATGGTAACCGGCGAATATCTGGGGGAAGAGGTGCCGGTTTCGCACGCCTGCGGCCATGACACACACATGGCTATGTTGATGGGAGTGGCTCAAATTCTGACTGAGGTGCAGGAAGAACTTCCGGGTACGATCAAGTTTATCTTTCAGCCCGCTGAAGAGGGAGCTCCTCCGGGAGAAGAGGGCGGTGCCGAACTAATGGTGGCCGAAGGTGTGATGGAGAACCCGGATCTGGACGTGGTCTTTGGTCAGCACATCTCGTCCCAGACACCGGTTGGGCAGATCAACTACCGGCAGGGCGGTATTATGGCCGCATCCGACCGATTTGAAATTACCGTACATGGTGAGCAGACACACGGGTCGACACCCTGGACCGGAATCGACCCGATCACGGTTTCTGCCCAGATTATTAACGGGCTGAACACAATTGTCGCCCGTCAGACCGAACTGACCAAAGAAGCGGCAGTGATTTCAGTCGGTATTATTCGCAGCGGCGTGCGTAACAACATCATTCCGGAAAAGGCTGAAATGGTCGGTACCATTCGGACGCTCGATACGGAGATGCAGGATAAGATCCATGAAGATATCCGCCGCACGGCAACGAAGATCGCCGAAAGCATGGGTGCAACGGCTGAAGTGGAAATTTTTCGCGGCTATCCGGTGACGTATAACGACCCCGACCTGACCGAAGAGATGCTGCCAACACTTCAGGATGTGGCAGGCAGCGATCGGGTGGTCCACATCAACCCGATAACCGGAGCTGAAGACTTCTCATTCTTTCAAATGGAGGTGCCGGGGCTCTACTATTTTGTCGGCGGCATGGACCCCGACATGAACCCGGCAGACGCACCTCCGCATCATACACCCGACTTCTATATCAACGAGGAGGGGATGCGGATCGGTGTCAAGTCCCTGGCCCGGCTTGCTATCGACTATATGCTGGAGCATCAGTAGGCCAGGGCCGGTACTTTTTTTAGCAGGTGCTCACCGGTCATCTGGTACGGGAAATCTGAGCGTTATAGGGAAATCCAGGGAAACGGTTTGTAATCCGGCTTGCGTTTCTCCAGGAATGCATTACGGCCCTCTTCCGCTTCGTCGGTCATGTAAGCCAGGCGAGTTGCCTCTCCCGAAAATACCTGCTGGCCAACCATGCCGTCATCCACCAGGTTGAATGCAAATTTGATCATTCGGATCGCGGTGGGGCTTTTTGCAAGGATCTCCTGCGCCCACTGGACTGCGCGATCCTCCAGCTCATTGTGCGGTACCGCCTCGTTGATCATCCCCATCTCGAAGGCTTCCTGCGCGTTGTAGTTACGCCCCAGCATAAAGATTTCCCGAGCGCGTTTCTGGCCTATCTGGCGGGCGAGAAGTGCCGAACCGAAACCACCGTCGAAACTGGCCACATCGGCATCGGTCTGCTTAAAGATGGCATGCTCTTTACTTGCGAGTGTCAGGTCGCAAACGACATGCAGGCTGTGGCCGCCTCCGACCGCCCAGCCGGGCACCACACAGATCACTACCTTGGCCATAAAACGAATGATGCGCTGAATTTCCAATACATTTAGTCGGGGAACTCCGTCGTCTCCGGCATACCCGGTCCGCGTTCGTACATTTTGATCGCCGCCGGAACAGAAGGCGTAGCCCCCATCATCCGCCGGCCCCTCGCCGGTCAGCAGAATCACCCCGATCTTAGAATCCTCGCGGGCGTCGATCAACGCTTCCTGAAGTTCAAACAGGGTTTTCGGACGAAATGCATTGCGTACTTCGGGGCGGTTGATCGCAATTCTGGCGATTCCATCCATCTTTTTGTAAGTGATATCTTCGAACGTCTTTACCGTGTTCCAGTTCATGTTTTGTCAGCTTTTTTTAGGATTTCTGATAAATGTTTGGATCGATTCGGCCCAGCTTTCGGGCCGGTCCAGATGAATTCGGTGAGCAGCTTCTTTGACAATCTTTGTGTGTGCATTCGGTAATAGTGAGCTCATCCGTTGGTGTATCGACCGATACTTTTGGTCAAATTCGCCACTGAGGAGTAATACCGGAAGATCGATGGATGAGAGATGCTTTTCCAGGGGTGGCATGATGCCGGCTCCGAAACCTCGAAGTGAAGCTGCCATCCAGGCCGGTTTCTGAGCAGACATCACAGAACGATAATCCTTATGTCGCTCGGTAATTTCGGTATCTGAAGGAGCAGAAAAGAGCGGCAGCTGCTGCCAGTCGTCGAGAAAGCCGGTAAAGTCAGTTTCTATCCGGCAAGCCCTCTTCTCGTCGGCTTTCTGTCGTTCATCTCTTTGCGGTAATTCTGTAATACCAAACCCGCTGCTTTCGAGAATTAAACCCTCAAAGAGCCGGGGTTCTGCTGCGGCAAGCTGAAGTGCAAGCCGTCCCCCCATACTGTATCCGTGCAGCCACAGTGGAGAGAGTTCCAGCCGGTCGAGAATCAGGGTGAGATCCTGAACTTGTTCTTCTGCATTAAAACGCCCGGGATCTTCACTCCCGCCGGTTCTGTCGTGTCCAAGCAGGTCGATCACGGCAGGGTTGACTGAATCGATCAGCTGCAAAGCCGGAGCGTACAACAGCCGGCCGGATCCCATAAATCCATGCAGCATCAGAAGCCAGGGAAGCTCCCGACGGTTTTGTAGCAAATCGGCAAAATAGGTGATATGTCGCGTCGGAAATTTCAGTGCTCTATCCAGTTTTACCGGGTCCCCGGTGCGGTCGGTTGCAGTGCACTCAGAAGCCAGGCTTCTACCCGGTCTCCCCAGCTTCGCAGTGAGAAACGTTTTTCTGCCTCAAACCGGCAGGTTTGTCGATCGATCGATTCGAGTCGGCCGATCGCATGGACGAGCTCTCCGATCCGGCCGGGAGTCGTCAGAAACCCTGTACGCCCGTCATCCACGATCTCCGATGGCCCGCCGTGGTTATAGCTGATCACCGGTACACCACAGGCGAGCGCTTCGACGGCGACCAGCCCAAAGGCTTCGGTCCAGCGGGATGTCATCAATAAAGCTTTCGCCGGGCCAAGCTGCTGTTGCATCGCCTCGGTGGGAAGAAAACCTAGATATTCCACTTCACTTTTGCTATAGCTGTCCCGGATCTCCTCCCAGTAGTCTTCCTGTTCCAGCTTTCCCATCACTTTAAGAGGAGAGCCGGCTTGCCGGGCAGCTTCGCAGGCATCCTCAAGTCCTTTTTCACGGGAGATCCGACCAAGCCAAACCAATTTGTTTTCTGTCGATTCATGAAATTTATAGCGATCCAGATCTATTCCGCCGCCCAGTACTGTAAATTTTTCGGAATGTGGAAATGTCTCTGCTTGCGTCCTGCTGTAACAGGCGAGCCTGCCCGGCGTCGAAGAGGCGAGCCGGCCAATCTCACGGTCCATGGTGTTGTTCATGGAGCTCATCGAAATGTAGTGGAGAAGGGGAATGTCGAATGAAGGGGTTAGATAGATAGGGAGCCAGTCATAGGCAAAACTGACAATCAGATCGTAATCGTACTGATGTTCTCTGGCGTATTGAAGCATCCGGGTCAATACAGAGTTTTCCGGATTGGGAGGATGGTCTTCTCGTGTAAATTGCTGAAACGGCGGCTGGAGGGCTCCATCAAGCTGAATCAGATTTGCGCCTTCCAGTAACGATCCGGAAGGGGCGACTACGTCGGCCCGGTGCCCCCGATGATCCATCTCGGACAGGAGGTTTCGAAGTGTCAGCTCCACGCCCCCTCCGCGGCCGGACCCGATCGGCCCGACTGGTGTCGACAGGAGAAGCAGATGGAGCGGTCTTTTGCCCACCGGACTGCTCTTGGGAACTTGGCGATCTGGTTCAGATTCTGGATTCATCGCTCAAAGATATCGAATTCTGCAGCGGGCTCAAGCTTGCACAGGCCAGGGAGGGCTGCCGAACGCATCAGGAGGAGTCTGTCATCGGGTTCCAGAGAGTTCTGCGCAGTTCCATCGATGCTTCCGGGTCGGTGCGGCACTCGATCAGCAACGGCTTCTTCAGGATTAGCTCGTTCGGATCGGCCTGATGAAGCTCATCTAACGTTTCGATTCGATGGTAATCCATCCCGTATGCAGCAGCCAGGCTCTTCAGGTCGACCGATTGGGGGGTTTCAAAGTAATCGGTAAAATAGTCACCGGCCCCTGAGATCGGCAGCATTCTAAATATCGAGCCGCCGCCGTTGTTAACTGCGATGATGAGAAATGGGGAGGCCAGGTTATTCACTCCGGCCAATCCGCCTGCGTCGTGCAACAGTGCCAGATCACCGATAAAAAGGGCTGTTTGTTGTTCTGTGGTTTCGCAAAGGCCGATCGCCGTTGATACGATCCCGTCGATCCCTGCAGCCCCCCGGTTGACGTGAGTTCTGTGATTGGGTACGCCCGACGGTGTAAAGAGTGCGAGGTCCCGAACTGTAAAAGAGTTGGAGGTCATAACAGTCCATGAGGGAAATAATGATTTTGAAAAATGGTGATAGATCTGACCGTCGGTCAGCGATTTTTTATTACCGAGGTTTGTTTCCAGCCAATGACCGGCTTGTTGATCGAGTCTATTCCAACTCTCCAGCCAGCTTCTATCTTTTACTGTCAAACCGTCGATCTTCAGCCGGCCGTCACCCAAAATCAGGCGGTAGTCTGCCGAACCTGTTTCATCCTGCCAGGTTTGGCGGGTATGTAGAGTGATTTTCGGGAAATTTTTCATTTCACGGATCAGTTTCTGTACGGCCGGGCCCGTAGGCCAGTCACCTGCCGTTATAAGCAGGTCCGGTGATTCACACCTGCCCTCAAGATTTCGCAATACGATCTCTTGGTGATTCAATACTGGGGCTTGAGGGTCCAGATGTGCACCCGGTTCGGCGATGAGCGGCATCTGAAGCTCTGTGGCCATCTGCCGGAGTGTGGATGCGAGGCTGCGAGACAATTCATCGGGGCCGGCGATTATCAGCGGCCGTTCGGAGCGGTTGATCAGTCTGGCAAGTTTGTTGCCGAATCGGACAGAGATCTCGACAGCATCTCCGGATGTGACTAAAGGTGTGTCAACTACAGTGCCGGCGGCGGAGGTTCTGCCCGCATCAGCAGAAGTCTTACTCTTTGAAGAGATGGGAGAAGCAGGGGTGCCGTCCCGTCCGATCTGTTCGACCTGCTTGCGGTTTTGCTTGGCCTCTTTCTCAAGCTGCCCGGAGAATGGCTCGAGAGGTTTTCGAAAAGGTGCATTGATCTGTACGGGCCCGCCGGTCACCCGGGACTCCTCGACTGCCTGGCGGGCCAGGTAATCGAGCCGGTTGTAATCCTCCTCCGAGTCGACCGGTTCACCGAGTTCATGGAAAAAGAGAACCGCATCACCGTACAATTTGATCTGATCGATTGTTTGTGAGCTGCCGGTACGGCGCAGATGTGGCGGCCGGTCAGCGGTCAGAAGGATCATCGGTACTCCCGAGTGTCGCGCTTCGATCACCGCAGGATAGTAATTGGCCGCTGCCGTGCCGGAAGTGCAGATCAGCAATGCCGGAATTCCGGCAGCTTTGGCCGATCCGAGAGCCCGGAAGGCGGCGGATCGTTCGTCCAGTACAACCTTTTTTCGAAAACCGGGGTGGGATGCTGCAGCCAATACCAGCGGAGTAGAACGTGAACCGGGAGAAATATAGAGATTCCGGACTCCATTCTTGTAGAAAGTCCGCATCAGACGGGATGACCAGTGTAAAGAATCATTCATGGAGGGCAGAAGGTCTCTCTTTGACGGACTTTTGAAGAGCTTCGAGAATCGGTCGGAATTTGAGTTCGGACTCCTTCCATTCGGTTTCTGCTTCCGAATCTTCAACAATTCCGCATCCGGCATAAAGTCTGGCCTTGTATCCGTCGATATGAGCGCTCCGGATTGCCACAGAGAATTCACCGTTGCCGGATGGATTGAACCAGCCGATCGGTCCGGCATACCAGCCCCGATCCAGTTTCTCGATAGTGCGAATCCAGGGTACGGAACTGTTGCGGGGGTAGCCCCCAACGGCAGGAGTAGGGTGGAGTGCTCCTGCAAGTTCATGGATCGTTACCCCATCTTGCAAGACAGCCGAGATTGGAGTAAAGAGATGCTGTACGTTATGAAGTCTCTTCAGAACCGGCTTTTTGGGGTGCTCGATGCGTTCACTGTAGGGGCGTAGTTTGTGACAGATCTCCTTGACGACGATCTGATGTTCTCCTCGGTTTTTCCGATTTGTGATCAATTTGTTGCCTAGTGCTACATCTTCGACGGCACTTTTACCCCGGGAAATACTGCCGGCCAATCCTTCTGTGTTCATTCGGTTTTTTTTCAGGGCAATCAGCCGCTCCGGGGTTGCCCCGATAAAGTCGGGGCTGCTGTCGAGGCGGATCAGAAAATTATAGCACTCAGGAAAGGTCTGCCTCAAATGGTACATCACACAAGGGGTGTTGACCGACTGGCTGGCGTGCAGCTCGACCGCGCGAGCGATCACTATTTTGTCAAAGACGTTGTTGCCGATAAGGTTGCGGCATTTCTCCACTTTATGGCCCCATCTGTTGCGTTCATCCTCCCGATGCTGAAGTTCAAAAGGGGGACGGTCCGAATGATCGGATGTCTCACCGGTTGTGGATAAGGTCGATTTTCTGATCCTTTTTCTGGTCCGGTGATATTTCTCGAGTCGTTCTTCAATTTCGTCCAGGATCTCCTGTCGGGTTTTTCCTTTGGCCCGGAGTGTCAGGGTGAGCAGCGTCTGCCTGCCGGATTTTAAAAGGGCAGTGGAGGGCAGGAAAAAATGAGCGGCTCCGAACCGGCTCCACGACTTTTCGATATTGTGATCGTAAAATGAGTATCCGCCGGCCAGGAAGGGTTCTGCCATCGAATGAGATGAGTCCGTGAGCGCCAGATGCTGTTTTTTCAGGCTCCGACTCTGGCGAGAGATCTCCTGAAAACGATCTTCACCGGTCGCTTTCAGACTACAGGCGACACCGCAGGCAGCGAGTGAGAATCCGCTGTCCGGCTTGTCCCAATAGTAGAGATATGATTCTTCGTTGTGATATTCGATCCACGCGAGCGGATCAATCTCCGTGACTTCGGTGGTAAACGAAATCCACTCTCCGAGCTCTTGCTGTTTAAGAGCCTGCTCAAATCGTTGAATCGATCTTTTTATAGATGTTTCCCGGTACATGGATCGTGAAGCTCAACTTCAATGAAAGTCTGCTCCAAGGTAAGAATTCTTTGTGAACTTTCATTTTTTTTTGAAAGTATCGAAAGAAGTGGCAGCGGACGATCCGTATCGTGCATAGCAGAGGTGTGAGCGGAAGCGATCCTGGCAACTTATCGAGCGTCGTCGAACTCCCCGTTATCAAATGGGTTGGTTACACCAAAATCTTTGGGGTTATATTCTGCGAGTTCAAAGAAGTAATCCCAGGCCAGTCGGCTTTGACCGTCATCTTCTACCCAATTCGGGTGGCTCTGTTTGATCAATCCGACAATCCGTTTGGCATAATCCTGACGCTCTTCATGCCCCTCTACCCTGGGGAGTGCGTCAATCATCAGATCAAGATTGTAGCCGCAGTCGTAGTCCTTCGGTTTTTTCAGTTCTAGAAACATTTCTGTCATTCGACGTTCAAATTTGTCATTTAGAAGGTTCAATAGTGAGTATGCAGGGCCCTCTCCAAGTTTTAAGACTTGTTACCCCGAAAACTTACTCCGATCCCTCGGTGACAGAGGTCGTTTTGAGATTTAAGGTAAATGACGGATCCGCTGTTCGTTAACCGGTCTCTTCAATTTTTTTGTAATAGACCGTCAAACAGAACTTTATAACGTTTTCACGATGCAGAATCGAATAGCCTGGGTAGAGAATCCATGATACAAAAATTTTCATGAATCCGTAAACACTCTGCTATGATTTCTTGACACATTTTTAAAACGTATTGAAAACGAATCTCACTGATAGTAAATCATTTTTCAGAACCCGGCGTTCCCCTGCGTCTGCTTGTCGGTGATCATTCTGTCCAATTTCGGCAGATGCAAATAGGATTTCCTATATTCACCGGCACAAAATTTTATAATTCCCCGGTACGACATTAAAAAAAGGAGCTTGATGAAAGTGCACAATTCGATTCTCGAAACTATTGGTGATACGCCGCTTGTGAAACTTGATAAATTGGCTCAAGGAGTGGATGCGACCCTGCTTGCCAAAGTTGAATATTTCAATCCCGGGCACAGTATCAAAGATCGAATTGCCGTTAAAATGATTGAAGATGCCGAAAAGGAGGGGCTGATCAAACCGGGCGGAACGATTATCGAAGGAACTTCGGGGAATACCGGAATGGGCCTGGCGCTGGTTGCAGCTGTCAAGGGCTACCGGTGTATCTTTACTATGAACGACAAACAGAGCCAGTCGAAAATCGATCTGCTTCGTGCATTCGGTGCGGAAGTCAAGGTATGCCCGACAGAAGTGGATCCTGAGGATCCGAGAAGTTACTATTCGGTAGCTAAAAAACTCAGTGAAGAGATCCCCAACTCCTACTATCCCAACCAGTACGAAAACTTAAGCAACACCCGCGCACATTATGAAACGACAGGCCCAGAGATTTGGGATCAAACCGAGGGAAGGATTACCCATTATGTAGCCGGTATGGGAACCGGCGGAACGATTTCCGGTGTTTCAAAGTATTTGAAAGAGCAAAATGCAGAAGTGACAACGGTTGGGGTCGACAGCGTCGGTTCGGTGTATAAAAAATATTTTGAAACCGGAGAGTTTGATAAAAACGAGATCAAACCCTACTTGACCGAGGGCATTGGTGAAGATCTCATACCTGCAAACATCGATATGGATTTGATTGATGCGGTCGTACAGGTTGGTGACAAAGAGGCATTTCTTACAACCCGAAGATTGGCCCGGGAGGAGGGGCTTCTTGTTGGTGGTTCGTGCGGAGCGGCCGTCTATGGAGCGTTGACCTATGCCAGGGAAAACAACCTGACAAAGGATGATGTGATGGTTATCATACTGCCGGACAGCGGTACAAGATATATTTCAAAGATTTTCAATGATGAGTGGATGGATGAACATGGGTTTTTGGATATTGAGAGGAGCTGAAAGCTCAAGACTCAAAGCTGAATATTGAAAGTGATTATTTGAGGATGAATTACCTTGCTTATCATATTCCTCTGTTTAGCATGAGAAGGCGGGCTGTTCGACTCAGCACCTCAATTCAGTTTCCCATAGGCAGGTTTTTTTACCCACAGAATGCGAATGCGCATTCAGCTTTGAGCTATCACTTTTCAGCTCATGTTGATACCTGAATCTTAATTTGAATAGGAGTTTCATTATGGAAGAGAAGAAAACGAAAACCGGAACGGGCCGGCCGCGGCAGAAAAAGATGGAGATCAATTTACCGGAGAGCGAGGCGCAGGGAACCTATTCCAACCTGGTGATGATCACTCACTCTCCGTCGGAATTTGTACTCGACTTTATAGCTGTTATGCCCGGGGTTACCAAGGCAAAAGTGGTCAAGAGAATTGTTTTAACGCCGGATCATGCAAAACGACTGGCAAATGCGCTTAATGATAATGTGAACCGTTACGAAAAGGAGCATGGGACGATCGTGTCAAAAGAGAAGTTCGATATGCCGTTCAACTACAGAGGGCCAAAGCCGGAGGCTTAAGCCAATTAATCAACTGCTTCTGTAAACTTCGGTTTCGACCGCATGCCGCTCTTAATGGACAATCTTCCACCGGTTGTCCCTATTTTTTGACATATAGTAGCATACCGATCCCAATCAGCAGGAAGAACAGGTGGGGAAGAATGGCTGCGTGCAGCGGATCGAGTGCACCGGTTGCACCGAACGGTTCGAAAATTTCCTTGAGTACCAAATAGATGAAACTTATAGCTATTCCTGCTGCAATATAGAAACCTTTGCCCCCTTTTCTTCGCTCGGCGGCCAATGCAAATCCGATCAGACATACGACCAGTATAGAGACCGGGTAGAAGACTCTGCCATAAAACTGAACCAGTGGCAGATTCACCTCTCCGGCCCCGATACGTCGGATCGATTCGATATACTGCCTGGCCTCTCGATATGTAAGCTGGTAGATGTCGGAGGTTCTGCGGGCCAGGTCCCTGGGCAGGATATTGAGCTCCAGTATAATTTCATTGTTGGTAGAGTCGGTGAATGCACCTTCCTGAAACTTTCGTTCGCGAAAGCTTCTGGCCTCCCATGCTTCGAGGGAATCGATCCAGACAATCCGGTGTGCAGTAGTCACCTTCGAAATATCGTTGTTTTCACCAAATTCAACTATTCGGAGATTATAGCCGGTGTAGCTTCGATGGTCGTAGTGATTGACATGAAAAATCGTGTTGGGTGATTCCTGTCTGTATAACCCCCCGCGGTCGATTCGGTCCGCTCTGCTGCTCAGATATTCCTGTTCAAATGCGATTCTATCCGCATTGGATTTGGGTATGATGTTTGCATCCAGGTAACTGATAGTTCCGGCCAGTAAAGCGCCAACGAGTAGGTAGGGGAGAGCGAGACGGTAAAGGCTGATACCGGCAGCTTTGATGGCAGTAATCTCGAGCCTCTCCGACATCTGGCCTGTCAGAAATAGGCAGGCGACAAAAAAGGCGACCGGTACGACCAGCCGAGTCATTTCTGGTATATAGTTCAGATAGTAATTTTTCCAGATCTGCTCGAGGGACGCTCCTTTGTCGGCAAATTCGTCGCTGTTTTCCGAAAAGTCGATCAGAATAAAGATGCAGACCAGGACGATCAAGACGAATAGTGTTATCGTCAAAAGTCGGAAAAAAATATATCGGTCCAGTTTTCTCATTCTTTGCCGAGCAGATTTCTGAAATTAAACGAAGTACTCACCTTCATGGTTAACAGGACTCCCAGGGCTCCCAGCAGAAAGTTGATTCCCCACATACCGATAAAGGGGGAGATATAGAGCCTGTCGGCCCACTTTTCACCCTGAATAATAGCGACAAAGAAGATGGTGAGGATTATGGCACTTAGCAGTGCGGCAAATCCGATATTTCCCTTTCGGGTCAGCATACCGATTGGAGCTCCTACCAGCACAAATATGATGCAAGCAAACGGAATGGAAAACTTTTTGTGGACCTCAACCATATATTCGGCAATACGCCGCTCCCTCCAGTCGAGATTGCTTCTGAGATTATCCACCTCTGAGGTGTAACGGCTCAGGCTTGAAAGTGCCGAGGAGAGAACTCTCGATTGAATATCCAGATCTTTAACCTCTTTCAGGGCGATGTGAGATGATACGTAAAGAGGCTCGAAATCGGCCAGTGTGTCGCTTTCGGCTGGAATCAGATGGCTGCGGGTGGGGCCCGCTCGTTCACGGCCGAGCGAACCAATGTTGTCCATATATTTGGAAAACTCCTTCTCTTGTTCCGTTCTGAGGGTGTCGATCAAGGCCAGCATCGCCTGAGAGCTCATAGTTCGTTCGGTTCGGCTTCGTTGCTCCGGGTTGGATCTGGAGAATGCCAGGTCCGACAGGTCGAAACTCATCCGGTGCTGCGTAAAATCTGAACGCTCCACAGTTTCATCTCCCATACGGGTACCGGGAATATACCGGACGATGACTCCGTCTTGCAGGAATAGAGATAAAGTATATTCGTCAGGACTGACCAGCCACCCTCTTTCGGCTTTGATGAAGGCCTGATGACGTTCCCGGGAGGATTCTTGCAAGACGGTAACATCGTAGAGTGTATCACTTCCGGCCGGGATCTGCTGTGCCAAAAAGGTGAAGCCGTCGATCCCATCGTAAAACACACCCGGCTGCAAGTCGAATGCAGGTTTCTGCATACGGATATCGATAAAAAGGGTTCGGGCCTTGTGATTGGCCTCGGGGAGTATTTCATTGGCAAAATAGACCAGTCCGCCAAACAGGATGGCGGCGGAGATTAGAACGGGCTTCATCAGACTGAAGGGGTTGACGCCCGCCGCTTTGACTGCGGTAAGTTCATTCCATTCGGAAAATCTCCCGAACGCGATCAGTGTTGAGACCAGCACGGCCATCGGAACGGCCAGGACGACCATCCAGGCCAGATTGTTTAAAATCAATTCAAGCACAATACGAAAAGTGAGCCCCTTGCCGACGAGCTGGTCGACATAGAGGATCAGGAACTGCATCAGCAGAATAAACATCACCGTAAAGAAGCAGAAGAGGAAAGGTCCTACATGCTTCTTTAACAACTCTTTCTGCAGTTGATTCATCATTTATGGCCGCCTTGACTGCCCGGAGGGCGTTTATTCATTCGAATGATCGATAATAAAACGTTTATCCGGGGGTTTATTTTATTTAAGGTACTCTAAATCCCGATATTGACCTCTTCGGAGAACTTTCAACAAAGGTAAGAATATTTTATTATCACTTTGCGAAACAACCCGATTGTCAACTTCAGACCAAATATCACTTCTATCAGCCAAACGCTACGATACTTAACTTTATCAATGAAAACAGGGACTGATTAAACCCTCTCTATCTCTCTTGCAGATAGAGATTTACAAATGAAACGGCACACTTTGACATCCTGTCATTTTGAGCGCTTTCGGGTTTCAGGGACGGCTGATTCAACAGTCATACCGGTTTTATTAATATATCTGAATCTGCCGGGTCGGGTGATGTCGCTACTTCCTGGAATAATATCGTAGATCTGTGAACCCCAACCGTAGTTGCATAACCATCGCCGGTGCGGTAGTAGTCGGCTTGTTACTGGCTCTCTGCTTTTCGGCAGGTCTCAGTGCCCAGAATGCTGTGTCGGCGGATTCCGATACGATCGATATAGAGCAAACCGGCCCGGAAACGCTTAAAAGAGGTATTTGGCCCTATTCTCACCGCTGGATCGTCTCCAGGCCCTGGTTCGAACCGGTCCCGCGGCTCCAGTTTGTCCGCCTGTCCGAAGAGGTAATTCGCGTGGAGCGTCTGCCGTCTGGCAATTTTTTGGCAGAACACCTGCTTCACAATATCCCGATTCGACTTCCAGGTATCTATACATTTGAAGAGTACCAGGAGATCTCCAAAAGGCATCATAAAATAGAGAATTGGCAGATGCTTATTGCCGAATTCAGGGAGACTGAAGAGGTGGATCGCGGCCTGCTCGATTTCCGATTCACCGTGCCGGGCGGCCGGGAGTCAGCTTTTACCACAATCTTTGGCCGGCCGGAAGTGAACTTACGTGTCAGCGGTGTGGCCAATATGAATGTGGGAGCTTCGATTCAGCAAACAGCCGACCCGGCACTGCCTCCTGACCAGCAGACTCGGGTAGATCCAACATTTGACCAGAACCTGCAGCTTAATATTCAAGGTACAGTTGGGGACAAGCTTACTATCTCAACCGATTGGGACACCGAGCGCGCATTTGACTATCAGAACCGGCTCCATATTGCATATGAAGGGTATGAAGATGAGATTATCCAGAGTGTCGAGCTGGGAAATGTTTCGATGCAGACCGGGAATACGCTGATACGCGGTTCAGGGTCACTGTTCGGGATTAAATCAGTCGCCGATCTGGGGGCGCTGCGTCTGACATCGGTCCTCTCCCAGCAGAAAGGAGAGAGCAGAGCGGAGACAATTACCGGCGGATCCCAGGAGAGGCAGATCAACATCCGGCCTGCCGATTATGAGAACGACCGTCACTTTTTTATCGACTTTTACACCCGGCAGGAGTTTGAGAGAAGCATGGCCAACCCGCAACAGCGCCTGCAGACGTTACAGATTTCTGAAGTGAATCTCTGGCTGATGCGGGATCAGGTTCAGGCCGAAGAAGGTGCTCGGCAGGCTGTGGCGTTAACAGAATATGGAGTGGTTCAAAATCCGGACGGAAGTTACGCTCCGCCCGACAACCGGTTCGATCGATTTGACCAGCAGGAGATTGAAGGATTAAGAGACCCATCCATCGGTGTTTCGGCGTCCGATTTTGGCCTGGAGGATCCCAGAGATTTTGAGGAAGGATATTTTACCCGGCTCGAAGAAGGCGTCGATTACAGGATCGATCCGGCTTCGGGGTTTGTTTCGCTCGAACGAACGCTTGGCTCCAGGGACGTTCTTGCCATCTCTTTCACTTACGTTAACGAGCTGGGTGAGACGGTCAGTGTTGGGGATGTCAATCAGGGGGGGAGCGGCAGGATCTTTCTGAAGAAACTGCGTGCAAGCAACCAGTCGACCGATCATAAAGCGTTTCCTCTTACCATGCGAAATATCTATTCACTCGGAGCTACCAATCTGACGAGAGATCATCTGGATATCGAGCTTCAATATACCGAAGGGAATGTGGCTCAGAACCGGCTGCCGGGCCGAAGTACGACGATCATGCAGGATCTGGGGCTCGACCGGGTTGATGCGCAGGGAGCACTTGAACCCGACAATCAGATCGATTTTGGTACCGGAACACTGAACGCATCGACCGGAAGAATCATTTTTCCCTATCTGGAACCTTTCGGAAGTCGCCTGGAGGAGGTGTTGACGGAGGCCGGTGCCGGGGATGCGGAACTGGATCGACTGGTTTACCGTGAACTTTACAGAGAACGTCAGCGTAATGCAGAACGCTCCTCCAAAAATCAGTTCTACCGGTTTGATGGAGTCGTCAAGGGTGGCGCTCAGGAGAATTTCACCCTCGATATCGCCCTCGTTGAAGGATCGGTGCGGGTTTTTGCAAACGGTACGGAGCTGCAGGAGGGGATCGACTATCAGGTCGATTACAGTTTCGGGAGCATAACGATTCTGAATGATCGCTATATCGCACCCGGCCAGGAGATCCGTATCGAATATGAAAATCAGGATCTGATGGCGATCGAGCAGAAGACTTTTACAGGGCTTCGAGCAGAGTACACAGTAAACAATGATTTACACATCGGCGGTACCTATTTTCGCTACAATGAGCGGCCTCTGGACGATAAAATCCGGATCGGGGATGAGCCGATCAGCAACATGGTGATCGGATTTGATGCAAATGCCCGTTTTGACGCTCCTTTTCTGACCAGTGCACTGAATGCTCTGCCGCTGCTTTCGACCCGGGAACCTTCCGAGTTTGAATTCAGCGGTGAGTTTGCGCAATTGCGGCCCGGAGTGGCTCAGACCCGTGCAGTCAGGCGGGCTATCCGGAATGACGAGTTGCATTCGGATGAGGAGCGCGGCCTCTCCTATATCGACGATTTTGAGGGGTCGGCAATCACGATCAATATGCGCAACCCGACACGCTGGCACCTGGCCGCAGCACCTGCAGTGGTCCCCGGATATGATGCGGATGCGATCTATTTTAATGAGCCGCTTGCCCCTCCGGCTACATCACCGCTGGAAGTACAAGCAGACAGGAATGACCTGAGGTCGAAATTTTCCTGGTATACGATTCCCAGAAATATCCGTTCGATACTCGAAGGGGTGGAATTTACTCCTGAATCGCGACAGGTCCGGGTCAATGACGTATTTCCCGGCCGGGAAACATACAATCCCCAGGAGGAGATCATCTCGACGCTCGATCTATTTTATGACCCGACGCGCAGGGGGCCCTATAACTACAATATGGATCTTCCCCGGCTGCTGGAGGAGGAGCCGGATCGTACCTGGGGAGGAATGACAGCGGTCATACCATCGGGGCAGGAGGATTTCACCCAGAATAATGTGGAGTTCCTCGAATTCTGGGTTCAGCCTCTGTTGCCCGATGGTAGAGAGCCGGGCGCGGCCGACCTCGCCGACTACGATGGGAAAATTTATATCGATATCGGTACAGTTTCCGAGGATGTGGTCCCCAATGCAAGACTCAATACCGAAGATGGATTGGCCCACAATCCCGACCTGCTGATCCCGGACCGGCCGGACAATCCTCGCTCATATATCTCTTCCAACCCTCCGCCCCCGGAGGGTGAGTTTTCAACAGCAGATCGGGAACTGGAGGATGTCGGGCTCGACGGACTTCCTTCTACCGGTGGGTTTAACGGGCTGAATGAACAGACCGTTTTTGCCGATTTCATTAGCCGTATGCGAGAGCTGTATGGGGCAGATAGTGCGGAATACAGGGCGATTGCCGACGATCCATCCAACGATAACTATCTGTTTTACGGAGAGTCTGCGATGGAAGGTATGCCGCTGCATGAGAGGTTTCATCGAATGCTGGGGTATTACGAAGGGAACACTCCGCTGGATCAGAGCGACCGTCGGGCGGTCACCAACCGGCCCAATACCGAAGGATTGGTGAACCCGGCACGGGTTGAGCTTAATAACGCCTATTTTCAGTACGAAATCGAATTCAATCCAGCCGATGTCAGCCGTATTAATGCGGGGGGCGGGAAAACATTTATTGAAGATCGTGTACCGGGATCCAGACCAGTCGATCGCTGGTATCAGGTTCGGATCCCCCTTGAGGAGTTCAAACGTAAAGTTGGACAGATTGAGGATTTCCAGGATATCTCCTATGTACGAATCTGGATGTCGGGCTACAAGAAACCATTTACACTCCGTTTTGCAACACTCGAATTTGTCGGCAGCCAGTGGCAGCACTCCGAGCAGATCAACGAAGAGAGTGACCCTTCAGCGAGCCTTCGGGTTTCGACGGTCAACATCGAGGAGAATGCCAACCGGCGGCCGGTTCCCTACAGGCAGCCACTCGGTTCAATCCGTGCTCAAGACCGGGGCACACAGCTTCAGTCGCTGCAAAATGAGCAGTCGATTGTACTCGATGTACAGAATCTGGGCCCGGGAAATCTTCAGATGGTGCGGAGAAACTTTCCGGGCGGGCTCAATCTACTCCACTATTCCAATATGCGAATGTTCGTTCATGGCGAAGGGTTCGAAGAGAGAGGGGAGGCCGAGCTGGTGATGCGGTTTGGCAACGACCTGGAAAATAACTATTACGAATATCGTCAACCGGTTACGCCAACCGACATCAACTACCCTTTCCAGGAATATGACCAGGGAGCAGGGGCACGGCTGGAAGAGGAAGCCGAACAGGTCTGGCTCTATGATGAAAATAGTATGAATATTGTATTGCGCGCTTTCAATCAGCTCAAGCAGCTTCGCAATCAGGAGGCGCCGGATGATCCGACGCAGGTGTATGAGCGTTTCGATCTACTTGAAGATTCAGTGCCGGGGGCGGTTATCGCCATCAAAGGAAACCCGTCGCTCGACCGGATCACCCAGGTAGGGATGGGGGTTCGCAATCCCTATGATGCGACAAACCCCGAAAGCCGGGGCCGGCCATCGCTGAACGCCCAGTTCTGGCTTAATGAGCTTCGGGTTTCCGGTTTTGATAACGAATCGGGATGGGCAGCCAATGCAAAGAGTACTCTCAAACTGGCTGATTTTGCCACGATCAACAGTAACATATCCCGGCAGACAGACTCGTTTGGAGCTCTCGATTCAAGGCTGGGCCAGCGGCGGTTGTCTGATGAGCTTGCCTATGATGTCAATTCCACTTTTAATCTGGATCGATTGATTCCGGATCGATATGGCTGGACGATTCCTCTGACGCTAACGACAAGAAGTTCTACGGTAACTCCCCGGTATTTGCCGAACGAGGGTGATATCCGTCTCAGTGACTTTGAGCAGGCTATCCGTGCACGAGCCGGCCTGACGGAGAGCCAGCAGGATCAGCTGATCGACGAACGGGTTCGGGAAATTCAGACGTTCCGCCGATCCTACTCGGTGAATCTGACAAACCTGAACAAAAGGGATTCAAGAAGCCGGATTTCGCGGTATACGCTTGACAATACAACGCTCAATTATGTCTATAACACTTCCAGAGCAAGAAATCCACAGTATCAGATGCAGGATGGCTGGAATTTTACAACTTCGGCGCGATACAGCATCAATTTCCGAAATGTCCGTCATGCCAGGCCGTTTGCATTCGGTGAAGGCATCACGTTTCTGGACCGCCTCTCCCGGTTTGAGATCGCCTTGATGCCGTCAAATGTGACCACATCAATCCGGATGAATCGTACGTATGAAGAGAGAAGAAGGCGAATATTTGATGAGGATGCACCGATGGATCCGCTCCAGCAGACTCACAATTTTACCTACAATACTACACTTGGTTTTGGCTATAATCCGATCCGTTCGATTACGACCGGGTTTCAGGCTCAAGGCGGATTTGATCTGAGCCGCATAGGAGTTCGTGATGCCGGCTTGACCGGAATCGACAGTACGGCTACAGAACCGGTGCCGACATTCAGGGTACTTGAACAGCTTTTGACCGACTCGGAAATCTCCCCACGGAGATCGAGTTATCAGGAGGATTATTCGGGGAGCTGGCGTCCCAATTTCGGTAGATTTCGCCCGATCAGCTGGATGAATTATTCGCTTCAGTACAGCGGCGGTTATCGGTGGGAAAACTCACCGTTTGAGTCAAATCTCGGCGCTCGTGTATCTAACAATTTTCGTCTCGACCACAATTTGAGGCTGGAGGTCCGTTCCCTGTTGGACAGGTGGTCGTTTTACACAGGATTGAGAGATGCCGACAGAGAAGATGCTCGAAGAAGGGATGCCAGGAATGATCTGCCCGGGGAGAACGGAGATCAGCCGGAAGGTGATCTATACGGCGTTGGAGACCATTTACGGTATGCAGGGCGAAGAGTACTTCTCGGGCTGATGAGTTTTCAGAACTTTCAGCTGACCTGGAACGATGCTAAAACGGGTTCCCAGGCCGGCTACGCCGGCAGCTCCCAGCTTTTTGATATGGTGGGACTGACTGATACATTTTCACCTTCATTCCTCTATCGAATCGGATATCAAAACAGGATTTCCCGGGAACGGCTAATTGAAAATGTTAGCGATGCTACCATCCAGCTGCCCGCAACCAACACTTTCAGAGATGATTTTCGCCTCCAGACGAGCATGCTTCCTTTCAGCAACTTCAGTATCGACATCAACTGGGAGACCGGATGGGATGAACGTGAGTCCGAGTCGATTCTTCTCGATCCCGATGGGGAAATTTCGTCTGTTCGAAGCGCATCGGGCAATATCAGTTCATCTGTTTGGGCTTTTGGCGGAGGTTACCGCGACTTGTTTGAGAAACAGCTTCAAACGGCATTTGACGATATTGTCGCTTCCAGCGATACCATCAGTGACCACCGCGGGAATATGGACGGCCGTACGATCCTCAACCGGGTAACATTGCAGGAGGATTTTCGCAGGGCGTATCTCGGCCCCGGCCGGAGCGCAACCGGAGAGCGAGGTTTTACACCTTTCCCGATGCCGAACTGGAGAATCAACTGGACCGGAATTGAAGAACTTATTCCCTATCTGGGACGATATATGGAACGGGCGTCGATAACTCATGCATATTCCGGCAGTTATAGAATGAGCTGGACATTCAATAGCAATGCCGGGCCGCTTCCGCCGCGTCGGGTTGGATCCTATGTTATCGTCGATGAGCGGCCAGAATATGAGCCTTCAACTATCAATGTTGAACGAACATTTTCTCCGCTGCTTCAATTCAATGTGACCTGGAGCCAGTCTTTGAGAACCCAGTTCGGATATGAGTATAGTAAATTGACGAGCTTTGCTCTTTCCAATATCAACGTGACCGAACGGGTTTCGAAAGGCTTGACCTTTTCAATGACCTATTCAATGAGAAACTTTCGTCTCCCTTTCTTTCGACAGTTGACTAATGTACTCGACGTCACCGTCAGCGGCCGGGTGATTGAGGATACGGAACAACGATTTATGCTCGACTCGGATATCGAACGGGCTCTCACAGCAGGTCCGGACGAGATTGTCAAGGATCCGTCTCTCTATTCGATTTCGCCAAGACAACCTTCGGGGCAGCGGAGAATCAGTGCATCGACCAATGTAGGGTATCGTTTTTCCGATACAGTACAGGCCAATTTTGAATATGCGTTCGGTCGGGTCCTTCCGAAATCTTCCCGGACGTTTGATCGGACTACGCACGATATACGGTTCAATATCCGGATCAACTTTCAAGCGGGGTGAGGGAGTGAACTATAAGCTGACGGCTGAAAGGTGAAGGGGCTTATAGCTGAAAGCTGAAAGTCTGCTGGTTTCCAGTGGTCTGTATTTCTTGCCTTTTGAGGGCTTTATGAACTGATAGCGCACTTAACTGCCTTATCGCTCCCGTTTTATATAGAGCAACAGCAAAGTGATAGCCGCTCCCAGTAGCATCAGGCCGTTGAATGCCATACCGTGACGGGCAAAAAAGGTCAGCTTTTCCGTAGGATAGATCGTATGGGTGAATCCGGTTCGAACCCAGTAATCGGTTTCGACTTTTACGCTTCCATCCGGTGCAATGATTCCGGAGATACCGTTATTCGCACTTCGAGCGACCCATTGGCGAAATTCGATAGCTCGAAGCCGTGCATAGGCAAAATGCTGAACATGGCCGCTGGTTTTACCCCACCAGCCGTCATTAGTAATGATGGTTAGAAACCCGGCGCCATTGCGAACAAATTCTCCGGCCCACTGGGGAAATACCGAATCGTAACAGATCAGTGCCGGCGTTTTATAATCTCCGATCTGGAAGTTGTTCGCATCCAGTCCTATTCCATATCCGGCGACCTCACCCCAGCTGATCCAATCCAGTCGATCCAGTCGGTTAAACGTTTCAACAAATGGGAAGCGTTCGACGACGGGAACGAGCTTGTTCTTTTTATAGATATTCATCAGGCCCGGACGATCGTAGTGGAAGGCCGCATTGTAGACATTAAAACTTCGGTTCCCGAACCTGCCGCGTACGACCGGTGGGGGGGGCACATTTTCATAATTGTCAATAAATCCGGCTCCAGTAATCAGTTGAGTATTCCATCGGACCAGTGAGTCCCGGATCTGTTCGTTGAATCGGTTTTGAACCGGAATTGCGGTTTCAATGGCATTTTCAGGCCAGATGATCAGATCCGTATCATCGGTTCGTATGGAATCGGAAACTTCCATCAGCAGCTGAATCACTTTGTCGGTACTTTCAAGCCCGCCATAATCCAGATAGGAGTCGAGGTTGGGCTGTACGATTGCAACATTCAATTCGCCGGAGGGTTCTTCCTGCCAGGTGGCCCAGGAGATGAGTGAGAGCAGCGGAAAGAGAAGAAACAGGGTTGTGGTCCAAACAAAATGGTTTCGATTCGGGATAGAGATCATCTTCCAGGCGGCTGTGGATACGGCGATAACCCAGAAACTGATTCCAAGAAATCCCGTATATGAAATGTACTGAATGATCATGGTAGCGTTTGACCATCCGTTTCCGAGGGAGAGCCAGGGCCAGGCCAAATCCCATTGATGATGCAAAAACTCGTAGCTGACCCAGACGGACCCTGCAAGGAGTGCGGTCCAGAGAAGATGAAGCCTCAATTGCATCAACTTCCGGATCGCCAGAAGTGGTAACACCATTAGAAAACTGTTAGCGAGGATCGCCGCCACTCCTCCGCTGATGGTCGCCATCATCAGCCAATAGGTGGTGATGATATTCCAGATAACAAAGCTGACATAGGATTTTATAAACAGATCTCGCCATCCATCGCTCAGTTCCGCAAGTCTGAACAGAAAGATGAAGGCGACAAACTGAAGTATCGGCAGGTCGACCGGCGGCCAGGAGAGCCCCAGCAATATGCCGGCCGTAATAGAGAGTGACCAGGGTTGATTCCAAAAATAGGTGAACTTGGATTTCATTCGCTGTAGGTTTTACCTGAAATTACAATGACAAATTCGCCTTTTATCGATGTGCGCTCTTCCCAGGAGGTCAGAAGCTTGCCAACGGCTCCTCGTTGTATCTCCTCATGTTTTTTTGTCAGCTCCCTGGCTATACAGATGAGGCGGTTTTCGCCGGCCGCATCCCGTAATTGCCCGAGAGCCTTGATCAGACGATACGGACTTTCGTAGAGAACTGTGGTAACCTCTCTGTCGGCGATCTCCTCAAACCTCGATTTACGACCCTTTTTTGGGGGGAGAAAGCCTTCGAAGAGGTAACGGTCACTCGGCAGGCCGCTGGCAGCCAATGCGGTAGTACAGGCGTCCGGGCCGGGAATGACGGATACTTTGTGTCCGGCTTGATGAGCCCGGCGGGTGGCCAGAAATCCCGGATCGGAAATTCCAGGCATGCCCGCATCCGTAATCAATGCGATATCCAGACCTTTGTTCAGCATCTCTGCAAGTCGTTCTACCTGTTTGTGTTCGTTGTGCTGGTGAAAGGGAAAAAGCGACTTTTCGATTCCGTAATGGTTCAGCAAAATGGAGGAAGTTCGGGTATCTTCACAACCGATGCGATCGACTTTCTGCAGTGTATCGACCGCACGACTGGAAAAATCCTCCAGATTTCCTATTGGTGTGGCAACGATATAAAGTGTAGACACAATATCGGATTTAACGATTCATTGAACTAACGCCGGAAAAACCGTTTTCTGTTGATTCCGGAAAATTTGTCGGTAATTACATAAAAAACGGTTCAAAGATAAGATCAAAAACTCTTAGTTTCTTCCTTTTGCCGGAACTTCGGCATGTGACGGTTCGTAGATCAATTTGCCGACAATTGACATATTTTGAACGCTGACCAGAATTAACTCATTATGAAAAATTTTAAACCAACAGGAATAAATCATTTGACGATTCGGGTCAACGATATCAGTCGGGCGGAGGAGTTTTATGGTTCTGTCCTTGGTTTTGAGCAGGTCCGCAAAATGGGCGAAAGTATGACGGTGTACCGAATTGGATCAGAAGATACCCTTGTTCTTGTTGAAGCGGAAACTGGTTATGACCCCTCTTCCAGAGACTTTCGGGTTGACCATATCGGTTTTTATCTTGAAAGTCCGGAACAGGTTGATGAAATGGCAAACTATCTTCGTGAACATGAAGTGACCATTCTCAGCGGGCCGGCCAATCGGAAAAAAGGGCGATTTCTCTTTGCCTCCGACCCCGACGGCAACATGTTCGAGTTTTTCTATGAAGAAAAGGACAACTAAAATTGCGAAACATTGGCAGGAACATTCCGTTAATTAATAATGGCATGATCATTGTTGGGCGAACTGTGATGGTCAAGCTGAAAAGAAATGACTTGAAATAACAATATGACTACAGACAATTCGAAAAATCAGGAAGTAAAAGATCAACATGATGATTCGGCTTCGGCAGGTGAAGAGCACGAACCGGGTCTGGAAGAGAATGAAACCGGGGTAGCTGAACAGTATTCGGAAAGCCTGACTGCCGATGAATTAAAAGAGAAGTCCAGAGATGATCTCATCGATCAGGTACTGGAACAGTCAGAATTGATTCGTGCACTTAAAGATCAGATGGCAGAGCTTGATCAGCATATTGAAGAGCTCAACGACAGTAACCTGAGAAAAGCGGCAGAGCTGGACAACTTGCGTAAACGTGTCAATCGCGACCGGGCTCAAACTTATGAAGCTTCAAGAGCTGCGGCGGTTGAAGCCTTTCTGCCGGTCAACGATGATCTGATCCGAACGCTTAAAGCGATTGAGGAGACAGATGGCTCCACGTCGTTGAAGGAATCCGGAATTGAAGATGGAGTACGCCTGGTTGCCGAGAAATTTGAAGAGGTTTTGCGTCGCTACAATGTCGAACGGATCGATCAAACCGGTGTGCCGTTTGATGTAGATCTGCATGATGCGATGCTTCGCCAAAAACCGGAAGATGAGGAAATAGATAGCGATATCGTTCTCGAAGTACTAGAAAACGGCTATCGGATGGGGGATCGGACGATTCGTCATGCGAAAGTGATCGTCAGTGAATAAAAGAAGTCAGTAGAAGTAATTTGTAATCGAAGTGACAGGACGTTATGTCGAAACGAGACTATTATGAAATATTAGGGGTTGACCGAAACGCCAGTGACGGTGATATCAAGAAAGCTTACCGAAAGCTGGCAATGAAATACCATCCGGACAGAAACAAGGGTGACGATGAAGCGGCCCGAAAATTCAAGGAGGCGGCTGAAGCATATGATGTACTTCGGGATCCGCAGAAAAGGGAGCGTTATGACCGATTCGGCCACTCCGGAATAAATGGCGGCTCGGGATTCGGTGGTGCTGGTGATTTTGAAAATGTGAATTTTGAGGACATTTTCAGCCGATTCAGCGATATCTTCGGTGGAGATATTTTTGGCGGCGATCCTTTTGGCGGGTCTGCTCGCGGCCGGAGCCGAAGAAAACGGAGTACGGGTAAGCCGGGAAGTGATATGAAGTTGTCGGTTTCACTTACGCTGGAAGAGATCGCTATTGGAACCGAGAAGACATTAAAAGTAAAAAAGTTTGTCAAGTGTGGCGAGTGCAGCGGAAGCGGCGCTGCAACCGAGTCGGATTTCCAGACGTGCGGTACCTGTAACGGGATGGGCGAAGTCCGTCAGGTCTCCCGAACCATGTTTGGGCAGTTTGTCAATGTACAGGCTTGCCCGGAGTGCCAGGGGGAGGGCCGCATCATCAAGAATAAAT
The DNA here is from genome assembly GCA_007134695.1 of Balneolaceae bacterium. Taxonomy (GTDB): domain Bacteria; phylum Bacteroidota; class Rhodothermia; order Balneolales; family Balneolaceae; genus SLK101. The sequence continues at coordinate 34,752 of SLKI01000020.1, forward strand.
GTAACGTCTGCCGTGGAGAAGGCCGTGTAAAAGGGGAGGAGAAAGTGAAACTTAATGTTCCTTCAGGTGTCTCTAACGGGAATTACATCACTCTCCGCGGTAAGGGTAATACCGGAATCCGAGGGGGGAACCCCGGAGATCTGATCGTGCTCATTGAAGAGGAGGAGCATGAAGAGTTTGAGCGGGATGACCATGATATCTACTACGATTTGATGCTGAGTGTTCCGGAAGCTGTCCTGGGTACTGAAAAGGAGGTCCCTACACTCAAGGGAAAAGCGAAGATCAAGATTGAGGGCGGGATTCAGCCGGGCAAACTGCTTCGGATGAAGGGCCGCGGTATTCAGGGGCTGCACAACTCCGGAACGGGCGACCAGTATATCCGGGTTGGCGTTTATATTCCCAAAGAGCTCACTCGCGAGGAGCGCAGACATGTAGAGGCGCTAAGAGACGGAGAGCATTTTGACGTGGAAAATGCCAAAAACCGGGAGAAAGGATTCTTTTCGAAAATCAAGGATATCTTCGCCTGACCTGCCTAGGGATCCCGGGCAATTTCTCTGGCTTCCTCGCTTCTGCCTGCTCTGTGAAGTGCATCGACAAGATAGTCCTTGAAAATCGGGTCCGATCCTGCTTGTGAGTGGTATCTGACTAGCCACCTGTCAATTAACTGATCCAATGTGCCGTTCATACGATTCAACCGGATTAATGCACTGTATATTTCCGGGGATGGATCTACACTATTGGCCCTCTCGTACCACAAGATCGCTTCTTCGAACTCTTCCCGGCTCTCTTTGATCTCTGCAATGGCTATCAATATCGACCTGTTGTCTGAAGCGACATCTACTCCATTTTTATAAAAAGCCAGTGCCCTGGATTGATCAAATTCCTGATAAAAATTTCCGGCCATTTCATAAATATCCGGGAATTCAGGATGTTGCTCGTTTAAGCTCCATACTAACTGTTCAAAAGATTTTTTCGGCAAAGCTTGTTTCCCAAACTCATAAAGATCCCACAAGGATTTTTGCAGGTCTTCAAGCTGTCTATCCTTCGGATAAAATGAATATTCTTGCAGATAGGATGTTTGCTGCATGGCAATCTGAGCCTCTATAGCCATAATTTCTTTACGAGTTTGAATGTTATGAATGGATTTGCTGAAAGCGTTTAGCCATTCATCCCTGTTTTCAGCTTTTTGCGGATTTCTTTGAAGCAACTGCAGATACGCTTCCGGCCAGTTTGCTCCTGCATCTATCGCTTGATGATAATAGGTCTCGGAAGCACTCTTATCTCCGAGGTTATTCAAAGCTCTTGCTTTCAAAATCAGGGCTATAGAATCGTCCGGGGTGGTCGTGAGATATTCCGAAAAATGTGAAAGTGCCAAGTCCGGCCGATCTTTTTGGGAGGCGATTTTTCCCAGTTTTTTCTCAATTTCCCGATCTGCATGACGATCTTCTACCTCGCTTAACTCCCTGTAAGCTTCTTTCTTCTTGCCCTCTTGAAACAACAGAGCAGCTTTTGGATGTACGACATCAAAGATAGATCCCTTCTCAATTTTCAAAGAGTCATAAACGGCAATCGCGCGGTCGATATTCCCATTCAGCTGGTGGGCTTGTGCCATCTCGAGATGTAACTCTTGTTGTTCAGGAAACTGTTCCTTCATCTTTTCAAGCAGAGCGATGACACCCTCATAGTTCCTTGTGCGATAGTTCAGGTCGAGCAGAAAGTCGTAAATTCTTTTTTCATCAGGATATCGATCCAACAATTCATAAAATAGTTCACTGGCCTCTGGTAATCGGCCGGTTTCGATCAAAAGCTGACCGTAAATCAGTGCATTGTTGAGATCATCCGGGTTTTGCTGGTAAAGCTCACGGTAGTTCTCCCGCACCTCTTCAACTCTGCCCATCTCAAAAAGAGCCTGGTTTCGAAGTGTCGAGAGCTGTTGATCGGACTGCAGACGGGAGGAAAGTTGGCGGTAGGCCTGATTCAGGGAGTCGTAATCTTCTGCCATCAAATAGGCATAAAATAAACTTCTGTACACCTCCACATTTTCGGGCAGCCACTCCTGAGCCTCTTTAAAATTATAAATGGCTGATTCATAATCGGAAGTATCAAGATAGTCCCTGCCAACGATGAGGTGTAACCGCCCTTTAAGTTGGTAAAGTTGCTCTTTTGAAATGCGTTCTGATTTCAGCAAGCCGGACTCTGCATCAATAATGGTTGTTTCGAGCAACTCCAATGCTTTATCAGGCTGGCTGATTCCGGCTTCTACTTCCAAAACTCTCAAGTCCAAACTTTCCGGAAACTTTTCAACAGCTTTGCTTATCCAGTCAAGTGCAATGTCTCTTTGACCTTTGTTCAAAAAACTGGTGATCAAAATCTGATAAGCCCCTTCATTTAGGTCATACTGAATTATAAGAGGCTCCAGCAGCCGGATTACTTCATCATATTCTTCGTTTTCGAAATGCGTTGTAATTCTATCCAGTTGTCGGTTTTCACTCAATTGAGCCAGAGAACCGGCTGTTATACTAAAACAGAGAAGTAATGTTATAATGAACTGCTTCATCGAACGGCAAGATCAATTACCTGAGGTTGCCTGTCTCGGACTGGATGGCCTGCTTTGATTGCCTGAGTGATCAACGGCGTGTACTCGGTACCACAATCCTGCTTCACCATCCTCATCAACCCAGTTTGTATCTGATAACGGAGTTTCATGTAACGGCAGGTATTGACCATTTACCAGCGTTGCTCTTTTAACGATGTAACCTTTGAGATCGGCAGCCGGTGATGGTTCCCAGGACAACATAACTCCATCTTCTGTTTCAACGGCTAGTACATTTCTTACTGAAGGCGGGGGAGAGGAGTCATGCATCGAAATGACACTTTCTCGGGTAGGCCGGCTTTCATTGTCCGAAGAGTCGACTGCGGTAACAAAATAGGTGTATTCTGTCCCGAAATTGACGTCAGTATCGGCATGAAAGCGATTGTTTTTTGGCTGGTTAATGATCGTGGTATCACGATCGCCGCTTAATTTGTAAAGATTATAGGAAGTAACATCTGTTGATGGCGATGCTCCCCAGTTCACATTGATTCGGGTATCCTGATAAATGGTAGTCTCGATGCTGGACGGAGGTTCAGGGGGTGTAATGTTTGGCATTTGAACTACGGTGAAGAGGGTGTCACTTCTTCGGCCCTGACGATTGGCAGATACAACACCATATTCGTAAAACCTTCCTTCAGTGAATCCCTCCCCGGCAACTCCATGATCTCTAATAAACTCTTCCATTAATCTGCCTTCATTAACCTGAGAAAATCCTCCTCTTTGATCTCGATCTTCATACGTTCGCCTGAGCACCACATAGGTATTAAATAAATCGTCTTTTTCTGCTGCACCCCATTGGACCTCGATAAATCCCTCTTCACTATTAACTTCTGCTGTAACATCAGATGGAGGCTCCGGGTATTGTACCGACAAGATATTTTCCATTGCCGGATTTCCCATTTCACTTTCAACGCCATACTCTGATACAGCAATTACATAGTATTGGAAATTAATGTCGGTCTCGATTGTAGGGTCTCTGAAAAATGGCTGACGCAGATCAATCAACTCTTCTGTGAGCCGAACGCTTTCTTCCGTATCCATATTCACACGATCAATATGATATCCGGCTGTGACCGGGTCGGTGCTTACAGGCCACGTTAATTCCACAACTCCGTCAACCACCCGTGAGTGCACCTCTAAAACAGCAGCGGGTTGAGTCATATCAATCAGTTCCACTTCCACCGGATCGGATGCAATTCTGTTTTGACCGGTCGCATCTATGGCTTCTACAATAAATTCTGCGCGCTCAACCTGGTCGATCGCATCAAACGTATAACTGAACTCCGTTTGATCGTCGAACTTGAGCCTGGACTCTTCCGTAACGTTCATGAAGTACTCTTCTGTCTCCGGGCTCATATAAACATCAAACCGCATCACAATATCATCTATGGCCCGTGCCGCCTCGGGGTATTCCCAATAAACATGTATTTCATCGTCTATTCTTTCTGCTTCTACCTGTTGCGGTTGAACAATTTCCGATTCTTCAACCACCATCGTACCTTCAAAAATAGTACCCGTGGCCGTACCTCGTTGATCCACCTCTTCAATGCGGTAAGTGACACGCTGATCAACAATCGGTTCTTCATCAATATAGAGTTTGCCATAAGCTTTGGCTATCGGCGGGTAGCTCAGTGAGAGCACCGTTCGGTTAAAGGCATCACCCCGTAAGCGAAGAAATGCCTCCTGGGGAGAAGTAACCTCAAGGCCATCCTCAATAACTGGATAAAGTTCTCCCAAAATTCTGCGGAAATCGTGGCCGGATGAGACGGCATACACAGGCTCATCATTTAACTTCATTTCTTCTCCTGCATGAATTCGATAGATATTAAAACCGTATCCGATGGGCAGCAGATGGTCATGATAGACGTAAGCGTCTCCATCCGGAGTGAGTATGGCAGCGATATCTTGTGCATTGGCACTTTGATGTACGAGTAAACTCAATACAATCAATTTCAAATAAAAAAGAATAAATTTTACAGACAACTTCATAGATGGTTGCTTTCGAGAAGTTTAAAATGAAAATGATTGAAAGGTAACCGGATTAAAAACGGGTATATATGGAGCAGGTACGCTTTCTGTAGCGTTTGATTCCAAACCGGCTGCATTTTGGACTCTTACCGTTACATTCAATTCGTAAACCGAGACATTCGAAGGAACATCGTAGGTGACGGTAAGGCTGAAATTATCGTGCCGTACACTCGATATATTGCCGATATCTTCCCACGAAGGTGTGGCAAGATGGTAGGGGAAATCATCTGGAAGTACCGTAGCATACACACCTGCCACACCGGACACACCATCGTAAATGTTATCGACGGTGATTTCCAGTTTATTCCCGTTGTTTTTTACATCAAGGCTCACAACCGGTTCAGCAGGGGGGGTGCTGTCCAAAATGATCGGCCCTGTAGAAACGACATCACTTTCCGTATCCTGGTTATTCAGGGCTTTTACGTTGAAATAAAGTTCCTGGCCTTCGGGTAAATCTGATTTGGAAATCTCGAGATAAGGAGCTGTTGATGAGGGATTAACCATTACCCCAAAAGCCTGATCTAACTCATAGTCTGCTTCAAAGTCTACATCAGTATCATCAGGCCAGCTTCTTATGTCGGACGCGCCGGCATTTGTTCCGACAGAATATTGAAACCCTTTTATACCGGACTCTCCATCATAGGCTCTCTCTTTTAAGTAAATCCTTATATGATCCGGAGCATTGTATCCGGCGATAACCGGTGCTGTTGGAGGATTCGGATCAAATGGAAACTGAGAATGGGTATAGACTTCACTGGCCAGACCGGCATGGTTTACAGCCCGGATGTGAACATGCATGTAATCATCAAAATCAAATGTAAGGCCGTCGTGGCGGCTATCTCCACTTGTAATTTCGATATTGGTTTCTTCCGTAGTAAAGCCGTTAAAACTAAACTGCGTATCGGTGTAACCTTCGTCAGTGGTGATCAGATACTCGTAATGTGATACTCCCGACAAGTTATCTTCTGACGGCTGCCACTCAACTATACCCAGTCCCGGGGTTTCACCGGTACTAAAGCCAGACGTCTGTTCCGGGTAGGACAAGTTATAACTGGGAGGCAAAGTAACGAAGGGTTCAGCCTCCATAGGTGACTGTCCAAATGGATTAAAAATTCCGGTGAATATCTGTAATCCCAAATCTTCGGGCGCCTCTGGAGCGGACGGTGGTGTATCGTCATAAACGACGGGTACGGGCACTTCCTCACGAATGCCCAGGTCCCCGATATTGAAAGCCTCAACCGATAGATAATAGCCTTCACCCGGTTGCATATTAAAAATACGGGTTATGGCTTCAATCAGGTCGGTCCAGTTTCCGGGTTCATCGGGATAGCGTTCGGTACTGCCAATTAAATCCGTCGTTCCGATGACATCCTCTCCTCCCACTGAACTGCCTACAGAATATTCATATCCGCGTATGCTTGAAACAGGTTCGCTTACCAATGCTCTAACTTGAATATTGGCAGGGTCTGAGGTCCAAAAACGTTCAAGCGGCATGGATACAGTTTGAACCTGTTGAGTGATCGGGTTGTAATTGTTCCAGGTAATCGTCTCCTGTGTTCGGTTGTATTCGGATTCCAGATCCACCATTAAGTCGGTGGGTGGGGCTGTGATCTCAGGGAGAATATTGTCGCCGGGTGAAGTGCCCTGGCCTCCTCTTGCCACAGGAATTTGAAAAGTTGCCTGCCTTTGTGCCGTTATCCCGCCGGCACTTCGTGCGCGAAGTACAAGGTCAACGTTTCTAGTACTGGTATTTGCAGATTCATCACAATCATACCACCTTAAAGAACATTCAGCCTGATCTCCCTGTAAATAGGTGTAATGGACAACGTGATTTGAATAGTTATCCTGATCTGGTGTCCCGACACTTACAAGCTGATTTGAAAATCCTGGTGGATCGGAATCGTATGCATACTCCTGCATATTAATGCTGACTTCGTACACGCCAACCGGATGATCAATATCCCATCCGATATTTGCCCATCCATAATAATCTGCATCGAATACACCTCCTCCAATTCCGGTATTCACACTGATATCGGAAATTTCCGGTGGTTGCAGTGCTTGCAATATCTCTTCTCTCCGAATTTCATACTGCTCCAGCACACTCAAATCAGATCCATCTGTATCTCCGTGTAATGTGTAGAGTTGATGTTGAATATTTGACAACCCCTGAATGGGTCCCGAATCTTCCTGTTGTTGTGCGGCTCTTCGTACCTCCACATAATCATCGATAATGCTATACAAACTGCCATACATGTTTGCTTTCAGATTGTAAATATCATCTATCAGTTCAGTATGTGCCTCCATGATATCGATAATGTCTTCACGATGTACTTGATGGCTTTCAACAAGTTCATTGTTAATAAATTCAGATTTATGTTCAATATATTTTTCATTTCCCAGGATATGCATACTTATCATAAAGTCATACGTGTTTTGATAAATACCACTCACATCCAACTCATAATTTGGAATATCATCCATCAGCTCATCTATGATCTCTTGAACTTCTGGATATGCGTTAAATTGATATGGAGTTCCTGTTGGAGAAGAACTATCGATTAAGTCTTTAAAAATTCTGAGTCTTTCAGCAATAGGTTCTACAAACTCATAAAATCTATCACTCTGAATAATTGTGTTGTCTGTAGATAAAAATTGACTTCTATCTAAATAGAGCCGATTATTAATGCTATTATCAACATAACCCTCAAGCGGTCCATAGAAGTTAAACTCTGTATTTTGCTTCACCACAGCCGCAATATTCATTCTATGCCAATATTTATTAGTTAGTGTCGCGTAATACCGATCAATGGCCTGTAATGTATTTTGGTAATGTTCGGCAACTGCATTGATAGATGGTTGAATCTCTGTATAGTCTACATCAAATTGCGTTATTCCATCGGTGCCAATCATTGAAACTTGGGGCATATACTGAGCCGTCATGAGGCTCTCCAGCTGCTGAATATTAAGTTCTATGGAGTCGATCACGGCGTGAACCTGATCTTCCATCTCCTCAATAGCTTCAGAAAAGTCTGCAGCTTGTTGAGATTGACTTGCAGCCAGATCATCATCTACCTGGAAGACAGGAGTATTTCCCTCTCCGATACTTTGTTGAGTAGGTTGATTGATAATATTTGCCGGAGAAGAGGCCATGACATCTGTAACGTCATCTCGTAATTCATCCGCTATGTATTCATATTCTATAGCTCGCACAACAGCTTCCTGAAGCCGGCCCATGGTTTCCTCACTTAATTGGTCCATCATATCCAGGTGATCATTTAAATCATCCTCTGCGGAACTCCAAGACGTGAACCCGCTTGATTCGAGATCTTCATCTGTGCGCGTTCCACCCCATTCTTTATACTCTTCCAGGTACCGAAATACCGCATTTGAGCCACCTGTATCACCATATAATTCCAGAAATAACTCCTCATTTGCATAGATCAGGTTTTTCCACGTCTGGCGAGTTGCCGGATCGGCCGATCGAAAATGATAACCAGCCATTGCAATATCTTCATCGGTTAATTCCAGACCCGGGGCAGCTACAGCACCCAATTCCGCAGCCAACCCATCCATTGCATCCTGTATCATCTTTTCAAATTCATCAGCCTGAGCCTGTGCTTGTGCAATGGTATTGTCGTCAAAGTCGGGCTCTCCTCTTCCGGCATCAACATCAATTGGATGGGTCATTATTTTGATCCAGGCGCTGCCCGATTTACCAATACCTAATACACTTGCTGCATATTCACCATATCCAAACAGCTCATATCTCGAGGAAGACCTTCTTACAAAAGCAACATTGATTACAGCCTCACCTGAAATTATTTTGGCAATATCAATTTCTCCGCCTGCCACTCCGTACGCACCGAAGGGAAGTTCGGCTCCATCATACGTTAGATTCCATATTGAACCCCTCAAATATCCTTTCAATGTTAATAAACTCCGGTCGATTCCGGCCTCCATTTCCACTTCCAGTAAAAAGCCATCATTACTTGCCATCACTGTACTCGACCCGCCGCTGATTAATCCCCTGAACAGTTCTACGTCAATTTCTCCGATCAATCCCCACTCGAGTGACTGATTTCCACCGCTGCCGGTATATCCGGCAAAAAATTGAACTCCAGCATCGGCCGTAATAACCGGATCGAATTCGACGAGAGCCTGAATTGAAGCTTGAATATGCATCCCCTCATTGTAACTTGCTCCCAGGAAGAAAGCTCCGGCCATTGTGGGAGAACTGTCCATTCCCAGAATGACACCGTCGGCATCCAGGGCCAGATAGCTGTCGGTTATTTCAAAGAATGTTGTGCCTTCCATAACAGATACAACATGCAGATGTGCAAATAGCATAAACGAGAACCGCAAGTCTACATCGCTCTCAAGGTTTAACTGATCAGAGGGGCTGTTTCCCGATGTAATCGTTCTGTCCAAGCCATCAATTGGATCTCCCCTGAGATTGTCGACAGCCGTATATACCATATCCAGTTGTTCAGTTTCCGGCCGATAAAAGAAGCCACCGCCAAAACCGGAGACAGCTAAAACACCGGGAATAATCGGTAACTCTTGACTTGTTGTTGCTGCTGCAAATAGCCCGAATGAGAGATCATCACCCATTGTAGAGAATCCACCCGCAATAACAGCGGAAACTTCCTGTCCTCCTTTGGATAGTTCCACGGAACCGGCAGCAAAGAGCTGGGAACCGTTAATATTTGACTCATAGAGTAAATTGGCACTGGCCAGGGCATCATCTCTAAGTTGTAGCGAGAAATTGGTAACTGTGAAGGAGATTTCACCGTCTGAAGTTTCGTAAAATAGAACTTCTTCAATTTCACCGGTGAATGATCCGCCGCCTTCTCCGCTTTGTCCGCCGAGACTCAATTTTAAGGCAGTCTCATCCGATTCATTTTCGCAGGGGCCAAAACAGAGATATTCTACCAGGTTCAGCTGCCGGGTATCAGCTTCACCGCCCCCATTTTGGATATCGTTTAGATCCTGGCCAAACCCTCCGGGTAGATCTCTGCTGAATCCCTGAGGGTCAGACTCATGTTCGAATGTACCTAATTCAAGGGACGCGATGCCATTCCAGAATTTCAGAGTTACACCCCCTTCGATATTCCCGATTTCATCAATCCCTTCCATATTGATGACCATCCCGCCAAAGTTCCCTTCAACCTCATCTATTCCGGGAATTGCAGTTGAGGATAAGCTGCCGCCGAGGCCAATTTCGAATAGGTCCTCACTTGAGGAGAGTACATCCGCATCGATCTCTACCGAGAAAAAGCTGTGATCGAACTCAAAACTACCGTTACCTGTAATGTTATATTTCACAGGCGATTGGCCGAGCCTGTTTTTGACAGAGATGCCCGGATTTTGCTCCACATTGCCTGACTCCCCCAAATAAATACGCTCATTGCCCATAACGGAGATATTTCCGGCAGCGGCTATGTGAGAATCAGTGATATTGGAGGGATCTACATCAAATAAAATATCTGTGATGGTTACGGTCACCTGTGAGCCGAGCTCAATATCAAACTCCTCAATTTCTTCAGGGTTGAAATCTGAATCCTCCGGGATTTCTGAATCGACAAAGATTGAACCGTCTATACCATCGCGGCCAAGAATTACATTCAGATTCCCCGTTTCATCCACCGGCTCCGGAAGTGTAAAAAAGAATGTACTTGACACGCTGATCCCATCTGCTTCATCCCAGTCAAGCCCAACTGAATCAAGAACAAGATATTCACCGATAATTTCTGCACCATCACCCGCTACTCCCCCGATCTCGAAATTTCCGCCGGTATCAACAGACAGATCTTCGAACTCCATATTTTGGTCCAGAAAGGTAAGATCGCCATGATCTATTGAAGCTCCCAGTAATCGTCCCTGGATAAACAGTTCGGCATTGGTAAAACTCCCTGCAAAGGCCCCTTCAAAGAAATCGAATTCCTGAGTTCCTTCGATTCCGGCAGTGGCTGCACCAAGCCCGAATACCAACTGTGGGCTATCCTGCAGATTTTCTGCTCCAATCAGAAGGTCCTTCACAGAAAAGATGAGGTTTTCACCCAGCATCTCTTCGAAGGAGATATGGCCGCTGATCTCCACGATAAATTGATCATCATCTACAGTAATGTCTAGAGGATGTTCCTGATCCAGGTTAAACCGGCCCAGGCCCAGGTCTGCAGATTCATGCCCCCCCGGTATCTCGACATCAAACTGCCAACCTTCACTGTATCCGGCGGTATAAAATATCGGATAGTATTGCCCGTCATCCGTTGTCAGCAGAGAGGTTTCTGCAATACCTGACAACATAAACTCAGCCGGTGAATTGATGGAGAGCTGTGCACCATATAATCCCATAATAAACTCACTGTCTGCCGAATCTCCACTGAGTTGTGCTAAAATATCACGCTGAACGACGGGCTCCAGGCCTTCCTGGTAAAAATCAGTATAGTTCCCAATATCGATCGTTGCCTCCTCGAAACCGCCGGCGCCAATGGTAGTTTCGGCTGAAGCGGTGATATCACCGAATGCACCCGGCAGATCTACGGATATGACAGTTGTTAACAGATTTTCTTCGCCATCAATAGCGATTGAATCGAGCGAAACCGGAACGTCCAGAAAGGGTTCGAGACTCATGGGAGAAACCAACGTGATTTCACCGCCATTAGGCACATAGCTGTCATCCGTAGTCAGTGTGAAATAGGCATCTACATAGGGCTCACCCTGAACCTCATCTTCAAGAGCCGGAAAGTGGATGGAAAGCGGTTCCTCATCCGTAGACAGGGTGTAACCTCCCTGCTGATTTGACTCTACATCGATCACCGGATCCCCATCCTGATCTTTGATAATGGCATATGCAATATCAGAAGAGGGCAGTCCGAGCTTTTCGGGCAGTTGTGCAATCAGAGCATCAATAAAATTAAACCCATCCGAATCATACACAGCCAACAGGTTTTCCTGCTCTTGACTGGAGTAGAATTCTGCCCGGCCCCTGTTGACCGCCGGGCTGCTCATGCTGTGGGTAAATTGATCCTCAAAAACAACATGTAAAGAAGCCATCTCCTGGCCTGCAATTCTAAGAGATGCTCCGGCTTCTCCTGCAAAGTTCAGGCCATCCGAATCTACAATAACGGTGCCATCCGCTATCATATTTACAGCTTCTTCAGCCGGCGGCTGATCTGTATCAGCATCTGTTACGGATGCTGTGAACGGTGAAAGCCCTATCTGAAGGCCGAATCCGGATGATATTTCAGCAAAGCCCGAATCAATTGAAAAATCCGGCAGAGCAAACAGGAGTTGATTGAATGATACAAATATATCCGATTGACCGGCTTCCAGGTGTCCATCCGCATCCAGCAAAAAGCCCTGACTAGAGATTTCAGCTTCATTTACCACAAAATCGATGAAAGATGGACCGATTGCAGGCATACTCATCAGGAATGGCTGGTCAATGGCAATTTGCCCGTCTCTGATCTGTCCGGCAATCAGATCAAGCTCAATACTACCCTGTGCCGTTACATCATTTTCCGGCCCTTGTAGATGTGCAAATAACGTTCCGTCAAACAGGATGTCCTGCTGGTTATTATCATAGTCTAAATAGAGATTACCTACACCCGCCGATAGAGTTACAGGCCCCATGGTTACTGATCCGCATGGAGCAATGTTTTCAAGTGTACCATAAAATCCCCGGCCTTCTACAATATCCAATGAATACTGGATATCGGTAACACAATCAGGGTCGGGATCTTCAAAAAACGGAATATTTTCTATCGACCCGGCAAGTGACAGATCCACGCTCTGTCTGATTTCTTCCTCAACTTCACTGGCGCCAAGTGATCCCAGTATCTCATCAATTTGAAATTCCGGAGGATTGTAGCCGGGAGGGCCCAATGGAATTTGCAAACCTCCAAGAGGTTCATAGGGGGTCATTTCACCTGATAATATTCCTTGCTGAATGGTAACGTTCGAAAAGGTCAGTCCATCGGGAGGAGTTATGTCACCAAATTCAAAATCCGGCAGATATATGGAAAAATCGAGGAACGGGTTGATATCCGGCACCTCTCCGCTGAACCAGTTGTACTCCATCGACTCCAGGGTTCGTAGTGCCAGAGGCTGAAATTCAAATCCGGCCAGTTCGAAAGAGGGTAACTGTTTCCCATCAAGTGTACCATCATTAATCTCCTGTATGGGAATCGTAAATCCATTGGTGCCTAACTGCAGGCCGTTCATGGGGAGGGTAAACCGGTTTTCACCCGCAATATTAAATTCAAAATCGGCATCGAGATCGATCATGAATTCCCAGCCTTCGTCTCTGTCGTAGTTGAAAACCGGAATGGAATTTACACGGTTCAGATTCATGGTAAAACGAGACAGATCAACACGAACAGGTTCGTCGGGTGTTAAACCGCTAAAGTCATTCATCACCAAAGAACCCGGCTGAATATTGAGTTCAAAAGACGAAAGAGATCTGGGCTGATTTCCGGTAACTCCGAACTTGAGTTCACTGCCGATATCTAAATCAAAACCGAAGCTTGAATCGTCAAAAAGCGACATCGCCAAGGCACCCTGTATATCATTGACTTCAAGTTGCAGATGTTCACTTTGATCAATCAGCGGAATATTAGCTGCAAGATCTGAAAGTTGAACTTCTCCACTCAACAGGCCGCCTGACGAAACTTTTACCATGGTGTTTGCATCAGATGAAATCCGTTCACCAAAAAGCATTAAATCGCCAAACAATTGCAGATATTTACCATCATCGGACAACTGTTCTGATTGTCCGTAGATGATCTCTTCAAGGCTGAAAGGAAGACCAATTTGAGATTGCAGATCCGACAGAAATTCGTCACCGATCATAACACTCGCGCTACCGGTATCCACACTGAAATTGCCGGGTGAGGCTGTCAGTACAAAGTCCTGAAATTCTACGCCGGCTACAGCAGGGGGGTTGACCTCATCCAGTACAGGCAGTACCAATTCAATGGGAGTTCCCGGTATCGTTTGCAGTTCTATAAGCCCCGGTTCCGGTTCTTCAAAATCTACGAGCAGTTCCCCTTCATCATCCCTTAATTTTATAAAAGCTATATTGATGGATGGTGCCGGCAGCTTTTCGGGGATGATCTCTTCGGCCAGGCCGCTGATTAACGGATGAAACCCGCTATTGTCCAGGTAGGCGATCCGGCTGTTGTTATAATAAAAGTCGGCACGACCGGCACCTACGTTAAATGGACGCAACTGAAAGCTGAAGTCCTCTGAGAATTGAATTCCGATTTGGCCAAAATTCAGGTTGTCTACCGCAATTCTGCCTCTGGTTTCTCCCGACGTGAATATGCCGGTATGATCCATACCAATTCCGGCACCCAATTCCATAATTATTCCATTATCAGGGGCGTCCGGCACCGTTTCTTCTTCATCCGATAGTGGAACTGCAGAAAATGATGGGGAATCCCAACCATCATCAAAAGAAACAGCCATCGCAAAACTCCGATCAAAATGGACCTGGCCGGATCTGATCCGATTCTCTTCAAGATCCTTTACAACCTGATCGAATGTGGCGCCAATTGTTTCATCGCCAATCAGTAAATCGTTTCTGCCATCTATGTGTAATCCTTCGAGGTCGAATCTGGCTTCATTGATCTCAAACGACAAAACAGGATCATCTGCGGGAATATCCCAGATGTATGGTTCATCGATCAGAAATTCCAGCTCACTGAAACGGAGGTCCATCACATTGTAGACAAATGACCCGTTTACCTCGTGATTTTGGGATAGATGAAGTGTTGCACTGCTTTCAATTTCAGCTTTCTGCTCTCCATCTTCTCCCCGTAAATTCAGTGAAGCTTCGTTAAGAGTTGCATCATAAACGGCTATGGGAATCTGGCATGATGACTCTTCGATTGAAAATTCACCATGGATCATTCCATCAATAAAAGAGACCTCGGATGAAGCGATCTGGCCTGTATCTGCAGTGTCCGTACAGCTTAACGGTAAGCCTGCCTCGTATCCACCTTCAATAAACAGGTTAGTTACAGGAGACGCTATAAAATGACCATCAGCCGCCACCCCAAACTCCGAATGCATCGACCCACCAAGAGCCGTTAAGATAATTTTATGACCGCGGGTCAGGTTGATGGTGCAATTCGATAACGATGTCAATTCCAGGTCTGCAGACAGCTGGCCGGATGTTACTAACCCGTCCTCAATAGCAAGAACGGACCCTGCCAGGCAAAACGGCAGCCCTGCAGTTTCTGCTATGGACGCCTCGCCGGAAAATTGAAGGTTCCAGTCGCCTGGATCATCACCATCCCACTCAAACCAGGGAAATTGAAAGCCTTCCAGATCAAGATGATTCATGGAGAGGTTCAATCCATCATGGTTATACTGAGGAAGGTTTCTGTTCAATGTAAATGAAGGAATATCAATTCCGTCGTTGGTAAGCCTGAATAGTTCATCAGGTTGATGTGACCAGTTATTGAATACAGGGAAAGTAAAGGATGCCTCAAATGGAAAATCAAAATCCCATTCCCCTGACTCTGTGTTGTACTGAAATTGATCAATCCCGAAATCAGAGAAAATTAACCTTGCAAAGCCGAGGTTCAATTCAGGCTCAGGTATTGTGCAACTATTCTGTTCTACGTTATGTACGGTAGCTTCCTCGCTATGCAATGAACTTTGAATACGGAATCCGCACGGTTCTGTATTGACGAAATTAAAGCCAAGATGCCCGTTTACATTTATATCGTATTCCAAATTTTGGCTCGACCTGTTGAATGCCAGTGTCCCGCTGAGTTGAGAAATGGTGTATTCCAGCAACTCCCTTCCATTTGAAAGATCATAACTGAGAAGTTCACGACAATTCACCTCGGACAGCCACTCTTCTTGTGCAAGATTTACCCGGCTTATCGAACAGTTTGCAGGTTCACCCAAAAAATGTAGGTCAGCCGTTGCTACCACATCCTGGAAAGGTAAGCGTACCTGAATTTCGTTCAATAAAAGTGTAAAAAGATCGCTCTCAAACGAGACAAGATCTTCTTCGGCAGTTAACGATCCTTCAAGTCCACGGTTGGTTAGACCTACCGGGCCTTCAACAGTGATCGCCCCAAATTGAAAATCCTCGTAACTGCCGGAAAGTCTGGCACCGGTTCCGTGGGTATAGTCAAGCTGTGACAAGCTGACCTGCTCAAGGCCGAGCAGTAGTCGCGGAGGAGCATCTTCCAGGTCGATCTGAACTTCTCCACCGGAAACAACCGGATTTTCCAGTCCGGTTTTCTGTATCGCAAGAGACTGAATATTTGCGGGTAATGTGATCGGCTCAAGAAGATAGTTCATCTCCAGCCGCGCCTGGACCGGGCCGTTGAGAAGGTAGATCGCGTCAAGCTCTGTAACCTGATCTTCACCTAAGTCACTCAGTCCGGTAACATAAAGGATGTCGGGGATCAGTTCGATCTCTTCCAGTTCGGCCAGTGCCTCAGGATCTGCTGTATCTTCCTTGTAGGTAAAGGTGAAGATCTCACTCTCACCATTATTTCGAATTGGGAGTTCATTGTTGATGTCACCTGCCGTAACTCTCCAGGCGTAGTTAGCTCCTTCGTTCAGGGGGAGGTACTCATCAGTGTAAACGAGAGAGGTGGCATTGACTATCGTGGTTTCGAGATGGGGCCGGTTGCCGTCTATTCCATCTTCCGGGGTTTGGCCTTCAAAAAGTTCAACCATCAGGAAATCATACTCCATTGTAACATGTCGCTGACTCATAACGGGTGTCCAGCTGAAAACCGGATGGGTCATGGTTAAATTCGCATCATGCGAAGGGGAAGTAAGCCTGGGGGGCTGAGGATGAGCTACTGTAAAGTGAGCAACGCCTCCATGAACCTGAACTGTACGTCCGGCTGTCGGATTGGCATCAACTTCAAGCCGATAGTTGCCTTCCGGCAAAGCTCCCGACTGTATGATTCTGCTTTGAAGATCTCTCCCCAGATCCGATATGATATCTCGTTGTGACCGTTCAAACTGCAGGCGGTCCGTGAGAGGAGTGAGATTGTTCATTCCTGGAAAAAGTGTTTCGGGCCGGGAGACCTCTTCGACAAGAAGTTCCCTGTCGCGATAAAGCCGGAATACAAATTCAAAATCCACAGGTGAAGAACCGCGAGTGATATAATTTGCGTGTAATTGGTACTGTCCCCGGCGAACATTACGCTCAAAGTCGCTGATGTAGGGAGAGGGGAGAATGGACGGAATATTAACAACATCAATTTGAACCGTTTCCTGGGCTTCGGCGGAATGAAACGATGTAAAATTGATCAGACAGATGATTAGAAGTGCTTTAGAAAGGGTGCAGAATGCCTTTAAGCTAAATCTCATTGGAACTTGAATTGATTAATACTGTTCAGAATCTTTGATTGAATGTAAGTCGGGACTCCAGTTCGGAAAAACCGACTCCCTCTCCTGTACGGATTGAATGGTTGTTGGCGCGTACAGAAAGCTGCAAACTACCGGTCGAGGTTACCTGGTAGGAGATTCGCCCATTTCCATTCATCTGCCACGATACGCTTTGAAATTCCTCTCCGCCATTCATGGCTGGCCGTGTGACTTCATTTCTGGATACACCGCCGCTAACATTGACGGTTAAATCTCCGTTAAAAAAGAAGTATCCGACGCCGGTATTGATTCCGGCATTAAGGATTTCCGATCCGCCCGTATCGCCAATCATTCCGTTTAAACTGGTATTCAGGGTTAATCCTCCGTGAAAAGTGATGCTGTATCCGGCCATTCCATTTAAAGTATAGCCATCCGTTCTTGGGCCTGCTCCTCCGTTTCCAAAATCCGATTCGAACGTCTGGTAGAAACTGGAGAGTGTCAGGTTGTGGTTTGTACTGTTTCGAGAAAAATTGAGGGAGGGCTGTACCCTGAAATTTTGGGTTGTAAAAAGGCTGGTTGCAATATCTGGATCGGGAGAGCTGGGCCCGCTTTCGGTTCTGTTCAACGAATATCCTCCGGAAAGCGATATTCCGCGCCCCACATCGGCCGAAAAGTCGAGAGTATAATCGATCCCGGACTGTGTCTGTGCACGATCACCAAACAGGTTATCTTCATGTAAGCCGATGCTGTTGTTAAGCTGCAATCGCCGGTTGAACAGGGCAATTCCGAGATCTGCCGAGTAACGTTGCTGGTCGTCACGAACCGTTCTCAACCCCAGACTTTCATAACCAGGTTGTATACGTTCATAATTGAGTTGCAGGTCAACAGGATCCAGGTCCAATCGCGTGAAAGCCGATCCGGCCAGGCCCAGCCGTGTACTGCTGCGTACCTCCATAATATTTGTCAAAAAAGAGGGGACACCTGCTTCACCGGCATCGATGACGTCACTTCGCAAATCCCGGGTCAAAGCCGATATAGAGGCTTCCCCGCCGATCTGCAACAGATTATCAAATAATATGAACTGAAATTCAGGAGATACCTGAAGGTTTTCGGCAGGAGGTGATGGGCGCCGACTGCCAAAAAAGTTATCATCCTGAGGGAGTGTGATGGAATCCTGATCGTCTTTGGCGTAAAAGCCGGATAAAAGAAAATAATTGCCACTTCGATTTCCATAGCCAAATCGGGCACCGTAGAGTAATCGTTCGTAACTGATCCTGCTCGGTGCGATCTCTTCGGTGAAATCAACAGCGCGCCTGGAGCGCCCCGCTGCTACTTCCAGTATCAACGATCCGGGAGTTAATTCGATATGGGCACCGCGAATTCTTGTCCCCCTCAGTCCGAAGTTGGACCAGGTGGGTGAGACGTCTCCTGCAGATAACCGTACCCAGTTCCAGCTTCCGCTAAAACCGAGTTGATTGACAGATTGACGAAAGTCGGAATCGTCGGTGTTATATCGAAGGTTGATACTGTAATCGAAACCCATAATAGAAAAGCTGGCATTGGCCGTAGTAACATTACCAAGTGGCGCTCTCCTGTTTTCATCCCTGGTCGTTGTGTAACCGTGAGTTTCGTTTGTAACACTACCGGATAAATTGAACAGTTCTATATCCGTATCCCCGATCGTGCCTTCTTGTGCCTGACTATCGGCAGGTTTTAAAAATTCAACTCCTGAAAAGCATATAAAAATGCAGATGAGTTGAATAATGAAGGGTGGGGGGCGAAAATTTTTAAAAATCGCTGAGTGGTTAGTGTTCTTTCCTTGCATTAAAATTAAGCCAACATCCCTTTTACTATTTTAAACTAATAAAAAAGGTTTTACACTAATTCACAAATTTTAGGACAAATCAATTCTTCAGCCTCAGAATTTAAGGGGCAGGCAAGGATAAAAATACACTAATAATGCACAATAAAATATATAATATTAAAAACATTTTAAACAGCTTGAAAGCTCCTCAGCTCCTCAGCTCCTCAGCTCCTCAGCTCCTCAGGTGCTTAGGTGCTCAGGCCATAAAGCCATCAGGCCATCAGGACATCATTGAAACAACTGCCCCCGCACTACTTACCTGGATCTTTTTTTAAAGGATACTACCCGGTAATAGTTGGTGGGGTAGGCACCAACCTGGAGTAATACGGGCCGAAGTGTGAATTGATAGTTCAGAGATTCAACCAGGCCGGACTGGCCAATCGCAAAATGGAGGAACTCTTCTCGTTGGGCCGGATTTCTCCACACTGCGCGATAGGTATTATAGTGCCAGTGCTCAAGATCCGCAATCAGGTCCGAATCATTCCAAAAGTGTAATTCAAGTCCGTTCTCACCTTCCATGACCTCGACTCGCCCATATAGATCATCATAATAGACACCGGTATATGCATCATAATTATCGTGGGTCGGATGGGTGTCCCTGACCCGGGCTCTTTCTATATCGTTTCGCCGCTCCAAGGCATTTTCATACTGATTCTGATAGCTGGTCCAATAGAGTTCGTTCCAGTCTCTTGGTTCAATTTCCAGATAATGATCGATAATCGTGTTGACTACTGCTTCGCGAAATGTGTTAAATACATTGCTAACGACAACAATTCCAAGATTAAGTTCCGGAAGGATGGCAGCCGAAGTATTCATACCATCTGTGGCACCTCCATGACTGAGAATCCGGTATCCTTCATATTCTGAAATGCGCCAGCCCAGGCCGTAGGAGATTTGATTGCCATAGGGGTTTCTGATCGGCAACGCTACCTGGGGCCGATGAATCTCTCTCATCGATTCTCTGCTGATAACCCGGTTTCCATCATACACTCCCGCTTCTCCGAGTTGCATTCGAAACCATTGAGCTACTTCATAGACGGATGCATTGACTCCACCTGCCGCTGCTGCATTATCCCAGCTTCTTCTGGGGATCGGCTGAACCTCTCCTTTGATATACTGATGTGGCCAGGCTGCATTTTCTTCATCACCGATCAAGCTGACACTGGTGTGAGCTCTATCCATGCCGAGCGGCCGAAAAAGCTCCTGAATCAGATATTCATCCCAGGTTCGTCCGGTAACTGCGGCAACAACTTCACCGGCAACCATATACATCATGTTACTGTAGACATAACTGCTGCGAAACGGTTGTTCAAAATCGTGATACCGAAGCCGGTAGATCAGCTCGTCTCTTGACTCGGAGGTCATGAACTGCAGCCGGTTACCGAGCATTCGGCCGACTCCGACCTGATGAGTCAACAGGTCGCGAATCCGAACCTCCTCGGTGACCCAGGGGTCACTCAGTTTAAATCCCGGCAACAGTTCTGCAACCCTGTCGTCCCAGTCGATCAGGCCCTCATCGACCAGAAGAGCCAGTGTTGCAGCGGTCATATTCTTGGAGACCGATGCGATACCGAAGTGGGTGTGCTCATCAACAGGTGCTTCTTCGCCCAGTTTGCGAACTCCAAATCCACCCGCCCAGGCGATCGTATCATCTTTCACTACAGCAACCGCCATACCGGGGATTTCCCATTGTTCCATTCCAGCCTGAACCCATTCTTCAAAGTTGTCGGGCAGAACGGACTGAGCAATTGCAGCCTGGAAAGAGGCGGCGAACAGCAGAAGTGCGGAGAGAGTGAGCAATCGGGATGCGGTTCGAATCATGGTCCTGTCGTTTTATTGGGTGTTTAGATTTTTTACCCGAAAAGGATTTTCAAGTTAACTGTAGGAAGATGCAAAAAGAGAGATAAATAAAAAAAAGCCCCGCAACCGGAGTAACGGGGCTTGTTGAATTGGTAATCGATACTTCATTCAGTGACCGGAAAATCAAGTTCACCTTTACGAGGGAGCCTTTCATCCAGCATCGCGGTATGGTATACAAAAGTGGCTACGATAACTGCGGTACGTTTCAGGTCCTGCTCAACCAGCCTTTCAAAAAGGTCCTGGTTGGAGTGATGTGTCATGGAAAAGTATTCGATCGGATCCTGAATGAACTGGAATCCGGGAAGGCCGATTCGGTCGAAAGAGAGGTGGTCTGTCCCTCCAGTATTGCCAAATGAGACGGTAGAGGCGTCCCAATCGGAAAATGGACTCAGCCATGCACGAAAAATCTGACGAAGCTGTTCATTGCCTTGCAGATAGATTCCTCGAACCTGACCGGTTCCGTTGTCGATATTGTAATAGGCGGAGAGTTTGTCGTAGTGATCTCCCTCGACGAGCTCTCCATCTTCGACATATCCGAAATGATCCGAGACATAATGGCGTGAACCGTGAAGCCCCTGCTCCTCATTACCCCAAAGTCCGACACGGATCGTACGGCGGGGTTCGATATCGAGGGTGTTTAAAATTCGCATAACCTCCATCATTACAGCGGTGCCGGCTGCATTGTCAGTGGCGCCGGTTCCTGCATGCCATGAGTCGATATGTGCTCCGAGCATCACCACTTCGTCCGACAACTCCGGATCTGTTCCCTGAATTTCTGCGATAGAATTGTATCCAAAGAGATCTTCATCCTGAAACTCCACCTCCAGCTCCAGTTCCAGTTGCACCGGAATATCTTTCTCAATGAGTCGATAAATTCGCCCGTAGTGCTCCCTTGCCAGAGAAATTTGAGGCACGGCTTCCGGGGCACCCGGTTCGTGGGGTCTAACCCGGCTTCCCCAGCCGAGAGAAGGATCGTTCGGAAGCTGTGCACCCGATATAGCGATCTGTCCGTACCAGCCTCTGTAGCTCTGATCCAGGATCGCATGCGGGCGCTCCTCGTGTAGAAGTTTCATGATTTCGTAGTTGAGCTGTGCACGTTCCAGTGCAGCCTGACTTGGCCCGCCGCCTCCACCTTCCGGCCGGCTGAAATCTTCTGTTGCATTGGCAAGGCTTAATAGTCGTTCTTCTGAATTACGCATAGCAATCGGATCCCAGGCTGGCTCGGAATCCTGGGGTTCCTGCAGCATCACAAACTTGTCTCCGAGTTCACCCCGGTACTGTTCCAGCTCTTCGGCACTATCGACCTGAAGAATCACGACTTCACCGGAAACCGGCCCGTCATGTCCCGAAGACCAGGCTTTTGGAAAAGAGGTGACCGGAAAGTAGGTGTATGGTGTTGTAGCATGCATCGCATAACGCTTTAGCTCCCAGCCTTTTCCGAAGGGGCCGTAACGGTGAAGGTGAACGTTGGAAAGGCCCATCTCTTCAAATTGTTGCTGCGTCCATTCGTGGGCTCGGTTTAACTGAGGAGAGTTGGAGAGGCGGGGGCCGTAGACATCAGTCAGCCAGCTTGCCATCTCCAAAAGCTGCGAATTATTGATTCCTTCCTCTTTGATCAGTTCGACAACGTCATGGTCGACGGTGGGTTCATAAATGGATTGTGCAGTCACTGTCTGGCTGAACGTCAGTATCAGGGCGGCCAGCACGCCGATTGTAACTCTGTACATATCGTTTGGATTTGGTTGATTTCTTGGATACTCGGTTTAGACTGGATGAATATCCGAATCTTTGAGCAATTCTCGTAAGAGAGATAGAGTGAATAAGCAGATTCTGGTTGTTAAAAAATGTAACAAGCCAGTAAAGGAGATTCTGTATATCCGGGGGATAAGAATTGATGCTTCCCGGCAGGCAATCGTATTGAAAGCGCACTCCGCCCGGCAGGTAACTGATCCGAAGGAATGAACCACAATCTGTTTAACGGGTTGGGCAATGTTGTCTGCCTGGCGGTTATTCGTGGCCCCAGGGCGCCGGAGGTGAATCGACAGATTCACTCAGATCGAAGTCAACGCGCCAGGTCCACTCATCACCACGAATCGTACCGTAGGTGTAACGTTCCCCTGGAATAATTTCGACACGCCAGCCGAGGAACTCACCTTCTTCCTCACTTCTCGGAACCGATTTGAACTCCTGTCGAGACGCCGTCCCCTCATCCACAGAGTACCCTCCATACATGGTAGGCTCATCATCGCTGCCGTCGGGCCGTCGGTGATCGTGGCGCAACTCCAACCCCTCTTCATGTCGGGTGAAAATCCAGGTTCTGGATCGATCCCAGCTATCATCCTCTTCGATTTCGATGTGGAATGGGAGTTTAAGCCGGTTTTCATCACACTCCCTGAAATGAACGATGAGCAGTTCGGTGCCGGTAAGCATCTCATCTCCCTCCGGTTCGAGTGTCAGGCTTCCGGGATACGCATTCCCGCAATGTTCTGCAAGAGCTTCAAAAAATTGATCAAATGGAAGCTGTTCGGGCCTTTCGGGTGCTTCTTCACCGTTACATCCGGCGAGGGAAAAGAGAAGCATCAGGCAGATAAAAGTGGAGAGAATCGGAGAGGCGGTCGGTTGAATTTTCATCAATTCGGTTTATTTGAGATTATCGCTTTTTTTTATCGACTCTTCGGCCATTTTGTTTCGGTGTTGTTCAAGCTTTTGGGCGATCGACTCATCGTGTGTAGAGAGGATACGGGCGGCCAGAAGTGCTGCATTTTGAGCTTTGCCGATCGCTACTGTTGCCACTGGAACACCATTTGGCATCTGAACAATTGAATAGAGGCTGTCGAGACCGCCAAGTGCACTGGTATGTATTGGCACTCCGATGACCGGAAGGGTTGTATAACTGGCCAACATGCCGGGCAGGTGAGCGGCCCCGCCGGCTCCGGCAATAAGCACTTTCAACCCTTTTGTACGGGCTTCTTTTCCAAATTCTGCCATCATCTCCGGAGTTCGATGGGCCGAAACGACCTGTTTGTGATAGGGAATTTTAAACTCGTCCAGAAGTTCAGCAGCTTCTTTCATCGTCGGCCAGTCGCTGTCGCTGCCCATTACCAGCCCGATCAGTGGTTGATTCGCCATAATTGTACTTGTTTCAGGTTTGTGGGAATCTATGAATTTGGCACGAGATATTGAACTGCAACTCCCGTTAGAGCCGGCAAGAGTTGTCATGCGGCATCATACAGCCACGGAGCTGTCACTCAAAATGTTGCCGCCCGTGAAGTCTGGTGCAGGAAAACTCTGTTTTAAATTTGAATAGGCTGAGCCAGTTTTTTCGCTTTTGGGTAGAGTTCATCAACAGATTCACCCAGCAGGGTATAATGCCCCATCTTCCGGCCGACCCTGCTCTCCAGTTTCCCATAGATGTGCAGATGACTATCCTTCTGCTGCATCATTGCTGTTGCCCCTTCTACGTTTGCAGGGCGATTGTGGGTTCCGAGCAGGTTAATCATCACGGCTGCGGGTTTTCTCATCTTTGAGCTGCCGAGAGGCAACCCGAGGACTGCCCGGACATGGTTTTCGAACTGGGAAGTAATACACGCTTCAATCGTATAATGGCCGGAATTGTGGGGTCGCGGTGCCGATTCATTGAGCAGTAGCCGGCCATCATTTGTCAGAAAAAACTCAAAAGCGAATAATCCTTTTCCGTCGATCGTTTCGGTTGCCGCTACGGCAAGCTCTTGTGCCTTCTTTCTGATAACGGGGTCGACCGGAGCCGGTGCTTGAACCGCCACACAGATCTGATCCTCCTGGATTGTTTCGCAACAGGGATAAACGACCGTTCCTGTTTCATTACGAGCAACCTGAACAGCGAGTTCATGTGTGAAGTTTACAAACGCTTCTGCAAGTATATCACGGCCCTTTTCTCCGCCCAGCTTTTGGTACGCCTTTTTGGCTTCCGCGAGGTTGCGAACCACGATATTTCCATACCCGTCATACCCTCCTTTCGAGGATTTCAGCAAAAAAGGCCAGCTGTGCTTATCGCCGAATCCGGTCAGATCCGACTCCGATCGGACCAAAGCATAGGGGGTGACCGGTATACCTGCTTCTTCGAAACTCCTTTTTTCGATCCATTTGTTTTCGATTTTGGCAAAACTTTTGGCTGAAGGGTAGAGGGGAGTCCCGCTTCGCTCCACCATTTGACGCAGGATCTCTGAATCCAGAAACTCATTTTCAAGGGTGATCAGGTCACATTTTCGGGCAAATTGTACCAGTTGGTCAAGATCTTCAAACGAACATTGGAAGCTGTGGGGTGTCATCAGTCCAACCGGTTCCTGTTCTTTCCGGTTCGAACATACAGCTACCTGAATTCCAAATCGAAAAGCCTGAACAGCCGACATCCGGGCCAGTTGTCCGGCGCCGAGATACCCGAGAACGAATGAGGAGTGCAGCGGTGTCTTCATGGTTGTGGTTACATAAGTGTTGCAAGGTATAGCTGATTTCTCAGTGCCAAATGTACGAATTTTGAATCAGAGGATTTTGTGTCCGAGGTTCGATTGGCCACTGATAGTGACTTTAAATTTTTACTATCTTGAGGCGTTAACCGATCGACAACTATGGATATTGAAGCAAAACTTAATCAGATCCGCGAGAGATACGACGAAATTCAGCAGTTGATGGCGGATCCGGCGATTTACGACCGCCCCGACGACTACCGGGAGCTGACACAGGAATATACTGGCCTGAAGTCGCTGGTAGAGGATTTTGACCGATGGAAAGAGATCAGGAAAAACCTGGCCGGCAACCGGGAGATTATCGAATCGGCAGAGGACCCGGAACTTGTCGAAATGGCAAAGTCGGAGCTTGAACAGCTTGAATCCGAACTGGCCGATCTCGAAGAGTCGATCAAGTTCAAACTGATCCCGAAGGATCCGGATGACTCGAAAGATTGTATCGTCGAAATCCGGGCCGGTACAGGAGGAGATGAGGCTGCTATATTTGCAGGTGATCTTTTTGATATGTATCGGCGTTATGCAGACTCCAGAGGATGGAAACTGGAGCCTTTGAACCTGCAACAAGGAGAGATGGGAGGTTATAAGGAGATTATTTTTCGTCTTCAGGGCGAAGATGTGTTTGGCGAAATGAAGTATGAGAGTGGTGTTCATCGGGTACAGCGTGTACCGGAAACCGAATCACAGGGACGGGTGCACACCTCGGCGGCGACGGTTGCAGTACTTCCGGAGGCAGAAGAGGTGGATGTACAACTCGATATAAGTGATGTACGAGTCGATACGTTTCGATCCAGTGGTGCGGGAGGGCAGCATGTTAACAAGACCGACTCGGCGATTCGACTGACCCATGAACCGAGCGGAGTGGTTGTGGAGTGCCAGGAGGAGAGATCGCAACATCAGAATAAAGAGCGTGCACTGACGATGCTCAGAACCCGCTTGTACGATATGGAGCTGGAACAGCAGCGGGCAGCCAGAGCGGCAGATCGTAAAAGCCAGGTATCGACCGGAGACCGCAGTGCCAAAATCCGAACCTACAACTTTCCACAGGGCCGGCTGACCGATCACCGCATCAATCTGACTCTCTACAATCTGGACGATATTATGAAAGGAGAGATCGGAGAGGTGATCGAAAAACTGAGGCTGGAAGATAACCTGGAAAAGTTGAATGCTGTAATGGATTGACAGGCAGCTTCGGGAAAGACCGATTTTAACCAAAGAACAAGCGACTGGTCCAGGAAAATCAAAATGTTGTAACAGAAGAAACGGCTGGTTTTTAACCCTTTCCACCCGTATCATCCTTTGAGCATTTACAAATTTCGAATCAAAACAAATCTGACTGACTGTGAGTTTTCCAAGCCCATTTTATCGCTGGCGCCCTCATCCCTGGCACGGTCTGGAAGTTGGAGATGACCCGCCAAATATCGTCAATGCTTTTGTCGAGATCACCCCGTTCGACATGATTAAATATGAGGTGGACAAGAAGACCGGGTATATGCGGGTCGACCGTCCGCAGAGGAGTTCCTCGATGCCGCCGTCTCTTTACGGGTTTATTCCGCGAACCTATTGCGGAGACCGGGTCGGAAAGCTGTCGACCCAAACCGACAAGGGAGATGAAGATCCGCTCGACCTGTGCGTGTTAAGTGAGCGGCCGATCGACAGGACAGAAGTGATTTTGAGCACCCGGGTTATCGGAGGGATCCACATGATCGACCGCGGAGAGGCGGACGATAAAATCATCACGGTACTGGACAACGATAAATATTACCAGAATATCAAAGAAGTGGATGATCTTCCTGAAGTATTGATTGAGCGAATTCGTCACTATTTTGCCACTTATAAACTGATACCCGGACAAGATACGAACGACGTTTTTGTAGACAGGGTATTTGACCGGAAACACGCCATCAAGGTTGTGGAAGCTGCCGTCGAAGATTACAAGGAGATGTTCGGCGATTAAGTCGGTTTTTGCTGAGCCGTCTGCAGGTACACAAATATAAACCGGATCGGTTTAGTGCCGCTTGATCTCTCGGATTGAATGATTGAACCCCGGCATAACCATCGAAACCGGATGCCGCCTTTCGGTTTACCGAAGCTTTGCTATCGAAAATTGAATGTTTTTATTATGTTTTTCAGCCATCTTGCAACACGTTGCAAATTTCCTGCGTAGAGTTGTTTGCTTAGCAAACCGAAATTTCATCAACCGCCAATACAAATCACTCCGTTATGACTTCATTGCTGCGACTGCTTTTCATCTCTTCTCTTTTAATATTCACCGGATTTACCCAGGATCCGCCCGATTCCGAAAATGATGAAAATGGAATTGAACTGAGCCACGAAAATCTGCCGATCGAACCGGACCGTACCGTCCATATCCAGACCAATGAGGGAACATGGATGTCGCTGGATATTCACCCGAGCGGAGAAAAGATCATATTTGAATATATGGGCGACCTATATGAATTGTCGATCGAGGGGGGCAGTGCAGAACGGCTGACCCGGGGGATGGCGTTCGACAGCCAGCCGCGATACAGTCCGGACGGAAACAAAGTGGTGTTTGTATCGGATCGAAGCGGCGGAGACAATGTCTGGATTCTGGATCTTGAAGAGATGGAGTTTGAACAGCGGACGCGCGGTAACAATTTTCGAATGCAATCTCCGATCTGGACCCCGGACGGCGATTATATCATCGCAGCCCGGGCCGGTTTGAGGTCGGGTGTTCACAAACTCTATATGTATCATGTTGATGGAGGGAGCGGAACCGAGTTGATGGATACACCAAGTGGGTTGAAGACGATCGAAGCGGCATTTGGCGGGGATGACCGTTATCTGTGGTTTTCACAGCGTGCAGGAGACTGGAGCTACAACGCGATCTTCCCGCAATATCAGATTTCAAAATTTGACCTCGATACCGGAGAGCGCCACTTACAGACCTCGCGACTCGGTTCTGCATTCCGGCCGACACTCTCTCCCGACGGCCGCTGGCTGGTCTACGGAACGCGTCATGAAACCGAAACCGGGCTCCGTATTCGAGATCTGGAAAGCGGAGAGGAGCGTTGGCTTGCCTATCCAGTGCAGCGGGACGACAAAGAGTCCCGGGCCACCAGGGATGTTCTGCCGGGAATGGCATTTACACCGGACAGCGAGGCTGTGGTCACAACCTGGGGCGGACGATTATGGCATGTACCGATTGACGAGGGTGCCGAAGTTGAAGAGATCCCCTTTGAAATTGATGCGGAAATTGACCTGGGGCCCCGCCTCCAATTCAAGTACCCGATTGAAGACACCGAACAGTTTGTGGCCAGGCAGATTCGTGACGGGGTACCGTCTCCGGATGGCAGCCGTTATGCATTCACCGTATTGAATGACCTTTATGTGATGGATCTTCCGGATGGAGAACCCCGGCGAGTTACCGATCTTGACCTGGTCGAAGCTTTCCCCACGTGGTCACCAGATGGCGAGTGGATCGCATTCGCCACCTGGAACCCTGAAGAAGGCGGCCATATCTATCGTGCTCGAAGCGACGGAAGCCGGCAGACAGAGCGATTAACTGCAGACCCCGGACTCTACTCTCAGCCCGCCTGGTCGAAAACGCAAAACCGGATTGTTGCAATTCGGGGCGAGATGCGCTCCTACTATCAATCTCCCGGGCCGTTCGTCCCATTTGCAGCGGACGATCTGATCTGGATATCTGCAGATGGGGGAGAAGCTAATTTTATAGCGAGTACCGACGGCCGCAGTACACCACATTTTGTGAAAGGGGATGACCGCATCTATCTGCACCATTTTATGCGCGGACTTGTTTCGATCCGGTACGACGGAACCGATGAAAGAGAGCACGTTCGGGTCACCGGAGGGAGAGCACCCGGGGCTCAGCAGCCACAAAGGGCATCAGTCATTATGATGGCACCGGAAGGAGACCAGGCACTGGCCCAGGTTGGATCCGATATTTATACGGTGACGATTCCCAGAACCGGAGATACAGAAACGATCAGCGTAGCCAATCCCGACGCCGCTTCGTTTCCTGCTCGCAAATTGACAGAAATCGGCGGCCAGTTTCCGGCATGGGGCTGGGACGGACGTACAATTCACTGGTCGATCGGTAACGGCCACCTCGTCTACAACATCGATGACGCAATTGCCCGAGAAAGAGAGCAGGAGCAGTTTGACCGCGAACAGGCTGAACGGGAAGAGGAAGATGAGAACGGGGAGAACGGCAATGATGAAAATGGTAACGGAGATCATGCAAACGGTGAAGGAAACGGGTCTGATGAAGTCGATGGAAACGGTCTGGATCCCGAAGATGAGAGTGATGAAGAGAATGACCGGCCGGAAGACTATGAACCTGAAGAATCACGGATCGAGATCTATGCCGATCGGGATCTGCCCGAAGGTGTACTTGTACTTCGCGGAGCACGTGTGATTACGATGAACGACTATGAGATTATCGAAAATGCTGATCTGGTAATTCGAAATAACCGGATTGATGCGGTCGGTGCAGCCGGCCAGGTTGACCTCCCCGATGGTGCCGACGTCCGGGACGTGAGCGGTAAAACAATCATTCCCGGTTTTGTTGATACCCATGCGCACGTCCGGCCCTTCCGGAATCTGCATCAGCCGCAAATCTGGTCTTTCATGGCCAATCTTGCGTATGGTGTAACGACTGTTCGTGATCCACAAACCGGTACGACCGATCTGCTGACTTACAGCGACATGGTCACCAGTGGTGCCCTACTCGGCCCGCGCATCTATCAAACGGGCCCGGGAGTCTTCTGGACAGAACAGATCAGTGACCTTGACGATGCCAGAAGGGTTTTGAAACGCTACAGCAAATATTTCGATACTAAAACCATCAAGATGTATGTTGCCGGCAACCGGGAACAGCGCCAGTGGATTCTGATGGCAGCCAAGGAGCAGGAGTTGATGCCGACAACCGAGGGATCGCTGAACATGAAGATGAATATGACTCAGTTGATCGACGGTTATCCGGGACAGGAGCACAACTATCCCATCTCTCCGATCTACTCCGACGTCGTTCAGACGACAGCCGAGTCAGGGATGGCTTATACTCCGACTCTGCTTGTCACCTATGGCGGGCCCTGGGCCGAAAACTATTTCTTTGCCAACGAGGATGCGGCCAACAATGAGAAGTTGCGCTACTTTACTCCCAGACAAGACCTTGATCGAAAGGCGCTTCGCCGGGGAGCCGGATGGTTCCATGAACAAGAGTATGTGATGGACCGTCACTCCCGAATCGTTCAGGATATCTACGAGGCCGGCGGGATCAGCGGCGTAGGAAGCCACGGTCAGCTTCAGGGCCTCGGTTACCATTGGGAACTCTGGGCGATGGCCTGGGACGATATGGACCCGCACGCCGCATTGAGGGTTGCAACCATTCAGGGAGCCGATGCCCTTGGCCTTGACGGGGATATCGGTACGATCGAGGAGGGCAAGCTTGCCGATCTTCTGATTCTTGATGAAAATCCGCTGGAAAATATCCGGAATACCGATACCATACGGTATGTGATGAAAAACGGCCGGCTCTACAATGGAGATAATCTCTATGAAGAGTGGCCGCAACAGCAAGGAACCGGGCCGCTCTGGTTCCATACCGAAGAACCGGAAGGACTTCCGGGCATCGAGTCGCTCAGGGAGTAAGTGCGAACGGGTAAAGTTGAATGAACCTGCAGCAGTGGTACGTACGGTATACATTTATTCTTGCGGCAATCGTATTGACCGTATACGTCATGATTGTGGCCAAGCAGATTCTGGTACCGCTGCTCTTTGCTATCTTCCTGTCCGTTCTTCTCTCTCCGGTCTGTAACCGGCTGGAGAGGATCCGGGTTCCGCGATTTCTGGCTGCGCTGATTGCGATATTGGCAGCCGTCGGGATTCTGAGTGTTCTACTTTTCTTTCTTTACAATCAGTTGTCAGCATTCACGCAGGATATCGATCTGATACAGCAGCGGATCGAAGAGCTGATCGAAGATATGGAGGGTTTTCTGGCCACCTGGTTCGCCATGGATCAGTTTATTGAGTTCGATACCATCGAAGACGCCGTAGTTGATTTTATCCGGGAGAATACAGCGGCCCTGACCCGCGGACTGGCCGGTGCAGCGACACTTATCACCGGATTGTTCCTGGTGCCGATCTATATGTTTCTTCTGCTTATCTTCCGGGATTTTCTCCAGGAATTTCTGCTTCAGGCATTCGGCGGAAAGAGCGATGAGCGGCTCCACAAGGTCAAAACGATAATCGGACGGGTGAAAGGAGTGGTGCAGTACTACATCTCGGGCATCTTGATCGTCATTGCGATCCTTGCCGTGATCAATTCGACCATGCTCTGGATTGTTGGCGTCAATCATGCCATCTTTTTCGGAACGTTCGCAGCGATGCTGAATGTGATTCCGTTTCTGGGGCCGATCTTTGGCTCGATCCTTCCGGCCCTTTATGCGCTTTTAACAATGGATTCGCTGATCTATCCGGTCATTATCCTGGCTGCTTTCTATGTGATTCAGCTCTTCGAGAGCAACCTCTTTACACCGGTCATTGTGGGTGGCAAAGTGAGCCTGAATGCACTTGTATCTTTGCTGCTACTCTTTATCGGGGCACAGATCTGGGGGCTGGCCGGGATGATTCTTTTTATACCGCTTGGCGCAATGCTTAAAGTGGTTTTCGACGAGATCGAGTCCCTCAAACCCTACGGATTTCTGATGGGGCGTGTTCCGGCGGTCATGCAAAGCCGGAGAGGGCCGCTGGCCAAACGCATTCAGAAAATTTCGGAGAAGGCTCGTATTGAAGCGGAAAAAGAGATGGCCAGAAGAGATAGAAAGTTGATAGACAGGGAATTGAAAGAGATGGAATACAAGGAGGAAGAGCCGGATGAGGAAGATGAGTCAACATCCGACAAAAACTCCAGCCGGAATTCCGGCGGTTCATGAAAATTTGCGGAGGGGGAGGGATTCGAACCCCCGGACCAGGAAACCTGGTCAACGGTTTTCGAGACCGCCCCGTTCGACCGCTCCGGCACCCCTCCTAAAGAGTTGATCACTACAGTTTCAGATCTCAATTCAGCAGAGAGTGTTTTTATCAAAGACTAATCTTGGTTATAACACTCAAATTCAGTTACCGGATCTGAAACCGGTCATCAAATGGAAGCAATCTGAAAGTTAGGGTGTTTTACACTCGCTTTCCAGTATAAAGAGGATCGAAAATGGGTTTTTATATTCGTAAAGCTTTCAAAACCGGCCCGGTAAGGCTCAATCTGTCGAAGGGAGGGCTGGGGCTTTCAGCGGGAGTCACCGGTGCCAGAGCCGGTATCAACTCCAGAGGCACCTATGTTCACGCCGGGCGTCACGGCCTTTATTATCGTAAATACTCCCGGAAGGGCGGGAAGCAGTCCCGAAAAAAGGCTGTGCGCCCCGGCCGAAAGGAAGTTATCGGCAGGGATAGATCTGTAAATGATCGTGAGTCGGCTTTTCACGAAAGGGAATCTGGTACACAAAGATCAATGATGAGGCCCCAAAAGGGAGATACTGTCTACCTGTTTCGGGATACTGGTGTCACGTTTGAGAGTAAATCGAACCGGTGGAAGAGTGAACCGGCCAGTGCACCGAGCCTTCCGTCGAATCGAGTGTTGACGGGGGCGGAAAAGGCGGTATTCTCAATTTCGGGATTTCTTCTGTTGGCCTGGATGTTTTTCCCGGCCGGTCATCTACTTATGCTGGTTCTGCTGGCTGCAGGTTTTGCCGGGTCGAGAGTTTTTGCCAGCATCCGCTGGAGAAGGAGAGTTCAGCAAAGGCTCGAAGAGATAGTGCGGGAAATTGAGAGTGAGAAGGTGTTTCGCGGAGACGGAGTTTGGAGAGGAATATCCGTGATAGATCATTCTGCTGGGAGGATTATAACAGATCATGATTGGGGCGGAGGAGCACTCGGGTGGCGATTGCCGTGGGCCGGGGTTCGAGATCGGTGGATCGAATGGTATGTGAGGCATCTGCACGCGGTGGTTGCCGAGATGGCGATGCGGCGTGAAGAGGTCGATACGCTGGAGACGCTTCGGCGGCTGGATGAGAATGTTCCTGCCGGCCGGGAGTGGGTGTGCGAGCTGAGGGCGTTGCTGCTGGGGCGGATTATAGAGGAGATGTTGGAGGATCATCTTTTGAGCGAGGAGGAAGAGGGGGGGCTACGAAATTTGATAGAATCTCTTGATCTGCCGGAATCTTTCACTAACCGCGAACTTGAACGGCTGGAGTACTTTAGCCTTGTCAGGCGCGAAATCGAACGTCCGCTTGAAGCTATAGAGCCGGACTTGCCGCTTCTTCGAGGGGAGCAGGCGTATGAAGAGTTTGAAACAGCCCGGCTTCTGAATGAACGTGTTCAAAGGCGTTTTCAGCGAAACCGTGTACAATATCGTGAGATTGGTTATGAAATTGATATGGAGGGAACGTTATTGCTGACCGACAGAAGATTGTTGATGGTCGGACGCGGCTCACGTGAATATCGTTTAAACAAAGTACTCGATGTGACGGTTGATCCGGACGCTGGTATTGTGGAATTGACGCTTGCCGGGCGCGCTTCCCCGGTTATTATCACCGTGAAGAAGCCTCTGATCTTAGCAGCAAGGGTTGAGAAAGTGATCGAGAAGATCATCCGGGAGACAAAAGATCAATAAATATTGAGATATAACCCAAAAGTTACCGTTGCGGCCCGAAACGGAGATTGAATACTTGAGATACTGCTACAAAGGTTTTTGATACACCTTAATTTCCGGCTTTGTGGCTGGCATGTAGTAAACAGGTGACCGGAATTAAATTAATTTTAATTTTACAGGCAGGTAGTTGATATTGTCGAATTTAATTAATTTATGTACATTTATATCATAAATAAATACTTCAAATACTTTTAAATTGTTAATTAACTGTGTTAACGGGCATAAGGCTGAATAAAAATATCTTAGAGATAAATTGTACTTTCAATTGAAATTATCTATACTTGTTACAAGCCCCTGAGGGTTCTTCATCTATTATTCCCTGTAAATCCACACTCATGGATGAACATCTCAGGGGCTTTTTTTAATCCCCACCTTTCTATTCCGATCACTTTTTAATACTTCCCGGTTAATTTACTCACCTCTTCTTAAGATTCATCCAGCCTATAAAGTAAGTTACACATCTTTTATACCCCACCTCTATTATCAGTCACGATTATAGATCCTCGCGTTAATATCCCCTCCGGATATAAAGCCATCCGCAACTCTTTGCATATAAAGTAATAGCAGGCTTACGATCTGTAAAATTCTGTCGATGAAACAACTGTGTCATTATCAGTAACAATGTGTCAAAATCAATAATTACCTGGAAAATGTTATGAGCTTAAAAGCTGAAGTTTCAAATTTAAAACTGAAAGAAGGAGATACTGATCTCAAGGAAAGCTTGATATCCGTTCAGGTTCAAGATGAAATTGAAGACTCTACTTCTGCTGCTTCAGCAGGGGGAGCTCTTCTTGAAACTTCGACTGACAGTGAACTGATTCCCGAATCGGTTCAAACTACTGAATCGGAAAGTGAGGGCAAGTCAGAAAGTGAAGCCAGGCCAGCAAAAAAACTGAAAGAGGTCGAACGCCCCCGGCCAATCGACAAATCGAGGCCGTTCGAATTTCATGAGCTGTTCTTTTCTGTGACCGATCCCAAATCGGCGATCACATTTTCAAATAACGTTTTTACCCGGCTTAGCGGTTATCCGGCCGAGGTTTTGAGCGGCCAGCTACACAAATTGATTCGACATCCGGATATGCCTCGTGCAGTATTCAAGGTGTTCTGGGATTTCCTGAAAGCCGGCAAACCGGTAGCCGCCTATGTGAAGAATATGTCCGCAGATGGATCCTATTATTGGGTAATGGCACTGGCGATGCCTTGCAATGGGGGATATCTGTCCGTACGATTGAAACCGGGAAGTGAACTTTTTCAAAAAGTTCGCCGGCTCTATTCGAAAACTCTGGAATTGGAGAAGAAGGAGGAGAAATCGACCAATGCCCGAAAAGCGATGGAGAAGGCGGAGAACTTTCTATTTGATTCACTGAAAGAGGAAGGTTACGAATCTTATGAGAGTTTTATGTGGACGGCACTTCAGGAAGAGATGTATCATCGGGAAGAAAAGATTACTTCTTCCGGGCACGTAGATCAAATTCATCAGTTGAATATCCCTGTCCGGCAAAAGAAACTGCAGATTCTTTTGGGTGAACTTTTCGAACAACTGGAGAAGCTGGAAAAATTGCATGACGTGCTGATGGATCAGGCCGAACATATGCTGGAGCTGGCGAGATCAATCCTGCTGCTCTCGCTGAATGCACAGATTAGCTCGGCTAAACTGGATCAAACAGACCAGTCCCTGAATGTAGCCGCAGAAAATATGGGCAGCCAGTCGATCGATGGAGAAAAGAAACTTATGGAAATTCAGCAGCTGGTAACCTACCTGAATCAGCTTCTCAGAAAACTCTCTTTCAATATCATCGCCTCCAAGCTACAGGTGGAGATGATCAATCTGTTTATGCACGACTCCAGTGAAACTTCCGAATCCGATGGTATAGAGCATCAGCGGAGCTCGCCGTTTCAACTCAAAGATGAGGAGGTTGTTGAGATGCTTCTGGATGCGGTCTCCCCACATCTCAATTTGGTTGCCGAAAGCCTGAGTGAATTGCCGGAAAACCTGAGAAAATTGAAAAATGGTGTCAATGGAATCGAAAATTTTCTCGACGTCTTGAGATTCATTCACATAATCGGAAAGGTGGAGATCGCTCGGATGAATGACCAGGAAAGCTCCTTTTCCAACACCTTTCAGGAACTGGTATTGGAAGTGAATAATGCACAGGAGAAACTGGACGAATTAACAGAGTTTCTTTTGATGAATGAACAGATGAGCCAGCAACTGGCTGCTCACGATTATGAATTGCGGAGCATCATACAGTGGATGGAACAGTAGTTTAAAATCATATATTTCTACAGTCAGGTGTATTCGAAAATCAAGCGACTAGCCCCGCCAAGGTTTTTTTGTGTTAAGTTTTAAGACATCGGGGTCGATAAACTAAATATGTGTTGGGGATATTTCAGGGACGTCCTATGACGTCTTGCTCTCCGGATAAAGAGTAACGTTTACAAAAAAATTCGAGAATTCTATATGCTGGAATCAATAAATGGCGCCTCAAATGGTGCAGTAAAGAATGGTACGACAAAGAAAAAGAATGGTGCTGCAAAGAATAGTGAAGTGATAGAAGAAAATGAATCAATACAAGAAATAACCAAAAATGAGGCGACGGCTAGTGACTACGTAGTAAAGGAAAATAATACCAAGGGTAGAAATACCCGTAATAAGTTTAAAGATATAGATCGTCCAAGGCCGATAGACCGATCAAGGCCATTTGAATTTGATGAGCTTTTCTTTTCTGTAACCGATCACAAGTCGGTTATCACCTATTCAAACGATGTGTTTGTCCGTATTAGCGGCTACGAGGCTGAATTGCTTGATGGTCAGCTACATAAACTGATCCGACACCCGGATATGCCACGTGCGGTATTCAAGGTGTTCTGGGATATCCTGAAAGCCGGCAAACCGGTTGCTGCTTATGTGAAGAATATGGCAGCTGATGGTGCTTACTATTGGGTAATGGCATTGGCTTTCCCGTGTAATAACGGTTACCTATCCATTCGGCTCAAGCCGGGAAGCCGGATCTTTTCTTCTGTCAAAAAGATCTATGCAGAGACGTTAAAACTGGAAAAGGAAAAAGAGAGGGAGTTGGATGCGCGAAAAGCGATGGAACTGTCTGAAGAATTTTTGCTCTCTTCCCTTCGGTCGGAAGGGTTTGAATCGTATGAAAAGTTTATGTGGTCGGCGCTTAAAGAGGAGATGAGGAACCGGGAAAAGAAACTTGAGTTGTCGAGCAACCAAGAAAAGATAAAGCAGATGGGTGTGCCCGCTGTTCAGTCACAACTTCAAGTCCTTTTAGGAGAGCTGTTTGAAAATCTGAAAAGCCTGGAAAATCTCAATCAGATGCATAGTATGTTGATGGATCAGGCCGGCCAGATGCTCAAACTCACTCAATCGATCCAGCTTTTCTCAATGAATACTCAAATTAGTACTTCCAAACTTGAAAACTCCGATAAGGCGCTGAGTATTGCTGCAGAAAATATGGGAAATGAATCGGTTAAGGGGGAAAAGAATCTGCTTGAACTGCAACAGCTTGTCAACAGGTTGAAGGAGCTTCTGGATACTCTCAATTTTAAAATTATTACGACTAAACTGAAGGTTGAGATGATCAATGATTTTATGGATAGCCGGAAGGATTCGAAGAGTCAACAGGGAAATTCTCCATTTCTTTTGAGCGAAAATGAGGTGACCGACCTATTATTTGATACCATGCTTCCCGATTTGAAAATTGTTTCTGAGGGCCTTAAAGAGCTTCCTGTTAGTTTGAGAAAATTGAGGGGAGAAGTGAATGGTGTTGATCGTTTTCTCGACACCCTCAAGTTCAACCATATCATAGGAAAAGTTGAAATTGCAAGATTGAACGAAGAGGCAGCATCCTATTCCAGTACATTCGAAACCCTTGCGAAGGATGTTCTGAGCGCCCAAGAAAAACTGGGAGAACTTGCACAATTTTTATCTTCCAACGAAAAGATGACACAGTTGTTGACCAAGAATGAATATGAAATCAAAAATTTCTACTTAAAACTTCTTGAGTCATAACGGACTGCAACTGTTTAACACTCCTCCTTAACAGGGTTTAACAAGGAGTATGTACTCAAAAAATTTGCAATTCTACTTGCAGGGAACTTAATTATGGGATAGAAAGTAAAATCTTGTTAAGCTTGAGACCTGTCAGCCGGCTAATACAAGAAGTCGTACACCCAGCCAAGGTGAAAAACTGAGCCGCCGGTTGGATCAAGGAGCCAGGAATTCGACCAAGGCAGGAAACCAAGCACCCGGATGATATAAGATGGGGATCTCAACCCGGAATAATTAATAAGAACTTCTCACCCGACAGGGGAGATCAAATAACAAACAGGAGGACCATTATGAAGTTGAATGAAGGAGATGATATCCCTCTTTTCCGAAGAATCATGACAGTTTTCACCCTTTCAATTGGAATTTTATGGTTGGGGGTCGGTTGTGACAGCACCGACCACCAGATGCAGGCTATCCATGATACAGGACACGGTATCGTGGAGATGGAAATTACCTGTAATGAAGATGCCCAGGAGGAATTTTTCACAGGGTTGGCCCATCTTCATCATATGATGTATGAACAGGCCAGACCTCATTTCGAAGCTGCATATCAGGCGGATGCGGAATGTGCGATGGCTCACTGGGGAGTGGCGATGACAAGTTTTTATCCGCTTTGGCAACCATCCACCAGCGACATGATCGAGCGTGGGCAAAATGCCGTTGATACAGCTCGAGAAATTGGAGCGAAGACAGAACGAGAGGCTGGTTTTATCGAAGCGGTTGCAGCTTATTTTGAAGATCCGGTTCCGGCACTGGGAAGTCCATCAGAAGATCATGCGGCCCGACTGGGTAACTGGCTCGATTTGCAGAGAGATCTTCATGAAAATTATCCGGAAGATGTGGAGGCAGCTGCTTTTTATGCGCTTGCCGAAATCAGTTATGCCACGGCTCACTTTTCACCGGGTGAAGAGCAGGACTATTCACGTGTTATCGGTGCCGGTGAACTTCTCGAACAATTTTTCACAGACTATCCGGAACACCCGGGGCTGTTTCATTACATCATACACGCTTATGACAGCCCGCAGCTTGCCGATCGTGCAGTAGAAGCTGCCCGTGGATATGATCAGGTTGCTCCAGATACACCTCATGCCCTTCATATGCCGAGTCATATCTTTGTCCGGCTTGGAAGGTGGGAAGAAACAACCGAATGGAATGAGCGCTCTGCCGAAGCAGCTCTCCGACAGGCAGAATTCGATTCCCATGCCTATATGCATTATGTACATGCTTTAGATTACATGATGTACGGGTATCTGCAGATGGGTCAGCTTGACAAGGCAGCCGAAACTCTGGAACGAGTCCGAACAGTAGAACAGGTACCATCGAATCTGGCTTCCGGGTATGGGGTTGCAGCACCACAGGCGCGCTACTACCTGGAACAGGGACTGTGGGAGGAAGCTGCAGTACTTGAGCTCGGTTACCCTGATGTGATCGAATGGTCCGACTTTCCATCCTCTAAAGCACTCTTCGCTTATGCACGAGGGCTTGGTGCGGCACGCACCGGTGATCTGGAGCAGGCAGAGGCTGAGAGAGACCGGATCGAAGGGTATGTCCATCAGTTGCGCAATGCCGGGAATACCTACTGGGCATATATGACTGAAGCCCTTGGGAAAGCGGTAGGTGCATGGATTCTCTATGAGCAAGGAGAGGTCGACAGTGCTCTCGAACTGATGAGCGAGGCAGCCGACCTGGAAGATTCGATGGATAAACATCCGATCTCTCCGGGAGAAGTGCTTCCGGTTCGCGAACTCTATGGTGAATTACTGATGCTGGAAGGGCGAACAGACGAGGCGATTGAAGCATTTGAAGCATCTCTGGAGCGGACACCGAATCGGCAAAACGCTCTCAACTCACTCGATCAAATTGCCGGGCTGTGACCCTGTAATTCACCTTCTAGAGTAATCGTCTATTGTATCAAGTCTACAACATGGATAAACTCGCAGAGCTATGGCTGATGATAAATCGTTGAAGGAGTCTTTTGAGCGCGTCAAAAAAATCCTGACACTCAAACCATCCACGGGTCAGTATACGACCAGTACGAGAGTTCGACTTCGAGATGGCACCACTTGTGAGGTTGAGCACAAGGAGTGGAAGTTTGTCTGCGATATAGGTACCGAGGAGGGAGGCAACAACGCTGGTCCGGGGCCCAGCATCTATCAGCGAGGGGCCCTGGGTAGTTGTCTTGCGATAGGCTATTCCAAATGGGCGGCCTGGATGGAGGTTCCGATTGATCATATCGAAGTGGAAGTCGAGGCCGATGTAGACGCACGCGGTGCTTACGGTATTGATGAGGTGGCGCCGGGGTACAAGGGATTGCGTTACAATGTTATTATTGAAAGTTCTGCACCCGAAGAGGATATACGGGACGTTGTTGAAACAGCGGACCGGCACAGTCCGTTACTGGTTGATTTTCAAAAGCCGGTAGATCTGCAGCGGAAGATTCAGATCGTCAAACCTCACCCAGGGCCTGAATAGATTACACCTTAAAAAAATAGCTATAATTATGCATCCGGATTTACAAAGACGTGTTCAACGGTATGGATGGGACAAAGCGTCAGATTATTATGAAAACTCCTGGAAAGAACAGTTAAAGCCTGCTCAGGAGAAGCTGATAGAGTTTGCGGAACTGAAGCCGGGTGAAAAAATACTGGAGACCGCATGTGGAACGGGGCTGGTAACACAGCGTATTGTCGAAGCCGTTCAGCCTAAGGGTGAAATTCTCGCCACGGATTTATCCGAAAACATGCTCAAACTTGCAGAAGAGAGAGTGAATGTGAACGGTGATGTGAGAATTCAATTTAAGTGGATGGATGCCGAAGACCTCGATCTTGACGATCAACTGTTTGATGTAACTTTAAGCGGCCTGGGCCTGATGTATGTCCCGGATCCGGTTCAATCACTCAAAGAAAAATATCGGGTTCTCAAACCGAAAGGCAGGGTAGCCCTAGCCATCTGGGGCGAACGAAAACAGTGTGGCTGGGCTGATATCTTCCCGATTGTCGACAAACGGGTAGAAACCGATGTTTGTCCGATGTTTTTTCAACAGGGCACGGGCGAAACACTGGCCTATTCACTGAAGAACGCCGGATTCAGCGATATCGAAACCGAAAGATTCTCTACGGTACTCAACTATCCAACCGAGGAGATGGCAGTGATGGCTGCTTTTGCCGGAGGGCCGGTGGCTTTGGCCTATCGCAAGTTTGACGACGAGGTCAAAAAGCAGGCGCACAAGGAGTACCTCGATTCGATTGCCCCCTATCGCAAAGGAGAAGGGTTTGAAATCCCGGGAGAGTTTCTCGTTGCCAGGGCAGTAAAATCAGAATAAGAACTCAATCTGCCAGGCCGTTCATCTGTTCGAAAACCTTGTAAAGTCCCTGTGTACCGAGATTTTCATAACCCAGGGCCATGGCGCTTGTATAAAACTGTTCGGCAAGAGCAAGCCCGGGCAGAGATAAATTCATCCGGCGGGCTTCATCCAGGGCGATCCGCATATCTTTTACAAAGTGTTTGATAAAAAACCCCGGGTCATAATTCCCGTCTGCAATTCTGGTTCCCAAATTGTTGATCGACCATGAAGATGCTGCTCCCTTGCCGATGATCTCGATCACTTCACTCCGGTCCATCCCGGTTTTCCACGCGTAGAGGAGCGATTCGACGACGCCGATCATCGTACCGGCGATCAGGATTTGATTGCACATCTTCGTATGCTGGCCTTTCCCGGCTCCTCCCATATGTCGGATATTTTCTCCCAGGATGTCAAAAATCGGTTTGACGCGCTTATAGGCTTTTTCATCCCCGCCTGCCATGATCGCCAACCGGCCGTTTCGGGCACCAACATCGCCGCCCGATACAGGTGCGTCAATACTGTCGATCTCTTTTTCACGTGCCGACTGATAGATCTTTTCGGCCAATTCGGGAGTGGAAGTAGTCATATCGACGATGATTGAACCTTTTTCAGCTCCTTCGAGGACTCCTTGATTGCCCAAAATCACCTGTTCTACATCTTCCGGATAGCCGACGATTGTAAAAATCAGTTCACTATTCAGGGCTGCCTGCCGGGGTGTATCGCACCAGACGGCACCGGACTTAACAAGAGAGTCGGCCTTTGAGTGAGTTCGGTTGTGTACCCTGATACTGTATCCGGCATTCAGCAAGTGCCTGCACATCGGGGCACCCATCACTCCGGTTCCGATCCATCCGATGGTGGTATTCATAACTGTTAAAGATCAATTCTGGATTTTCTGTTTGAGGGAATAACATAACAATTTGGTTCTATGCGGTAAAAACATCAGAACGATTTCTTATTTTCCTTTCCATGAACAATGAGAGCCATTTCAATGAAATACAGGATTCATCACCTGGTCGGGAGAGTGATCGATCCGTATCGGACCCTGTTCTACCCGAACCGCCGGAGAGCAAAGGGTTATTTGGAATGTCGGTACTTTCATTTCTGGTCTATGGAAGCCTGGCCTGGGTCATTATCTATTTCTATCACGATCGGGGTTTTGCCGGGCTTTTCGAATCTGATTATGGTTGGGGCATTCAGCTTGTATCGGGTACACTACTGGGACTGATTGCTGCCGGAATCATCATCTTTTTTGCAGCCCGCTCGCCGCTATCATCCATTCTGGACGACTTCTATATTGTACAGATCGTTCGTAAAATGAACCTTTCCCTTTTCGATCGAACCCAGGTTTCCCTTTTTGCCGGCGTGGGAGAGGAATTGCTGTTTCGCGGTGCAATTCAGCCGGTGATCGGTATCTGGATAACCTCAATTGGTTTTGTAGCGATACACGGCTACTTCAAGTTTACCTCATTTGCACACATTATCTTTGGCCTGACCATGTTTGCACTCAGCATGATGCTCGGCCTCATTTTTGAGATGGTGGGCCTGATTGCCGCAATGAGTGCTCATGCGGTTTACGATATTGTGATATTACGTTGGGCCGACTCGGATTGAGTATCTTCGACAATCAAACCCTGAAATCTCACAGACACAAGAAAGCAATTCTTAGAATTGTTATAAAAGTATGGATAACCCAACTACAGAGAGCAATAATCACAACAAGAATCGTCCGGGTAATGGAAGTAAAACCGGCATTTTCACAAAAGGCAGAAAAAAAAGTCTGATCCAGTGGACTGTTCTGATCGCCGGGGCTGCCATTCTCTATCTGACGGGCTTGCACACAGAAGTGATCGGTACGATGCAGCGGGGCTTACTTGCGACCGGAATTATTCAGCCCGATATCCCCGACCTCGAAGGAGATTTTCCGGAGGCCGGGCGCGATCTGTTCTTCATGGATGAAGAGGGGTCGGTACAGTCACTTCACGACTACGAAGGCGAAGTGATTTTTATCAATATCTGGGCTACCTGGTGCCCGCCCTGCATCGCTGAAATGCCGTCGATCCAGGGGCTGTACAACCGGTTTGATCAGGAGGATAACGTTGCATTTCTGCTGATTTCGGTGGATGAGAAGTTTGATACAGCCAGAGAGTTTATGGAAAATCGCAATCTTGAGATGCCTGTATACCACTATCGCAACAGGGCTCCCGGGATCTTCGAGAGTACGGTGATTCCGACCACCTATGTGGTTTCGCCGGACGGATTGCTTTTAATGGAGAAGCGCGGGTTTGCCAAATACGACACAGACGCATTTGAATCCTTTTTGAAAGAAGCGTCGACCCGCTTTAACTAATTTACTAAAGATTTCAGTTGTCAGTTCGTTATCTGTCCGTTATATTCATCGTAAATTTACGATTAAAAATTATCGA
The DNA here is from genome assembly GCA_007134695.1 of Balneolaceae bacterium. GTDB lineage: Bacteria > Bacteroidota > Rhodothermia > Balneolales > Balneolaceae > SLK101. Next base: position 78,492 of record SLKI01000020.1, read on the forward strand.
GGCCTTAATGACAGAATTGAACCGATCGAACGAAGCACTTAAACGCATCGTCAAGGAAAAATATGACCGCATCAGCCAAAGCTCCTCCGCAAAACCTGGCTGCGGGTGTTCAGAAGGACCGGGTTGCGGATCAGATAGAGGTGAAATCAGCTACAGTGTGATGGCAGAAGATTACTCCACACTGGAAGGTTATGCGCAGGAGGCTGATCTGGGACTGGGTTGCGGCCTGCCCACCGAGTATGCCGGACTTGAAGCGGGGCAGACGGTCGTCGATCTCGGATCCGGTGCCGGAAATGATTGTTTTGTAGCCAGACGGGAGGTTGGCAGTGAAGGACGTGTAATCGGGGTCGACTTTTCTGAATCGATGGTTGAAAAAGCGAAGGAGAATGCCGAAAAACTTCAATACGACAATGTGGAGTTTTATGCGGGAGATATCGAAGAGATACCGTTGGATACCAATATCGCTGATGTTGTTGTGAGCAATTGTGTACTCAACCTGGTACCCGACAAGAAGAAGGCGTTTGAGGAGATACAAAGGATATTAAAACCGGGAGGCCATTTCAGTATTTCCGATATAGTTACGTCCGGGAAATTACCTGGTGAAGTGTCCCGGGCAGCCGAACTCTATGCCGGTTGTGTTACCGGAGCGATGGTTAAGGCTGCCTATCTCGACCTGATCAGGGGATCCGGATTTGAGAAGATCCTTGTTAGAAAGGAACGAAAAATCGAGATCCCGGATGAAGTTCTTGAACCATATCTCGGTAATGATGCGCTGAACCGGTTCAGGGATTCCTCCGTCGGACTCTACAGCATTACAGTCAATGGAGTGAAGCCGGCCTGAATCGACACGGGCCAGTCGATCCGGCGGAAAGTCACGACCGAATCGGATTTTGAGGTACGGTACGAACGACCCGGCGAAGCAGACGTCCAAGGATATCTGAGCCTGTGATAATCCTTTTGTGCGGTTTACTCCAGAGCACTATAAGGTCAACGTCGATCACATCATCTCCCGGTTTTTCCGGTTTCACTTTCAGCTCTTTTATGATTTTACCGAGTGGCAGGTCGGGATTACCGGTAATCAGAGGTTTCTTGCAGTGATCTGTGGGATCAAACTCACCTCTACCAAAAAGAGCGTCGCGCAGAAACAGATGGGAATTGATGGCGTGCCGGGGCCTTCCTTTACTGTCTGTGACTAGTATCCACTTCTTGCCGGATGAAGCCATTGCTTTGAGAAACGGGTCGTCTGCACGCTTATCAATTTCTGGAAACTGAGGCAGACCGTTTCGGTACGTTAGCTGAAGAATACTCTCCGGATCGATCGGTTCTCCTTTTTGACGGACAGGAAGATCGTCAAGCTTCAGGAAATTGATCGCTCCGATCGCTTCCACCTCCCCGACGTCAGAAGTCGATTCCCGTGCATGATACCGGAGTACATCAGTCAGCTCCTCCTCCTTGAACCAGGGAATCCCTTCCGTGCCTATGAGCCGGTCGAGAATTTTCCCGGAAAGACGTGCAACAGGCCAGAGCAGAATCTGGTAAAATTTCAGCAGCGGTGAAAGGATCGATACCACCTTGAGAGCATGTCGGGAGAAATAAGCCTGCGGGAAAATCTCTGCAACTACAGTTATGACGACAGTCGAGAAAAGAAACGCCAGCACACCGGCCATCACCGATTCGGCCAGCAGCGTGAGAAGTACATTGAGTGCTACGTTGGCCCATAGTATCGTTGAAAGGGTAAAGTTGGCATCCCGCCGTAGGTCCATCACTTTTCGGGCTGCCTTGTCACCCGCTTCGGCTGCTACTTCAAGTCGCAGCCGGCTCAGCTTGAAGACGGCGAGGTTCAGTCCCGACATCGACGAGGATTGAGTGATACAGATAAATATTCCGATCCAGATCAACAGTTCATTCATAAAAGAAAAGTTAGCGTCTATTTTTTCAAGGCCAAAACGGGTTTGTCTTGCACCCGTCAGATGCTATCTTCCATGCCTCAATCAAACAAGTATAACGGATTTATGAAATATATTGGAGCTCATGTAAGTGCAGCCGGCGGGGTTCAAAATGCGCCCCTCAATGCCGACAAGATCGGGGCGACAGGGTTCGCTCTTTTCACCAAGAATCAGAGGCGGTGGTCTGCGAAACCTCTTACCGAAGAGAATATTGAACAGTTCAAGAAGAACTGCCGCGAACTCGACTTCCCGATGGAGGCGGTTCTGCCGCACGACAGCTATCTGATTAATCTGGGGCATCCGGAGAAAGAGAAGCTGGAGAAATCCCGGAACGCCTTTTACGACGAAATGAACCGTTGTGAACAGCTCGGTATCCGGATGCTCAACTTCCATCCCGGAAGCCACCTCAACAAGATTACTCCCGAGGAATGTATCGGCCGGATCGCAGAATCGGTCAACCTGGCACTGGAGAGGAGCAAAGGGGTGACCGCTGTGATTGAAAATACGGCAGGGCAGGGGACCAACCTCGGATACCGATTCGAACATCTGGCAGCGATTATCGACCAGGTGGAAGAGAAAGAACGGGTAGGGGTCTGCATCGACACGGCTCACGCTTTTGCCGGGGGATACGATCTCTCAACAGACCAGGGTTTCGACCAGACGTTTGAGGAGTTTGAATCTGTAGTCGGGTTTGAATACCTGAGAGGGATGCATCTGAACGATTCCAAGAAAGAGCTGGCCAGCCGCGTTGATCGTCACGAATGCCTGGGAGACGGCCTGATCGGCTGGAAGCCGTTCGAACGGATCATGAAAGATGATCGTTTTGACGGTATTCCCCTGGTTCTGGAGACTCCCGAGCCCGACCGCTGGCCCGAAGAGATCGAAAAGCTGAACTCGATCGCCGAGTGACCGCCATACCATTTGATCGATTTCTTTATTATATAGTGGCCTCTTCTGTTATTCGGTTTAATTTCGGTAAATCGTTTCCAGGCCAACTAATTGCATCTGTATGATGGAAGCTGAATTCAGTATCGTCGTAAAATTGCTTGCGGCACTTGGTGCCGGCTTGCTGATCGGTATCGAGCGCGGATGGAGTGGCCAGCAGAAAGAGGAGGAGCGGGTTGCCGGAATTCGCACCTTCAGCCTGATCGGCCTGTTGGGTGGTGTTTGGGCAATTCTCTCCACACATGTAGGTGACTGGATTGTAGCGCTTGCATTCTTCGCAATTGCAGCATTGGCGATCGCATCTTACATCGTCGATGCCCGATACAGTGAAGACCGTGGTACCACAACCGCCTACACCCAGATGATGACCTTTGCCCTGGGCGCCTGGGCGGCGTTCGGGTACTATATGTACGCACTTGGTGTCGCCGTTGTGGTGGTGGCCCTGCTGGGCATGAAGCCGGTTCTTCACAAATGGCTTCGCGGCCTGGAGACGCAGGAGATCTATGCCGGTATCAAGATGCTGGTGATCAGCCTTATTCTTTTGCCGCTTCTGCCCAACCAGGGCTATGGGCCGTGGGAAGCGATCAATCCCCGATGGATCTGGTGGATGGTTGTGTTGATCAGCGGTATTTCATTCCTCGGTTATTTTGCCATAAAATACAGCGGAGACCGCGTCGGTACACTTCTTACCTCGATTACAGGCGGGCTTGCATCCTCCACTGCCGTTACACTCAGCATGTCTAATTTTGCACGAAAACATGGAGTCCGGTCGGTCTTTATGGGGGGAGTGATGATCGCTTCTTCGATCATGTTCATTCGCATCATGATCGAAGTGGCTATTGTCAATCCGGTACTGCTCGACAGGCTTGTTTTGCCGATGGTGGTGATGTTCGGTGCGGTTTTGGCGGGGGGCTTTTGGCTCTGGAACCGGAAAGAGGACGATCAGGGCCCCACCAGTTTGAAGATCAACAACCCCTTCAATATCGGTACGGCTCTCAAATTCGGTCTCTTTCTCGGACTGATCCTCTTTTTGAGTACTGCAATGCAGGAGTGGTTCGGCGACCGCGGTATCTATATACTTGCTATCGTTTCGGGCTTGATGGATGTCGATGCTATAACCCTGTCACTTTCGAGACTCTCCAGGGATGAACTGAGTGAGGAAGTAGCGATATTTGGAATTATGCTGGGAGCTGTCACCAACACCCTGACCAAAGGATTCTTATTTGCTTTTTTTGCCGGTTTCAAAGACAGCCTGAGACTGATCGGCCTGATGCTGCTGGCAGTAGTCCTGGGGTTGTCCGTCGCAGCCTTGACACTCTTCTAAACCAGAAGCCCGTTCAACCGAGCTCTTCAAGCAACGCATTCAGCTTTTCAAGGCGTTCGCCGGCATCCTTTTTCTTGTTTCTCTCCCGCTCAACAACCTCATCCGGGGCGTTCTCTACAAACTTTGCATTGGTCAGCTTTTTCTCCACTGACTTCAGGAAACCCTCTGCCTGACTGATCTCTTTCCGGATTCGGTCGCGCTCTTTCTCCAGGTCGATCAGCCCCTCGAGAGGTAGATAGATTTCCGTCTCTCCAACGACTGCAGAAGCGGATGCGGCCGGTTTTTTCATCCCGGTTTCCGCTTTAAACGTCTCGATCTTAAGAAATTTTCGGAAGATCCATTCCGACTCCTTCAATTGTTTCGTCCGGTCCGAATCATTTGTATTCAGGTAAAGGTTTATCGAGCTGCCGGTCGGAAGGTTCATATCGGCCTGGATATGACGGATCGATGAGATCATCTTCTGAACTTCGCCGAACCGGTCAACCGCATCCGGGTCAACCCTGGACTCATCCGATTCTGGCCAGGAAGAGATCAGAATCGCTTCTTCCGGTGAACGGTCCTGTATCCGCTGCCAGACCTCTTCAGTTATAAAGGGCATAAAAGGGTGGAGAAGTTTCAGGAGCTGTTCAAAAAAGCCCAGTGCCTGCTCGATACGATCCTTCGGAATAGGTTCACCTGGCTGATTGGATTTGATTGCTTCGATATACCAGTCACAGTAGTCATCCCAGATCAGTTTATAAATTTTTTGGAGTGCTTCATTAACACGATAGCGTTCAAAATCGTTATCTGCACCCTGTATAGTCTGATGGAGCCTGGATTGCATCCATCGGTCCACCAGATTCTCCGGGTCGGTCTGCTGCATGGGGTGGTAGTCGGATCCCGGCTCCATGTTCATCGAAAGAAACCGAAAAGCATTCCAGATTTTATTGGAAAAATTGCGTCCCTGCTCACAGAGGTTTTCATCAAAAAGCAGATCGTTGCCGGCCGGGGCAGAAAAGAGCATCCCGACGCGAGTTCCGTCGGCTCCATATTTGTCTATCAGGTCCAGCGGGTCGGGCGAATTACCCAGTGATTTGGACATTTTCCGCCTCTGATTGTCCCTTACCATTCCTGTGAAAAAGACATGGTCGAACGGTTTCTCATCGGCAAATATATAACCTGCCATAATCATCCTGGCTACCCAGAAAAACATGATGTCGAAACCGGTAACCAGGACCGATGTCGGGTAGTAGTAGTCCAGGTCCCGGTTCCGGGATCCGGACCGGATATACTCGGGGGCAAAGACTGAGATCGGCCAGAGCCAGGATGAAAACCAGGTGTCAAGGACATCCTCCTCCTGGCGCAGGTTATCGGCCTGCAGATCTTCATTCTCCGATTTTTCCCGAGCCTTGTTCAGTGCTTCCTCTTTTGATCGAGCAACCACATAGTCATCTTTTCCCTCCCCGTAATACCAGGCCGGTATGCGGTGTCCCCACCAGAGTTGCCGGGAGATACACCAGTCACGGATATTTTCCATCCAGTGCCTGTAGGAATTTTTGAATTTCGCCGGATGAAACTTAATGGAGTCGTTCAAGACATTCTCCAGTGCGGGGGCGGCCAGTTCCTCCATCTTGCAGAACCACTGAAGAGAGAGGCGCGGCTCAATCGGAACATCGGTACGCTCCGAGTAGCCGACTTTGTTGATTAACTCCTCGCTGCCGGCCAACTGCCCTTTCTCTTCCAATTTATTGAGTATAGACTTTCGGGCTTCAAACCGGTCCTGTCCGACAAAAAAGCTCGCCGCCTCGGAGAGAGTTCCATCGTCGTTAAACATATCAACCACTTCCAGTCCGTGACGCTGGCCGATCTCATAATCGTTGGGGTCGTGAGCCGGGGTGACCTTCAGGCATCCGGTTCCATATTCGGGGTCCACATAATCGTCTGCAATAATCGGAACCTCCCGCTTTACCAGCGGGATAACGGCGGTTTTGCCGATGAGGTGTCGGTATCGTTCATCATTCGGGTTTACACAGACTGCCGTGTCGGCAAGAATGGTTTCGGGCCGGGTGGTGGCGATCGTTACGGTTTCATCACTCTCCATGATATCGTACCGGACATGGTAGAGACGTGAAGTCTCTTCACGGTGAATCACTTCTTCGTCGGAGAGAGCGGTTTTGGCTTCCGGGTCCCAGTTGATCATCCGAAGGCCCCGGTAGATGTAGCCGCGATCATAAAGGTCGATAAATGCATCAATAACCGCTTCATACAGCTCCTCTTCCAGTGTGAAGCGGGTCCGTTCCCAGTCGCAGGAGGCACCCAGTCTTTTGAGCTGGCTGAGGATGATGCCGCCATGCTCATCCGTCCATTCCCATGCGTATTTCAGAAACTCTTCGCGGGAGAGATCCGATTTTTTGATCCCTTCCTTGCGCAGTTTTCGAACCACTTTCGCTTCGGTGGCAATGGAAGCATGATCGGTTCCGGGGACCCAGCAGGCGTTCTTGCCCTGCATCCGCGCCCGGCGGGTCAGTACGTCCTGGAGTGTGTTGTTAAGCATGTGTCCCATATGGAGCCGGCCGGTTACATTCGGAGGAGGGATAACGATGGTGAACGGTTCCCGTTCGTCCGGCTCTGAATGAAAATAGCCGTGCTGTTCCCAGTAATCATACCATTTCTGCTCGGCTTCTGTCGGGTTGTATGTCTTTGGTATTTCGGTCGTTACGTCCTTTCTGCTCATCATTCATAGGTTATGACTGCCATATAGAGGCAGTTCAGGTTGAATCGTTGGGCGCCTGCATTAATACTGCCTGCCATTTGGCCCGATCCGGCCGGCTGTTTGGACTATCGATTCTTGCCGGCCGAACAGTTTATTTGACTCGAACCAGCCGCACACCGAAGTGGCCGTCGCAACCATGTTTGTGAGGAAGTGTTTGATAAGCTTTCCCCTCATCGGTAAGTACCTCTTCGGGCAGGTAGTCTTCCAGGTTCTCCGGTTCAAATCGGTCGTTCCGTTCCAGAAAAGCCTGAATCTGTTCGGAGTTTTCTTCCGGCTCAATCGAGCAGGTGCTGTACACCAGACGCCCGCCTTTTTTGACCATACCTGCCGCGTGGTCCAGAAGATCCTTTTGAAGTTCAATCAACTCTTCGAGGTCCTCCTCGGTTCTGTTCCATCTCAGGTCGGCTCGTTTGCTCAGAACACCTGTTCCGCTGCAGGGAGCGTCAAGCAGAACTCCATCCGCCTCAGGCAGTTCCACTTGGCGGGCATCTGACCGTAATATCTTGATGTTTTCTGCATTATAGCTGAGGGCACTCTCTGCCAGTCTTTCCAGTTTGCCCGGGTTGATGTCGACTGCAACAACAGAACCTTCGCTCTTCATCAGGTCGGAGATCATAATGGTTTTGGTTCCGGGAGCAGCGCACAGATCGTAGATAGATTCTCCGGGCTGCGGGTCAAGGATGGTGGGTGCGAACCCGGCCGCGATATCCTGTATTTGACAAAATCCTTTTCTAAGCCACCCTTTCTGAATAAAAGGGGAGACACTTTCAACCCGGAAATAGCCAGGAAGCCAATCACTCTCTTCGTACTCGATATCGGACTTATCCATCCGGAGCTTGAAGTTTTCGGTGCGGGTCCTGAGGTTGTTCACCCGGATATACCAGACCGGGTTTTGATTATTGGCCTGCATCAGCTGGAATGCTTCCCGTTCACCTGCTCGCCGGGTCCATCTGTGAACCAGCCACTCGGGGTGAGAAAAGGTGGTGGCGACCAGTTTGACCCTGTCATCGAACGACGGTTTGGGCAGATTGTCCATGTCGCGCTGAATATTGCGCAGAATGGCGTTTACAAGATCCCCGGATTTGGAGCCGAGCGAGAGTTTTGCAATTTCCACTGCTTCGTTGATGGCGGCATAATCCGGTGAACTGTCCATAAAGAGCATGTCGTAGAGCCCGAGACGCAGTATGTTTTTAAGTTCCGGTTTCATCTCGTCTACGGCGATCGATGAGAATTCTCCGACCAGAAAGTCGATATAGCTTCGCTTGCGAAGCACGTTCTGTACATACTCACGGACTCGCCCGCGTTCTCTGGGCTCTAGTTCATCCGCAATTTGAAAGTCGATTTTCCCTTCCTGATCAAAATGAACCAGAATCTCTACACTTGCCGATCTTGCTGTAAGCTCTGTTTCCAATCGAGTGACCTCTTAATGGGTTATCATTTCTGTCATCTATCAATGTTTGTGAACCGGAGAGCCGTTCAGGACTCCTCTCCGGAATCCATGGTTCTACGGTTGGCGGGTCGCATAACAACATGCTGAAGAGCCGTTATAACAATCTGTCGACCGGCCGTTATTACGACCTTCCGACGGATCATTTAACAACCGTTCACGTGTCGTTTTACGACCTGCTGATTCCTCCGGCTGTCACCTTTTTTTGACCGCATCAATAAGCTTACAAGATAGGAGTTTCAACCACTTTTTGCTAATTGGGAGTCAGTCCTGCTGAACAGTTTTTACCGGATACCGGCACTATCGTAGTCAGTGTGCCTAGATCACACTTCAGTCCTTTTTCAACAGGGATTTTGGAGGGATTTTCCGTTGCTATTGGAGAGTTTAATGGGTAATTTTGTTTGCTTGAAAAGTTTGGAGAATCAGATCGCTTCCGGAAGCGTGAATATGAAATAAATAAACCAAATCGATCACATGAATAAAGGAACTGTTGCACAGGTTATCGGTCCGGTCGTGGACGTTGATTTTGATGATGGTAAATTGCCTCCCGTACTCAATGCACTCTATGTGGAATATGATGATGGAAGTCGTCTCTATCTTGAGGTGGCACAGCATCTGGGAGAAAATCGGGTGCGAACGATCGCTATGGATTCCACAGACGGGCTGGTCCGAAAAGATGAAGTTATCGACACCGGTGCCCCCATTTCTATGCCGGTGGGTGACGATATTCGCGGAAGGCTTTTCAATGTGGTCGGAGAGACGATCGACGGGATGAAGCAGCCGGAAGGAAAAAATCGCTACTCGATCCATCGACCCGCTCCGGCTTATGAAGAACTGACCACCAGTACGGAGATACTCGAAACGGGTATCAAGGTGATCGACCTTCTCTGCCCTTATGCCAAAGGTGGAAAAATCGGGCTGTTCGGTGGTGCCGGAGTAGGTAAAACTGTTCTGATCCAGGAGCTGATCAACAACATTGCCAAGCAGCATGGCGGCCTTTCGGTATTTGCAGGAGTTGGAGAACGAACCCGGGAAGGAAACGACTTGCTCCGTGAATTTCTTGAATCCGGTGTGATCAAATATGGGGATGATTTTTTCGAGTCGATGGAGAAAGGGGATTGGGACCTTTCGAAAGTTGATTATGATGAGATGAAAGAATCGCAGGCTACCCTGGTTTTCGGTCAGATGAACGAGCCGCCGGGAGCAAGAATGCGAGTAGCACTGTCGGGACTGACAGTTGCCGAATATTTCCGCGATGAAGTATCTCGTGATATTCTTCTCTTTATTGATAATATCTTCCGTTTCACCCAGGCAGGTTCTGAGGTTTCGGCACTACTTGGCCGGATGCCTTCAGCGGTAGGGTATCAGCCGACACTGGCTTCCGAAATGGGCGACCTCCAGGAGCGTATCACCTCGACGAAAGATGGATCGATCACCTCGGTTCAGGCGATCTACGTTCCGGCCGATGACCTGACCGATCCTGCTCCGGCGACAACCTTTTCACACCTCGACGCTACGACGGTGCTGAGCCGGGCACTCACGCAGATCGGGATCTACCCGGCTGTTGATCCGCTCGACTCGACATCCCGAATTATCGACCCCAAAGTGGTGGGCAGAGAGCACTACGATTGTGCCCAGCGGGTCAAGGAGATTTTGCAGAAATACAAGGATCTGCAGGATATCATCGCTATACTGGGTATGGATGAGCTTTCCGATGAAGACAAAACGGTGGTAGCCAGGGCGCGACGGGTCCAGAGATTCCTCAGCCAGCCCTTCTTTGTTGCCGAACAGTTTACGGGGCAGCCGGGTGTCTATGTACAGATCTCCGAAACGATTAAAGGTTTCAATATGATACTGGACGGGGAGCTCGATCACCTTCCGGAAAACTCATTCCACCTGGTCGGTACAATCGAAGAAGCAATTGAAAAAGGAGAGCGACTGATGGCCGAAGCAGAATCCGAAACCGAAACCGAAGCCGCATAAGGAACGGAAATGGAGAATACGTTTCATGCAGAAATTCTGACGCCGGATGGCAAAGTGTTCGAAGGAGAGGTGATCGGGGCACAGGTACCGGGAAGCGATGGAAGTTTCGAAATGAAATTTAACCACGCCCCCATCACGTCGATGCTCGAGATCGGCCAGGTCCGGCTGCAAACATCCGATGGAACTCCTCTGTACTTTGCGGTCAGCGGCGGATTTGTTGAGATGAGTGATAATCGGATGTCGGTGTTATCCGAGGCTTGTGAAAAAGCTGAGGAGATCGACGTCGAACGGGCGGAACGGGCCAAAGAACGGGCGGTCGAAGAGTTGATGAAGCGCAAGGAGAAGCCAAAAGAGTTACAACTTGCACTCAAACGAGCTGAAAACAGGCTTGAAGTTTACAAGAGAAACGGCGCCTGAAATCCGGTATCGTTGCAGGAAATGATAGCGGTTGAATAAAGCCGGTCGTTACTGCCATGCGCTGACATTCTAGCCAGTGGCCGACTTTTCAGCCAGAAGCCGGCCATCACAGCCAGAAGCCGGCCATCACAGCCGGCAGTGGTCGTTACAACCGGTAGCCGGCCACCACAACCAGAAGCCGGCCATCAAAACCAGCGGGTGAAGCGACAGTTATCCACACCTGACGAATCCGCCAAATCCTGAATCTGGGACTGTAAAGCCTGCTCAAGCCGCTGTTTGACTTCAGGTTCCGACTCTTCCTGATGAATCGGTTCTGCCGGACGGCCTACCTGAATGTGCAGTTCAGGCCGGGCATGCCTTCGCGTATGGATGTAGATGCCAACCGGTACTAAGTCCACATCCGGCAGCCGCCGGGCAAGCCAGGCAATACCACGCTGAAAAACAGGCTTTTCGGTAGAAAAAGGGACTATTTTACCTTCGGGATAGATATAGACCGCAGTACCCTCTTTCTGCAGGTGGCGTATCGTGAAGCGGACGGCAGAAAACCTTCCTTCCGGTGAAACATTGTCAACCGGAAAAGCACCCAGCCAGCGAAAGAATCGGTAACGTTTAAGCTGTTTAGATTCCATCATGGCCAGTCCTTGTTGCGGGAACAGATACCGGTTCATGAGTACCGGTATAATCCCGTCCCACCAGCTGGTGTGGTTAAGAAAATAGATCGTACGTGAAGTTGGTTCCGGTGTGTAACTGCAACACAACCAGACACGTTTGAAATAGAACCGGAACATCCACTTGATCTGCCAGGCGAAAAGCGGCAGGAAGCCCGGAACGTTGACCGGTGGCTGGAAAGGACTCTCGGTTTTTAATGTCGTCCGGTTCAAATGATCTCCGAAATGATTAAACGGGGCAGGTGTGTGTCGTTCTCAAAAGTAGCCACACCAATACCTGGACAGTAAAACAGGGCATCTCACCTGAATTTATCATCTTCTGCTGCAATAGAAAACCGATTGCAGATGTGCAGCTTAACGGCTTCCCTTATAGAGCTCATATTCCAGCAGACGACATTCTATGGTTGAATTGTAGAGTGGAATACGCCGGTTGCTGCGAAGCCCGATTTTCTTGGCCAGCTTGAAGTTTCCCGTTAATACGTAACCGGTTTTACCGTTACATCGATTTTTGAGAAAATCACCAATTCCCCGATAGAGCCCGCCAAGGTCTCCCGCAATGTCGAGGCGCTCTCCATACGGAGGGTTGAAAATAACGATTCCGTCCCCCTCCGGCACCGAAGTCTTTTCGAATGGAGCGGTCTGAAATTGGATAAGGTGTTCAACCCCGGCAGTTCTGGCATTTTTTCTTGCCGTTTCTACAGCTCCAGGGTTGCGATCGGTTGCGATAATTTTTCCCGCTGTTTGACGGCCGCTCTCTTTTTTTGCCGCTTCCCGGAGTGATTGATAGAACTCCGGCGAATACCCCTTCAGATGCATGAATCCGAACTGGTGCCGAAGTGAGGCCGGCGGACGGTTGAGTGCCATCAAGGCGGCTTCGATCGCAATGGTACCACTGCCGCACATCGGATTGATCAGGTGTTGATCCTGTTTCCACCGGGAGGCAAGTAACATCACAGCAGCCAGGCTCTCCTGCAGCGGAGCCTCGACACTGTCGGTCCGGTACCCTCTCCTCGAGAGCGATTCTCCTGAGGTATCCAGATAGATCCTGGCAATGTTGCGATCCCAATAGAGGAAGAGAACGGTTCGATTGAGCTCAGAGCCGCTGTCGGGTCGAGTCCCCGTCATCTGACGGATGCGGTCGACTACAGCATCTTTCACTTTAAGGTTGGCAAACTGGGTATTTTCGACGCTCGGGTGGCTGATGCGGGAGGTGACTGAGAGATATCCGTCATCTGGAATATACTCCTCCCACGGCAGTCCGCTGATCCATTCATAGAGGAGCTCGGGATTTCCTGCCGATTCGGTTTCGTCGATCAGAAAATGGACCCGATGAGCGGTTCGAAGCCAGAAATTGAGTCGGATGGCGTCGTTTAGCGATCCCTTCAGGTCCAGGCCGGTATCTCTGGTGTGGAGTGGGTTATAACCCAGCTGCACGACCTCTTCTTTCAGCCAGGGCAAAAACCCTTTTGGACAGCTGATCGATAGCGTACCGATTTTATGAAAATCCGCCATGTTGAACTGTCGTCAACTGTCCGGCAAATCGCCGTGAAGTCAGGCGCCGATCTCCACCAGCTCTATTTCGAAGGTAAGGTCTTCGCCGGCCAGCGGATGGTTCGCATCGAGTTTGACCTGTTCGTCACCTACATTGGTGACTCGAACCGGAATCGGGTCGCCATCGGGCCGGTTTACTTGCAGCTGCATACCAATCTGTGGCTCAATGTCGTCGGGCAGATTATCTTTGGGAACGTCGAGAATTAAATCTTCCCGGGGCTCTCCATAGGCTTCTTTGGAAGGAATAGTAATCGTCGTGGACTCCCCCTGCTCCATGCCGATAACAGCTTTCTCAAAACCCGGTATCAGTTGTCCTGACCCCAGCGTAAATTCGAGCGGCTCTCTGTCTTCGGATGAATCGAAGACCGAACCGTCTTCCAGTGATCCTTTGTAATGAACTTTTACGGTATCTCCGTCTTTAACTTTTGTCAAAACTGATCCTTTTTCTGTTTCTTTATAGGGTTATTGCTTATTACTGAAAAGCAGAAGCTCGGGTTTGCTGACAATATCGGGATTACTGACATCCGAGCAGGTTCTCCGAGGCAACCATTCAGATCAAAGCCTTCAACTTTCATGAAAGATAAGGGTTTATTGACAGAATGTTGAATGAAACCCCGAACTACCTGAAGTTGTGAAATCGAACTCTCAGAATGATGCCAACCGACGATAAATCTTTGAACAACTGGTTAGAGAATTCCGGGACTATCGCCGTGATCGGGTGTTCCGACAAGAAATACAGAACCAGCAATCAGATCGCATCCTATTTAAAAAATGCCGGTTATCGTATCGTTCCGGTCAACCCCTACATCGTGGAAGCTCTGGGTGAGTCGGCCTGGCCCGACATGCAGTCCCTGCCCGACGACGTTGACGTAGATATCATCGATATCTTTCGAAACAGACGATACACTGCCGAAATGGTTCAGCAGGTTGTAGAGTGGGCAGACAGCCGGAATAAAAAGCCATTAGTCTGGACTCAGCTTGATGTTTCTTCTCCGGAAGCCAAATCGATCGCCGAAGAAGCGGGGCTGCCTTATATCGAGAACCGGTGTCTGATGGTCGAACACAAGAGGTTGCTGGGCTAGGGGAACTCCGCGTCCGGATTCGAAATCAATTTGTGCCGTTTTTCGGCATGACGCTCCATCATGGAAGAGAGGACCGATTCAAGTTGTTTTCTCTCGTCCAAAGGGATTCGCGTCTGAAATGAACGAATTTCTCTATCCGGGCTTTTCGGCTTGTAGAGATATTCCACACGCAGCACCTCCTCGGAATTCCACCTCCAGCTGATGACCCGAGGCCAATCGATCTGATGATCAAGCAAAAAGATGCCGCGATCTCTGAATTCCGGTACTATTTTCAAGGTCCAGCCCAGAAATCCGAACGCCATCAGCGAGAGGCCTGATGTGAGCCGAATAGCGGTAACAGGCTGTTCGAGAAGCAGAGAGGTACGGTAGAGGCCGAATAGAATAAGCAGGATTGCTGCAATTGCGGGCAGATAGTCGATAAGAAAGGAGCGGTGCACGTAAAGTACAGCTCCGGCACGGTCGCGGAGACGGATCATTCTCAGGGCATAGCCGGTAAAAAATCCTGCAAACAGGCTGTAGACAAAGGTCATCAGGGCAGCAGCAATCGCCTGGCTGAGGAGTCCCGACATATAGGAACCCATCAGAAGAGTAAAGAGGACCGCTCCGAAGAGCAACAGATTGAGGATTCTGGATCGGTTGAGTTTTTTGACCTGAAACCAAGACATATAACCGGAAATACCACCCAGAAGGGCAAAAAAGGCGGCAACAAGGTAGATCCAGATCATATTGATTTGTTATTTTCCGGATTCACGAAGTTCAGATTCACTTGTTATTGGAGGTTGTGATGAATGATCCGTCAACCCGACCGGTGTCGGTTGAAATCGATAATAAAAATCAGCAGCTGGAGATCGAATGGGCTGACGGCCATCGATCGACATTTCCACTATTCGGGTTAAGAAAAAATTGCCCCTGTGTCAATTGCCGGGGAAGCCATTCAGAGATGGGAAAATATGAAATGCAGCTCTTTTTTGTCGATCCGCCGCAGCGATTTGAAATCCTCAAGGCTGAGGCGGTCGGGAATCACGCACTGAAGATTCACTGGAGTGACGGCCACAACTCGGGAATGTATCGATGGGATCTGCTCCGTTCGATCTGTCCGCAAATTTATCAGATGAAAGAAGGGGAGTAGTGGTATTATTTAGATCCTGTCTAAACAGAAGGAAACTTCCTATATTCCAGGCTCTGGAGCAAGAAGGACAACCAAGGTGGGATGGACGACCCTCTATTCATTTAAAACCCTATTGATTCAAACTGATGCGAAAACTACCGAACTGTTACTGGACCTTGTTGGTATTTCTGGTTCTCATGGCCGGGTGTGATACCGGAGAACATCTTAACATCTATTCATCCAGGCATTACGATACCGATCTGGATCTTTTTGATAAATTCACCGAGGAGACAGGGATTCAAGTCAACCTGATCGAAGGCGGCAGTGATGAACTGATTGAGAGAATAAAAAATGAAGGTGTTAACAGTCCGGCCGATATCGTCATAACGGTAGATGCGGGCAGATTGTGGCGCGCAAAAGAGGCGGGCATTCTCCAGGCATTGCACTCCCGGCGAATGGAGGAGAGGCTGCCCGAAGAACTGATCGACCCGGAGCGGTACTGGTTCGGTTTATCCCAGAGGGTCCGGGGAGTGATTTACAACCGGGACAGGGTGGATCCGGACGAACTGGATGGGTACTGGGAGCTCGCCGATGAAAAGTGGAGCGGCAGAATTTGTGTCCGATCCTCCGGAAATATTTACAATCAGTCTCTGGTCGCTTCGCTGATAGAGACTCATGGAATTGAAGATACGGAAGAGTGGGCCAGGCGCCTGGTTGCCAACTTTGCCAGATCGCCACAAGGCGGTGATACCGATCAGATTCGGGCGGTTGCGGCCGGCCAATGTGATATCGCTTTGGCAAACCATTACTATCTGGCCCGCCTGTACAATTCGGCCAGGAATGCCGACAGGGAAGTCGCAGAACAGGTTGGAATCTATTTTCCCGGCCAGCAGCATAGCGGGGCTCATGTCAATATCAGCGGGGCCGGATTGGCGGCTCATTCGCCGAATATTGAGAATGCAGTACTTTTTATGGAATATCTGACAATGCCGGAATCTCAGCAGCTTTTTGCCGGGGCAAATTTTGAATACCCGGCCGTTGAAGATGTTTCACTGCCTGAAGAGCTGGTACAGTTCGGCCGGTTTGAGAGTGATGCGGTCAATGTATCGGCTTACGGGCGAAATAATCCGGATGCGATTCGGCTGATGGACCGGGCCGGCTGGAGGTGATAGAAGCTCAAAGCTGATAGCTGAAAGCTAAAAGGGGGGAGGAGCTTAAAGCTGATAGCTCAATGCTGAAAGTCTGTTGGTGCCTGTAATTATTGTTTCTTGCCTATTGGGATCTGGATTGAGGGGCTGAACCGAACAATTCACCTACTCGCGCAGAACAAATGAATAGGGTAAGAATGGGAATCCTATTCTCAAGCGAGCCCTTTCAGCCTTCAGCTTTGAGCTTTGCACTACTCAGTCCTTTCAGCTTTCAGCTTTGAACTTTCAGCTTTCAGCTTAACATCACTCCTCTCTTGAGCGGCTCATCGCCCGGCTGAGAATAATAACCGGTATGATACCCACGAGTACGATCGCCAGTGCAGCACCCGATGATTCGGCAAGGCGCTCATCAGAAGCCAGCCTGTAGACCTGAACGGCCAGTGTATCGAAATTGAACGGGCGGACGATCAGGGTAGCCGGCAGCTCCTTGATTACATCCACAAATACCAGGAGTACGGCGGCGAACAGGCTGCTTCTCATCATCGGGATATGCACCCGGGTCAGTATTTTTCCAAATCGATATCCCAGGCCTTCGGCTGCTTCATCCATATTTGGGGTGATTTTGGCAAGGCTCGCTTCTACAGTGGTGAAAGAGACGGCCAGAAATCGGACGATATAGGCGAAGATCAAGGCGATGATCGTACCACTGAGAATCAAACCGGTTGAAATGCCGAAAGTGGATCGCATCCAGCTGTCCAGGGTGTTGTCGAACCAGCCGAACGGGATCATCACTCCGACGGCGATCACCGAACCGGGGATGGCATATCCCATCGATCCGATCCGGGTAGCTGCCCTTGTAACCAGGTTGGGGTTGAGCCGGACTCCGTATGCCATCACCAGCGCGATCAGCAGTGCCAATAGCCCTGCAATCGCTCCAACCAGAAGGGTATTAAGCCCGTACTGAAGAAATCTGCGGTCGACCGCCGAATCGAAATGGGTGATCATCATCTCGATCAGAATACCGACTGGTATAAGAAATCCGATTGTGAGCGGCAGCATGCAAGCGGCAAAAGATCCCCATTTTTTCCATCCGTTCAATTTCCAGGTAGAGATATACTTGAAGCGCGAAGTTCCGCTCTGACCAAAATTGATACGGCTTCGGGACCAACGTTCCATCAGGATCAGTATCAAAATAAAGAGCAGAAGAAATGCGGAAAGCTGGGCTGCGGCAACCGGTTCGCCGAGCCCAAACCAGGTGCGATAAATTCCGGTTGTAAACGTATGTACGCCAAAGTAGTCGACCGTTCCGAAATCGTTCAATGTCTCCATCAGTGCCAGAGCCATGCCGGCTGCAATCGAGGGACGGGCCAGCGGGAGTGCGATCTTGTAAAAACTTTCGAGTGGCGAAGCACCCAGGCTGCGGCTTGCTTCGAGCAGGGAAACCGACTGTTCAAGGAATGCACTGCGTGCGAGAAGGTAAACGTAAGGGTAAAAAACAAAGGACATAACAAAAATGGCCCCCTGTACCGACCGGATATCGGGAAACCAGTAATCTCCGCCGCCCCAACCGGTCAGATCGCGGATCAGGTTCTGAACCGGGCCGGTGAAGGCGAGAAACTCGGTATAAGTGTAGGCCATCAGGTAGGCGGGTACGGCCATAGGTAGTATAAGCGCCCAGTCGAACATCCGTCGCCCCGGAAATTCACACATGGTAACCAGCCATGCAGTTCCCACCCCGATGAGAAAAACTCCGGTGCCGACTCCTATCATGAGCCAGATGGAATTTCTGACATAGTCGGGGAGGACGGTCGACGCGAGATGCGACCAAACCTCTCCGGCCGGCACAAATACATTGATCAGAATCGTGAGGACAGGAATAGATACCAGCAGTGCGACGAAGAGTGTCAGCAGATTCCAAACCCGGGAGCCGGAATCGGCCTGTTTTGCAGAGAACGGATTGACACCTCGTGTGAATTCAATCAGGTTGCGGAGCATGGATCAGGGTGCCTCCCGGACCGAGGGAGTCCGGCTTGTTTTGATTCCAAATTCACGTTTCAGTACCAGGCGTGCACAGTGGTATCCGCACATACCGTGAACACCTCCCCCGGGCGGAGTCGAGGAAGAACAGATATAGAGCCCTTTGGCCGGAATGGCGTAAGGATTGAATGGTGAGGCCGGGCGGGAGAAAAGCTGCCGCAGATCCTGAATTCCTCCGTTGATATCGCCGCCTGCATAGTTGGGATTATAGGATTCAAAATCGTCAGCTGTTCGAACAATCCGCTCTTCGACGACATCCCGGTAACCGGGTGCAAAACGTTCGATCTGATCTTCGATCTGCCGGGTCATATCCTTGCTCGATCCGGATGGAACATGGCAGTAAGCCCATAAAACATGTCGGCCGCCGGAGGTTCGAGCCGGATCAAAAAGACTCTGTTGTGCAACAAGCACATAGGGGTGATCGGAATGCCGGTTACGGCTCATCTGCCTCTCCGATTCGGCGATCTCTTCCAGAGTTCCTCCGAGATGAACGGTGCCGGCTTTCTTGCAACGCGGATCCTGCCAGGGAACAGGTTCGCTCAGGATCGCATCCACTTTAAATACACCCGGCCCGTAGCGATATTTCGACAGTCGTTTTTGGTAAGAGGGTGGAAGCCTCTCTCCTGCAATACTCAGAATCTGTTTGGGAGACAGGTTGAACAGGACCGTTCTGGAAGCGGGAAGGTTTTCCAGCGAGTTAATTTTACAGGATGTTTCGATCTCTCCGCCGAGATCTGTCAGATAACCGGCCAGGGCATCTGCAATCGCCTGAGAACCGCCTTCCGGCATCGGCCAGCCCGCCTTGTGAGCGGCTGCTCCCAGAACGATCCCGACGGCAGCACTCACACGCTGCTCCAGCGGAAGCATACTATGGGCTGCCAGACCGGCAAATAGCGCTCTGGACCTCTCTTTTTCAAACAGTTTACGGCTCAGACGGCTGGCCGAGCGTAAAGCCCGGAGGCCAAAACGTGCCATACCGATCGGCCGGGAGGGGATACCAAGTGGAGAGAGCAGATCGACGACCAGATCCTCCCATTGGGCAGAAAGCGGGGTGAAAAGCCGATTCCACGCTTCAGAATCGGTTCCGAGCTCTTCGTTCATCCGTTCGATCTCCCGGTGGAGAAGAACGGCAGGTTCATGATCGAGCGGATGGGCCAGCGGTGCCTCCGGATGGATCCATTTGAGCCCATACTGTTCAAGCGGCAGTGATCTGAAAAACGGGGAAGCGGCAGCCATCGGATGGATCGCCGAACATACATCGTACCGGATCCCGGAGCCGGGGAATGTGAGGGTGCGGGTACCTCCGCCTATTGTCGCCTCGGCTTCAAACACTTTGACTTTCAGCCCTTCCATAGCCAACCTGACGGCGGCAGACAGGCCGTTAGGCCCGGACCCGACGATCACCGCATCGTATGGTTGATTTGAACTCATTGTACGCCTGCTCTGCCGTTAGCCCGGTCCTGCCGGTTTTGTGTCTTGCAGATATGGATCCCCGTACGATTCGACAGGGAGAGTGGCATAACAGCCATCGGCAGTGAACTTGTGAAGTTTTTCATGAAATTTGATCCACAAGGAAGATATCCTGAAAGGTACGGGAATTCCCGTTCTATATCAGGCGATTGTGACAGTTGATTCTTTCGGGGGATTGTATACGATAAAAAATGGAATTAACTCTACAAACGGAATGAACGCTGTACACTTCGTCGTCTGTTGGAAAAGAGAGCAGATTATCGACTCGGCAGTTTATCTCGTTGCTGAAAAATAGTTACCTTTGACTGGTAACGAATTCTGAACATAACAGAGGGCCTGACGTTGAGCAAGATTGAAATGGACATATTGGGGCTGTCGACAAGTCCAAGCAGCGGAGGTGCATATGCGCTGATTCTTTCCGAAGTAGATGGAAACCGCAGGCTTCCGATCATTATCGGCACGTTCGAGGCTCAGGCAATTGCCCTTGAACTTGAGAATATCAAGCCGCCGCGCCCAATGACTCACGACTTACTCAAAAACCTGATTCTCAGTTATGAATCGACAGTAAGTGAGGTCTATATCAATGAGTTGAGCGAAGGAACTTTTTTCGCCCAGATTATTTATGAATTGAACGGAAGTAATAAAAAACTGGATGCCCGGCCCAGCGATGCGATTGCACTGGCCATTCGTTTCGGAGCACCGATTCATGTAGACAGCAAAGTACTGGAAGAAGCGGGTATTGAGGCCGAAGAAGCAGAAGAGGAGATTGCCAAAAGCGAGAAAGGTGCGGCTGAGAAGCCTAAAAAGGAGATGTCTCAGCTCGAAAAACTTGAAGTGGAGTTGAAAACAGCGATTGAAACAGAAAATTACGAAAAAGCGGCCAAGATCCGCGATCAAATTCAAAAGCTGAAAGGGTGAAGTGAAGTGTCGATCTGTCCCTTATGAAAAGCTTCCCTATTCGAAATTATTGATCGATTACGTTCGTCAGGAGAAGAATCTCTCACCCTTTTATTCCGGGCATTCGTTCAGCGAAGATTCAGTCCGGCAGAAAGCAGCGGATTTTCGTTTTACGGGAGACCGAAACCGCAGTTACGAGGCGCTCGAACAGTTCAACATAAAGCTGGATGCACCGGCAGAGACGAGACGTCGGCTGAAACAACTGAAAGACCCGAACTCCCTGGCACTGGTGACCGGCCAGCAGGTGACACTCTACGGCGGTCCTCTCTACACGGTTTATAAAACAGTTACAACCCTGAACTACGCTTCCAGGTGGGAGAAACTGCTGGGCAGGCCGGTGATACCGGTTTTCTGGATGGCAGATGAAGATCATGACCTGGAAGAGGTTTGTCAGGTTGGAATCTTTTCGGATGACAATTATCTAAAGCTAAGCTGCCAGGAACTGAAAGCCAACGGACCGACAGGCCGGGTTGTTCTGGCCGATCGATTCAAGAATTTTTCCGATCACTTGCTTTCTCAGCTGCCGGAATCAGATTTTACCTCCGAACTGAGGGAGCGTATTGATAAGCATTATCGGGAGGGCCGAACCCTTCGGGAAGCATTCGGGCGCTGGATGCTGGATCTGTTCGGCAGCAGCGGACTCATCATGGCGGGAAGTGACGATCCGGCAATTAAACGGCTCTCCTCCGACCTGCTGGCACTTGCTGCAAACCGGTCCGACGAACTGCACAAGAGTCTTGAAGAACAGAGTTCACGGCTTGAAAAGTCGGGATTTACTCGTCAGGCGATGGTGCAGAGGTCCAATCTGTTCTATCTCGATAAAGAGGGTAAAAGAGTCAAGATCTCGATGGATGGAGATGCCTGGTCGGCAGGTAACGGCCAAAATTGGGATTGGAACGAACTCATCGACGAAATCAACAGTTATCCGGAGAGGTTTTCGCCCAATGTTTTTTTGCGGCCGATGCTCCAGGACCGTCTGCTTCCGACGATCGGATATGTCGCAGGGCCGGGCGAACTGGCTTACTACGGGCAGATGAGGTCCGCTTACAACGCGATGGCGATGGAGATGCCGCTTCTCCTTCCGCGTTTCAGCATAACCCTGATGGAGCCTGCTATTCAGCGAATCTCTGAAAAACTCCCCTTTAGATTCGAGGAATATGCCGGCAGAACTGAGGATCTGGAGTCGCAATTTGTTGACCGAAAGGAGGAAGAGGATATCGATGCTATTATTCAATCATGGAAAGAGCGGACAGAAAACCTGACCGATCAGTTCAGTCCACGTGTTGCCGAAATCGATCCCACTCTCCGGGCATCTGCCGACAAGATCAACGCCGTTGTTTCCGGAGAACTGGACAAGCTTCGCAGCAAGATCTATCGCTCCATCAAGAAAAGGGAACAGATTCAGATCCGGCGAATTCACCGGGTCAAACGACATCTTTTCCCGGACAGCGGCCTGCAGGAGCGTCAGATCTCGATGATCCACTATATGAACAAGTATGGACTCGATGTTTGGGACCGGCTTCAGGAGCTTCTTCAGGATCAACAGCCCGATGCTCACAAAGTGGTAGAACTCTGAAAGCCAACCAAAACGGGTCTAAGTCAAATTAGCAGATTTATGTCATCAACGATCGAACAGAAAAAGGACAAGTTGCGAAACAAATTTTTGATGCGCCGTAAGCAGGTTGGCAGCGACCGGCGGGAGGAGATGAGCCGACGTATAACCGCCCATATCGTCGATTGGGAGATCTATTTGCAGGCAAAAACCGTCCATTGTTTTATTTCGATCGACAAACAGATGGAGATAGATACCTGGCCGCTGATCCAGAAGATGGCCGAAGATAGGAAACGGATCGTCGTACCCAGAGCGATCGTGGACGATACCCGGCTTGAGCATCTGCTTTTCAGGCCTGGGGATCCGCTTGAGGAGAACAAATGGGGCATCCCCGAGCCGGTTCAGCGTCGTCGGGTACCTGTCAGCGAACTCGATCTGATCTTTGTGCCGGCCGTCTCTATCGACCGAAAAAAGAACAGATTGGGATATGGAAAAGGTTTTTACGATCGTTTTTTAAGTGAAGCGTCTGCATGCAAGGCAGGATTGCTCTTTGAAGATTGCGTTTCAGAGTCGATCTTGCCGGTTGAAGAACACGATGAGCAACTGGATGCCGTCGTTACCGAGAAAAGTATTTTCTGATCCGTTCCGGCCCGAATTGAAACTGTTTTCCCGGAATTCCGTATTCGGTAATCAGGCAGGTAAGGTGGCCTTAAGAAGGTTTGGTAAGCCTCACACCTGCAAATTGACCGTACGCCGGCAATTTGGCTGTACACTGGCAAGTTGACCGCGTTTGTGGCCGAAACCCGAACCGAAATACAAACAATGCAGGAAAAAACCAGACAACATTCAAGCGTTGGCCAGACATTCAATATTTCCGATACGGAACTCCGTACGACTCTCGAGGAGTATCTGAAGGAAGAACAGAAAAACGGTGCCAACTTCTGGAATTTCTCGACGATTACAGGGCTCGCCATGGTGTTTATCGCTATGACGGCGGCCTCACAGTGGTTTCTGGAGTCGACATTCGGATTTTCGCCGGGTCTGGACCTTTCAGGTTTATTGAGTGTACTGCCTGTTATCGGCGGTGTTTTACTGGTTCTGGTGGGAATGGGGTATATCGCCAGTGAAAAGAAAGAAAAAAAGAAAAAGGTGGAAAAGATGACAAGCAGGCAGAGGACAGCAGATCATGATCCCCTTGACGACTTTCTCTATCCGCAGGGAGGGCAGAAGAGCCGGAAGAAGAGTAAAGAAAAAGCCGGCAGGAAGGCGGGGAGCCGACCTTCATCCGGGACCGCTTCACAAGGCGCATCTCAAGGCGTTGACTCCTTTGCACTCAGCCAGAAAAAGAAGCTGTTCAAATCGCGTTCCGATAAGAACATTGCAGGTGTCTGCGGTGGATTGGCTCAATATTTCGGCATCAGTTCTACCACCGTCCGGCTGATCTTTGCGATCGGAACCGTTCTGGGATACGGCAGCTTTATTCTGATCTATATCGCTCTTGCCATCGCTCTGCCGAAAGAACCTATCGATTTGATGCACGATTTTGAAATCAAATCGTGATATTTTATTGCGGCCTATGAACGCAAAAGGAATATCGTGCTGATTTCATTTGAAGGAATTGACGGTTGTGGCAAGTCGACTCAGATATCCATGCTGGAGGAGTGGTGCGCCCGAAAAGAGATCCCGGCGGCGGTATTCCGGGAACCCGGGGGTACGGTGCTCTCCGAAAAGATACGGGATCTGTTGCTCGACGGACGCCGGGAGATGAATCCGGTGACGGAGCTTCTGCTCTTTTCGGCAGCAAGGTCTCAGCTGATTTCAGAACAGGTTAAACCGCTTCTTGATGCGGGAAGATGGGTGATTCTGGACCGATTCTACGATTCAACGACCGCCTATCAGGGATTTGGCCGCCGTTCGGCAGATCTAAAGGAGATTGACGCTTTGAACCGCCTGGCGGCCCACAATCTGGAACCGGATTTCACATTTTATCTGAAGATCGGGGTGGAGGAGGCTTCAAAACGAACCTCAGGCAGGGAAAAAGACCGGATGGAGAGTTCCGGTGAGGAGTTCTATCGTCGTGTCATCAGAGGATTCGATCAGTTGTCATCCCGTTTTCCAAGGTTTGTCACCCTTGATGCGACGCAGTCTCCCGAAGCTATCCATACACAAATCACTACCCTTCTGCAAGAGAAACCGGGTTGATCATTAAGGATTCGCGGGATTCCTGTGATGGTGAAAGGACTCTCAGAGTAAGTCTGATCGACATTTTGTGCTTATCTGCGTTGAAGCTTAACCAAAATATGCGTAAATTTGTTGCATTGTGGTTGAACCTTGTCACAGATTCAAATCGCGAAGACACTTCACTTGAAACTATCACTTTCGAAGTAGAATAAACTCACTATGGCGCACGAAAGAATCGAAGTAGACTTGCCTTTAGCGAAAGTTTACGAACTGTTGAGTAATCCGGTCCACTATCCTAAATTTTTAAACCGGCTTGAGAATGTTGAGAAGATCAATTCCCAGACATTTGAATACTCAACGACAATCGGAGATGAAGAGTTCAAATGGACTACGAACCTGATCGACAATCTACGCAACACCCGTTTTGCCTGGATTACGATCAATGGGAATCTTAACCAGACCGGCACGATTCGCTTTACCCCACTTGACAGCGGGGAACGGACTCGGGTAGACTTTTCACTCGACTACAGAACATTTTATGGTGAGCCGGGCGAAGATCTGGCCAAGTTTATCGAAAAACTGCCCGAACAGTTGAAAAATGATCTGAAGACTTTCAAGGAGCTTGCTGAGAACGGCACATTCAAAGAAGCCGGAAGTGAAGATGAGGAAAAAGCTTCCGAAGAGAATGAAGTCACGGTCTGACAACTTTTACGAAGATCAAATGACAGAATGCGCACCCCGTCGGTGCGCATTTTTTTTATCATGACATTCCAGGAATTTTCATCATCGGAGAAAGCCCGGAGGCCTCACTATCTGGTTTTGGGGCACCCGATCGACCACAGCCTCTCACCCCTGATGCATCAGACAGCACTTGATTATTATGGCCTTGATGCCTCATATCATGCTGTCGATCTGCAGCCCGGTGAGATGGAGCTGTTTTCCGACTGGCTGAATAACGAATTGTTCCTGGGTGCCAATGTCACCATTCCCTATAAGCAGCGGTTTTTGGATCTGGCTGACCGGCACGATTCGTCGGTCCGGGAGTCGGGATCCCTGAATACCCTGGTACGTGACCGGGAAGAGTGGGCAGGGTACAATACCGATATCGATGGGTTTCTTACACCACTGCTGTCGAAAGAAAATGATTTGAGAGGAATGAGCGCCATTCTGTTCGGCTCGGGGGGAGCGAGCCGGGCGGTACAAGTTGGATTGCGCAGGCTGAAGATGGAGAAGATTTATATTGTTTCGCGAACTCCTGCTTCGGCAGAAGAGGGAGAGCGGGCTGCCTCATCGGCAGAGGTCAATCCAGATGTCGGTGCTTCCGGACAGGTTTCATATACAGGTTATGAGGATTGGCCCCGGTACGCAGAAGAGGCGGCACTGGTCGTTAATGCTACACCACTTGGAATGCTTCCCGGGATCGAAAGTTCACCGGTCAAGACGGGCCAGGAGCAACTTCTCAAGGGGAAAGTGTGTTATGATCTGGTCTATAATCCAATGCACACACGTTTTCTGCAGCAAGCCGAAGAGGCGGGAGCGGAAACAATCGGCGGAATCGACATGTTTATTGGCCAGGGTGCTCGTTCTTTCGAATACTGGACGGGGAGAAAGATGCCGGTGGAGAAGGTAAAAGCGTTGATTGTTGAAGAGCTCAGGATGTCGGAATCGGAAAGTGATCACTAAACCGAAATCAGTAATGGATCTTCAGAAAATTGATATTTTTATTCCCTATTCGAATGTCGAGGGCTGGTTTTCACTCAGAAATGTCCCGAATGTGAATGCCGATGGCGGGATCCCGGGCCTGAACTGCGGTTTCAATACGGAGGCTCCGGATCGTGAAACGGAATCGAACCGGGGGCAGCTGTTTAATGAGTTGGGCCTGGACGGGGAGCGGGTGGCTTTCGTGCGGCAGGTGCACGGGAGTACGGTGCTGGAGGTCTCCGGTGGGGGGAGGTTCGGGGAGGCGGATGCGATGGTGACGGAAACGATCGGCCTGACACTGGCAATACAGGTTGCCGATTGCGCCGCTGTCTTGCTGGCTGACCCCGAAAGTGATGTGATCGGGGCTGTTCATGCAGGATGGAGGGGGGCTCTCGACGGTGTATTGCCGAATACCGTACAAAAGATGATGCGGCTGGCATCTGCCAGGCCGGACCGGATGATCGCCTACATCAGTCCTTCGATCTGCCAGAAGCATTTCGAGGTGGGAGAAGAGGTTGCTTCTCGTTTTCCGGAACCGTACGTCGACCGTGAGCGGTTTAGCAAACCGCACGTCGATTTAAAAGGCTATCTGCACCGTCAGCTGATCAATGAAGGGATTCCCGAGAATCAAGTTGAGGTGGCACCTGATTGTACGATGGAGAACGAGGAGTTGTACTATTCATACCGAAGAGACGGAAAGAAAGCCGGTCGAATGCTCTCTCTGATCCGGCTCAATTGATCTTGTTAGTTTGACCATCAAAAGTTTTCTATTTTGAGAACTTATTTTGCCGGCGATGAGAGCGTGTAATCGCGTGCATACCGGTCCAATCGCAATTAGTTGAACGTTACCGCAGAAAAAAACTTTGAAGCCGCGAAACATCACCATACTCGGCTCGACCGGTTCCATCGGAACTCAGGCGCTCAAAATTATCGGCGGTTATGCCGAACGATTTAAGGTAGTTGGCCTGTCAGCCCGGTCAAACTGGGAACTTCTGGCCCGGCAGGCCAATCATTTCCAGCCGGATTATCTGGTTCTATCGGGTCGCGAAGGCCGGAACGAGTTGATGAATATGCTCGATTACCGCCCGAAAGATGTATTTGACACTCCCGAAGATCTTGTGATGCTGGCCGAACTCGAAGAGAACGACATTGTCTTGAATAGTCTGGTCGGATTCTCCGGATTTAAACCGACTTATGCTGCACTGAAAGCAGGGAACCGTGTGGCTCTTGCCAACAAAGAATCTCTGGTTGTCGGTGGTGAATTGATCTCACCATTTCTAAAACAGAATCCCGGGCAGCTTATTCCCGTCGATTCGGAACATTCTGCGATGTTGCAATGTATGGTTGGGGAGCCTGCAGACTCGATCGAAAAAATTATTATCACTGCAAGCGGCGGGCCGTTCAGAACCTGGCCGGAGGAGAAGTTAGAGGCTGCTACGGTTGAGGACGCCCTCGATCATCCTAACTGGTCGATGGGTTCCAAAATTACCATCGATTCTGCCACGCTGATGAACAAGGGTCTGGAAATTATCGAAGCTCGCTGGCTATTCGACCTGCCGCTCGATAAGATCGAACCGGTGATCCACCCTCAAAGTGTCATTCATTCTGTGGTGGAGTTTGTTGACGGATCTTCAAAAGCGCAGCTTGGGCCGCCGGATATGAAAGTACCGATCCTTTATTCGTTGACCTATCCCGACCGCATTGCTTTTGATGCCCCGAGAGTCGACTGGGGTCGACAGCAGGAACTGACGTTTGAACCGGTCGATAAAAAGCGGTTTCCATGCATTCGACTGGCCCTGGAAGCGTCAGGCCGGGGAGGTTTTTCTCCGACGGTTATGAATGCTGCAAATGAGGTTGCAGTCGAACGCTTTTTGAAAAGGGAAATTGGTTATATTGAGATCGCAAAAATTGTCGGGAACAGCCTGGAGCGCATCAACTGTGATACGGATCTGACTCCGAATACGTTAGAAGAGGTGGACCGGCAGACAAGAGACTTTGCCGAAAGCCTTTGATTTGATATTCATCTGATATGGAATTGTTGATTACGATTTTAAGTACACTAGGCATTTTTATTGCCGCCATCTTTATTTTGGTCTTTTTTCACGAGCTCGGCCACTTTTTAACGGCCAAGTGGTTCAAGATGAGAGTCGACCAGTTTTCGATTGGATTTCCGCCCAAGATATTTGGTTATAAAAAGGGGGAGACTGAATATGTGATCGGTGCGACTCCGCTGGGAGGGTATGTCAAGATCGCCGGGATGATAGATGAGAGCATGGATGACGAATATACCTCACAACCTCCTCAGGAAGACGAGTTTCGCTCCAAGCCGGTATGGCAGCGTATGGTTGTAATTCTTGCCGGAGTTATTTTCAATGTGATTCTTGCATTTTTTATCTATACGGGAATGGCATGGCATTACGGAGAAGAGGTTCTCCCGGTCGATGCGATCGAAGGGGTCTACATTCCGGAAAACACCCTTGCTTCGGAAATGGGCTTCCAGACCGGAGATCGTGTCATCGGTATTAACCGGAGGGAGGTCGACTACTTTGAACAGCTGTTCAGGCCTGCAGCCATTACCGGCAGAGATGTCAGTTTTATGGTGGAGCGAAACAGCGATATCCATCACCTGTCGGCACCGTCGGACTTTCTGGACCGGCTCAACCGGGAGCAACTGATCGAACCCTCCTGGATACTGCCGAGCAAGATTGCCTCCGTGGTGGATGATTCTCCCGCATCTGCGGCCGGTTTACAGGCCGGGGATGAAATTGTCGCATTCGACGGCGAAGAAATTTCATACTGGATTCAGCTGACCGAGAAGATTCAACAGGCAGACGGCCAGGTTACCTTAACGGTATTACGGGATGGAGAACGGGTTGATCTGTCGATTATTCCGGATCAGGAGACCGGGACGATCGGGATTCATGCCTACAATTTTGCCGACTCGATTGTGAATCTGGAACACTCTTTCATCTCTTCCTTTGCGGTGGGATACCATCAGACTGGAGGGACTTTTATCGGAATTGTTCAGGGGCTTCAACAACTGCTGACGGGAACGATTTCGGTCAGAGAAAATCTTGGGGGGCCGGTAGCTATCGCCAGTGTGACCCGTGATGCTACGGTTCAGCGAGGCTGGGAAGGGTTCTGGCTGATTACCGCCTTTTTGAGTATCACACTCGCCATAATGAATATGCTGCCGATTCCAGCCCTGGACGGCGGCCACTTCCTCTTTCTGGTATATGAAGGAATTACCCGTAGAGAGCCTTCACCGAAGGTTCGGATGGCGTTGCAGCAGATTGGGTTAATCCTGTTGATCGGCATATTTATACTCGTGACTTTCAATGATATTCTCAGGCAATTCGGAGGGTAATGAATGATTGCCCCGGAAGGCTACTCGACCCTTGCCACTGTTTTTATCGTATCGGCAGTGATTGCATGGGGAGGTTCCTATCTCGGATCTGCAGCATCCTGGGTGGTTTACGGACTGCTAATGTTAACTTTCCTGCTGTTTGTCTACTTTTTCAGAGACCCTGAACGTTCAATTCCGGACAATCATGACCTGATCGTTGCACCGGCCGACGGAAAGGTGGTTCGAATTCAAAAGGTGCGCGATGAGAGGTACTTGCATGGGGAAGGGACACAGATCAGTATCTTTCTTTCGCCCCTTGATGTTCACGTCAATAGAGTCCCGGTCTCGGGAAAACTGGAATATGTTGAGTATTTTCCGGGAAAATTTCTCATGGCATGGGAAGACCATGCCTCCGAACAGAATGAACGGGCTCATTTCGGAGTCAGACACCCCTCAGGGTATAAAATATTGTTCAAACAGATAACAGGCTTTATGGCCAGAAGGATTGTTTATCATATCCGGGAAGGAGATGAGCTGAAAGCGGGACAACGGTTCGGTATTATGAAGTTCAGTTCCAGGATGGATCTGGTGCTCCCGCCGGATATCGAACTCCGGGTTCAGGAGGGAGATCGCACTGTTGCCGGTGAATCGATTATCGGGGAGATCGGGCCATGAAATATCCTGTTCAAAAATGGAGGCAGATCAGACAGAGACGCCGGAGGAGGCCCGGAAAACGCAAGCCGATACCGCGGATCGTCGTTCCCAGCTTCTTTACATTGATGAACCTCTTCAGCGGATTTCTGTCGATCGTACTGGTTGCGGAAGGGAATTTTGTGCTCGGCGCCTGGTTTATCGCTCTGGCAGGCCTGTTCGATTCCCTGGATGGAGTGATGGCCCGGCTGGCCAATGCATCCAGCGAATTTGGAATTCAGC
Organism: Balneolaceae bacterium; assembly: GCA_007134695.1. Lineage (GTDB taxonomy): Bacteria > Bacteroidota > Rhodothermia > Balneolales > Balneolaceae > SLK101. Next base: position 109,040 of record SLKI01000020.1, read on the forward strand.
TCGATTCGATCAGTGACGTAGTTTCATTTGGTGCGGCACCGGGCTTCCTGATCTATTCATTCGGACTAAATGAACTGGGAATTCTCGGCATTATTATCAGTTCTCTCCCGCTTCTGTGCGGTTCGATCCGGCTTGCGAGATACAATGTGATGGCTAATCACAAAAGTTTTGATGATTTTCGCGGCTTGCCGATTCCCGGCCAGGCGATCATGCTTGCCGCTTTTGTACTTACTTTTGTCAACCGTATGGAGCTTTTTGAAGGTCTCGAATATGGTGTGGCAGGCGTGCTCATCCCGATTGTTATTCTGATCTCCTTTCTGATGCTGAGTACAATTCCATTCGACAAGCTTCCGCGCTTCGACCGGCAGTCGTTCAAAACCAAGAAAGCGAGGTTTACACTGTTTGCGGTTTATCTGCTCATCATCATCCTGTTTCAGGAGTATGGACTGATGTTTGTATTCAGCGTTTATATTCTCAAAGGTTTGCTGACAGGTACATGGCTCTTCTGGACAGACAGATTTGATGAAGAGCATCTGATCGGTCACGGGGGAGTGGATGACCCGGACAACCCTGGCGGCCACTGATCACAGCAGCTTCTTAATCCGCAGGCCGCGCGAACCAGAACTTCATTTTTTCGGGATAGCAGAGTTGTGGAAAAATCGGATTGCATTTCAATCGATCTTGTTCTACTTTCTCATTTGCTATGCGATACGAATCGACTCATAACAACTGGTGGTGGTGCGGACATTTCATTCCCGCAGCTGGTATGTTATGAGATAATATAGACGAAGAGTTTTCCAAACAAACCCGCTGCAGATCCTGGAGCGGGTTTTTTTATGGACAAAGGTTTCGAATGGAGTTTGAAGAGTTTAAAAAATGGGCTGGTCAATACAACGCTGTTCCGGTTAGCCGCAGGTTGCTGGCAGATGTGTGGACACCGGTCTCTGTTTTTCTTTCCATTCGCCGGGGTGCCAGCTATCCATTTCTGCTGGAGTCGGTAGAAGGGGGAGAACAGGTTGCACGCTATTCGTTTATCGGCAGAGACCCATATCAGGTACTGCTCTTTGACGGCAGAAAGGTTGTTCTGAGAACTAATGATAAGGAGAGGGAGCTTCAGAAGCCCTATTTTGAAGCGTTGGACGAATTGACAGAGCAGTACAGGCAACCAGAGCTGCTCGACCTGCCAAGACTGACAGGCGGGGCGGTCGGATATTCCTCTTATGACACCATCAGAGAGATCGAGCAGTTAACCGGCGGTCCGGAAAAGGATCTTGACACCCCGGAGGCGATCTGGGCTTTCTATGACGAGGTGATTGCATTTGACCACGTGAAACATCAGCTCGTTCTTATGAAGACGGTGTTTCCAGAGAACTACTCCAGTCCTGAAAAAGCATACAACGATGCGCAGCAGGCACTGGACCGGATGGAAACGACAGTTCGCAGTACACCTGAACCGGATCGCCCAATAGATCTCGACAAGGAGTTGCTCGGGAGCAACCAGTCGAGAAGCGAGTTTGTCAAGAATGTAGAGAAGGCAAAGTCGTATATTGTTGAGGGCGAGATATTTCAGGTAGTTCTTTCACAAAGATTTAAAGTTCCTTTCAGGGGTGACCGATTTATGTTATACCGGGCGCTTCGAATGGTGAACCCCTCACCATATCTGTTCTATCTCGATTTTAAAGAATTCTCACTGATCGGATCTTCTCCTGAAGTACTGGTTCGGGTTACCGGCCGGGAAGCGCGGTTGCTACCGATAGCTGGCACCAGGCCTCGCGGCGTCGACAGGGATGAGGATCTGGTGCTGGAAAAAGAACTGCTGGCTGATCCAAAGGAGGTAGCCGAGCATATCATGCTGGTGGATCTGGGCAGGAACGACCTTTCACGCGTATGTAATGCGGGCAGTGTGAAGCTGGAGCGTAACAGGGTCATAGAACGCTATTCCCATGTGATGCACATCGTTTCGGATGTCGTTGGCAAACTTCGGGATGGAGAAAATGCTGTGAGTGCGCTGAAAGCCTGTTTTCCGGCGGGCACGGTCAGTGGTGCTCCGAAGATCCGTGCGATGGAGATTATCGACCGGCTTGAACCGGTGAGGCGCGGGCCTTATGCAGGAGCTGTCGGTTATTTTGACTATTCCGGTAACATGGATACCTGCATTGCGATCCGGACCATGGTTGCAACTTCGGAAAATGTATACATTCAGGCAGGTGCCGGGATTGTAGCAGACAGCCGGCCCGGGAATGAATTTGAAGAGACAAAAAACAAGGCGAGAGCGTTGGTAGAAGCTCTGGATCTCGCCTTGACGATCACACAAAACGAAAAACACCCCAAGAAGCCTACAACAGAATAGTTCCATGAATCTGACCGACAAGACCATACTTTCCGGTATTACCCCCTCCGGGCGACTGCACCTGGGCAATTATTTTGGCGCGATGCGGCAACATCTGCAGATGCACAAGGAGGGAGACGCATTCTATTTTATTGCAAACTACCACTCGCTAACGGCGCTAGCCGATGGAGAACAAGTACGCGAAAACTCCCTGCACATCGCACTGGATTACCTGGCGCTCGGCCTGGACCCGGATCGATCTACATTTTTTCTCCAGTCGGATGTGCCCCAGGTAACAGAACTGGCATGGATTCTGGGAACTCAATGTCCGGTCAGCCTGATGGAGAAAGGTGTAGCGTATAAAGACAAGGTGGCGTCCGGCCTCTCCCCGAACATCGGGCTGTTTACCTATCCGATTCTACAGGCAGCCGACATCCTGATTTACGACTCGGATCTGGTACCGGTGGGAGCCGACCAGAAACAGAACCTGGAGATCTGCCGGGATCTGGCGGGAAAATTAAATCGGGTCTACGGCGATGAACTACTCAAACTTCCCGAACCCTGGATTGTCAAGGAGGTGGCTGTCGTTCCGGGTTTGGACGGACGGAAGATGAGCAAGTCGTACGATAACACGATTGGGATCTTTGAAGAAGGAAAGGCCCTGAAGAAACGGGTAATGGCTATCGAGACCGATTCGACCCCGCTCGAAGAACCGAAAGATCCAGAAAGCTGCAATGTGTTTGCACTGATCCGTCTCTTTGCCGAAGAAGATGAGCTGAAGGAGATTGCCGATAACTATCGGAATGGAGGATATGGGTACGGAGATGCCAAAAAGGATCTTCTCGCTATGATTAACCGGACATTTGCCGAAGCCAGAGAACGGCGTAAAGAGTTGGCCAAACATCCGGACGATGTGATGGATATACTGCGTCAGGGCGGACGCAAGGCACGATTCCGGGCAGAAATGGTGATGGAGCGTGTTCGCTCTGCAACCGGCATCCTCTCTACGATGAAAAGAGATTCTTGATGGTATTGATCATCGACAACTACGATTCGTTTACCTGGAACCTGGTTCACCTGATCGCCCGAACACGCTCCGATTACAGGGTGATTCGCAACGACGATCTGACCGTGCAGGAGATCGAAAGCCTGCACCCGGAACGGATCCTCATCTCACCAGGCCCCGGCCGCCCGGAACATGCCGGTGTAACAGAGCAGGTGATACGTGTGATGGGGGAGAAGACGCCGATACTGGGCGTATGTCTCGGACATCAGGCGATCGGCAGAGTCTTCGGGGCCAAAGTGGTACACGCTCCCCGGCTGATGCACGGGAAAACCTCAAAAGTTTCTCATGACGGAAAAAACCTGTTTAAAGATCTGGAAACTGATTTTACAGCTACTCGATATCATTCGCTTGTACTGGACCCTGACTCGATTCCTTCTGAGCTCGAAGTTACTGCCCGCAGTGATGATAATGTGGTGATGGGGGTTCGGCATCGAGTGTGGCCGGTAGAGGGGATACAGTTTCATCCAGAAAGTATTTTGACTCAAGCCGGGCCGGCAATGATTGAGAATTGGCTCAGAATGTATGTGAAGATTAAAAAAGAGAAATGAAAACAATGCAATTTTCATAAGGCCTGCAAAAATAGCATTATAAATTGAAATACAAACCAGGCAGTAGACTTGAAAATTTATTGATAATCATTTTAATTCATTATGCATAAAGAGTTTAGAGATTATTTAACTCGTTTGGCTGACCACAAAGACCTGGGAGCCAAACCGGCAGCTGACGCCCTTCAGCAAATTGTACGGGGAGAGGTGAGCAGTGAAGAGACGGCCGCATTCCTCTTCGGTATGAGGGCCAAGGGTGAAACCGTGGAGGAGCTGACTTCCTTTGTCCGGGTGATGCGGGCAGCCGCCGTCAAAGTCGATGTGGATACCAAGGGTGCGGTTGATCTCTGTGGGACGGGCGGCGATCACTCGGGAACATTCAATATCTCAACTGCTGCAATGTTTGTAGTAGCCGGCGCCGGGATTCCGGTTTTGAAGCATGGTAACCGAAGTGTATCGAGTCGTTGCGGAAGTGCAGATGTCCTGGAAGAACTCGGGGTCGTCGTTGACCTTCGGAAAAAAGGTGTGGAAGAAGTATTTAAGGAAACCGGCCTGGCGTTCATGTATGCACCTAACTTTCATCCGGCCATGAAGCATGTGATGCCGGCCCGAAAGGCGCTTCGAATGCGCACCTTTTTCAATATTCTGGGGCCTTTATTAAATCCAGCTGCTGTACGGAGGCAGGTGGTCGGGGCTTTTAATCTGGATATAGCCCGTACTATGATCCACATTCTGGCTCATCTTGATACAGAAAAAGCATATACGGTGAGTGCCCATGACGGGCTGGACGAAGTGAGCCTGACCAGCCGGACCGAGCTGTTTGAACTGCAATCAGCGATGGTTCGGGACCCTGTCAGTATCCGGCCGGAGGATTTGGGGTATGAACCTTCAAGACTGGATGATCTGAAAGGGGGGGATCGAGAAAAAAATGCTGAAATCATTCGAAACGTTTTACAGGGCAGTTCCGAAGTACCTCACCGGAATATAGTACTGCTCAACTCCATTTTTGGCATCCATGTCTCGGGTCGAACGTCATCTTTGGAGGAGGCTCGTCAGATGGCTGAGGATTCCATCGATAGCGGAAAGGCATACCGGAAACTGAACGAATTTGCCGAGGCAACTCAAAGTGTACTAAAGGAATGATGAGAGCGGGAGATAACATACTGGATGAGATCGTGAGCCGGGTTTCCAGTCAGCTCCAGAAAAAGAAAAGAGATCTGAGCTGGCGCGATCTGGAGTCATTATCCGGATTTGAATTGCCAGTCCGGCCATTTAGAAAATCTTTAATAAGCGATGAGCTTTCTGTGATTGCTGAACTGAAAAAAGCGTCCCCTGTCAAGGGTGTTATCAGGGAGAATTTTAATCCACTTGAACTCGCCCGGGCTTATGAAGAAGCAGGAGCATCTGCTCTGTCTGTACTGACCGAGCCGGATTTTTTTCAAGGAGATCTCGAAAATCTTGAAAAATTATCAAGTAAAGTATCTATTCCATTGCTGCGCAAGGATTTTATAATTGATCCATATCAAGTTAAAGAAGCAAAAGCATATGGTGCAGATGCAGTATTGATTATTGTGACCATCACCTCCGGTTCTCAGCTCGAAGAACTGATTCACGCAGGCCGGGAGTTGGGAATCGATTTGCTGATCGAATGCTACTCACAGGATGATCTGGAAAGGCTGGATTGGAAACAGGTAGAGATTCTCGGCGTCAATAACCGGAATCTAAAAAGTTTTAAAGTTGAATTGCATCGTGGGATTGATCTGTTGAATCAGGCTCCTGATCATCTTGTCAAAGTCTCGGAAAGCGGTTTATCGACACCGGACGACTTGCAATTGCTGAGTAAAGAGGGTATTGATGCGGCTTTGATCGGAGAATTTCTGATGCAACAGAACAACCCGGGGTATGCACTGCAAACGTTATTGAACAAAGCGAGGCAAAATGAATCGGAATAGGAATAAGCATTCCCGTGAATAATTTCGGCAAAATCAGTATACAGAAGTTACAGAAGGCCTGAAACAGCCATGGAAATTGATCAATCAGTCATAAATCGGAGTAAGAGATGGGAAGTGACGAAGAAGGTAGAACGAAGGTAAAAATATGCGGTCTGGCCAATCTGGAGGATGCCCGGTTTGCGGCTGGAGCGCTTGCCGACTATTTGGGTTTCATCTTCTATCGCGAAAGCCCTCGATTTATAGATCCAGCCAGGGCGGGCGCGATCATTCAATGGATCGAGGGTCCGAAAACGGTCGGTGTATTTGTCAATGCACCTCTTGACGAGGTCAATCGGATTGCCGCACAGACTGGAATTGACCTTATACAATTGCACGGCAATGAATCACCTGAGTATTGCAGTTTGATCGATAAACCGGTGATCAAAGCGCTTCGTGCAGAGCCTGGCAATGGATTGGATCTTACTCGTCAGATTCAACCTTATCGGGATGTGGTCGACTATCTGCTGTTCGATAGTTCCGATGGGAGAAATTGGGGAGGAACCGGCAAAACGTTCGACTGGTCGTTGTTGAACGATCTGCAGTTGACGACTCCCTGGTTTCTCTCCGGGGGGTTGAACAGCGATAACATCGTCGATGCTTGCAACCGGCACAAACCTTATGCGGTAGACCTCTCAAGCGGACTTGAGCAAGCCCCGGGAATCAAGGATTATGAAAAGATTGAGCTCTTTTTTGAAAAGATGAGAACAATTTGGAACAAACAGAATGACGAAAGACAGTAGAAGAGAATATCAAAAATATAATATGCCGGACGAAAAGGGATATTTTGGCACGTATGGTGGTAAATTTGTCCCCGAACTTCTCATGCCGGCTTTATCTGAACTGGAATCGGCTTATCGAGTTGCAAATAGAGATCCCCGGTTTACCAGTGAGTTCAACTATTATCTAAATGAGTTTGTAGGACGTCCTACCCGGCTAACATTTGCCGAACGGTTGACCAATCATTACAGGCGTGCACAAATATGGTTGAAGCGGGAAGATCTCTGTCACACCGGAGCTCATAAGATCAATAATGCGGTTGGACAGGTTCTGCTAGCTCAACGGATGAACAAGAAGCGGATTATCGCCGAAACCGGGGCCGGGCAGCATGGTGTGGCAGTTGCGACCGCTTGCGCCCGTTTTGGGCTGGAATGTATCGTTTATATGGGTAGTGAAGATATGGAGAGGCAGAAGCTGAATGTTGAGCGAATGAAACTCCTGGGTGCAAAAGTCCGACCGGTAGAGAGCGGTTCCAGAACATTGAAAGATGCAACCAACGAAGCGATTCGGGACTGGGTTACACATGTGGAGAGTACTTTCTATGTTATCGGTTCGGTAGTCGGCCCCCATCCATACCCGATGATGGTTCGGAATTTTCAAACAGTGATCGGTCAGGAGACCAAAAGGCAGCTTGAAGAGAAGAATTTGGGAACCCCCGATATCCTTGTAGCCAGTGTCGGAGGCGGATCGAATGCGATCGGATTTTTCTACCCGTTTATCGAAGAACGTCAGGTGAGAATGATTGGTGTGGAGGCCTCAGGTCTTGGTTTACAATCGGGAAAGACCGCTGCTACGCTTACTCTTGGCAGGCCGGGGGTATTACATGGAACCCGAAGCTATCTCCTTCAGGATGGTGAAGGGCAGGTAAAGTTGGCACATTCGGTCAGTGCAGGCCTGGACTATCCCGGAGTCGGCCCCGAGCACGCATGGCTTTATGATCAAAAACGAGCCGAATACGTATCGGTAACCGATGAGGAGGCTTTAAAAGCGGTTGAATTGTTATCCCGGAAAGAGGGAATCATTCCAGCACTGGAGTCTGCGCATGCACTGGCCTGGCTGGAGACGCTGATGCCGCAGACAGTGGAGAATCAGATTGTTGTGCTCAATCTTTCAGGGCGCGGCGACAAGGATATGAGAACCATAGCAGAACACCTGGACCGGGAATCCAGAGGTGCGGACAGGATTTGAAAAACCATCTCGAAAGAGTAATTACGATGAGTAGTCAGAACCAAAATAAGCGAGATCATACAATGAAGGGGAACAGAAGGCTGAAAATGCTCTTTGAGAGGAAAAAAGAGAATGAGAGGATCCTTTCACTGTTTCTGACAGCCGGGTATCCCGATCCGGGATGGTCAGCGGAATTAATTGTCGGGTTAGCCGAACATGGTGCGGATCTGATCGAGATCGGCATGCCGTTCAGTGATCCCCTGGCAGACGGGCCTACCATTCAATATTCCAGTCAGGTTGCACTTGAACAAGGGATTACGATGGAGAAGACACTGCAAATCGTTCAGGATGTTAGAGCACAAACCGACATTCCATTGATTTTAATGGGATATACCAATCCATTGATTTCATATGGAGTCGAGAGATTTTGCGAGGACGCTGTAAAAGCCGGTGCAGATGGATTGATCATTTCGGACCTTCCGCCGGAAGAGTCTGGATTACTCCGCAGTAGTACCCGCATGGCAGGTTTGTCGATGATTTTTTTAGTAGCGCCCAACACGCCGGATGAAAGAATGAGGAGAATCGACGAGATTTCTGACGGTTTTATTTACTGCGTATCAGTTACAGGGGTCACCGGTGCTCGCGACGGAGATGAAATAGCCGATTCAGTTGACCGTTTTATAGAGCGAGTCAACCGGAATATTACCCGGAATCCGACTCTGATCGGGTTTGGAATTCGCTCCAGGGATGATGCGATCCGGATTTCTAAAAATGTTGACGGATTTATCGTAGGAAGCTCACTGATTGATCTGATTCGAGAATCATACCCGAACAGTGGATGGGACAAGAAGGTATATTCATTTGTTAAACAACTTAAAATTGGAAATATTAAGTGAAACTTAACCAGACTATAATCACATGAGACGTATCACTTTATTGTTGCTCACGACGGTTTTTTTTCTTCCGCTGCTGGCATGTGAAGGTGATTTTCGACAGCGCGCCATCGGCGAAAATCATGAAATCATCGTGGTCATGGATGAATCGCTTCACGAAGGTGCAACTGCCGAAGCATTGAATGAGACATTCGGACGTGTTATCGAAACACTTCCCGGTCAGGCTGAAATGAAGTATACACTGAGATTTCAGGATTTTCAGACCAATGAAGAACTGGAAAATATCCGGAAGCGCAAGAATATAATCTTTGCCGGCCCCATCGATGATGAAACCAATGTTTCCAGTTTTATTAGAGCTCTGCTGACTTCTGACGTGGAGGAGAGAGTTCGTGCAGAAGAGAGTTTTGCATTTCCGCTAAAAGATCATTGGTACCGCGATCAATGGGCCCTGGTTCTGACATCGACCGGTGATCTGGAGCTGGCCGATAAAATTTATGAAAATGAAACCCAGCTTGTCGACAGTGCCCTTGAAGTTGAACTGGCTCGATGGGAGCAGGATATTTTTCGCCGTGCAGAACAGGTAGAGCTGTCGGACTCTCTCTGGGAGCGATTCGGCTGGAAAGTTCGAATTCAACACGATTACATACCAACCGTTGATACGTTAAATGTGGTCTCGTTTCGACGCAGTTATCAGGACAATGACCGATGGATGTGGGGCTGGTGGGAAGATGACTTTGATACTCCGGAAGTTATCGACCAGCATTGGATCAATACCAAAAGGGATTCACTGATGGAACGTTACGTCCAGGGGACCCGTGAAGGATCTTATGTAACTACGGAGTACAGGCGGGCGATCGAGACCAGAGAAGTTGAGCGGGAAGACCGGTTGATCGGCTGGGAAACCCTCGGTACCTGGCGAATGACGAACGATTTCATGGGCGGACCGTTCGTCAATTTCACCTATTACGATCCGGAAACCGAGCGGGTTTTTATGATCGAATATGGGCAATTCGCTCCCAGGTACGCCAAGAGGCGTTTTGTACAGCAGTTCAGAGCTATGGGCCGCACCTTTCAGGCTGATTCAACTTTTTCTGCCGAGGATTACCCGGAGGAGTATTTAACAGCAGCAGAAGCGCTGAATGAAGCAGAAACGATGGATATGGATGATTAATCCAGAAGCCTGAATTTACCGATGACCGGAAGGGGTTTCATTCGATTGTTCACGACATTCATCACACCCAAAATCAGAAAGATGAATCCGGCGATGGTAACCAGCGGTATCAGCAGGAGCCCGATCAGTATGACGGTAAGAAATGAAGCTGCAGCCTGTCCGATTACCCAAAAAAGAAGCAGATTTAATTGTTGATTGGCATGAAATCTGGCGAATTCATTCTCTTTGGCATCTGTGATCAAGGGGAGAAAGAAGAGTATGGGAAAAATGTAACCCACGATTGCCAGTGCTTTATGCTGACTCACATCTGCAACCTGAACTGATGGGTTTTCAGTGCTGCTTTCACCTGGGCCACCCGGGTTTTCCGAAAAATCAGATTCTGTAGGATTATTTTTGTCTTGTTCCATGGTCATCTTGGGTTGGTCTCTGGTTAGGGTATTTCAATACATTATTTACTATTGTAAGAAATTAAATAGTGATATCGAACCAAAAATTTTAAACGGCCCAAGTTGGAATTGCATAATCTGGGCGATTCGGCTACATTTGCAATGGTTGCATAAAATAACAGGTTTCTACAGAGTGTATGGCTGCAAGTACCAATCAAAATGAAAAAATGGATATTCTGTTGGTTGAGGATGATCCGACAGTGCGAACTCTCGTCAAAGCGGTTCTCGAAAATGAGGGACATCTTGTTCAGATTGCCGAGACAGCGTCTGCAGGAGAGAATTTGGCGATTTCCGATTCGTTTGACATGATTATCCTTGATTTAAGGCTGCCGGACGGGAACGGTTACGATATCTGTATCAACATTCGGGAAAATGAGATAACTACCCCTGTTCTGTTTCTATCGGCCGAACATGAGACCGACGTCAAAATAAAATGTCTGAAAGTCGGTGCAGACGACTACATTACCAAACCGTTCAACAGCGAAGAACTTATGGCCCGGATCGAAGCGATTGCTCGCCGCAGTAATTCGCAGGGTATCGAAGAGGTGTTGAACTGCAAAGAATTACGTGTGGACCTGATCGGTCGAAAGCTTCAAGTAGCCGAAAAGGATGTGGCGTTGACCAATAATGAATTTAATCTGCTGGTCTACCTGATGAAAAATCAGAATCGAGTGATTTCACAGGATGAGCTGGCGAAGAAGGTATGGGGTATTGATTTCGACACCCAGACCAACTATATCAATGTCTACATAAGCTATTTGAGGAAAAAAATTCGGCAGCATGCTGAACATGAGTATATCGAAACAGTGCGAAAGAGGGGTTTCGTACTTCGCTGTTCAAATTAGCCCCTCTGGAATAGCCCATTGAATCAGACCTGTCTACGACGGCGATTTCGATTTTTTCGACTTCGATGAATCCGGCCTGTCAAAAATAAGCGAAGCTAATCCATCGACATCGGATTGTTATCGGAGATCTGCTGGAACATTTGATACTCTTCGGGTGAGGTGTCTGCTATCAGATAGTTGAGCGGATCGACCGATTGCCCATCGATTCTCACTTCATAGTGGAGATGTGGGCCCTGTGTCATGCCTGTATTACCGGTATACCCGATCAGGTCTCCCCGCCGAACTTCTGTTCCTGCACGGATTCCCTCTGCAAATCCGGACAGGTGGGCATAACGGGTTTCATATCCATGATCATGGTCGAGTACTATCATCAGGCCGTAGGACCCTTCTCTTCGTGCGCTTCGAACGGTCGCATCACCTGTTGCATAGATCGGTGTACCGATTTCGGCCCGGAAATCAACACCTTCGTGCATTCGCCTGTAGTTCAGTACAGGGTGAATTCTCATCCCGTAACCACTTAAAATTATGTTATTGACAGGTTTAATAGCCGGAAGATGACGAAGTAAGTTACGGTTTCGGTTATAATAGGCCTGAATTTCATCAAAGGAGGCTCTTTGAACTACAATTCGCCGCTGCAGTGAATTGATCTTGCTGGAAGTCCATCTTAACAGTTCACGGGTATCCTCACTGTAGATATCAAAATCTGAGTATGGGTCGGATCCGCCGATTCCCGACAACCTATTGTCGGGTTCGACCGGGTCCAGTCCGAGCAGAGAACGATAAAGCTCATTGTCCAGCTCTGAGATCGTTTCCAGCTGAGATTCGATCGACGTGATCGATTCACGGGCACTCTCCATCTGTTCGAGAAGAGTTTCGTTTTCTGCCTTCAGTGCCAATTCGGCCGGAGTTCCAACCGTGGAGGAGAGTGCAGCCAGTCCGATTGCACCGAGAACCAGTCCGTTCAAAATCCAGAGGCAGGTTGTGTAGATGATCAGTTCAAACTTGTTCTGCTCAACCCGGATAAACTCACATTTTTCCTCGTCGTAGTAATAGTGATTGGAAAGAGCCATGGCCAGTTTTATTGTTCGTCCAACTAACTGACAAAGCTAAAAAACATTTTTTAATAATAAAAAGTGTATTAAATCAGGATATGAGGCTAATATCCAATGCTGGAAAAGACATTTAGGCGTATCACAGCCGTAATAAAGAGCCGTCCCATTTCCTGATATGGGTGATAACGTCAAAAACAAGCCGGTTAAAGCGCGGAATAGCCGTTACTCAACATCACCTTCGAAATATTCGATAGCGCGTCGGGGCATCTCGCCACCGCGGCTTTTCTCTTCGATATGCTTTTTAACCTTATTCTGGAACGCTTTGGCTGCATCATAACCATAATGTTCCAGCAGATAATTCATCGCAATCACTTCGGCGATAACAGTGATATTCTTGCCCGGAGTGATGGGAAGGTGAATAAGGGGGATGTCGATTCCCAGGATTCGTACCGAATCGTGATCCAGTCCGGTTCTTTCTATGGTTTTGCTCTCTTCCCACAATTTGAGGTTCAGGACAACTTCCAGGCGCTTTTGGTATCGGATCGATCGGATACCGAACATCGACATGATATCGATGATGCCAAGTCCGCGTATTTCCATGAAGTGCTTGTTCATCTCGGTCGCCGACGACATCAGCACATTGCTTTTTTTCGAAAGCATGACCACATCATCTGCAATCAACCGGTGGCCTCGCTTGAGCAGGTCGAGAGCCACTTCGCTTTTGCCGATACCCGATTTGCCGGCGATCAGGATTCCGATTCCGTAGACATCGACCATCGCCCCGTGAACCATAGTCTGGAGGGCGAACTGGTCTTCCAGATAGTCCCGTAAATGAAACATAAAGCTGGTAGTCGGGAGATCGGTCGAGCATACCGGCACATTCGACTTCTCTGCAATTTTAAGCAGGGGACCGGGGAGCGAATTATTATCTGTTAGAATAATGACAGGGACATCAAACTCAACAATATTTTGAAAAGCTTTCTGTTGCTGCTCCTCATTCAGCTGTTTTAAATAGGAACATTCGGTATTTCCGATAATCTGAATTCGCTGCCATGTAAACAGGTCGATATAACCGGCCAGGGCAAGTCCCGGCCGGTGCAGATCGGTTTCTATGATATAGTTGTCTTGGCACTGTTTTTCGGCTGTCAAAGGCCGGATATCGATTTTGACCTGATCCCGCATCTGATCGATCATCGTTTGTACGGTGATCTTCTCTTTTCGAGGGATCGGCTTGTGATCTTGGAACGGCATAGGTCTACCGGATAAGGTTATATATGCTCAAATCGTTTGGTCTTATATTTGCGAATTTGCCGAATGATGGTATCCACGACGTTATTGATTGCTTGCTCCCAGGTTTGGCCTGTTTCAGTTGCATTTAAAAGTTTCTGTGGAACTTTTACTCTCAATTCGGCCTTGCAAGGATTATCGTGGCTGTCGCTTGGCTCTAATACGATATCACAGGCAATGATTTTATCGTAAAACTGTTCCAGCTTTTCAATTTCATCCATGCTGTACTGTTTCAGGTCTCTTGTTGGTTCGAAATGGCGTACGGCAAATGTAGTTTTCATTTCTCTTCTCCTTTGACGGGTTCGTTGTTAGTTGATTCTTTGTGATGGGTCTGTTCAGATCTCGGATGAGCCTGATCATAAACTTTTTTTAATCGCTCTACACTGGTATGTGTATATACTTGAGTCGCAGACAGGTTGGTATGACCGAGAAACTCTTTGATAATTCGGATGTCTGCACCTGCGTCGAGCATGTGAGTCGCAAAACTGTGACGAAGAACGTGAGGGCTTTTTTGTGTGATTTCACTGGTTTTTTCCAGATATCGCCTGACCAGCTTCTGCACAGCTCTTGGGTAGATGCGATGGCCGCTTGCGGCCAGAAACAGGGCTTTATGGGCATCCGAATCGCTTCGTTTACCGAAGAGTTCTCCGCGATGTTTCAGGTGGTGTTGCAGCGCCTCTGCAGCCCGGCTGCCCAGCGGAACAATCCTTTGCCTGGATCCTTTGCCGAGGATTCTGACCTGGCCGGCCTTCAGGTCCAGATCGTCAACATTGAGTCCGGTTAACTCCCGCAGACGGATCCCCGATCCATATAAAAGCTCCAGAATCGCACGATCCTGTAGTTCCCTGGGTGTAGTGCCGTCGGCAAGCTCCATCATCCTTCTAATCTCTTCCGGATGTACGGTTGTGGGTAATCGCTTCTCTTTTTTAGGTACGATGAGCAAATGAGCCGGGTTTTTATTGATATGACCTCTTCGGTAAAGGTATTTGAAAAAGGAACGGATGCTGGCTGTTTTTCTTGCCATAGAACTTTTTGCTGCGTCGTTTTCTGCAAGACGGCCGAGCCAAAGCCGGATTACCAACCTGTCGATCTGTTCGATCTGAATCTCTTCCTCACTACAGTCTGCATATTCGGCGACAAACTCCAGAAGCTGATGCAAATCGCGGCGATAAGAATCGATCGTATGTGTTGAGTACCTTTTCTCAACTTCCAGATATCGCAGATATTTGGCGATCAGCTCCTTCATCTATTCATAATATCTCGACTCGGCAACTAAAAACAAAGTGATCCACGGCAGGCAGGATTCTGTTGTATTTACCATAAGATTCCATTTGTCCCTATCGACAGTTGCCTTACAGAGATACGTGAATTCCAATTTACGGACTCCTTCTTGTAATCGCTCTATCTTTCCAATAGACGGGTCGATTTTTAATACGGTCGATCACGGCCGTCACACCGAGCTGGAGAAACCAGAGTGTGGCAAAAGGGTGGGTTAATCCCCATATCGGGTTCCAGTCAAACCACCGGGCGATCACAAGGCGTTGTGCAAGAACTATCGTGATTGCACTGGCAGAAAGAAAAATCAATTCGAACCGATAGCCGATTAGCGATACCGGCAGCACCACAAAGGGGAGAACCGTGGAGATAAAATGAATCAACCCGGTCATCATCGAAAGAGCAATGGATTCATTGAATCCCGATAGAATATTTCTGCGGAATCCCTGATGGATCTCGTTCCGGCTCCGATACATCCTGCAGCTGACAGTTCCGCTTCCCTCGAACATCAGCAATTTTCTGTTGTCGGCAAGAAGTCTCCTCCCCAGTGCGATATCTTCAGCAACTTCTCGCCGCACCTGCCGATGCCCTCCAATCGATTTATAGATCTTTTTTCTAAAAGCGATAAACTGTCCACACGCAACTCCGAACCGATTTCGAATCGTGCGATTGAGTGGAGCAGGGAGCCAGCGGGGGGAGCGGTGAACATAGGCGACGGGGAGTTGAACGAGCAGTGCATAGTAGACGATCGGCAGCAACATTTTTTCCCAGGCACTTTTCAAGACCTGCCGTGGCCAAATAGTCAGCGCATCGATAGAGGAATCACCGAATACCGTCGATACACGAGATAGAACATTTCTATTCAGAGTAACGTCCGCATCAATAAAAAGTAAAATATCACCGGAAGCTTTTCGGGCAAGTTGGTCGCAAGCCCATGGTTTGCCCAGCCAGCCCGACGGTTTCTCCTGGCCTTCGAACACTCGAAGATGCTCACTATATCGATGTTCGAGCCGGTTGAGAATGGTTCCCGTCTTATCCGTTGAGCGGTCATTGAGAACCAGTACCTCAAAATTCGAATACTCCTGATTACAGGCACTCATGACGGACGATTCAATATTTTTTTCTTCATTTCTGGCGGGGATCATCAAGCTGATTTTTAAAGGCTTGACCGATTTATCACAAGGCGGAAGAGGGGAGAGGTCAAATCGGTTGCGAATCAAAATGATCGAAGTCAGTACCAGAAACAGACATGAGATTGTAAGGAGCCCTGTGAGCCACATAGGTGTTATCATTTGTAGAGTTTAACGGACTTGCTGTAGTTAATTACCCGCCGTTATGAAAAAACTTAATCTACTGTCTGGATGAAAAGGTTTATCTTATGTTGTCATTCCGGCCGGTGTATTATGTTTAGCCTATGAAAAACCTTTTGATTGTCCAAGCTTGATGAGGATTGAATCCGATTTATCACTGGAAAAGTACCGGGATACCAGGAAACCGGGCTCCTATCAGTGGTGGTATTTTGACGGCATCTCCGACGACGGTCTGTATGCATTCACAATTATTTTCTATCTGGGGAATCCTTTTTCACAAAGATATATCAGGGCTCTTGAACGTTTACACTCCGGCAAGATGAGCAGGGCGGGTCATCCGGGGATTGCCGACGATAAATTAGGAGATGCAGGAAATGATGAGACTGTCGCGAAAGCCTATCCGGCGATCTCCATATCAGTTTACAAGAGTGGGAAACCGGTCTATTACGGATTTCGTGAACATCAGCACGATGATGCCGGGTTTGGTTCCGACAGGTTAACGATCAGGATCGGGCAAAATCGGATCGAACGGGAATGTGAAGAGGACCGGTTGATCTACCGGCTATCTCTGAATCAGAAACTGCCGTCCGGAGATCGAATTTCGGGCACCTTGGCGCTGGAATCAATAAACTTTACTCTAACTGAAGCAGAATACGATGCTGAAACAAATGCCCAGGCTGACTCTAAAGTCAGATCCGAAACGGTAGTTGGGGAAAAAGAGGTGGAAACAGAGAGTCTGCACCTTTGGAATCTGTTGCAACCTGTCTCTCGAGTTGATGGCGAACTGAATATAGATGGATACCAAGAATTCCGTATCCCCTTCAGTGGAAAGGGATACCACGACCACAATGTTGGCGAAGAGCCGATGGATGCTCTCTTTCGTAACTGGTATTGGGGAAGGTTTCACTTTGGCAGTCTCTCCCTGGTGTACTATCTGATGGAGAAACATCAAAAGTGGCAAGAACACGCCTGGCTGGTGGACTCATCCGGTCGGGCGCGTATATTAAGAGGAGATTACTTTGTTGAAGACCGTTCAAGGAATCTTTTTGGCCTGAAAAGCGGCCGGAAGATCAGAATGGAAGGACAGGGGAGCCGCTTTCTCATCCAGCAGCAAAAACTGATCGATAATGGGCCCTTTTATCAGAGATTCCTGAGTCAGGCAGTTCTGGAGACAAACGGTCGGCTCTACAAACAGAGGGGAATAACCGAATTTCTGAATCCGGGCCGGATTCGGCGTCGAATCTTCTGGCCTCTAGTTCATATGAGAATTGTATATCCAGAGAAACCTCATTGGGTGCAAAAGTACCCGGCGCTGTATCGCTGGACCTGGTAACCTCCGGCCTGCTAAAATCGAAATTCAATACTCACAGAAGGAGTGAAGCCCGGCAGGGTTCGCTTACGCCTCTCGTAGATGGTAAGATCGCTCTCATCCGTAGTCGGGACCAGACTCCAGTCGATAACGTTTCTGCGTGAGGTTACATTGATCAGATCAACACGGAACTCAAAGTTTGCTAGCCGTGCCGCTGGAGAATAGACAAAAGAAAAATCGAGTTGATGAAAATCACTGAGCCGGTCGGTTTCAGGCGAGTCAAAGATCTGCAAATCACTGTAAAATTTCAGAAAATCGTAATAGGCGCGTCGATATCCCCAGGTTCGTCCAAAAATACTTTGCCATCTGGCAATCAGTGAAAATCTGCCATCCGGACGCCATAACGTACTTGCCGAGAATCTGTGAGGTTCATTCCAGGGCGCCTGAACCGTCCTGCCGAACTGGGATTCCATATCTATCTGGCTGAAACTGAAATCATAACCGAGTTCGATTTTTAAATCGGCACTTGGTAATAATTGAGAGAATCGGCTGCTCAGGCCGTAGGCATCCATGGAACTTTTTTCAGCAAATATATCGAACTGATTATCGGGTATTGGTATCAGCAGAGTTGTTGCACCCTGATAGGAGGTAATCCAGGTAACCGGTTGCCATTTTCGGAACAGTTCAACAGAAATGGATGTTGTCGGAACCGGTTCATACAGCAGTGAAGCACTTATGTGCCAGGCTTTCGAGGGTGTATGGCCCGGCCCGGCGTGAAGCCAGGTCGTAAACGACGGAACCAGGGTGGTTGGGCCCACATTGGTGATTTCAAACTGGTTGACAAATTGACGGTATAGGCCGCCGGAGACCATCAAAGACCAGTAACCGAGAGAGGATTCCGCTCTGTTATATTGAATGCTGGCACGTGGTTCCGGGTAGAGGTTTCTGCTGTCGGATGTCCAGGTCAGCCGGCTGCCCAACCGGTAGCTCCAGCTATCCGAAGGCCTCCACTCACCATTGAGGTAGACGCCGGCACGTGTTGACTCCTTGTTCATTCTGGACTGGGCTCGAAACAGGTCGGTAACCTGGATGGAGGTGCCGATTCGGTCGATCTGCATACCGCTGTTGAGTTGCAAATTTGCCGAAGCACTGTAATTGGCATCTGTTCGAAAGATGTAGTGCCGAATTCGGTTTAGATCATCGTGTGTCGGCAGCAAATTGTATTTATATAGATTCTGAACCTCATCTACAAAGTATTCGTAATTATTGGCATCATACTGTCGGAAAATCGGCTCGCGGCTATTGGTAAACTTGTAATCGTGATCCAGGCTATTAGAACTGAAGCTGATCTGGCTTGAGAGGGCCAGTTGCGGTGAGACAGCCCAGTCGTGAGTTAACTGTCCCATCGTATTGTTCCACTGGTAACGGTCCATGGCGAAACTGTAAAAACCGCTGTTTTCACGATTTAGCTGATTGACCAGATCGGTTGAAATAAAATTTCGGCCCGAATAGAAGGATGTACTGAGCTGATGGTAGTTGTCCAACTCAATTCTTGATGCCAGATGTATGTCTCTGAACCTTACATTGGAATCGTGATTCAGTGTCTGGTAACCTGTGATATCAAAATCTGAATCAAGAAATAAGCCAAGGATCAGCGGGTCAACTTCATCCCATTGCTTGAGAGTAGATTCAAGTGGTGAATATTGATAGATGTTCCAATAGTTTGATCGAAATGACCCCATTAATTGAATACGGGTATTCCCTTCTGTAGTCATATCGAGGTCAACGCGACTGTTGAGGCTTAACGGGTCACCCTGTACCAGGCCGTATTGGTGGGTATTACTGGACAGGTCGTGGTTCAGGTTGATGATGCCGGAGATCTGACTGCCCTGCTGCACTCCATAACCGGCTTTATACAGTTCAATTTGCCCGATAGCGTAAGGGCTGAACGCACTGAACATTCTGCCGAAACTGTGTGGATTGTAGATCGGCACTCCGTCGAGTTGAAGACGATGCTCACCGGAATGGCCACCCTGAACGTGAAGATCGGATGTTGGCAACCCGTATTGAACTCCGGAAACAAAACCTAGGCTATTTAGTGCGTCGACTATTCCCAGTGAGGAGTTCGGTTCAAAATTTCCGGGTTTAATTGTCAGATCGGGGCCGCTGTTTCTTGGCAGTCGAAGTTTGTGAGCTGTTACAACGATTGGGCTGAAGTCAACCGGCTTGGGCTTGAGCTCGATTGTATGCTGAAGAGTCTGACCCGGTTCAATATGGACGGTTTTAGAAACAGGTTCGTAACCCACGTAACTGAAAATCAACTGATATGTTCCGGCTTCAAGCGGGCTCAACTCAAAATAACCCTCCCGATTGGTACTGGTGCCCCAGAATGTTTCCTCTTTTATGACAGTTGCACTTGGCAGCGGAGTCCCGGAAATGGCGTCAATTATTCGTCCGGCATAGCTTCCTTCGGCTGAGGATTCTCCATCAGCAGCAACAATAATATAGGTACCGGTAGAAAGCTGCTGAATATTGAGACCGGTCCCTTCGAGAATTTTTTGCAGCAGTTCGGGAAGTGATCGGGCTTCTACTTTTTTTGTGATTTTCAACTGGTGGATCAGCGAAGGTTCATAGACTATATCCAGTTGGGCTGAAGAGGCAATTTGTTCCAGAGCTTCGGAGAGAAAAACTTGCTCAAAGTCGAATTGATAAATTGCAGCCCGGTTTTCCTGGGCAGTCGTTTTTCCAACGGCCAGCATCAGCATAGCCAACATAATAATCGTATGGCGGAATGGTGCCATCATCGGCATGTACCCTCAAGCCGCGGCTAATTGTAATCACATCCGTAGCAGCGTGCGGCAATTGACAATGAACTACCTGTTACGATCCGCTTCGTGTAAACAGGACAGTAAATTTTAGAACCTCATTATCGGAATATCCTGTAACCGTTCGGAGTTTCCAAAAAATTCAGGTCCTTGACTACCGTAATATCCTGAATGATCGTTTCAAGTGACGGGGGCTCCGAGTAGTGCGTAGTGAGAGTCCTGTTTCCCAGTTCGGCGTCATCCAGTTCGATCTGAACGTTAAATTTACGTTCAAGCTCATTAAATATAACAATCAGTGACTGTTCAGTAAACATCAACATATTATTTCTCCAACCGATCGCTTTTTCCATCGATATCGGTTCCGGATCAGTCGGGCTTGTCAGCCCCGGATACCATTGGCTGGATTCGCCCGGTGAAAGGTATACCCGTTTATCCGGAGAGAGTATCGAGTAGAATTCAACTTCTCCGTGAGAGACGGTCACTTGGGTCGGCTGGCCCGGGTCACTACTCCAGGATCGCACATTAAACTCTGTGCCGCTCACCTGGATCAGGGCTTCATTTGCCTGTACAGAAAAGGAGCGGTCGCTTTCCGGAACGATGAAATAGGCTTCTCCATCGAGGTGAACCTTTCGGTTCGTACGGCCAAAAAGTCTATTATGCCACAGTTGTGTACCACTGTTAAGTTCAACGATGGTTCCGTCGGACAGCTGGACGGTTGCAGTTTCTCCGTAAGCAACACTATAAGATTTGGGCAGGATAAAGTAGCCGGCCCCGAAAACGATCAGAATCATTGCAGCTGCAAGAAACCATCTCCAGGAGGTATCGCGTCGTGTATAAGGCTGTTTTGACCGCCTCCTATTTCCGTTCCTGCTACGACCTTTGTTCGTATGGGTCCAGCTGCTTTTTTCTATTCGATTCCAGGTCGAGCCCAGATCCCGTTCGATCATTTGATCTTCAAGTTCTGGTGTTTCCCGACGTATCTCTCCGGCTGCTTCCCAGATTTTCTGAATCTCTTCTCGTTCGTCCTCAGAAAAAGAGTCGACGATTCTCTTGTCGGGAATGTTGTTATTTGATGATCTGGATTCCATTATTCAAACCTCTTAGTACCATTTTGATTGGTTCGGGTAGATCGATTTCTCAAATTTTTAAGGGCTGCCACAATATGGTTGTTTACAGTCTTTGGCGAAACTCCCATCACACCGGCAATCTCCTGGTGGTCCAGGCCTTCAAAACGGCTCAATTCAAATGCGACCCGCTGTCTGTCCGGCAGCTCATTGATCCAGTGTGTGATTTGTTCATTAAGCTTTTCGAGCTGATCGTCAGAAGAACTGGCGTCGGTACTTCTCAACTTCGATTCGTGTAAATTTTCCAGAGGCACGGTCATGCTGCTATAATCTCTCAAATGGTTTAACGCCCTGTTACGGGTCATTTTGTATAAATATGATTTCAGGGAAAGATCGGGGTCCACCTGTTCTCTGCGTTTCCATAACGTGACAAAAACATCTTGTACAATATCCCGTGATTCGGCCATGCTTTGCGTATATCTGTTCGCAAAGTAGACAAGCTGTGGATAAAGCGCCCTGAAGAGTTCATTAAATGCACTTCTGTCGGCGTCGGTTATCCTCTCAGCAAGAGTCCGGATCTGTTCTGTCGACAGTTTTTTCATAACCAATGGTCAAGAACTATACACCCGGAAAAGTAAGGATACCTATATCAATTGCCGACCGCTTTGTCAATTCGGTTTTTTAATGCTGCGATCATTGGATGAGAATTGCTTTCCGGCAGATTTTCGATCGCTATGATCGACAGTTTGCGATAATCGGCGGTTCGAAAAAGATCGTAGAGGCAATGCGCCATTTCATCATAGTCGCTATTAAAATGGACGTGATTCGGGTAGCCGGAGGGCCGGTTGATGTGCGTGACCAGGAGTGCCTTGTCCGGATCGGGTGGTGCGAATGGATCGAACCAGCACACCTCGGCAGATGGCCGATAGTGAGTATACTTCAAGCCGGGACTTTGAGGAGGGCCGGAGGCAGGAGGCTCCGGCAGGATCTCCATACCGGAGATCTTCTCAAGCTCCCGAATGGTGTAGCTACCCGGGCGCAATAACAGAAAGGGTACTTCAGATACTTTTAATACCGTCGATTCCAGCCCGATCCTGGAGTCGCCCCCGTCCAGGATTGGAAATCCAGATCCAAAATCACGGCGTACATGTTCGGCTTTGGTCGGGCTCGGGCGCCCCGATCTGTTGGCGCTGGGTGCTACCAGGGGTCCCGCCTTCCGGATTAGCTGTTGTGCAACCGGGTGGTCCGGAATCCGGAGTGCTACCGTCGGAAGTCCGGCGGTCACAATGTCGAGTACATCCGGTTTTTTCTTAACAACAAGAGTTAAGGGCCCCGGCCAGCAGGCATCCATCAGTTTGCGGGCTGCTTCCGATATTTCAGCGGCAAAATCTTTCACCTGGTCGATATCGGCAAGGTGTACAATCAGGGGATTGTCGGAAGGCCTCCCCTTGATCGTGAAAATTTTCTGAACGGCATCGTGATCTCTTGCATCGGCGCCCAGGCCGTAAACTGTTTCGGTTGGAAATGCGACGACCTCTCCCATACTGAGGAGTTCGCAAGCCTCTTCAATATTCATGCGGTCACCTCCTGTTTCTCGGCCGATTCGCGGTAAAGTTTTTCCAGGAATTTATAAGCCTCTTCCAGACCGTCAATATCGTGTACAACCAGACGAACTTTTTCTTTTTTTTGCACCACTTCGAACTGGTCGCCGCACAGCCCTTTCAGTGCATTCAGCTGTTGTTGAAATAACCCGCCGCTGTAGTAAATTTCTCCTTCACTACTATCGTTTTCGGGGCAGAGAAGCCAAATTCTTTCCGCACGAATCGTAACTTTCTTCATGTAAAGTCTGGATGCCCAATATTTGATTCTGGCAGCAAGAAGTAGATTTTCGGCACTGCGGGGGAGCGGGCCAAACCGGTCTTCGAGCTCATTTTTCCATTCATCCATCTCTTTCGGATCCGAAGCTCCTGCCAGCTTACGATACAGGTTGACTCGTTCAACGCTATCCTCAATGTAGTCGCTTTCAAGTAAAGCGGAGTGGTCGAAGTCTATCTGGGTATCCGGCAGATCCGCTGGAAGTTCCTGATCCTCGAACAGTTCACCGAACTCCTCATATTTAATCTCCTTGACCGCATCATCCAGAATTTTTGAATACATCTCGAAGCCGACGTCGTTAATAAATCCACTTTGTTCAGCTCCCAGAATATCACCTGCCCCCCGGATGTCGAGGTCCCGCATAGCGATATTAAATCCTGCTCCCAGGTCGGAGTGTTCCTCCAGTGCAGACAATCTTTTTCTTGCTTCAGTGGTCAGTGTTCGAATCGGGGGGGTGAGCAGGTAACAGTAGGCTTTCCGGTTTGAACGGCCTACCCGGCCTCGCAGCTGATGCAGTTCGGAGAGGCCAAAATGGTTGGCATTATTAATCACAATTGTATTGGCGTTGGAGATATCGATGCCGTTTTCAACGATATTAGTCGAAACCAGAACATCAAATTTATGAGAATAGAAATCTCCGATGATCTTTTCGAGGGTCGAAGCTCTCATTTTTCCGTGTGCTACATTGACTCGAACATTGGGTACAAGCTGCCGGACCATTTCGGCTATCTGATCGATGTTTTTCAGCCGGTTGTGGATAAAGAAAACTTGTCCCCCCCTGGAAGTCTCATGGACGATCGCATCGTGAATCAGATCGTGGCTGAAGGTGTGTATTTCTGTATAGACCGGCTGCCGGTTGGCCGGGGGCGTATGGATGATGCTCAGGTCCCGAGCCCCCATCAGTGAAAACTGCAAAGTTCTTGGAATCGGGGTCGCCGTCAGCGTCAGGACGTCAACAGAAGCCCTGAACGACTTCAGCTTCTCTTTAACAGCGACACCGAAACGCTGTTCCTCATCGATAATCAGCAGGCCGAGCTCTTTAAATTTCACATCTTTCGATACGACACGGTGAGTGCCGATCAGGATGTCGATTTTTCCATCATTCAGTTTTTTGAGAATTTTTTTCTGCTCGGCGGTCGAACGGAATCTCGACAACATTTCGATCTCCACGGGAAAGTCACGAAGCCGGCGGCTGAAAGTTTTAAAGTGCTGATCGGCCAGAATGGTTGTCGGAACCAGAACGACGACCTGTTTTTGATCGGTCACCGCTTTGAATGCGGCTCGAACCGCCACTTCGGTTTTACCAAATCCGACATCTCCGCAAACAAGCCGATCCATCGGTTGTTCCGACTCCATATCTTTCTTGACCGCTTCAATTGCTGCCATCTGGTCCGGTGTCTCCTCATATTCGAACCCGGCTTCCAGTTCGGTCTGCCAGGAGGAGTCGCCGGAGAAAGAGTGGGCTTTTTCGCTTTTTCTCTTGGCGTAGAGTCGAATCAGGTCGCGGGCAAGATCTTTAACTTTACTTTTGGTCCGATGTTTCTTTCTTGCCCATTCGGCAGATCCGAGTTTCGAGAGCCGGGGAGCTGTTCCCTCTTTGCCGGAGAATTTCTGCAGTTTATGAATGCTTGCCACATTCACATACAATGTGGAATCGTCTCGGTATTTGATCACCGCCGCTTCCTGACGGGAATTTTTTACTTCAATAATCTTGAATCCGGCAAATTTACCGATACCGTAATCGACATGGACAACATAATCACCGATATTCAGATCGCGAAGTTCTTTGAATGACAGGCTTCCTTTAACCCTTTTTCGACTGCGCAGGGCCGGACGATGGTAACGGTTGAATATCTGGTGATCCGTTAAAAGAGCAAGACGTTCACCGGGAAGTTGAAAACCCTCATGAATAGAACCGACAGCAAGCTGAAATTTACGGTCCTGATCAGGTTCTCCGAGCAGATCTTCAAAACGTTCGAGTTGATTTCTGTTGTTGCAAAGGATCAAAATATTCTGACCTGCCCGGCTCGCCGTATCAATATGCTGACTCAACAGTTTAAAGCTCCCGTTGAATTCCGGGTGAGGAGTTGCACCGAGTTCAAACGTTTCGTCATACGGGGCCAGACTTTGAGTAAAACTTCCCCAGGCCAGGATCGGATAATCTTCCAGGCAGCTGTCGTATTCTGCGACCGACAGATAGTGATTTTTTGCAGGTGGGAGATCTTCACTGAACCGCTCCTTACGAACCTGTTCCGTACTGGTAAACCGGCCGTCTACCTTCTCACGGATCAGGTCCGGGTCTTTGAGACAGACAGCGACATTTCCCACAAGGTAATCGAAAAGGCTCTGTTTGACACCATTCTGATTGCTCGCTGAATTGGGGACAAAACGTGTTTCATCCAGCTGGCTGACAGACCGTTGTGAGTCAGGGTCAAACTCCCGAATCGAGTCCACTTCGTTACCGAAAAATTCGAGTCGAACCGGAAAATCCCCGGCAAATGGAAAAACGTCTACAATACCGCCTCGTACGGCAAATTCACCCGGCCGGTCGACAAAGTTTACCGGTTCATATCCCTGGCCGGCCAGTTCCTCGCGAAGCTTTTGAGGATCAACTTCATCACCTTTACTGATGAGGATCGAGCGTTTTTGAAACTCTTTGGCTGAAATCAATTTCTCAGAGATTGCATCTGCTGAAGCAATAACGATATATCTGTTTCTGGCGGCAACCTTCTCAAGAACTTCGGAGCGCTGCATCAGAAGTGCGGGATCATCGAGTCGATCCCTGTCATACGGTTTTCTTCCGGTAGAAGGGAAAAGTAAAATGGAGTCGGGATCTGCAAGTTGCTCAAGGTCGGATGCGAGGGCGGCTGCCGACTCTGGTTCGGGAGTAATTAACAACAACTTTTCTGCAGATTCAGCAAGGCCGGCAAGCAGAAAGGATGCGGAAGAACCGGTGAATCCGCGCAACTCCACACTCGGGGATTCAGTTACAAGATGTTTCCCGAAATTGTCGGGAACAACGTTGTTGATCGTTTTTGTAAATAATTTAAGCATGGTATTCATGAGACAATCGTGCGGAACAAAATGCGGTCGCTAATCAGACCCAGAATTCCGAATAGCAGGGCGGCGATCAGAAACCCGGGGTAGCGATCTTCGTAATCGGTGTAGATGATCTCTTCTATTTCAGAACGTTCGAGTCGGTCGATCTCCTGGTAAACCTCATGGAGTTCTTCGGTGTGGGTAGCCCGGAAATATTGGCCGCCGGTTAACTCCGCAATCCTGGTCAACATCTCTTCGTCAATATCGACCCTGACATTCTGGTAACGTCTGCCGAAAACCGGATCTTCAATTGGGTAGGGTGCCGTTCCCCTGGATCCGATACCCATCGTATAGATTCGAATATTATGAACTGCAGCCAGCTCACCGGCGGTCACAGGGTCTATTTCACCGGCATTATTCAACCCGTCGGTTAGCAGGATGATCACCCTGCTCTCAGCATCACTCTCTTTTAACCGGTTGATCGCTGTGGCAATTCCGAGGCCGATTGCCGTGCCGTCTTGTACCATTCCGATGTCGATACCGTCCAGCATTTCGGTCAGCAACCGGTGATCCATTGTCGGTGGTACAACTGTAAAACTTTGACGGGCAAAGACGTTCAGGCCGATCCGGTCGTCCGGCCGATTCTCAATAAATTCAGCGGCGATCTGTTTGGCGGCGATCAGACGATTAGGCTCAAAATCTTCGGCGAGCATTGAAGAGGAGATATCGATTGAGAGAACAATATCGATCCCCTCAACACTCTGTTCGACCGTCGTGTTCTCTTCCTGCGGCCTGGCCATAGCCAGAACAACCAGCGTGTAACAGATCCAGAACAAGATCGGCCCGGCCCAGACTCCCCAGCTTCGGTAATTCCCCGGAAGCTGTTCAATATCGGAGATGGAGGAAAAAAGGATGCCAGGCTTTTTTTTCTTCGCGGTACGCCAGATCTGTACGGCCATAATCACCGGTAACAGCAGCAGCAGCCAGAAAAATTCAGGATTTGCCCAGTTCATAATTGTGCTTCCTCCAATTGCGTATCCTCTCTGGACTGATGAAGCTCTTTCAGCTGCTCAATTCGTTCATGGTCGTAGATGCGCGCCGTCTCCAGAAACGCCCAGCCATATTCCAGCGCATTTTCGGCCATCTTTTTATCCGGTTCGAACCTGGCAAATTTAACCAGATCGGCTTCCATCAGCACATTCCTTGTACTCTCTTTGATTTCCGGTTTTACTGATCTGGAGCTGAGTGCATCCAGAATCTCACCGGATGTCATTTCCAGTGCTCCGATATCGTAAACCACTTCAATGTACAATCGTATTGCGTCACCCAACCTCACATAAAACTCCTTGAAATTGCTCTCCTTTAACGGTGACCGGCTTCCTGATAGTGCATGCAGAGAACGTTCCAGTATCTGGAGTGGATTTTCGAAAGGGATCGGGGGCGGCGGAGGTGTCGGCTCGGCTTCCGTTTCCCGGTTGAGGTAATATCGATGAATTAACCAGCCTGAAAACAGCATAACCAGTAGGAAAAGAATCCAGGGCCAGATCGCTGCGGCAAAATCAAATATCGGTTTTAGAGGACGAAACTCTTCTTCTCCATCGGCAAGGACCGATATGAAACGGATCGGTATCGGCAGTGTCTCCAGGTAGGAAATCTCACCCTCATTGTCGGTAACCTCTATCTGTAATCGGGGAATCCTGAAATCCTCAATTCCAAAATACTGGAGATGATAAATAATACTGTCCCTGTCTGCATTCACCCGGTGCCTCTCACGGTTGACGACAGTCAGGTCAGCCTCCTCAAACCGGGCATCATCGGGAAATCGAATTGAAGCAAATTCACGTTCATGTTCAAATACAATGGTATACCGGATCAGATCACCGGCTCGAACCGAATCCCGGTCGACATAGTTGTGTAGTTGCCGGGCTTCCGCCTGCTGTACCATCGGCCATGTCAGTAACAATGCCGGAAACAGTAACAGGATCGTTTTTGTGATTTTGACAGCTTTCATACAGATGTGGATAAGAGGTCTCCGAATTGAGATCAAACCTGGCCGGAAAACCTCTTTGAACCGGGTGTAGATTACATCTTTTCAACAGGAAAACGTTGATGATACCATTTAATTGAGATTTAAAAAAAGATTGAGATGACCGCCTTGCTTTTATGTGCCGATTTCTTCTTGAACCAAAAAACTCAGATTAATGACGAGCAGAATCCATATCGCTATCTCTATCGAGCGCACTGTGGATTTTAGGGTGCAAATTTGTAATTTCTGCACGGATCTATCGATGGATGAAACCATCATACTCCAATACCTGTTTGCATTAAAACTTAACGAAGATAGCGCTGCCATGCCGTACTGGTTATCAAATAACGGTATTATATTTTTTGTATTTACGTCGATATGCTTGATAATTTTGGCTCAATGCAGCGATGACCTGGAGGGCCCGCCAGATACTGCTCCCGAATTGTTGACGGTCGAAGATGCAGGGTCTGTAGTTGACGAACCGGAATTGAATCAATATGGTTTTGAAAAAGGAGTCTTTAATATTGAGGAGCATCGGATACAGAGAAATGAAAGTCTCTATCTGATCCTGAGGCGATATGGAGTTTCACCGGTTGAGATCGACCGTATTCAGCGCCAGGCATCGCAGTATGCAAACCTAAACCGGTTGCGGCCTGGTCAGTTGATGGAGATCTACCTTGAGGAGGATACGGTTGCCGGGTTTGTCTGGAATATCGATCGCCTCGAACATCTGGTCGTGCGCTGGCAGGAGGATGAGGTTGAAGTCTATCGGGACAGGCATGAATTGAATGTTGTTGAAAAGAAAGTTGAGGGAACTATCGAAAGTTCTCTGTTTCTATCTCTGCTCGACCAGGGAGCACCCAGGCTGCTCGCTTCCGAGCTTGCCAATATATTTGCCTGGCAGATCGACTTTTTCACCCTTCGAAGAGGCGACTCCTACGAGCTGATCTATGATGAGCTCTATGTGGAAGGTCACTTTTACGGTATTGGAGAGATTCATGCAGCCAAATTCCAGCACAGGGGAGAGATCTTTCGTGCTTTCAGGTTCGAAGGGGATACTCAGAGCGGATATTTTGACGAAGAGGGTAACAGCTTGCAAAAAGCTTTGCTGAAAGCCCCATTTCGATACAGCCAGCGAGTCAGTTCAGGATTTTCACACAACCGATTTCATCCGATACTTCAGGAAAGACGGCCTCACTATGGAGTGGACTATGCTGCACCGCGAGGTACACCTGTGATCGCAGTAGGAGATGGTGTCATAACCGAGGCACAATATCGGGGTGGGAATGGAAATATTATTCAGATTCGGCACAACAGCACTTATCGCACTGCGTATCTGCATCTGGACCGCTTTGCGTCCGGGGTCCGGAGAGGTACTACGGTCGAACAGGGACAGGTGATCGGATATGTTGGCGCGACGGGACTGGCGACCGGCCCCCATCTTTGTTACCGACTCTATGTCGGCGATCAGCCGGTCAACTCACTGACTGTGGAGCTTCCATCATCGGAAAGCCTCCGGGAGGAGTATCGCGGCGAGTTTGCAATCATGGTCGACCAATATTTGAACCGGTTCGACGGAGGACAGGAGCGCCTGATTGTCGAACACAGCAATTCGGGATCTGCAAGTCGGTTGAGCTCGCCGGACGCATCTTTACCGCCACTCCGAAGATAGCGCAAGCACCGCTTGCGCAATCGCAATGCGAGCCAGTTACGCAGAACGCCTGTCACAAATCAGAGAAACATTTACACACCCGCGCAGGGAAAGAGGTAATTCAGAATAGCGTTGCTGAACCCGAATGAACCCGGCAAGCACCGCTTGCGCAATCGCAATGCGAGCCAGTTAGGTAGATCACTAGCCACCAATCAGCATTAATCAGTTGCGCTGCATCCGGCGATGGAAAAAGTTTATTAACGGCCGAACATAAGAGCGATTGGTCTGCACTTCGATGGAGTCGATTTTAGCACGCCTGAACAAATCCTTCAGTTGATACCTTCTTTGTTGCCGTCGTTTTTTGTACGCTTCCCGGAGAGTCGGACTTGAAGTGTCGATCAGCTCCTCTTTATCGCTCTCCGGATCGAACAGCGGTACCAGGCCGATATCGGGCAACTCCTCTTCATGCTCATCATGAATGACGATATTGACCAGATCGTGGCTTTTGTTAGTTATTTTAAGCTGTTTCTCAAACTCCTCGTCCAGAAAATCGGAGGCAAGTACAACGATCGCCCGGTGATTGAGAAGCCGGTTGACATACTCCAGTGCTTCGGCAATGTCGGTGCTTTTACCTTCAGGCTGTGTTACCAGAAGTTCCTTGATCAGCCGGAGAACATGCGTCCTACCTTTTTTTGGAGGAATCACCTTCTCAACACGATCGCTGAAGAGCACCAGGCCTACATTGTCGTTGTTCTGAATTGCACTGAACGCAAGTACAGCGGAAATTTCTGTCGCCAGTTCCATCTTGGTCTGGGAGAGAGTGCCGAAAAACCCACTTGGCGAAATATCGACACAAAGCATAAGGATCTGCTCTCGTTCCTCTTCGAAAATCTTTATGTATGGTTCGCCGTTTCGTGCCGTAACATTCCAGTCGATCTTCCGGATGTCGTCTCCATAGGTGTAGGCGCGGACTTCACTAAACTCCATACCCCTGCCTTTGAATGCAGACTGGTATTCGCCGCCGAAGGTACTGTCGACGAGTCCTTTCGTCTGAATTTCGATCTTCCGAACGTTTTTAAGTATCTCCTGTGAAACCAATGACAGGTTCTGGTTTAGTTCATGGCTTTCGCCCAACCGCCCAGTTTTATCTGCATCTCAGTTGGACCAAGACCATCTAAAACGTCATTAACCGATGATATCATCAATCCTGTGAAGCAGATCT
Organism: Balneolaceae bacterium; assembly: GCA_007134695.1. Classification (GTDB taxonomy): domain Bacteria; phylum Bacteroidota; class Rhodothermia; order Balneolales; family Balneolaceae; genus SLK101. Next base: position 140,205 of record SLKI01000020.1, read on the forward strand.
TCCAAGTGGATCTGAGTCATACGATCGGGTGCGGCTGCCAGATTGGATTCGATGTAGGAACGAAGTTCCCGCAATTCATCCCGAAGCAGCGGCCTGATGTCTGATTCAGTAACGTCGCTGCCCACCTCATTATGATGATCGTAGTCCGCCA
>SLKI01000016.1 GCA_007134695.1 Balneolaceae bacterium
CGCAGAGATATCCTGACGTCGATCGAGGGAGGGGCTTGCCAAATCGTGGTCGGAACCCATGCTGTTATTCAGGAAAAGGTCCGGTTTCACAAACTCGGCCTGGCGGTAATCGATGAACAGCACCGGTTCGGCGTAAAACAGCGTGCGGAAATTCTCAGCAAGGGCGACCGGCCCCACTTGCTGGTGATGTCGGCAACTCCGATACCCCGGTCCCTCGCCATGACTGTTTACAGCGATCTCGATATCTCACTGGTAAAAGGGATGCCGGCCGGCCGGAAACCGGTACGAACTGCCGTACGTGGCCCGAAGCAGCGCGAGGAGGTGTACCGCTTTGTCGGTGAAAATGTCCGGGACGGCGGCCAGGTCTATATCGTCTATCCACTGGTTGAAGAATCGGAGGCGATGGATCTGAAGGATGCGACGATGGGATATCAGAAGCTCAAGAAGCGATACCCGGATCTCCGAATCGGCCTGGTTCACGGCCAACTGAAAAGTGAAGAGAAAGAGGAGGTGATGAAAATGTTCAAAGGGGGAGAGCTTGATATTCTGGTTTCAACTACCGTCATCGAAGTGGGTGTGGATATCCCCAATGCCAATGTGATGATCATCGAGCATGCTGAACGCTTCGGACTCTCCCAGCTCCATCAACTCCGCGGACGCATCGGACGAGGCGTGCGACAAAGTTATTGTATTCTGATGCCGGATGGGCCTCTGAGCCAGTCCGGCAAGGTCCGCCTTTCCAAAATGGTCGAGACGTCGGATGGATTCGAAATTGCAGAAACAGACCTGAAACTGCGAGGGCCCGGTGACTTTCTCGGAACAAAACAGAGCGGGCTTCCGGAATTCAGGCATGCCGACATTATAGAAGACCGACTGCTGCTGGAACAGGCCAAACAAGATGCCTGGGAGTTGACCCGCAACGACCCACAACTCGAGAAAGAAAAGCACAAACTGCTGAAGCGGGTCTTCAATCCCTACTTCAAAGAGAAAGCCGCCTACTTTGGACTCGGCTGAATCGTAAATCCTTTGCAAAAGCCCTGCACGGGGTGCTTCGGAGTGTGAGGCGTCTTGCAGCTCCAAAGGAAGCCGCGAGCAGAAAGATTCACGCCTGGTGGCCGAAAAGTGAGTAAAACATCGCCGTCGCCACAACGACCACAAGAAGCGCAAAAGCCAGTTGGACAACCCGTTCACCGATCACCCTGTTGAGCCGGGCTCCGGCCAGACCACCTGTAAACGCCCCCAGTATCACCGGCAAAGCTGTACCAAAATCGACGGAGCCGAGCGCGTAGTGTGTAACTCCATCACCTGCTTGCGTAAAAAATGCAAACTGCAGCCAGCCAAATAAAGAGATCACCACGATTGCCAAAGAAGAGATGCTGACGGTCCGAAAGAGTTCGATTTTATACAACAAGTTGAGAATCGGTACCATCACGATACCGCCGCCGACACCTGCCATGGCGGCAACCATACCTCCCCCACCTCCGGCCGCAGCAGCTTTTCGCCACCCCACTTCGAATCGGGCATGGTCAACCGGCTCCTCTCCCGACCCCCGCCGATAAAACAGAACAGCCACCACAATCAGCAACAAAGCAAAGAAAAAGACGAAAACGGTTTCGGTGTAAAAGCTGGATTCGACAATCATTTTACCGGCCGTAACCCCGGCGATGCCAAGAAGCCCCACCTTGAGGCCCTGTTTCAAATAGAGGTTGTGCTGCCGGATCTGCTGCAATGAGCTGCTAAGCGATGCCGTAAAAGTACAGAAAAGCGAAGTCCCAACCGTCCAGACAACAGGCTGTTCCAGGCCGGCACCCTGAAATATGTAGAAGAATATTGGAGTAAAAAGCAGCCCGCCGCCGATTCCCAGAAGGCCTGCAAGTACACCGGCAACCAGTCCTAATAACAGTAGCAGCAGGAACATGGGCAATCTTTTACTTTGGAATTCGCAACGAATGTAACGAAGATCCGTCTCAACTGACAGCCCGGGGCTGACAATGAGCCGTTGAATTACGAACTTGCAGGTATGAACGACAGACCAATCCAGTATATCCCGACAAACCTGCCCGACAAGATCGGCTTTGAAACTGTAAGGGAAGCATTAGGGCGCTATCTCTTTACGCCGAATGGCCGCCGGCAACAGCAGACGCTCCAGCCGGCTGCAGACAGGGAGCAGGTCCGCCGAATCAACACGGACGTATCGGAGCTGATCCTGCTTATCGGCGAAAACGAATCGGTTCCCCTGAGCAACCTCGAAGAGATTGGCCCCTGGTTGGAAAAGGCAAGAGCTGAAGGGGCGATACTTCCTCCCGAAGCACTGCTCGATATCCGGGAACACGCGCTTACTGCTCGACGGTTACGCGAATTCTTTTCCAATCGCAGTGACGATCTTCCGGGACTTTGGAAGAGTGCCGGTGAGATCCAGTCACTTCCCCGGCTGGAAGAACAGATCGAAAGTGTGTTGACAGACCAGGGCGAGGTAAAAGAAAGTGCCAGTAACAAGCTCAAGTCGGTACGCCGTCAACTCAACTCCCGCCGACAAAAACTTCGCACTACTATCGAAAATGTCTTCAGGGGGCTGCAGAAAAAAGGAATGGCTTCTGACGAAGGCCCTACCCTTAGAGGCGGACGGATGGTGCTGCCTGTTCAGGCGGAGTACAAGCGAAAGGTGGATGGGTTCGTTCACGACGTTTCTGCTTCGGGACAGACCATCTATCTGGAGCCGGTCGAGGCGCTGCAAATCAATAATGATATTCGTGAGCTCGAAGCTGAAGAGCGCCGGGAGGTGGAGAGAATCCTGCGGGAATTGACTCAAGCGGTAAGAGAAAATCGAAGAGAACTGAGTTCGAACGCCGAATGGATCGGTACAATCGACCTGCTCCATGCCAGGGCTAAACTCGGACACTTCTGGCAAGGTGAATCACCCCGGTTTTCGGATAAGGGAGAGTGGATGCTGACGGGTGCCAGAAACCCGCTCCTCATCCTGAAAAACAGCCGTCTGAAGCCGGATGAGAAAGAAGAAGTGGTCCCCCTGGATTTAAAGATCGAACCCGGCATGCAGGGAATTGTTATCTCGGGCCCAAATGCAGGTGGCAAATCGGTAGCCCTGAAGACCGTCGGTCTGATGTCGATGCTCTTTCAATGCGGGATTCCCTTGCCGGCCGATCCGGGCAGCCGTCTTCCGGTGATCTCGGGCATTTTTCTGGATATGGGGGATGAACAGTCTATCGAAACGGACTTGAGTACGTTTTCCTCCCGATTACAGTGGATGAGGAATACACTGGATGCGATCGGGGAAAAAAGTCTCGTTCTGATTGATGAAGCAGGAACAGGAACCGATCCGGAGGAAGGAGGTGCACTTTTTCAGGCATTCATCGAGGCGGTTCTGGCGAAAAAATCAACACTGCTGGTAACTACTCATCACGGCGCTTTGAAAACATTTGCCCACGAACATCCCGAACTCGAGAATGCTGCAATGGAGTTTGACCAGGCTACCCTCTCTCCCACCTACCGGTTCCATAAAGGTGTTCCGGGCAGCAGTTATGCTTTTGAAATTGCAGGGCGGATGAAGCTTCCCGTAAATCTACTCGAACGATCCAGAGAACTGCTTGGCAGCCATCGAGACAAAATGGGAGAGATGCTGCTTGATTTGGAAAAGCAGCTTCAGGAAGCCCGTAATGCACGAAAACAGTATGAAAAGCTTCGTATCGAGGCTGAAAAAGAGGCGGAAAGTTACCGCAGCAAATCTGACGAACTGGAAAAGAACCGTAACGCCAGGCTTGAACAAGCTTACCGACAGGCGGAGCAGATTGTCAGCGAAGCAAATCGTAAAATTGAACGCGCGGTTGAAAGGATTGTTTCCGCAGGCCGCAAAGACAAAAAAGAGATTCGAAAAGCCCGCAAGGAGATCGAGGGGCACAAAAAGAAGATTCGAAAAGAACTTGAAGAGGTCGAAACCGGAAAGGAAAACGCTGATGTCCAGCCTCCTTCATCCAGGCCGGAGATCGGGGACAGAGTTCTCGTTTCAGGTGGAGATACCGAAGGGGAGTTGATCGAAGTGAACGACGGGGAAGCGGTTGTTCAGGCAGGTGGATTGCGGCTTAAAACGAAGTATGACAAACTGGTGAAATCCGAAAAAAAGAAAAGCCGGAGCGGCGATCGGGCACGCCGATGGCAGGCGGAATCACGCCAGAAATATCAACCCGGGCAAGTGGGGACAAGCATTGACCTTCGGGGGCAGCGTGGCGATGAGGCGGTCCGGAACCTGATGCACTATCTGGACAATGCGGTGGCAGCCGGCCTCAGAGAGGTAGAGGTGATTCACGGCAAAGGCGAGGGAATTCTTAAAAAACTGGCAAGCGAATATCTTGAACAGCGTAAAGAGGTTAAATCGTTTGAGGAAGCGCCGATCGAACGGGGCGGTGCGGGTTGTACGATTGTCTATCTCTGATTCATTCGATTTGCAGATGCAGGAGATCTGAGAATGATTTTCAAAGCACTCCCCTGACTTTCATCTGAATTACCGATTAACTTTCATCTCTATTCCCGATCACCTGAAGCAGTGACGTCCAGGAACCACGAGCCGTTATTTTCGGTTCAACTCCCTCCTTCCGAAGTTTCCAGGCAACTCCCCGGCTCGCGGCAATCACTTTGAGCTTATCCAGGTCCAGTTCGGGGAAAGCTGTAACGGTACGTACGAATGAACCTCGCGAGTGGAACAGAACCGCATCCGGTTTCTCTTTTTGATATCTCTTCCGGGCCTTGTCGAGCTCGTCAGGCTTTAACGACACCGGCCTGCAAACGTGCAACTCCCGGTATGGCATCTCCATCTCTTCAAGCAGGCCGGGCAGATCTTCGCTGCTCTCTTCGGAACAGGGGTAGAGCAGTGCACCCTCGGCCCGGATTCCGAGTAAAAACTCCATCATGTCGATCGCCGCTCCGCCTTCTCTTGGCATTACTGCGGGAATTCCCGAGTCCTCCAGGAGCCGGGCTTCGGGCCGGTCCGGAACCAGATGAACGAGCTGTCGAAATGAGTCGGAGTGGCCACTCTTCTCGACAAGACGAAGATAATAGCGAGTGTTTCGCAGCCCCCTGCAGACGACGAACCGAAATTGGCTCATGCTTTTTAGAAGACTCTCCATCTCCTGATCATCCACTCCGAACGTATAGGACTCCAGCGGAATATGAACCGGCCGGATCTCCTGCTCTTTGATTTGATGTATAAAACCGGATGCCTCATCTTCGTTGGCGGTAACCAGCATTTTTTCGATCTCCATCAATACCTCCTTTAAAACAGATATCCCAGTCCCACATAAATTCGAGTCATCTCCTCGGAAAAACCGAGGTCGGCTCTCAGTAAAAAGTTGCTTGCGGGCAGATGAACTGCCCCTCCGATACCAAAAGTTTGCCTGAGTTCGTCGAAAACTCTGTTCGACTCCCCTCCTCCGGCAAACACCCTTCCTGTATCCATGAATAGCTGTCCGCCAAGGCGCAGTTCCCCGTCATAAAACTGAGCGATCCAGCTTCGGATCTCCAGAATATGGAGAATGGACCTCTCTCCCCGGAACCGGTTGAGCGCGTACCCTCTCAACCCTTCACCGTGTCCAAGCCTCGGCAACTCCCAGAACGGAGTATTACCGGAAGCAACCTGCAATTCTACTTTCTGTGCTACCACCAGGCGGCTGAAGGGAGATAGGTAGCCCCGTAGTTCAAATTTCAGGTGGTCAAATGCGTAATTACTGGCGAGCCAGGACTGAGAGGTAAGCCAGCGGGCTTCCAGATGATACCCCAGTTCGGGTATCAGCGGATCGTCTTTCGATACAAGCCGCAATCCGACACCCAGCTGGTTAACCCAGCCCCCATCAACACCTGTGGGTTCTTCAATGGCAAACACTGATTCGTCCTGCCGGCTTACCGGCTGATTATAGGATATGTTGCTGGTAAGCACACCCGTCAAACGGCCGTAATTGCCATATTCCAGCATCGGAATCCTGGCATCAAAACCGAAATGGAGTGACCGCTCCTCCACGCCGTAATAGCCGTCATCGAAGCGACTTCGGCTGAACTGTGTATCGTTGCCCAGTCCGAAAAACTTGCTCTCTTTGTGTCGCACCCCCCTCAGATGATAGGTCGTATGAATCTCCCGGCCAAAAAACATCGATCGTTCGTGGGTCAGGTCCCCCAATACATTTCCATCGAGTGAGGCCCTGAGATCGAGCTCGGTCACGGTCACCATCGGATAGGGGAAATCACTTAGCCGGTGACGCTGCAACAACAACCCGCCAAACAATCCAAAGTCGGAGCTGTAACCGAGCACCGGAAGCAAATTATAATCGACCAGGTAAATTGGTACTTCTTGCAGCGTAGCCTGCCGGAGTGTATCGGCAGGCTGCTGAATGAAGAGTCCTTCCGCATCAGCCTTGAAGGCTATCGCCATCATCAGAATCAGAATGATCAACCCCTTCCGCATCAGAGCAAACCTTCCTCTTCCAGAATCTGAACTGTTTCGACAGCGTGCCGCAAGTGGGGGATTACGATGCTTCCTCCGACAACCAGGGCGACATTCAGTGCTTCGACAATTTCCTCTTTTTCTGAACCTGTTCGGGCACACTGCTCCAGATGGTAGTCGATACAGTCGTTGCACCGCAACACTGTTGATGCGACCAGGCCAAGCAATTCCTTGGTTTTTGCCGGCAGTGCTCCGTCGCGATAAGTCTGGGTATCAAGGCTGAAAAATCGTTTGATCCCGAGATGGTCGAGATCGAGCACCTTGTCGTTCTGGGCTGAGCGTTTTTCTCTGAAATGTTGAAGTCGGTTTTTATCCATGATCTGCTACTTTGTTAAGTTGCAAAGATACATATATTCCGGTGAAGTTGAGAGAAGTCATTGACACAGGTAATGCTGTAAATATGAGGCATCGAAAGAGAACGGAATACAAACACAAGCTGGTTGCGGTCGGGGACAGCCTGGCCCAGGGATTCAAGAATGGAGGGGTCTACCGGACCGATCTCAGTTTTCCGGCCCTTATTGCTCGTGCAATGGGCCCGAATGTCCGATTCGATACACCTTCATTTAGCGCACAGGCCGGGATTCCTCTCAATGTCGAAGTCCTGGTGCGAGGCCTGGCTGACGAATTCGGCGATACCCTGAAAGTTAACAACCTGATTCCCGCCGGTCGACATCTCTACACAACTCTTCGACGGATCAAATCCTATTGGGAGGATGAAAGTAATCATCTGCACCGCAAACGGGAGATCCCCTATCATAATCAGGGAGTCTGGGGGTTTGCGGCCAACGACGCCTGGCTGATGAGTGAAAGAAAGTGCCGACAATACCTCAGGGAGAACAAACCCCGCTACTCGATCTTCAGCATCCTGCCCGATCACGCTATGTATATCACCGGCCGGATTGTACTCAATCCCGGTTTCACCCGAAAGTTTGCACGATACAGCCAGCTCGACAACCTCAGCTATCTCCATCGCCACGGCGGAGTCGAAAATCTGATACTCTGTACAGGTCATAACAATATCGCCGGAGCACTCAGTGAATTGAGGATCATCTATTCAGGAAAAGATTTCAGTACCCGGCATCATCACGAAAGAGATTTCACTGTCTACCGCCCGGAACATTTCGAGATGGAGATGCAGGAACTGTTTGAACGGGTTGCAGCGATCGGTGTACCTAACGTTTTTGTACCCACCATCCCCTATATGACGATTCCACCGGTGACAAGAGGTGTTAATTCTGACCGCTCCGAATGCCATGAAGGTTATTTCGATTATTATACCCGGTTCTGGATTTGGGACGAAGATTTTGACCCGGAAAAGCATCCGCATATGCTGCGGGAGGATGCCATCGAGCTCGACTTGTTGATCGACCGTTACAACGCAATCATCCGGCAGTTGTGTAACCGTTACGGTTTTCATCCGGTCCCGGTCGGAAAACATGTTTCGGCGGTCGCCAGGCGCCGGTTAGGAGTTAACGCAATTCGTCCATATCCGCAATCTTTTATCGATTCACTGAAAAGCAATCCCAATACTGCTCATCTGGTCCAGAATGACGGCAAAGTGATGCTTTCTACCGATTTTCTGCAACTCGATGAAAAGAGCGGCAAACTGGCACGCGGTGGTATTTTCAGCCTGGACGGCCTCCATCCATCAACCATCGGTTACGGCCTGATCGCCAACATCTATAAAATGACAATGGAGAAGGCCGGCGTCCATTTCGAAAATGAGCTCGACTGGGATTTTATCATCAAGAATGAGACTCTTGTCTCCGATCCTCCATATCTTCTGACCGATCTTCGTCTTTTTATGCGATTTCTGTCGCTGGGATCCCAGGAGCGGATTACACGGGCGGGGCAGAATATCTTCCAGCATCTGCTGGAAATATTCTCCCGCCGCAAGTCGCAGGTCGACGAAGCTGATGAGGCGGAAAGCACCGGACAGGATTTTCGCCCGGAGCAGGAGGATTGAGCGGAAAGATGCGATGACCACAGCAGGCGGGTCGTCCGGCCTGTACGTAAAAGCTGACGGGCTTTCCCTGAGGATTGACCGGCCAATTTCAAGAGTTATATCTGATTGAGAAAGTCGACAGTCTCTCCTGATTCGCTTTTCAACATTTCTGCCCACACCAGTCCATTCTCGATACAATCCGGCAGCGCAATTCCGCCACGGAAATTGCCTCCGAAATAGAGTCCCGGATTGAGAGATTCCACATTCAGAATTGCTTTTACAACCTTCGGATAGTTGCGGGTGTACTGTGGAATCGACCTCGGCCAGTAGATGTGTTCGAACAGAACCGGTTCACCCGACAGGCCGAGCAATCTGCGGTGCTCCCCGACCACCATCTCCTGTATCGATTCGCTTTCGAGTCCGGCCAGATCCGGCTGTCGGGTTCCGCCAACAAAGGTTGTAAGCAAGTGATGGTCTTCCGGAGCACGACCCGGAAAAAGTGTTGAGTTGAAGAGGGATCCCAATATCTGATGCTCTTCGATAGAGGGTACCAGAAAGCCGAACCCGTCGAGCGGGTGCTTCACCTGCTCCTTTCGATATCCGGTATGAACGACGGAAAGCGGCGGATAACCGGCCAGAGAGACCGCATCAAGCAGCTCACCACCCCCATCAAGAAGCTGCTCGTTTACCCGGTAAAGGGGGATATTCATCAACACCGCATCAAATCCGCGAAATGTCTCTTCCGATGTTGAGACTTCCCACCCCGAACTCCCCTGCTCAACCCGGTTGACATCAGCTTTCAGATTTATGTTCGTTAGCTGTTTTGCCAGTTTATCCGGCAATGTCGAGAGCCCGTCGGGAAAGGAGATCAGCCGGGTTTTTACATTCTCTGCCCGCTTCTCGTCCCATCGTTTACGCAAGGAGCCTGCAATGAGAGATCCGTACCTCTGCTCCAGGTGATAAAGACGTGGAAAGGCGTGACGGACTACCAGCTCTTCGGGAACTCCAGCATAGACACCTGCAACAAACGGGTCGATCGCATAGTTCAACATTTCAGCACCGAGCCGCCGGCTGACAAAGCGATCGAGTGTTTCGTCCGGATCCCGGCCTTTCCGGATGAAGGGTTCAATCATCAGCCGCAAACGGCCGCGCAGTGAAAAGAGTTCGGTACGCAGAAGGTCGATGGGACCATTTGGTACCGGAAGGAGCTCTCCATTTTTCACGATATAACGATTCGAAGCGGCCGGGTTCGCTTCGACGATCTGCGAGTCCAGATCAAGGTTCTCGAGAAATCGCTCAACTTTCCTGCTCTTGATCTGCAGCGTATTGGGACCATACTCCAGCAGCCAATCCTCCCGCTGTTTTGTTTTGATCGAACCGCCGGCGTGATCCCTGCGCTCAAACAAGATTACTTCGATACCGCTGTTTTGAAGCGACCAGGCGGCTGTCAACCCGGTAATTCCTGCACCGACAACGGCAATTCGCCTACGATCCATTCGCATTGCTGGTATTTCTGTTATCTTTCAAAGGGAAACCTGTTTTTGTACTGGCTGATTCTGATTGAACCGCTTAGATTCAGACCGCATCATGCTGAGTATCTTCTGATAAGAAGCCAAGTTACGTCAGATCCATTGAGCTTCAAAAAACTGAAATCCACCAACAATCGCCTTTTAGTACAACAAACCATTTTATAAATACAGGGCTGTTTATTGACACGATAATACTGTTTTTGGTGCAACAGGCCTGTGAATCGATACGACCGAAATGAATATTTCCATATTGGGATGCGGCTGGCTCGGGCTGCCTGCAGCTCTCGAGCTGATGTCCAAAGGTTATAAAGTAAAAGGTTCGACGACTCGCCGTGATAAACTGAGACAGCTTGAAATAAGCGGTGTCCATCCCTGGATTGTCCGGGTCAACGACCGAATCGAATGTAGCCCGAATGAGGATTTCTGGGAGGCAGACCTGATATTGCTGAATATTCCTCCCGGCCGGGCCGACAGAGATCGCCTGACCGACTTCCCGAACCGAATCCGGCTGATTCTGAATAAATCGCTGGAGTACAAGATTGGCTGGATTCTGTTTGTCAGTTCCACATCGGTCTACCCGAAATCAGGCGGAATGATGGAGGAGAAAGATGCTGGAGCCAGACACACTTCTTCTGAAAGCGGAGAGATTCTCTTGAAATGTGAAAAACTCCTGAACGATTGTGAAGGTCTCGACGTCACCACAATCCGGTTTGGAGGTCTATATGGAATTGATCGCCATCCTGTCAAATATCTGTCAGGCCGAACCGGACTGAAGGACCCTGCCAAACCGGTAAACCTGATTCACCGCGACGACTGTGTCCGCATCATCGCAGAAATAGTTCGGCAGGAGGTGAAAAATGAAACGTTTAATGCTGTGTCCGATATGCATCCATCACGGGAGGAGTTTTACACGTCGGCCGCCCGGTATTACGGATTGGATTTACCGGAGTTCCAAAAGGAGAACCGGGTACCTGATGAAGGATATCGAACCATTTCCAACCGGAAACTAAAAGAGAGGCTCAATTACCGGTTCCTGTATCCGGATCCGATGGATCACCCGCCGATTGAATTGAAAAATTCTTGAGCCGTAAGCGTTTATTTATCTTCCGATGTTTTTGGCTCCAGAAGAAAAATTTTCTGCGCCATTTCATGGCCGACGGTCTGTTTGTTACCGGCAACGTCGATCGTGATCGGGCCGTTAAACGGAGCTGTCTCAAGTATTTCGATTTTGGCCCCTGGAATCAGCCCGATCTCCTCAAGGTAGCGCAGTAATTCGGGGTCCTGGTCGGTCACTCTGCCGATAATCCACTTTTCCCCCTCCTCAGACTCGCTTAGCGGATGTCGTGCCATCTCCGGCAGCACACCATCTTTGCTTGGTATCGGATCGCCGTGCGGATCATGAGTCGGATGATCGAGTATTTCGGCGATGCGTTCCTCAAACTGTTCGGAAATATGGTGTTCCAGATTTTCAGCTTCGTCATGTACTTCATCCCAGGAGTAACCCATCACCTCTTTCAGGTAGAGTTCGAGAAGCCGGTGGTGGCGTATAATTTCGAGAGCAATCTTCTCTCCTGCATCGGTTAGCGTTGTTCCGTAATAGGACTCATATTCGACCAGCCCCATCTTCGCCAGCCGCTTGATCATATTGGTTACCGAAGCTGATGATACCCCCAGAATTTCAGCAATTTTGGTTGTGGAGACTCCGCCATCCTCCTGTTCAGTCTCGAGAGTATAGATCGTCTTGATATAATCTTCTACCGCCTGGCTTAAAACCATGGACCTGAAATTACCTGAGTTGAGAGTTGTTTAACAGTCCGATGCCCGTGTTTTTAATGATTTGAGAATTCGTCGAAGGAGATCTCTTCATATGCACCGCTGCCCACATATTCGAGCAACTGTGCAAAAACATCCTCCGGCAAATAACCAGGCTGATGGCCTACGACTTCTCCATCGGAGTTCATAAAAAAGGTAGTCGGGACACTCTGAAAACGCAATGCCCGGGCAAATTCCGCCTGGGTGAATTCCCGGCCAAGATAGACTTCGCTCCGATCCGACTCTGTATCGATTCGAACCGGGACAAAGTAGAGGTCGATCAACTCTTCGATCTGTTGATCCGGATAGACTTCGCTCTGCATACGCTGGCAGTAGGGACACCATTCGGCGAAAACGTCGATCAGGATCAGCTTTTCCTCATCACTTGCCAGCTCGAGTGCACGCTCCATGCTTACCCATTCGATATTATCCTGCCACTGCTGTCCCGCCAGATGTATTGGGAGAAACAGTAGTAATAACAAACCGGTAAATATCGTACGAGAAATTTTCATAGTTGTGCGTTAAAACCCGGGTCAAATATAGAAAGCACCCGATGAATTTGCAGAAGTTTGTTTACCTGGTGGTGCTTTCAGACTTGATAACGAGCAAAGTCATGTCATCGTGTTGATGCTCACCTTCCGAAAATTTTTCAACATCTCGAAAAATGGCATCCAGTATCTCCTGGGCCGGTTTGTCCTGATGGAATATTGCAAGCCGATGCAATCTTTTATCCCCGTACATCTCATTTCGGCTATTGACCGCTTCGACAATTCCATCCGTAAAGAAAATAAGCATATCCCCCTCCTGCAGATCGATCGAGGTTTCGGATATCTGTTCTTTGAACACTTCTCCATCCGTCATACCCAGTGCCAGCCCGTTGGGCCGGATCACTCTCAGGCGCCGCTCTTTGCTGCTGTAGTAGAGAACAGGGTTATGTCCTGCACGTGAGAAGAGAAAGGTCTTTTTTTCAAGGTCGAGGATTCCAAATATCAACGAGATAAACGTTCCCCTTCTGGCGTTCTCATGGAACAGTTTGTTTGCCTTCTTCAAAATAGTAACAGTGGAGGTGTGTTCTTGGCACAGCGCATGAAGAACCCCCTTGATAAAAGTCATGTAGAACGCCGCCTGAAACCCTTTACCGCTGACGTCGCCCACGATCAAGGCGATCCTCCCATCCTGAAGTTCGATAAAGTCGTAGTAATCTCCGCCGGTCTCATAGGCTGGTATACACGCTGCAGCGAGATCAAGGCCCGGAAGGTCGGGCTGCCGGATCGGCAGAAATGACTGCTGTACCTTTCTGGCGATCTGCAGCTCCTGCTTGATCCTCTCCTCTTGTGCGAGATCCTCAATGTACTCAGGAACATATTTCGGGAGTTCCTGTATTGATTTTCCCCGGGTGACAGCAATATATCCAAATATCAGGAAGAGGATTCCGACACCGGCAGAGAGATAAAAGTTGAGAACGTCAGGAGAATCGATCATCAACCAGCCGCCTGCTGTAGTAATCAGCAGGGTAAAAAGAAAGTAGGTGAGAAATGTGGTCAGGAAATCGCGGTAGACATAGATAATCCCGAGCCCCAAACCAACCATTCCGTGAAGTATCGCCTCCTCGGCCAGGTAGCCTGTATCTACCTGGATGGGAGCGATAAACGCGAACACTGCCAGAGAGAGAAAAACGGTCAAAAACCTGCTTTTTTTCCAGTTTGCCACCTGGCCGATCAACACAAGATGTATCGCCTGAATTGTGATCAGGCTGAAGAAAAAAATCACCAGCAGATGGACAATCGGAGCAAGTAAATATCTGTCGGCAAAAAACTGTTCCTCAAGTGTAAAGTGTGCCTCCGGCAAAAACCAGAGAATCGCGGACCAGGCAGCCGCCAGCATAAACGCAAATGCGACCGCGTGAATAAATACCGTACCCAGCGGACGGTTTAGAAAGTGGCCGATGCGGATCAGATCGAGTGTCCGGATCTTTTCCGGCCAATTTTGACGGGTTATCGACTCACCGTTGACTGTTACGGTAAAGAAAAGTACCGAGACAATCGCAGCCATAACACCCATCGAAAGGAGAATGAAAATAAAGGATATCCAGCCGGGATTCATCGGAACAGCTAGTACATTATTGAGCCACAACATTAGTATGGTGAAAGGAGTCGCCATCCCTGCAAGCACCGCCAGAAGAATCCCCGGCCGGATATCAATAACTCTAAGACGGGTACGGATATAGAGCATGATGACGAGCCAGACCCCGAAAACCAGCATAAAAAGGTATCGGACCGCCAGTGCGACTCCAATGGTACCGGCCTGAACTTCCGGGTAAACAGCAACCATCGAAATCAAAGAGCCGCCGGGAGAGATTCTTACATGGAGCTCAGCTTCAAGATCCAGTTCCTCTTCTGTGATCCGGTAAGAGAGTTCGGCCAGATCGAACTCTTCTTCCGGGAGGATGCGAGCGGTCTCGAAAGATAGATAATCTATCGGCCAGGCGGATTGTTCCAGATACCAGGATGCAATCTGTTTTGCGTGATTCTGGTCGATAATAACCCTGTCGTCCTCCAGGAGAGATTCTCCGGATTGAAGCTCACGGTCGAAATCAAATGAGAATCTGGAAAGCAGAACCGAGTCATCACGCGCTTCGGCCAAAAGCTCATCCGGCAGTTCAAAAGCACGGGCTAACGCATCGGGCATTAACAGACGTTGCGGTCGGCCGTTCTGGTTTCTGAACTCGAGCCACTCTCCTCGCTCATTAAGAACAAGCTCGACCAAAAAAGGAGCTTCAAAACCGGTCTGTAATTCTCCATCATGGTCCTGCAGGTCAGGCTGGTAAATTTGCAAGCTCCAGTACCAGGGAGAAAACGCATTATCCGACTCGGAAACAGCAACAGGTGATCCCGCCGGACTTTGCTGCTGAAGCTGGTTCAGTAACCCCGGACGAGTTTTAAACGTTGTGTTAACTGTTGGGTCGGTGGTCTGATATCCGAGAAAAGTGTACCATTCCAGGCCGGTCGATTCGACCGTATTCTTTCCCAGAGATGCATCCGCCTGACCAAAAGGGTGATGATTTCCGAAATCATAGAAAAACCATACACCGGCGAACAAGCCGACAATGATAATCAGCCAATCCCGTCGAATTGTATCCTGCCCGGAGCTAAAATCCATCCGTTACGAATTCCTGAACGCCTCAAATAGTTGTAAATATTCAATAATAAACATCCTCTAAGACGAGTGAAGGTACAATAAAGTTGCATATTACGTCAGTTCCAATACCGATAATAGCCATTTTCAATGTGATTCTCTGTTTAAATTTTACAATACATTGCAGGACAAAGGGAAAATGCGTTCTTTGAGATTATCCAAACCGGTTTCAAAGTCAATGATTGCTCATGTGTTTGATCGTCTTCGGTTATCGAACCATCCCGGGGTACAAGCTGGTATTTGCCGCCAACAGGGATGAATTTTACAACCGGCCCACCCGGCCTGCCGGCTTCTGGAAGGATAATCGCGGAATGCTTGCCGGCAAGGATTTGAAGGCGGGAGGCACCTGGCTCGGAATTCACAAGAACAGTCGTTTCGGAGCCCTGACCAACTATCGGGATATGAAAAGCCACAACCCCGACGCCCGAAGCAGGGGGCACCTGGTTACGCAATATCTGAATGGCAACCAGAGTGCCGTACAGTTCCTTGATCAGATTGATGACGAGGCGTACAACGGCTTTAACCTGCTGCTCGGCGATATGAACTCGTTCTGGCACTACTCCAACCAGACCGGTGAGCCGATTGAAATTGAGCCCGGAATCCACGGGATCAGCAACGCCCTGTTAAACACTCCCTGGCCCAAGGTAGAATCTTCGAAATCGAGATTCAGAGAACTGGTTGAAGAGGATGAGCTGACCACGGAGAATCTTTTCGGGCTGTTGCGGAATAGCGATACCTATCCGGAGGATTCGCTGCCTGAGACCGGGCTTTCACCCGAGCTTGAGAAAGCTGTTTCTGCAACCTTCATCCGAACCGAAAAATATGGGACCCGTTGCTCCACCCTGCTGTTTATCCGGGACGATCATTCCGTTCGATTTGTCGAACGGACCTATCAGCCCGGTTCAACGGAGGTTGCCCAGGAGAACGGTTATGAATTCAAAGCCGAGCCGGCCGGGAGGACTTTGTAAAGGAGTTGTGGATTGTGCAACGGCCCTTCGACTACTGAGATATCTGCAAATGGATGCCTTGCCAAACTTGGGTGAGGAGACTTACCTGATCGTCAATGCCGCGGAGGTTCAGATCGTTGGCAATGTTAAGGCCCTGAAAAATTCTCAAGGAGATTTTCGCATAACTCACCCTAATAAATAATCACAGCGCGTCCAGGCGGTTTCGGGCCTCCCGCCGGATCTCCGGTTCATTGTCCAGTTGGGTGACCCCCCGATAGAAGTTTCTGGCGGCCGAAATATCTCCCAGCCGCTCGGCAGTCAGCCCCGCATAGAAACCGCTCAACGCCTGAAATGTCCGTTCGGGCCGGTTGGGCAGCTCCCTTCCGATCCGGTAGCTTTCCACAAGGTGTTCATGCGCTTCCGACAACCTGCCGCTGCGCATCAGCGACTTCCCCTTCCAGTAGTGCAGTTCCTCTTTCAGTACATCGCCGTTCGACAAACCGTTTTGCTCCCAATACTCCAGTGAAGAATCTACCTCGACGATCAGTTCGCGATAGAGCCGGAGCTCAAAAAGTGTTCTTGCCAGAAGTCTTCGATAATAGGCGTTATCGGGATAGCGCTCCGACAAGGTTCTGAACAAGGTCAACGCCTTTTCCTGGTCATTCTCATAATTGAGCAAGATAAACCCCAGAAAGTAGGAAGCTTCGGGACGGGCAAATATCGCATCGCGGCTTGTCTCCTCCAGAAGCTCCAGCCCTTTCTCCCTGTCCCCGTCGGGCAGAAGCCAGGAGACAGCACGAACGGAACGATAGTTCTCCGGCAGATAGGCCGAATAGTAGAGTTTGAGCCCCTCCGCCAGCTTGTTGTCCGCCAGCTCCGGCAACACTT
Organism: Balneolaceae bacterium; assembly: GCA_007134695.1. Lineage (GTDB taxonomy): Bacteria > Bacteroidota > Rhodothermia > Balneolales > Balneolaceae > SLK101. Next base: position 16,819 of record SLKI01000016.1, read on the forward strand.
CGGCCAAGCGGGTATGGGCCTGGTGTGCTGTTCTGCCCACCCTGACACTTCGCACCCATCGGCGCCGGTTGGCATTATGACGTGCGATATAACCATTGGCAACGGCGCGTACGATATGGCCGTCCGCATGCTCCGGATAAATCTCCAGCAGTTGCTCGGCCGCCTTGTCGGCTTTTTCAAATTTTTCAAACAGCAGGTCGTCGTTAGAGGTGTCGTGAAGATCGTTCAAAACAACCCACCACTGCTCCATCGCATCCCACAGCAGCCAGACCGGATGATCCGGGTATCGCTCGATCCACTCTCCGATCACCTCCCGGGCCGCATCGGGTTTGCTATTATAAAGGGAGTCGATTCCCCGGGCGGCATCTTCCTGGAAATGTGTGATGCGAATCAATTCGGGTAGCGGATCTATATCCGCATCGTCTGCACCGTCCGACGCTGCCTGGCTGATGGGGATGGCAGCGGAGAACAGAAAAACCAGTATGAAGAGAATCAGATGTTTCATAACGACTCAACGATCCGGGAGCCGGTTTCTGTATAGCATAATTCCAGGGATGAACATGATACGGTGCCGGTATGATACGTTAGAATTATACCCGATAAGGTATAAAGTTATCAAAATTTGCATTATTATACCCGATAAGGTATAATTATAATGAATATTCGGTTATTATACCCGATAAGGTATAGAATGAATACTACAAATGAGCTGATTCAATTTGTCAAAGCCCGACGTAATCAGTTGGAGTTAACACAACAGGAACTCGCCGAGCGAGCCGGCGTGGGATTACGTTTTGTCCGGGATCTGGAACAGGGAAAAGAATCTCTTCGTCTGGACAAAGTCAACCAGGTCCTGGCACTTTTCGGACATAAAATGGGACCTGTAAAGATTGAGGATCGCGATGAGTTATAGAAAAGCGGACATTTATGTCGATAAGACGAAAGCCGGCATTCTTGAAGAGACCGAAACCGGCTATCGGTTTCAATATGATCCCGCATACTATTCAGTGGAGAATGCCGAACCAGTCAGCTTGACACTTCCTCTCCGGGAAACCCCCTATGAATCCCAGGTTCTCTTTCCATTTTTTGACGGATTAATACCGGAAGGGTGGCTGCTGGATATCGTAACAGAGACCTGGAAAGTGAATCCGAGGGATCGGATGGGGCTTCTGCTTGTTAGCTGCCGGGATACCATTGGCAATATAAGCGTCAGGGAATCATGAAACGATGTCTGATTTGTACTAATCCGGTTAACCGCGGAGAGCTGTACCATACGAAATGCCTGCAACAGCTTTTTGGCCGCAAGGAACCGCCCGAGCTGGATGTCAGCCTTGACAAACTTCACGAACTGGCCAAAATCCCGGTCCGCCGGCGCATTACCGTCCCGGGTGTTCAATCCAAACTTTCACTTGAGATTGAGAAAAAAACGGAAGGCAGGGACAAACTTACAATCGTCGGCCTGTGGGGGAGGTATATCCTCAAACCTCCATCCGGCCGCTGGCCCGAGCTCCCGGCCAATGAACATTGCACGATGCTCATGGCTGCGGCTGCCGGAATTGAGACGGTTCCCTTTGGCTTGATTCCACTCGCATCAGGAGAGCTCGCTTTTATCACAAAGCGGATCGATCGCGATGACGAAGGAAATAAATTTGCCATGGAGGATATGTGTCAGCTCACCGGCCGCCTTACGGAAGACAAATACAAAGGATCCCACGAACAGATCGCCAAGAAAATAAAGCAGTATACGGCCAACCCTATTTTCGACCTGACTCGCTACTTTGAACGTGTGCTGTTCTGTTATCTCACGGGAAATGGAGATATGCATTTGAAAAACTTCTCACTTTTCAACGACCCCCGACTCGGGTGGAAGTTATCTCCAGCTTACGACCTTCTTTGTACAAGAGTTGTCATACCGGAAGAGATCGATTCAGAAGTACTGGCGCTCACCCTCACCGGCAAAAAAAGCAATTTCAACCCGGGCTCTTTTCAGGAATTCGGGCAAACCATCGGTTTAAATTCCAGGCAGATTGAAAACAGTACGCAGAGAGTTCTAAGCAGGAAAGACTCCTTCTTTCAAACTATTGAACAATCTTTTTTATCCGATGAAATGAAACAGGAGTACCAAAACGTACTGAAAAAAAGGCTGAATGTTCTGCAGTAGATCAATTTCTGACAAGATGTTTGGTGAACGAATCTGGAGCAGATCAATGTCCGGCAAGATGGTCGGCAAACCAATCTGACGTAGTATCCAGCACGTCGGCAAACGGATCGGGATACTCCTCCTCTTCAAATGGGTGCGCTGCGCCGAATGTATGGCCCGTTCCGGGGATCACCTTCAGCTCCTTGATGTCGGAGGGGCAGCTTTTGTAGAGCTGTTCGGAATCTTTCCAGGAGACCGCCTCATCCTCCCTGCCCGCGATAAAGAGCGCCGGCAGATGGAGCTCGCGAACACGTTCCAGGGCGATCACCCTCTCTTTGTTCCCGATCGCATCCTCGTACACCTCCCGGCCGACCCGCATGATCTGGCCGGTACGGGCATTTTCGATCTCCGTGTACCCCTGCCGTTTCCAGTCGTCGAGCATCTTTTCGCTCCACCGTGCATTGTAGTCGGCAACCGACGACCAGGTAACCAGAGACTGGATCTCCGGATATTCGGCGGCCGCCGACACAGCTGTATGCCCGCCCCTGGAGTGGCCGATCACACCTATTCGGTCGCTGTTCAGCCTGGCCCGATCCGAGCCGATCTTTCCGGTCTTGATCGCCTCGATCACACTGCCCACATCATCAAGGTCCCGGCTCAAAGTCTGCCGTTCAAACAGGTCGAGGCGTTCAAATTCCAGCAGGTTTTCCCCGACACCGTTGTGCGAAAAATTGAATGCCACCACCCCAAAACCGTCTCTTGCCAGTTCTTCACACGCCGAAGGGAAAGGCCCCCAATCTTTGAACCCTTTGAATCCGTGCAGGAACAGAAGTACCGGCAGTGCCGATTTCGGTTGCGAAGGCAAGTATAGATCGTAGCGTATTGGCAGAGATTCCCGCGATTCAATTGCGTTGGATACTTTAACGATGTTCGACATATCAGTTGATTTAACCTTTGATCTTGAATAGTCCGGAGTATATTAAACCGCGGTATCCTTGTCAGACACTCTCATTCAGAAAATCCAGCGGTTTCAGTTTCACCTGACGCCTCAGATTGTTCACCTCCTTCTGCTTCAGATATCGCCAGCGCGTCACCCTCAGATCCTTATCGGTCAGGCCGGCGTATCGGATTCTCTTCAATTTTACCACTTCGGCGCCAAAGTGGGAGATCATCCGTTTGATCAGGTGTTTACGCCCTTCGACGACGGTGATTTCGAGTGTCTTTGGATCGTGAGCATACTGCTGCAGCTTTTCCGGCCGGGCCGGGCCATCTTCCAGCTCGATCCCCTTTGCCAGTTCCCTCAATTCCGCATCGGTCAATGTCCGGTCTGTGGTCACCTCATATACTTTCTTCACCTTGTAAGAGGGATGCATCAGCCGGTGTGCCAGATCGCCGTCGTTGGTCAGTAAAATCAGTCCCATGGTGTCGCGGTCCAGCCGCCCCACCGGGTAGACTCTGTACCCGGTCGCCTTTTCCACTGCATCGAGCACTGTGTTGCGGTCTTTTTCATCATCGGTTGTACTGATGGTGTCTTTTCCCTTGTTGAGCAGAATGTAGACGAACGGTTCCAGCGATACGGTCTGTCCGTCGATTACCACCTTATCATCCGGGCGCACCTTGATCCCCAGCTGCTCCACCTTCTTGTCGTTGACATAGACCTGCCCCTGTTCAATATACTCATCCGCTTCGCGACGCGAGCAGAAACCGGAGTGGGCGATAAATTTGTTGATTCGAATTTCATCCTTGAGATGCGGCTCCTGTCTGACCCGGGGCGGTTGCTTCTTCCGATCTCTTTTTGAACGGTCATCCCAGCTTCTCGGGTCTCGATAGGGCCGGCGAGCCTTGCCCTTTTCAGAGTCCGGTTTACCGCTTCTATCTGCATCTCGGCTGCCGGGACGATTTCGTTTACCTCCGGAGCGTTTCGGTTTCTCTGCATCTCGGCTTCCGGGGCGTCTTCGTTTGCCTCCGGAACGTTTCGGTTTATCTTCCCGGGAGTTGCCGGGGCGAGATCTCTTTTCACTCATCTGCCTTCAATAATCTTTATTTTTCCTCTTCTTATGGTGACCCATCCCCTGAACGTTCAGCATCTTCATCTCGTTCATTCGCCCATTCCGAATCACCCGCCTGATCAGATGCAGAGCGCTTATCCGGAACCTCTCCCTGCTCATCGGTATCATCCGGCTCAGCCGTGCGTTTCTTCTCGTCCGCCTCTTCACCATCTGTTTCAAATCCGGCGAGTTGATTCGGCTGACTCGGTTCATCCGGCTCAGTGCGCTTCTCCAGGAAATCTTCAACAGCCCTGGAAGCTTCCTCTTCATCCAGCTCCAGCTGCCTCTCCATCAACAGCCGGCGGTGATCGGCCATATCGTCATCTTTTAAAATCTCGTCGATCTCCCGGGGCCTGGGAAGATCCTCTACCGAATTGAGACCGAAATGCTTGAGGAAATGCTCGGTGGTTTTATAGAGCAGCGGCTTTCCGGGAGAATCGGCCCGGCCGGAGACCTTGATCAGCATCTTTTCCAGCAACTGACGAAGAATGTAACCCGAGTCGACCCCCCGGATCTGATCTACTTCCGGTTTGGTGATCGGCTGGCGGTAGGCCACGATAGCCAGTGTTTCGATCGCCGAACGGGATAGCTTACGATAGGCATTTTCGTGCTGATAGATACTCAGCCATGGATGATAGCGAGGCTGAGTGACAAAAGTATACCCCCCTCCCACCATCTCGATTCGAAAAGAAAGGCCGTTCTCTTCGTACCTGTGGTTCAGATGATCCACCAGTTCGCCCAGTGTCTCTTCACCAAGGTCCAACTCCGGCTCATTTTCGTTGATAATCCCGGCAAGATGCTCCCGGGAAATGGGATCCGGACTGGCAAAAATCAGGGCTTCGACGACAGACACCAGCCTGGTCCCGTCTACAAATTGATATTCTGTTACACTCATAAATTCAGAAACACGTGGTGTTCATTCAGAGGGCCCGTTAACGGCGGAAACATAATAAAGTTTTTTCATCCAAAGTAAGCACCCGATATCCGAGCAAATGAAAAATCTGGCGAACCAGATATCGCGCTTTCTCCAGATCGATGCGAAATCGGCCGCGGCCGGTCTGTTCAACTCCCGGCAGATATTTCAGCCAGTTGTGGATAGAGCTCCTCCTCAGCCAGGCCGACAGTTCCAGCCAGAATGGTGAGATCTCCCGAATAACAAAAAAGCCGTCATTTCCGGTCTTTTGATAGAGCGGCATAAAGATTCTTCCATCCGCACCGGCACGTACAAGCCTGCCCTTTTCGCGAGCCACCGGCTGATCTTTCTCCACCGGATCGAAGTTTGAAAAGCCGTTCAGCATCTCAAAGTCATCCGGATTGTCCACATAGTGGTGGTGAACTATCTCGTAATATATACCGGGCGCTACACTTTCCGAAGAGATCAAGCTCTCATATTCGTTTACTTTTTCCGGCGACAGATCTGCCATTCGATTGTAATAGAGCACAAGCCATAGAAATGCTTCGCATCGACGGATCGACATCTCATCATGATGGGCTCCACCTTCAAAACCGATCGCCATCAAACCCAGGTTATTGATATAACTGAGCAGTGTCCCATGTACATGCTCCTCGAGGCCCAGAATCTGCGGCACCGGAAATCTTCGGGCCAGCCTTCTGTTGGCCAATGTATCGTTGAAGGGTATAAAAGCGCAGCTTTCTGATGAGGTCGTATGCAGATCGGTAAAGATGTAGTTGTGGTCGTCGGGAGAGTATTGTTCAAATATCCGGCTGAGGGATTGCTTGATCGCCTTGAGCTCCTGAAGTTCAGCCGCCCCATTCCGATTGTACCTTTGGGAACCAAGCTCTTCGGAGTAGAAGGTTTCCCACATCCGGTTCAGATCCTTGTCCAGAAATCGGGCTCCTTCACTGAGCGCCTGGCTGTTACCCTTGATGGCATAGATCGCCCCGTCCAATTTCGGCGACACTTCATCCATTGTGCGAGCCATATTTTCAACAGCATGAATACCTGCCGGTTCATTTCCGTGCAGGCCGGCGATCACCACCAGTACCGTCTTCACTTCCTCTCCATGCCGCTCCCAGAAAATCCGCCTGTCAACCTCCTCCGTGCCTTTCCAATTCATTCCGCTTCCGGTTCCGACCCTTCTTTACTTTCTCCATCTTTACTTTCACCATCTTCCGAATCCATGCTTCGGAGCAGACGTGCTGTAATGTTCATATAGTTTCCTTCGGTGATAACACCAACCAGACGATTATTCTTTACTACGGGCAAACATCCGATCTGTTGTGAGTCCATAATATCGATCGCTTCCAGGATCGATGCCTCCGGGTGAATCGTGATCGGATTTTTGATCATCAGCTTTTCGACCGATTCCTCAGCCGCTTTTTCCTCATGAATAGCCCTGTTAAACTCTTTGAACACCATCCTCATAGTGATCAGGCCGACCAGATGATTGTTGTCATCTTCTACCGGCACATACCGAATTCTACGCCACTCTATCAGATTGGCAACCAGTTCCAGAATATCATCTTTCTGAACTGTAAACAGATCGGTAGTCATAAACTCTTCGACGAGAAGTTTCGAGGGTTGCCACATCTCCATATCCTCTACCTTGGCCAGGCCCCACTTGTGCACCGGCTCACCCTTCTTCTGGTTTTTGATCATCGCATTGGTGATCGCAGTCAAAGCTTGCTCCCTCGATACCTTCTTGCTTAGCTCCGAGTAGGATTTAAGCATCCAGTAACTGCCGGTTTGCGCCTTGTCGGTTCGCTCCTCAATCGTCTCCAGATTGCTGTCGATATCGGATTTCCGAATCCCTGCTTTTCTGAGACCTTCTCTTGCAATCGGCAGCAACTCTTTATTGATCAGCTCAACTGCCGTATATCGCTTATCATCGGCCCATCTGAATTTTGTATCGAGCCCCATCTTGGAGGCGGCAAAAAAGTTCATTTTGGCATCATCAAACTCCATCACGTCTGTGATATCGCCGTAAACATCTCCCATGCCGTTAAGCAGTCCGAGCCAGAATGCAGCATTAGCGATCTCATCGGCTATGGTCGGTCCCGACGGAAACACTCTGTTTTCGATTCTCAGGTGTGCTATTCCGTTGGAAATACCGTAACAGGGGCGATTCCAGCGATAGACGGTTCCATTGTGAATCTGGAGAGCTCTCAATTCGGGAGGCTTCCCCTCCTCGATCAGTTTTTCAACATCTTCGTTGACCGTGCTCGAAAGAAGCACCCTGTAGCGGGCGATATCTTCTTTGTAGATCTCGAGAATGCTGTCTTTAAGCCATTCGTTGCCAAATGTAACTCTGGGGCTGGAATCTCTGAGATGATCTCCCGCTTTCCGGGTATCCACCGTCTGCTGAAAGAGAGCCACACGGGTTTCTCTCCAGAGCCGTTTTCCAAAAAGTATCGGTGAATTGACCGCCGACGCGAGAACCGGCCCGCTGATCGCCTGAGCAATATTGTATCGATCCACAAACTGGTCGGGGTTTACCTGCAGATGCACCTGGAACCCGGTGTTGCTCGCTTCAAGAAGCGGGGAGTCGAACCGCATCAGCAGTTCATCCATTCCCTGAATACGAAGCTCATACTCTTGGCCGCGCAGTTTGTTGATCGCCTTGCAGAGCGCATCGTAACGCGGCAGCGGTGTCATGTTTTCGATATCAACATCCACCTGGCGAATGGTCGGCAGAATTCCGGTAAATACGATTTCACCCCCCAATTCATTGACCACTTTCCGGACCCGATCAGCTTCGTTCTGCAGGTTCTCTTCCATCTGCGAAAGTGCATCCCCCTTGAACTCGAGCGGCGGCATGTTGATCTCCAGGTTAAACTGTGCCAGCTCCGTCGTATAGGGTCCTTCGCCAAGCTTTTCAAGTACTTCCATGCTGATGGGTGCCGCTTTGGCATTCCGGTCGACAAGACAGAGTTCCTGCTCGGCACCTATGCGCGCTTTGTCGATCTCGAACCACCCCTCCTCGAGCATCCGTTCGAGCGCACGAATATCTTTCATCAGATATTTTACAAACTCTTGAACCTGCTCACGATTCTCCGCCAGTTTGACTTTCTCTTCTCCCATCGCTTCGAGCCTTAAAATTTAATGGACAGACGGTTTACAAACAGATCGGTAAATCGCCGCTTCAGATTTCTTCCAAACCTGAATTAAAGATACAACAATCGATTTTAATGCCCATATCTCGATGCGGTTACTTGTAAACACCTCAAACATTGCGGTTACTCGACTGCATCTACATCAACACCAATCCGTATTCCCGAACCGCCTTTCGGTTTGATCGACTCGTACCGGGTAAAGACCACATCCATCAATTTTTCGATCGCCGAAGCATTAAAACGGGATGGAATTTTAAGGTGTGTTTCCCAGCGGTACTGCCTGTTCACAAACTCAATAACCGACGGGGAAGGGCCAAGGACTGAGAGTACTGGAGGATCTTCAGCAGAATCTCCGGATCTGTTTTCATGCAGTTTCGCAGACGATTTGGAATTCAGCTGCCGTACCACCTGCCGAAGAGCTGCAGTAAACTGCTCGGCAACTCGTCCGGTCATCGGATTAGACCTGCCTCGAAAGTGAAAAACCACCATCCGGGAATAGGGTGGATAGCCCAGTTCACGTCGTTCATTCAGCTCTGTTTCTGCAAAAGAGGTGTAATCGTGTCCGGCGGCCATTTTTATGGCCCGATGGTCGGGCCGCCAGGTCTGAATATAAACTGTCCCCTTCTTTCTTCCGCGCCCTGCTCTCCCCGCTACCTGGCTCAGAAGCTGAAATGTTCGTTCCCCAGACCGGAATGAGGGAAACGCCATTTCAGTTTCAGCACCAAGGACTCCGACCACAGTCACATCAGGAAAGTCGAGTCCTTTGGAAACCAACTGGGTACCGATCAGAATGTCGGCGCTGCCACTGAGAAACTTTTCGTAGATCTCCCGATGTGACTCCTTGCCCGCAGTTGTATCCCGGTCCATGCGAAGCAGCCGGGCTTCGGGGTAGAGCTCTTTCAATTGCTGCTCGATCTGCTGTGTACCGCTTCCTTTTGCAGCCACAGCCCTGGATCCGCATTCGCGGCAGATTCTATCGGCTTTTCGAGAGTACCCGCTGTAGTGGCAGAGCAGGATATCGCGTGTTCTGTGGTACGTAAGACTTACCGAAGAATCGGGGCTTTGAGGAATATGGCCGCAATCTTCACATTGCAGGTAACTGGCATAACCGCGCCGATTATAGAGAAGAATGACCTGTTCGTTTTGCTCCAGCGCCCGGGTGACCGCCTCGTGAAGCTCCACAGCGAGAGGCCCGTACATGGCCGATTTATACTGTTTCAGATCGAGAATTATCACCTCCGGCATCTCTGCATTTCGTCGGCCGGGAAGCTTTAAAAGTCGATGTTTTCCTTTATATGCTGCATGGAGGGTCCCGAGTGACGGAGTTGCAGACCCCATCAGAACCGTTGCCTCTTCGATCAATCCCCGCATGACAGCCACATCGCGGGCATGGTAGCGAGGCGCCGGGTCAAATTGTTTGTAGGAGGTGTCGTGTTCTTCATCCACGATAATCAGGCCAAGGTTTTGTACCGGTGCAAAGATGGCTGAGCGCGGCCCGATCGCCACCCGTTTTTTTCCTTTTTTAAGTTTTTCCCAGGTTCCGGCCCGTTCCCTGTCGGAGAGGCGGCTGTGGAGTACGGCTATCCGATCGCCGAAAATCTGATAAAAACGGCGCACGGTTTGAGGAGTGAGGGCAATTTCGGGAACAAGCACAATTCCGCCCTGTCCCTGTGACAGAGCCTGCTTCAGAGCATGAATATAGATTTCTGTTTTCCCCGATCCGGTGACCCCGTGGAGCAGAAAACTGCTGTACATTTGGGAACGAATCGAGGCTTTCACCTCTTCATAGACCTCCTGCTGCTGTTGCGTAAGCTGATTGATTTTACTCGGCTCAAACCGGTAATCGGGCTTATTCTCAATTTCAACCGGCTTCTGTTGTGACAGGATAATCCCCTCATCTTCGATTCTTCGTAATGTGTAACCGGTCACCAGTGGATCGTCGAGCAAAGCTTTATGGCCGGCAGGCAAACCGATCCGGCGAATTTGTTGCAGGGCTTCGATCCATTTATAGTTTCCGGACTCTTCGATCAACCGGTCTATATCCTCCTTATCCACCGCATCGTTCCAGACCCAGGCCTTTTCCGTTTTCTTCCGGACCTTCTGTTTCGGTATCTCCCAGACTTCCACAACCCCGCTGCTGATCAACTTCTTTAGTCGGCCGGAATGCGGGTTCTCCCGCCACCGGCGCCGGGCCGATTCCAGGGTCAACTCATCATCCAGAATCTCTTCGGCCATCTCCCGGAGTTCCACCGGTAATCGATCCAGAGCATCTTCATTCTCAGCCAGCCGCAGCTTCTTCTCCGCGATAAAGTTGAGTCCTGCAGGCAGAGCAGCCTGGACCACTTCCCCGATAGAACAGTAGTAGAAACGGTGAATCCAGTCTGCCAGTTGAAGCTGATGTTCATCAAGTATCGGCTCGGTGTCGAGCACCCTCAACACCGGCCGGGTCGGAAACTCCGGATTCCGTTCGTGAACATTGATCACCAGGCCGATTGCGTTTTCTCCCCGCAGCGGAACCCAGACTCTCATGCCCGGTTTGATCTCTTCCGGGTTGACCTCTCCCGGCCGTTCTATTTTGTAGGTAAAAAGCTTTCGCACAGGAGTGGGGAAAGCGATGTCGGCATATAGTGACATGATCTGTGTTTCAAATTTTTCTACCCGGTACTGTTCTCAATAGTACGGTTCGGTGTAATACGGATCGGAGCGATACGGATCGGGGCGTTGGCGGATCGGTGCGATACGAGTCGAGGCGTTGGCGGATCGGTGCGATACGATATGGCCCCGGATTTGGCAGTGCTGCTGCGATTATAGTAGTGCATCCGGTTCTCTACAACAAGATTCGTTCACCGGCCGCTCTGCTCCTCGGCTGCCTGCCGCTCATCTGCCTGCTACTCGGCTGCCTGCCGCTCGATATAAAGTTCGATATTCTCTTCCAGCACTTGAAGCGGTACACTTCCTTGCAGGAGCACCGCATCGTGAAAGGTTCGTATGTCGAACTTTTCGCCAAGCTGCTCTTCGGCCCGGTTGCGTAATTCGCGAATTTTCAGTTCTCCCATTTTATACCCGAGAGCCTGTCCCGGCCAAAAGATATAGCGGTCCACCTCGGTGCGGATATTATGAAGGGATAATGCGGAATTTTCCGCCATAAAGTCGATCGCTTGCTGACGGCTCCAACCCATGGCATGCATTCCTGTGTCGACGACCAGGCGAAGTGCCCGCCACATCTCGTAGCTGAGTCGTCCGAAATTACTGAACGGATCTTCGTAAAATCCAACCTCCAGGCCGAGCCGCTCCGAGTAAAGCGCCCACCCTTCGCCGAATGCGGTGAATCCGCTTGTCTGACGGAATCGGGGGAGGTTCTCAATCTCCTGCTGGAGCGCATTCTGCAGATGGTGGCCCGGAACCGCTTCGTGAAAAGACAGCGCCTCGACCTCGTAGAGCGGACGGCTCGGTAGATCATAAGTGTTCACATAATAGAAACCCGCCCGGGTACCGTCCGCTGCGCCCCTGCTGTAGTATGCGGTGGTGGTTCTCGGAGCAAGGTAGTCCGGAATCGGACGAATCCCATAGGGAAGCCGGGGAAGTGTTGCGAATAACCGAGGCAATTCACCGTCCATCCGCTTGAGGGCCCATGCCGTCTCTTTCATCAGCTCTTCCGGTGATTCGGCATAAAACTGCGGATCGGTACGTAAAAATTCAACAAAAGCGTCGAAATCCTCTCCAAATCCCTGCTCTTCTACTATCTCCATCATCTCCTCCCGGATTCGCGAAACCTCCTCCAGGCCGGTCTGGTGCACCTCATCTGCTGTAATATCGAGTGTCGTATGAAGCCGCACCAGATAGTTATAATACTCATCCCCTCCATCCAGTTCTGTAATTCCGATCGAGGGGGATGCGTTCGGAATATACTCGTCGGTTAGAAATCGGCTCAGCTCTCGATATTCCGGCACAACGATCGACTCCAGCACCTCGACCGCTCTTTCTCGCAGCATCTGCCGGTCATCTTCGGAAATTGTGGATGGGAACTCCTCAAACGGCTCATAAAACCTGCTCTCAGTTACTTCGTCTGTGATATGTGCATCGACCGACGCCACGTAATCCTCAAAAACGACCTGGGGTCGTACCCAGCCGGACTCCAGTCCGGTTTCGAGCCGTTCCAGATAGGCTCTGTTGTAATCACTGAAAGCGGCCAGCCTCGACAGGTAATTTATATAATCGTCGGTATGGTTGAGCGGAACCCGGTTCGCCAGGTCGGCGAATGTTGCATGATAATCCCACCAGCCGTTGAGTGGCAGCAGATGATCACCCAGTTCATACCCTTCGACGGACTGGATCAATTGCAGTTCAAATATATCGTAATGGATCTGATCCTCACGATCGAGTTCGCTGCGCGGTATCTCATGAAGCTTCTCGAGAAATGCCAGATTTTTTTCATAACGCTCTTGCAGTGCTGCCAGGGATGGGTCAGCTAGCCGGTCGTTATATCGGTGAACTCCCTGATTGGTAGCAAAAAGCGGATTGGCCTCCAGTCTGTACTCCCAGTGTTCGTCAAACAGCTCATACAACCTCGCAGCCGGGTCACCATCAGAAATTAAACTCAGCCCTTCGACCGGCTCAACGGCTTTCTGGCCAATCGACATTTCGAGTGGATCGCCATCCGTCAAAACCAACGGTGATTCAGCTTGTACGATCTCAATGGAGAGAATCAACAGTGGAATAAGCAACAATGCAAGTTTTGGAAGAATCGGGATTATTCGGTTCATACTCAGATCAGTTTGTAATTGATGGTCAGCCAATTGATTAACAGAGCCTGGCTGTAAGCCAAATGAGGGACAGCCGGCATCGGAGGAACAGATCCTTCCGAATCGAATGATTCTGACAAACGATCCGTTCATACTGTTATCACACGACCGGAACCTAATGAAAAATGTGCTCATCGACACTCATCGTATCATCGGTTTGTGCGCTCATTCGGTCATCTGCCGATTCGATTCAATAGCCAATAACAGCACTTTTTACTTTCAAACGGGATTTATTATCCTGATGAGGCCTGTTAAATCGGGGGATCACTCATGTTGAAACGGATTACTCATGATAAAGCGGTTTAAAGAGTCCTGGAAAGTGAACCCGGTCGTTTTTTTCACTTCGATCGGTGTTATCTTTCTGTTTATTCTATTCGGCGTCCTCTTTCCCGAGGGTACCGGCCAAATATTCGACAAGATCCAGAGTTCCATTGTCGAATATTTCGGCTGGTTCTATATTCTGTCGGTCGCCTTTTTTCTGGTTTTTATCGCGGTCGTCTATTTCAGCCCCTACAGCCGCGTCAAGCTGGGGCCGGACGATTCGGAGCCGGAATACAGCAAAGCATCCTGGTTTGCGATGCTATTCAGTGCCGGCATGGGGATCGGGCTGGTTTTTTTCAGTGTAGCCGAACCGATCAGTCACTTTGTCAATCCGCTGGAAGCAGATCCCGAAAGCACCGAAGCGGCCCGGGAAGCGATGCGAATGACCTTTTATCACTGGGGGCTGCATGCCTGGGGGATCTACATCGTCGTAGGGATGTCGCTGGCCTACTTTGCTTACCGAAAGAACCTCCCGCTGTCGATCCGATCCGCATTTTATCCGCTTCTCGGTAACCGAATCCACGGACCGATTGGTAACCTGGTTGATATACTGGCTATCTTCGGAACCATGTTCGGTGTGGCCACCTCACTCGGGATCGGGGTGATGCAGATCAATGCCGGACTAGACTTTTTGATCGGCCTCGAAGTCTCTACCAATACACAGATCCTGCTGATCGCTATCATCACTCTGGCCGCTACCGTCTCGGTTGTCCTGGGACTCGACAAAGGTATCAAGAGGCTGAGCAACTTTAATCTTGCACTGGCCCTCATCCTGATTCTTTTTCTGTTTTTGGTCGGCCCGACCCTTTTTATCCTCAACTCCCTTCCGGAGAACCTCGGACGCTATCTGCAGTCGATCGTGGAAACCACCTTCTGGGTCGATTCCTTTGGCCATGAAGGGGACTGGCTGGGTGGCTGGACCCTCTTCTACTGGGGCTGGTGGATCGCATGGTCTCCTTTCGTCGGCATGTTTATCGCCCGAATTTCCCGGGGGCGGACCATCCGTGAGTTTATCAAAGGAGTTCTGCTGGTTCCCACTGCCTTTACATTTATCTGGCTGACAGTTTTCGGCAATAGCGGTATCTATGTAGAACTATTTGGTGCAGGAGGCATAAGCGGCCTTGGCAACGAAGAAATGCTATTCGCTCTGCTCGACGGATTTCCGTTATCGGCCGTCACCAGCCTGATTGCCACGACAGTGATTATGACCTTTTTCGTTACCTCTTCGGACTCGGGTTCTCTCGTGATCGATATGCTCGCATCCGGAGGAAATACCAATCCTCCCAAACAACAACGGGTGTTCTGGGCAGTTTCCGAAGGTGTCGTCGCTGCGGTACTTCTCTACTTTGGCGGGCTTGCCGCCCTGCAGACTGCATCGATCACCACCGGCCTGCCGTTTGCTGCGGTACTTATCATTATGTGTTTTAGTCTCTGGAAAGCGTTGAGAAAAGAGTATCGTGAAGAAACGACTCGACAGAGGGATGAATACAAAACAATTGTAGAGCGTGTAATAAGACGTCGCAACACTGACGAAGATGAATCATAAGATCGGCGTAATCAAAGAACCTTAAAACAGACAAGACAATGCAGTTAAAAAATTGGATGGTCGCTCTTGACCTTACGCAGATGGATCAGTTTCTGCTGGAGTATGTCAATTTCCTGGCCGAACTGCTGGAACCGGAGGAAATCACGTTCCTGCATATCGTAGAGCAGCAAAACCTGGCGGAGGAGGTTGCCGAACTCTTTCCGGAAGCGGCTGATGCGGATCAATTTCACGAAATGATCCGGGAGGAGATCTATGAAAAAGTGGAGGAGCAGATCAAGACGGAGTGTGAAACCTCTATCCTGATCGTCTCGGGGAGTCCGACAGACACGATGATCCAGACAATGCAGCAGTACCACCCCGATCTGCTTGTGATGGGAAAAAAGAGCGGTTTCGAAGGCAAAGGGATTATCGCCAATAAAATTGTAAAATATGTGCCTGGATCGGTGCTGCTGGTTCCCGAAACTTCCCGGTTCAACCTTGAGAATATCCTTGTTCCGATCAACTTTAATGAGTATTCCGCCAAGGCTCTTCAATTCACGACCGGAATTTCAGGGGTATCCGGGGCTTCTCTTACCGCTCAACATGTCTACAACTATCCGACACAGTTTTTCCCTTCTATACCGGCCGAGCAGTTTGAAGAGGAGATGCAGGAGCCGTTAAAGAAGAAACTGAACAAGTTTAAAAGGAAATACTCACTAAGTGAAGAGATCGACTATATCTTTACGCTGAACAATAGCAAAAAAATACCGGATTTGGTATATGATCAGTCGATCCGTCAGAAAAGCGACCTGATTGTCGTCGGAGCCCGAAACAGAAGCACTCTTTCCAATGTATTGATGGATGAGCTGGCAGACCGCATGATGAATTACAGTTTTGGTATTCCGATTCTGATATACAAAGACAAAAAGGAGTTTAAGGGATTGATTGAATCTCTGATCAGCCGATAGGATCCTGATAACTCCCGATCCAGATCCATGGCTTTCCTGTGGACCCTCCTCCACTGAACCATGGCTATTCTGGACGCTCCTCCACTGAACCGGCAGATCGCTTCAAAATCCGGTTGTGCGGATCGACACGTAGATCCTTGCCTTCCGGAAGTTCGAACCTGAACACTCCCTCATCCGGTGCCAAGCGTTTTAACTCTCCGTCAATTTCGATCTCCAGAGGCATCGGAAAGTCCAGATCCCGGGTGGTGCTCCATCTAAGCTTCAGCTCCTCTCCATCGCGCATCATCCTCAGGCGCGGCAGGCCCGGGCTTCGCAGATATACTTCAAAAAACCAGTCGAGTTGTTCTCCGGTAAGTTCATTGACCAGGTTCAGATAGTCTTCGGTAGTTACGAAACGCACCTGACTTCCATCGGTCACATTTTCAAGTTCCGGATCGGGATATGCAAACCGTCGTAATGATTGAAAAAAGAGTTCATCACCGATCAGCCAGCGAAGAGTAGAGAGCACCCAGGCTCCCTTGAAATAGATATCGCCGCCTCTTCCTACACCGTAAATATCAACTGTCGACTGCCACTGTCGCGGCGCAATCTCTTCGGCCGCAATAATCCTGTTGCGCATCATATCCATCATTTCGCGGTAGGCGCTCTTACCACCGAGATGCTCTGCATATAGAGCCTGCATATAGGTACCAAACCCCTCATGGATCCAGAAATCTCTCCAGTCCCAGACAGTCACCATATTACCCCACCATTCATGAGCCAGCTCGTGCTGATGGAGATCATCAAATCCGACATTCTGACCAAACATGTTATCATCCCGAAAGCTGGCACCGTAACCGATGATGGTCTGATGCTCCATTCCCAGATAAGGTGTGTGTGCCACTCCATATTTTTCGTTTCGAAACGGATAGGGGCCCAACAGATCTTCGAGAAATCGCAGTTGTTTGGCAAACTGGGGAAAAAGGTTACGGCCCTTCTCCAGATACTCCGGAAGTACCCAGAAACTGATTTCCATCTCTTCTCCGGTGATGCTTGTATAGGTCTCCCTGATGACCTCATAAGGAGCTGCATTAAGCGTCACGTTATAATTACTGATCGGGTTGGAGCTGAACCAATGCCAGGTTTTCCAGCCCTCTGCGTACCGGCTTGTTCCCTTCAACCGGCCGTTGGCAGCTACTACCAGATGGTCGGGCAAGGTAAAGTTCATCGCGACCGTGTGGGGTTTGTCGGAGGGGTGGTCTTTGTTGGGCCACCATACCCAGGCCCCGATCGTCTGGCAAGCAACACCGATCCAGGGTTCTCCGGAGGGAGTCCGGTCCCATACAAATCCACCGTCCCAGGGAGGGTTGGCAGCTATTTTGGGTGAGCCGCCATAGGATATTTGAATTTTAAAATCCTCACCGGGCTGACGTGTTTGAGGAAAATAGACTCTGAATCGCTTGGACTCTTCTGTCCGGACCACTCTTAATTCCTGCCATTCGATCTCTCCGGCCCCATCCCGTTCCTCACCGATACCCTCGGCATTCGGAGCTCCGCCGGGCGGGCGGCCTTTTTGCGATTCAAGGAGCTCCCGGACCGAACCTATCGAGAGCCGGGGGTCGAGGTCGAGTATGATCAGGTCGGTTGGATGAACGATCGTTCCGTGAACGACAACATCACCGGCGATGGTGCTGTCGGCCGGGTTGACTTTCAGATTGATCTCATAATGATCGACCGAGTAGGCCGCCTGTTCTCTTATCAGTTCCCCGCCGGATTCATAAACAAGTCGATCCTGAGCCGACAGCAGGCTACCTGTCCCCAACAAGGCACCGGCTGCAAGCCAGGCTGGAATCAGCAGAATCACAGAGAGAGATTTCAGCCGGCTCATTCGCGGAGAAATTGCATTCATTAGAGTTTGCTGCCTGGACCGAAACGGATCAGTGCTTCTTATAAACCAGACCATCCTTCATGACAAAAGTGACGTCGGTCAGACTCTCGACATCATCCAGAGGGTTTCCGTCAACTGCTACCAGGTCTGCAAGCTTCCCGGCCTCAACACTTCCGATGGAGTCCTCCATGCCAAGTACTGTTGCTGCCGACATTGTGGCACTTTGAATCGCTTCCATAACGGGCATCCCGACTTCTGTCATATAGATAAATTCGCGGGCGTTGTCACCGTGATAAAAAACACCGGCATCGGTTCCGAAAGCGATCTTCACACCATACTCATACGCCTTTCGAAATGTCTCCTGGATCTGTGGACCGATCTCCTGCGCCTTCTCGGCCACCATCGGAGGATAGTAACCCTCTTCTTCAGCCATTTCGGCAACAAATTTACCGGCAGATATGGTCGGAATATACCAGGTTCCCCTATCAACCATCGCTGCCATCACCTCTTCATCCATATAGGTACCGTGGTCGATCGTATGGACTCCTGCAAGAACTGCACGCAACATCCCCTCCGTACCGTGAGCATGAGCGGCCACATGCATTCCATAATCCCGAGCCGTCTGGACGATCGCCTCGAGTTCGTCATCCATAAACTGCGGATTCTGCCCCGAAGCAGCTACACTTAATACCCCTCCGGTTGCTGTAATCTTGATGTGGTCGGACCCGTTTTTATAAGCCTGGCGGACCGCCTGTCGTGCTTCAGCAACTCCATTAATCACCCCATCTTCCGGCCCGGGACTTCCCATCAGGTCCCGGCGAAAATTGTTGGTCGGGTCGGCATGTCCGCCAGTCGTAGCCAGCGATTTTCCGACACTTACGACCCGTGGCCCATCGACAAATCCGGCCCGAATCGCATTCCGAAGCGCTGTATTGACACCGCTGCCGCCGAGGTCGCGAACGGTGGTAAAGCCCGCTTCGAGTGTCCGTCTGGCGTAGAGAACCGAGCGAAAAGCTCGATCTTCCGGATTGAGGGTAAAGGCCTCGATATATCGATTCGGATTGGTTTCTCCTTCCAGGTGGACATGCAGATCGATCCAGCCGGGCATCACTGTGCTATTGCGCAAGTCGATCACTTCGTTGCCGGGAGCAGCCTCCACAAAACCGGATTCAACTGATTGAATAACGCCATCTTCAATCACGATCGTTACCCGATCATGAGGTTCGTCGGAAATTCCGTCGATCAGTGTGCCGGCATGAACATACGTTTTCTGTGCCAACGCAGGATCCGGAAGCAGAAAGAGAGTTGAAACAACCAGGGTTATAAGCAGATTCTTCATAATTTTCGGGATTAGCAGATTACCATCTATTCGTGGACAGTTTATTTGATTCAGGAACATAATAAAGATTTCCGATATGGCAACAGGCATTTTCCGGTAACTCTCTGCACTGCTCTCTCTATTAACAACGCTGCCGAAATCAGAACAATCAAATACACCTGCAAAGCCTATCCAATCTCCAGCATCCGTTCAATCGGCCGAAGGGCTCGTTTGGCAAGCAAGTCCGGTACATGAACTTCAAACCGGTCCTGTTTCAATGAATCGTACAGTTTTTCCAGCGTGATCATCTTCATGAATTCGCATACTGATCGTTCGTTGGCCGGATAGAACGTTTTACCGGGATTCTCTTTCTCCATGCGATAGAGGATACCGGTTTCGGTTGCCACAACAAACTCATCAGCATCCGACTCCTGTGCGCGGCGGAGCATCCCGCTTGTCGAATAGATATGGCCATCCTTGCAGTCGTAGTAGACCGAGGATCGCATCATGCATGAGGTTGAGCAGCCACATTCGGGATGGATCAAAAATTCTGCATCCGGATATTCTTTCTCCTTTTCCGCCAGATTTATATCCCCGATCTTTTCATGAACATGACACGCCCCCTGCCAGACATTGAGCTTCCGGCCGGTAACCATCTCCACATAGCCTCCCAGAAATTTATCTGGCAGAAAAAGAATTTCACGATCTTCCGGGATCGCCTCAACAATAGATACGGCATTGGATGAGGTACAACAATAGTCGCATTCGGCTTTCACTTCTGCCGTCGTATTAATATAGGTGACTACCACCGCCTCGGGGTGATCGGCTTTCCAGGCCCTCAGCTGTTCGGCGGTAATACTGTCGGCAAGAGAACACCCTGCTTCCAGGTCTGGTATCAGTACCTTTTTGTCCGGGGAGATGATGGCAGCGGTTTCCGCCATAAAATGAACTCCGCAGAATACGATCAGATCGGCATCCGTTTCGGCAGCTTTCCGCGACAGTCCCAGTGAATCCCCGACAAAATCGGCAATATCCTGAATCTCCGGAACCTGATAGTTATGAGCCAGAATGACAGCATTTCGTTGCTCTTTCATCCGGTTGATTTCAAATATCATTTCCTTCTTTTCCATGATTCCGTATCGATTTTTATGAGCTTTTGACTGATATCGAATGCCTCGACCGAGTGTGTTAACGCACCGATGGAGATGAAATTGACCCCGGTTTCCGCCACTTTTCTAATATTGCCAAAT
This sequence comes from Balneolaceae bacterium, assembly GCA_007134695.1. Classification (GTDB taxonomy): domain Bacteria; phylum Bacteroidota; class Rhodothermia; order Balneolales; family Balneolaceae; genus SLK101. The sequence continues at coordinate 37,132 of SLKI01000016.1, forward strand.
GATATATTCCCGGATGCTTCTGTTTGGGCTCTGCCGCCCACCAGACGAACCGCTTCTGCCATCAGCGACGGCTCCATATTGTCCAGCATAATGAACTCCACATTGCAGGCCAGCGCTTGCTCCACCTGCTCAAGTGTCGTAGTCTCGACTTCTATTTTCAAATCCGGTCTTGCCTTGCGAATCTGCTCAACTGCATGGGTGATTCCGCCCGCAGCAATAATGTGGTTTTCTTTAACCATAGCAAGATCGTACAAGCCCAAGCGGTGATTACCTCCTCCGCCAGCCGAGACGGCATATTTGTCGAGCAGCCTCAAACCCGGCACCGTCTTGCGTGTATCGAGTAACCGAACTGGCAGGTCCTCCAGCAACTCCGTAAACTGTGAAGTTCTCGTTGCGATGCCGGACATCCTCTGTACAAAGTTCAGGGCGATCCGTTCTGCCGACAGTATAGCCCGGCAAGACCCTTCTATATCAACCAGACGGTCACCCGTTTTCACATGAGCTCCATCCTGAACGTTCGGCAGCCATTGCAGATCCGGATCCAGATATTGAAACACAGCTCTTCCGAACTCCAGTCCGGCCACCACCCCTTCCTGTTTAGCGATCCAAATCGCTTCGGCGCGCTCCTCCGATCCAGTTACAGCATTCGTAGTGAAATCTCCGCTGCCCAAATCCTCATCAAATGCCAGCTTGATAAGAGTTTGAATCGATTTTTTTCGAAGCAATTCCTCCAACGATCCAACCGGATCCGCAATATGTACGTTGGTTGTGGTGCTCATTTCACTGCAATTTCTGATGCCGGTTCTTTTGGCAATGGGCGGTCGATCTGGTGAACTCCCAGGCTCTCTTCCCGGCCGAGTGCTGAATGAATTATCAGTTCCGACACCCGTAAAAGTCCTTCAGTCCGGATTGAATAATACTCTTCCTTGTCTGAAAAGCGATATCGTTCCCTGATCTGCTGAATCTGACCCAGCGCCTGCATAAGTCCTTCCCGACGGCGGAGAATGCCGGCATAGCTGTTCAATAGCCAAGCCACCCGGTTCTTGATCTCGCTGAAAGTTCGAGATATGCCGGTATCAATGTACAACTGTACTGAAGAGAAATTTGACTCCGATCCATTGCTGCCAAAAACAGAAGCAGCCGCATGATCAACGGCCCGTCTGCTGAAGACAAGACACTCCAGCAGCGAATTGCTGGCCAGCCGGTTGGCCCCGTGCACACCGGTTGCAGCCACTTCACCGCAGGCATAAAGACCTTCGATTCCGGTTTCTCCATTCAGCCCGGTCTCTACACCGCCAATACAATAATGTGCAGCCGGAGCTACCGGGATCAATTGCCGGGTGCCGTCTATCCCGTATCGTTTCAGCTGCACCAGGAAATCTCCAAACCGAAGTTCTAACTTTTCAGAGTCCAGGTGACGCAGATCCAGATACACATGATCCCGGTCCTGATGTTCGATCTGCCGGTAGATCACTTGCGAAACCAGATCCCGGGGTGCCAGTTCCCGCCCCTCATAATCCATCATAAACCGTTCGCCGCGCTCATTCAACAGATATGCCCCCTCCCCCCGCAAAGCTTCACTGATCAAAAAAGTATTGCTGTCGCCGGTATACAAAGCTGTGGGGTGAAACTGGACAAATTCAAGGTCTTTCAGTGTCGCGCCCTTATCGCTGGCCAGCCAGAGCCCATCTCCGGTCGACGTGTGGGGGTTGGTCGAGCGCATGTAGAGGCCGGAGTACCCTCCTGTTGCAAGCAACGTAACCGGACTGACGATTCGAAGATGTTCACTATCCCGGCCGTGCCAGAGATCCGCCCCTTTACATTTTTCCCCTTCGACACACAGGTTCCCGACAAATGCATCTTCTACTACAGTTACATTATTCAAGTTCAGGACGGAATCGATCAAAAAATCGATCATGGCCCTTCCTGTAGACGCTCCGTCGGCATGCAGAATTCTCCTCCTGGTGTGGCCTCCCTCTAACCCGAGATCAAGTTCATCCCCCTTTTTATCGAACTTCATGCCCATGGCCATCAGTTCCCTGACCCTCTCCACACCCTCTCTGACCAGCAGTTCAACCGCATTCTCATTGCAATAGCCCCGCCCGGCATTCAGAGTATCCTCAGTGTGATTTCTCAGTGTATCTTCCCGGTGAATAGCAGCTGCAACTCCCCCCTGCGCCCAGTAGCTGCTACTTGTTGAAAGGCTGGATTTGGTAACCAGTACAACCCTTCCAAAACGGCCGGCGTGAAGAGCTGCAGATAACCCTGCAATTCCGCTGCCAATAACCAGAAAATCGGTTTCCCTGATCCTGTTGCTCAAAATTCCATCAATTTCCAGGGAGCGTTTCGAACCGTATCGATAGTGAAATCGACAACAGGCAAAACCTCCTTACCTCCTTTTGAACTTCAAATCATCAAAAAATAAGACTTATTTGAACAACACCCCAACCATACCGAAAATGCGGCCTTCTCACGCAAGGTGAGTCCCAAACAGTTCGTTGCAGCAAACTGTTGTTCATTGATCAAACCGTTTGGGATCAATACAGGTGGCAGAGAAATTTTCAAGTACTTAATGCAGGTTAAGAATAATTCAAAATGGATCGTATCTTTGGCTCGAATTGAAGACCAGAGTTAGAATTTTAATCATGGCGCAAGCGAAATACACCACACACCAGGGGATGAACGACATTCTGCCCGGCGAAGTTGAAAAGTGGCAGGCTCTCGAGCGACTGATCCACCGGGAAGCCCGGAAGTTCAACTTCGAAGAGATCCGGACTCCCGTTATGGAACAGACCGAACTGGTTGTCCGCAGCGTAGGCCGGGAAACCGACATCGTCTCCAAGGAGATCTACTCCTTCACCCGCGGCGAGGACAACTACGTATTGAGGCCGGAAGGAACCGCTCCGGTGGTTCGTTCCTATATCCAGCACCACCTCGATCAGCGTGGGGGAACACAAAAATTCTACTATATCGGGCCGATGTTTCGTGCTGAGCGTCCTCAGAAAGGGCGACTGCGTCAGTTTCATCAGTTCGGCATCGAAATTATGGGTACCGGCAACGCGGTTGCCGATGCCGAGTGTATCGCCTTTATGATCCATATCTATGACGTGGTTGGAATTAAAAACACCACTCTCAAGATCAACTCGATCGGCGATCCTGCAAGCCGCGACAACTACAAACAGGCATTGACAGACTATTTTACACCACTGAAAGATAAATTGAGTGAGGTTTCCAGGAAAAGGCTTGAGAAAAATCCCCTCAGGATCCTCGACTCCAAAGAGGCGGAGGACCGTCCGCTGGTGGAGAATGCACCGCGTATTGCAGATTTTTTGAACCCGGAATCGAAAAACCATTTCGAGCAGGTCAAGTTGCTGCTGGGTGAGCTCGAAATCCCGTTCGAAGAGGACCCGTTACTGGTACGCGGCCTGGACTACTACACCCGGACTGCATTCGAACTGATCAGCCCCGATCTGGGTGCCCAGGATGCTTTGGCAGGTGGAGGACGGTATGACCTGCTCGCCGAAGAGATCGGAGGGCCATCGACACCTGCAATCGGGTTTGCCGCCGGCATCGAGCGGCTCCTGCTGGCTTGCGAAGAGCTTGAGATCGATATCCCGGGATTGCTGGCCGACCAGGTCGATATCTATATCGTTTCACTGGGCGAGGAGGGGCGGAAGTGGGCACTGAAACATCTGCCGAAACTGAGGCGTCACGGGGTCTCGGCCACGATGGATTACGACGGCCGGTCGATGAAAGCTCAGATGAAGGATGCAAACCGAAAAAATGCCCGTTTTGCGATTATCGTCGGGGAGAATGAACTCAAAGAAAATCGATTCACATTTCGGGATATGGAAGCAAGTGAAGAGATCTCTCTGCCGTTTGATTCAATTGTGGAAAAAGTCGTGACTTAAGTGGCATCGACAAATTTCAGAACCTGGCTGTGAATACTCCGGACATCAGGTGTTAAAGACTATGACCGGGCACTTGGCCAGCTGAAGTATATTTTCTACTCTCGGGCCCAGATAGAGACGGTCGGATCCCGGTTTTACATTGGTTCCTACAATCACCAGATCCATATCATTGCTTTCCACAAGATCTGTAATCACCTCTTCAGGGTTTTCACCGGTTTTGACGAGACCCTCGGTTTTTACACCAAACGCCTCACCCTGCTTCTTGAGTTCTCCTACCATTTCATGTGCGAAATTAAGGGAGCTCTCCATCTGCCTCTCCTGGATCTGACCACTCAACCTGGGCTGACGTGTCACCACATTCAGAGCCAGCACCTCTCTGCCCCTGTCTGCTTTTGACATAAAGAAGGCCAGCTCGGCAGCATTTTTTGCAGCCTGACTGCCGTTGGTCGGAACCATGATGCGCTGAGGGGTCCAGTCCCGGGAAATTGCTTCGGATTTGACCACCATCGCCGGACAAGGTGCAACTCGCACCAGAAAATCGACGATCGGACTAAACAGATGTTTGCCGCCGGTCTGTTTTTCTGTTGCCCCGAGAACGATCAGATCGTAATCTTTTTTTGCTTCGTCGAGAATTGCATCACCGGGATTTTTATGTTGTATAACCTTGGTCACCAACTGCTTTTGGGTAAAGTATCCCGACAATTCCTTCAGATAACTCTCACAACTTGCACGATTCCCCTTGTCCGTAACCGTCATTAACGTAACAGAAAGCTCCCGATCTTTACCGAGCAGATCGAGTATAGCCGCCTCAATCGATTGCAAGTCGGCGCTGTCCGGCAGTTCCTCACGCAACCGGACGGGAAGCAGAACTCGGTGAATATCGGCCACCATCGATTTAGACTCCAATTCTTCCTTCTTGAGCCGTGCCTGCTCTTCTTCTCCGATCTCCACCCGCTTCAGAACCCAGCGGAGAGCAAAGGGTGCCATCAGAGATGTCGCAATCGCCATTACTACAACGATGGAGAACATCTCCTGCGAGAGCACTCCAATTCTCAATCCGATCGTGGCGATGATAATCTCCATCGCCCCACGTGCATTGAGGCCTGCACCGTAACTGAGCGAAGTCCAATGATCCTTGCCTCCGATCAGCCTTGCACCCGAATAGGTACCGACCACTTTTCCGATCGTAGCGATGGCGATAACAATGATGGTAATCAACATCAGTGTAGGGTCAAACAGGCTGATAACATCCACTTTCAGTCCTGCCACCGCAAAAAAGATCGGGGCGAAAATTCCCAAGGCGATACTGTCGAGCTTTTTATGTACATCGTCCGGCAGCCTCGGCATCATGCCAAAGAGAATCCCCATCACAAAAGCACCGAGAATCGCTTCGAGGTGAAGCGCCTGGGTTATGGCGCCCCAAATAAAGGCCAGGATAATCACCAGCGTCAAAAGCCGGTCGTGGCTGATCACTTCATCCTGTACATACTCCAGCAGTTTCTGGACAATCCATCGGCCGAGGGTAAAACTGAGTATCAGGAAGGCCAGTACACTTCCGATAATTTGAAAGACGCTGCCGGCTGTGACCGCATCTCCTGCCGCAATTCCGGCAACGATTGAGAGCATAATCCACCCCGTGGTGTCGTCACTCATCCCTGCAGCCAGCATGGTCTGACCGATGTCCCTTCGTATCAGATCCATATCCATCAGCACTTTGGCAATCACCGGTATCGCCGATATCGCCATTGCCGTTGCTACGAAAAGAGAAAAGACAATCCGTTCGGTACCCTCGCCGATCAGAAAATCCGGCAGATAGAGCCCCAAAACAAATCCAGTCGCAAATGTGACTGTTATCCCCCCGTAGGACACACTGATGGCTGTCTTGGCATGCCTCTTGATCAACTGTACATCCGTCTCGAGCCCGGTGATCAACAGCAGAAACATCGCACCAAAGAGTGCAACAAGTTCGAGAAGATAACCCTGCACCTCGTTTTGCGGTATAACAAGCTCCCCGACAACCGGAAACACACCACTCAGCAGCGAAGGGCCCAAAATGATCCCGGCCAGAATCTCTCCTACCACCGACGGCTGCCCCAAACGCTGAGCAACCTCTCCGAAAGCCCGGGCGGCCAGCAACAAAATACCAACCTGTACAACCAGCATCAGGATATCGTCATGCGGGGCCGCAGAAAATACATCCATAAAGTTAGGAAATATAATTAGTTAGCAATTCAGGGAATGAATCTGATTCGTAAATGGATCCATCCGGTGAACTGACCCGTTCCAATCCCGTATTAAACCCGGTTCAATTTTACGAGCAAAGAAACTATCGAATTATTGACATAACGGAAAATTGAAACGAATGACGGAGCATATAAACAATTTCAATTTATCTTTTCCCGCTGGAATGTGCCATCACCGCTTTCACCACCTCATCGGCCGATTGGGCACTTTTAATCGCTTCCAGACCTTCCTTTGACTTTACCATTTTAACCACTTTATTCAACGTCTTGAGATGCTCATCAACACTCATAAAGCGGGGTGTGACAAGAATTAGCACCACATGTGCCGGATTTGCCGCCAATTTCACTTTAATTCCTTTTCTGCAAACACCCAACATAAAAACCTGTTCATCGGTGATGGAAGCATGTGTTTCAAAGAGCACCACTCCGGGCATCACTTCCGGCGTATAATCCTGCGAATTTTCCAGCAGATTTCGCACCACACGTTCCGGTTCCACCTGTTCAAATGCCGGTTCTCCAGTAATGATCTTTTCGAGCACGGTTTCGATATCACTATCTCCAACATCCAGCTTGATGCGGTCTTTCTTCAGGATCTGCAAACCCTGCTGATATCCAATTCCCTGGCCTGCCTCCTGCAGTACTTCGGATGAATAGATGGTGATAAAACTCAGCTCCGGATATTTCTGTGATATCACCCGGGGCAACCGGTCAAGACCGGGGCGCCAGGAGAGGCACCCCTCTCTGGCGCTTACAAGCGCGAACAGGTCGTTTTCTTGCTGATTTCTGTCGAGCCAGGCCGGGAGTTCGGACCACAGGCTCAACGTCTGCCAATCGATCTCCAGTTCCGGTTTGACGGCTTCCACCCTCTCCATAATCGACTTTTTTCGCTCACCGGTTGTCAATACGACGACTACACCTCCCATCTGCTCCGCCATCAGCTTCAGGGACCTTACGGTACCGGAAAAACCGATCTCAAGCTCTGCGAATGGCGGAATTGCAATCACCAGTCTTTCGAATGTGTTGACCGGTTTCTCGATCTTGCAAACCATCACCATCTCGTCGACCAGCTCCAGCAGTTGATCCAGAATACTTCCGAATATCTTTCTGCGGGTCGAAATATCCCCATTCCAGCCAACAACCACATTGGAGATACGCTGCTCTTCGATCGCTCTGGCAATCCCCTTCGCCACATTAAGATCGACACGGGTGACCGGCGTTACCGACACATCAGCAGCTGCAGCATGGAGCACCGCATGACTCAGCATCTTTTCTCCCCTGGCAACGTTCGCTTCCACCTGTTTGCCATCTCTTGCTACCGTAAGCGGATAGATTGGCTGGCCCGACTTCTCGTCGCGAACCATAAAAGCGATATCCATCAGGGCGTCCGAAGTTTCCGGGTTGGCCAGCGGTACCAGAATTCGCTGCGGAGCATCAGCCGGGCTATAGGGCTTCTCCTCCTCTTCGATTGCAACCTGGCGCCCGTAATTTTCGACCAGCCAGGGCCCCAGAAGGCAGGTGAAGAGGATCATGACAACCACCGCGTTCACCACGTCGGTTCCGAAAAACCCGAGATCATATCCGACCAGCGTCACAGCCAGTGTAGCAGCCGACTGTGGAGTGGTAAGTCCGTAGATGACCCACCCTTCCGCCCGGCTGTATTTGAACAGCCGTGTTGCCAATAGTGATGCCAGCCCTTTGCCGGTAAAGACTAGGAGTGTAAATGCGATCGCCATAAACCAGAGTCCCAGATCGAGTAAAACTGCAATATCGACCAGCATTCCGACCGATATCAGGAAAAAGGGGATAAAGAAGACATTCCCCACAAATTGAATCCGGCTCATCAGGGTGCCGCTTTCCGGAACAAGCCGGTTCATCAGCAGACCAGCCATAAATGCACCGATAATGGGAGCCAGGCCCGCCAGGTCGGCCAGAAAGGCTGTAGAAAATAAAACCGCCACCATAAATATGAAGTCGACGTTGTTCTCGAATTTAACATTCCGAAAGAACCATCGGCCCAGCCTCGGCAGGATCAATATAGTTGCAGCGATAAAGATGGCGATCGAAGAGCCAAACCCGACCCAATAACCTGTCCCCTGGGCATCCCCGACGGTTCCTGCGATAACTGCTAACACCCCCAGTGAGAGGGTATCGGTGACGAGAGTTCCCCCCATCGACATGGTTACACCCGTATTTTTGGTAATCCCCAGCCGCTCTGCAATCGGATAGGCAAGCAGTGTGTGAGATCCCACAATTGCACCCAGAAGGAGTGAACTTTCGACGGAAAAATCGAACAGTTCGGTTCCGACAAAGTAGGCCCCGAGAGTCGGCAGCAGGAACGAGACAATTCCAAAACCGATGCTTCTCTCACGCAGTTTCTCAAAACGGTTCAGATCGATCGACAGCCCGGCCATAAACATCAGATAGAGCAGTCCCACCGTACCGAGTAACTCGATCGTGAAATCCCGTTCGATAAGCCCCAGGACACTTGGGCCGACAATCGTTCCGGAAAGGATCAGGCCGACGATCCCCGGAATTTTCATTCGCCTGAAGACCATCGGGGCCAACAGAATGATGAGCATCACCAGTGCAAAGATGAGCACCGGGTCATCAAATGGCAGTGATATTTGAAACCTGTCTTCCATCAAAGGATCTGAAAAAATGAAGGCTAAGGATACCCTATTCACAATAGAATTACCAGATACGCGAATGAATCTCTCTTATTTCAAACACTTTTCAATATCAAGATAAACTTTTTTACATTTGTGGGTCTATTCACATCTCGTTGAGTTACTTATTACTGAACCGTAAACTGGAGAATTATTTATGAATTCACGTCAAATTTCCGGCACACAGCATCGTTGATCAGTGTGTTTGGTTCAAACTCGTGTTTGGTTCAAACTCCGAATAGTTAAACCTTTGTCAGTTTCAGATTCCATACTTTTTCCAATTTTATCCCTCTTAATCACGAATAAAATCAGGCCATGATACGCAGATCACTCTATTCACTGTTACTCATATTATTTCTATCAACTTCGCTTTACGGACAATCCGATTCGGTCGAGAAGATCAAGGAGCTGGTACCACAATCCGATGTTGAAATGAAAATTTACTTTCTCGCCGCTGATGAGTTCAAAGGTCGGGATACAGGATCACCTCACATCGATATCGCCGGCCGCTATATCGCCACCTGGTTTATGACTAATGGCATCAAGCCGCTTCCCGGCCATGACAACTACTATCAACCCATTCCTTTTAACCAGATGCGAGTACCGGAGGATGGAACGGTTACACTTGGCGATTTGAGTTATTCCTACGGCAGTGAATTCATCATTCTGAATACACCGCGAGGTGAATTTGAGGGGCCGATTACCGTACTGGAGCACGGCATTGGAGAGGAGCTTGATGATGCGGATGTAGAGGGCAAAATCGTTGTAGTACGGCCGGGCGCCGAAGGCCAGGTGAATCCGCAACAGTGGTTTATGAGTGCTTCTCAGAAGAACCAGGCACTTCAGGAGATGGGAGCACTGGCAGTTGTTGAGCTCTACGACAATCAGCAGCTCCCCTGGCAGGTACTTGTTAATTTCCTGAACCAGGACCGCCTGGAGATTGCCGATGAGGAGGAAGAGCTGGAAAGTGAGGAGGATATCCCGCATATCTGGATCAACAGTTCAACTGAGGACCTGCATTCAATCATTGCGGAGATGTCCGGTGCTGACGGATCCATTTCTGTAACCGGAGCACCCGCAGAAAGAGTCTACAGCAACAATGTGATCGGTTACATTGAAGGAACCAATCCCGACTTGAGAGATGAATATCTGATGCTTGGTGCCCACTACGATCATGTTGGAATTGATGAAAGCCGCGAAGGCAACTATATCTATAACGGAGCTCGGGACAACGCCGTCGGCACTGCCGGAATCATGCTGGCCGCCCGCTATCTGGCCCAGAATCCGCCGGAACGTTCTGTAATTTTTGCCGCCTGGACGGCCGAGGAGATGGGGCTGCTTGGAAGCGGCTATTTTGCAGATAACCCGATGGTTCCGCTTGATCAGATCGTCTACAAACTGAATATCGACGGCGCCGGATATAACGATACCACCAAAGTGATGGTGATCGGCCTGGAGCGAACCGAAGCAGCAGACGATCTGAAATCAGCCGCTGAAGCCTTCGGCCTTGAAGCGATCCCCGACCCGGTACCAGAACAGAATCTTTTTAACCGTTCGGATAACGCCAGTTTTGCACGAAAAGGAATTCCAGCCCCGACATATAGTCTCGGGATGACCGATTTTGATGAGGAGATCAATCGATATTATCATACCGTGGAAGATGAGCCGCATACGCTCGATTATCCATACATCACCCGTTATCTGCGATCATTCCTTCTTGCTGCCGAGAAGATAGCAAATGCACCGGTTGCTCCTTTCTGGAGTGATGGAGATCCATTCAAACAACTGGGCCTTGAGCTGTATGGCAGGGAGGTTGAAGTAGAGAGATAACCTCCCCGGCCTGTTTTGGGGAGATCTCCGGTTCGAGCAGTTACTTCCGAAGGGCCGGGATCTTAATATGAAATTAGATGTTCGACAAGAATCTGGTCCGTCAGTTCCGCGAACTGAAGACACCGTTTTACTACTACGATCTTGACCTGATCGCTGAAACGCTCGACGAAATCAATAAACATGCGTTTTCACGAGGGTTTCACGTCCATTTTGCACTAAAGGCCAATAACAACGACCCGATATTGCAAATGATGCAGAAGGCGGGGCTGGGTGCTGACTGTGTAAGTGGCGAGGAGATCGAAAAAGCTGTGGGAGCCGGATTTGACCCGTCAAAGATCGCTTTTGCCGGAGTCGGCAAGAGCGACCCTGAGATGGAGACCGGACTCAGAAACGATATCTTTTCGTTTAATTGTGAATCGGCACAAGAGTTGGAGGCTTTGAATGAGCTGGCCGGAAAACTTGGAAAACAAGCCCGCATCGCACTTCGCATCAACCCCAACCTGGAGGCCGGTACTCACAGATACATAACGACCGGAACGGATGATAACAAGTTCGGCATCCCGAGCGAATTCCTGCCCGGAATTCTCGATTCCCTGGACCGATTCAAAAATTTGAAATTGACGGGTATGCACGTTCACATCGGCTCTCAGATCGAAAACTTCAAGGTTTTTGAAGCGATGTGCGGCCGCATCAATAATCTTAAATCGTTCTTTACCGAACGAGGTTTCAAATTACAACATATTAATGTCGGAGGAGGGTTCGGCATCTGCTACAATGCACCGGATCACCACCCGATTCCCGATTTTAAAAATTATTTTGAACTGTTCGACCAACATCTCGAGAGAGATCGTGGAGAAGAGATCCACTTCGAGCTCGGCCGAAGCCTGGTAGGCCAATCCGGGTCTTTGATCTCAAAAGTTCTCTTCACTAAACAGGGCCGCAATACCCATTTTGCAATTATCGATGCCGGAATGACAGAGCTGATACGCCCGGCACTTTATCAAGCCAGGCATCATATCGAAGTGTTGACCAGCAACCGGCCGAACCGGACGTACACCGTTGCCGGGCCAATTTGTGAAACTGCCGACACTTTTAGAACCGGTATTTCCATGCCGGAAGTCAAACGCGGTGATCTATTGGCAATACGCAGCTGTGGTGCCTACGGCCAGGTCATGAGCAGTGATTACAATCTCAGAGAGCGGGCCAAAGCATATTACTCCAGTGATTTTTGATCATCGCTATACGGGCTCGATTTAATGCTCGAGGCATGGCTAATTGCTTCGAAGTCCCGATTTTTTCGAAACCCTGACCGATGCTCAATCCCTGTTTCAGTTCTCGAAATCTCCGATCACTGCTTCAGAAGATTTTCTTTCACTCTGAAGCCGCTCGGCAACCCCTTCCGTCTCCCGCATCACCCGTAACACATTCAATCCGGCGATCTTTTTGAGGTCTTCTTCGGAGTAACCTCTGGCAAGCAGTTCGGCAAACAGGTCGGGGTAGGTTGTGACATCTTCCAGGCCGACGGGCAGCGTGGCAATTCCGTCATAGTCACCTCCGATTCCGATATAATCGACGCCGATCCGGTCGCGGATGTGGTCGATGTGGTCGGCAACCTGCTCAAGTGTGGCCTGCGGCCTGGGATTCTCTTCATCCCAGCGAGCCAATCCTTCGGTGACTCTGTCCGGTTGCCCTACATGGAGTGATTCGAGTTGCGCCCGTTTTGCATTCCGTTTTGCGATGTGCTGACGCAACTCTTCAGAAACAAATGAAGTTACATAGGTCACCATCACCACACCGTTGTTCTCTCTGACCAGGTCCAGGACATCATCTGGAACATTTCTTGGATGATCGTTCAGGCCTCTGGCCGATGAGTGAGAAAAGATTACCGGCGCCTCGGTAACCCGAAGTGCATCCCGCATGGTTTGCGGGGCGACGTGGGAGAGGTCGACCAACATGCCGAGCCGATTCATCTCACGGATCACCTCCTCACCAAATCCGGAGAGGCCGTCATGCATCGGGTCGTCGGTCGACGCGTCGGCCCAGTCGAGCGTCCGCGAATGAGTGATCGTCATATATCGGGCACCTAAATTGTAGAACTGTCGGAGTACACCCAATGAATTTCCGATCGAGTGACCGCCTTCCATTCCGATCAATGACGCGATCTTGCCATCGGCAAAAATTCTCTCAACATCGTCGGCCGTAAGAGCCAATTCAAAATGGTCAGGGTAGTTTTCAATCATCCTGTAGACAAAATCGACTTGTTCCATCGTCGCCTGTACCGCTTCGGCTTCCGGCTGATTTGCCGGCACATAGACACTCCAGAACTGTCCTCCAACACGTCCTTCCCTCAAACGGGGAATGTCGGTATGCATGGGACGGTCCAGTTCACGGGTATTCATCAGGTCGATTTCAGAAAACTTGTAGTCTGCCCGCATTCGATACTGCCAGGGAACATCGTTATGTCCGTCGATAAGCGGTACCTGTTCCAGGATTTCAATCGCCTGCTGGCGATACTGTTCACGGTCTGCCGATTGAGAAACAGCTGTCTCAAAAACCAGAAACATTACAGATAATAACAGAAGGGTCGATTTGAAGAATGATTTGATCATGAGTTGAGTAAGTGTTTGTGAATAGATATTAAGATTCTTCGGCCGGAAACCTATCGTCATTTTCATATCGATAGAGAGCGGTCCGGATTCGGGTATGCGGTTCCGTCTGAGTATAGGCCAGAACCAGACCTTCACTGGTAGCTGCTATTCTCGGAAATCCGCTGGAACGGCCTACATCCGTACTGCCTATGTAGATCGGTTCGGTGAGATGGCGGCCATCCCCCAGCTTCTGAAGATAGATGCGCGCCATCGATCCATCCTGTTCTTTCCAGACTGCATAAAAACCGTTCTCCGGAGATGCCACAACATCTACCCTGCCGATCACCCGGTGTGTGCCCAGGCGGATAGGGTCGCTGAACGACTCCCCGCCATCGGTCGAAAATGATGCTTTCACCTGTTTGTTTTCGCCGGCTTCGGTATACCAGACCACCGCAATCTCATTGCCGGAAACTGCAACTCGAGGACCGTTTACGGGACAGGCTGCGATCTCCCAGCCGTCGTCATGGATTGAGGCGGGCTCGGACCAGCGATTGGTTTCCAGGTCGTAAATGACGTAAGAGATATCACGAATTTCATGTTCGTTTCGGTCTCGATAAACGGCGATCGCTCCCCCATCAATCATTGCCAGATCGGTCTGGCAACAGTCACATACTGCCTCATCGACCACCCGCTTGAACTCAATACTGCCATCTGCCCCAACGATTGCCGACCTGAGCGTCATCGCCAGTTCCAGGTCAAAATATTGATCGTGTCCTCTGCTGTGCGTGTGACGGCCGTCCAGCCAGATGGCCAGTACCCGATCCGGACTCAGCGGTTTCATGGAGACGAAACCGTGTTCAGTCGGTGTTCCGTCCAGGTGCGGGGTGATGTGTGTCCAGCGCTCACCGTCACGTCCGGGAAAGGCGATCTGAACATTATAAGCGTAAGGGCCGCCTTCGATCTTCTTCAGCCAGTGTAGAGCCGTTACCTCTCCTTCCATAGCCACCACCGAAGGGAAGTCGGCCCAATTGGCAAAAAAGTCGGTGCCGACATGAACTGTCTGCGGCGGGTCCCACCGGCCATCTTTGTATTCGCTAAAAGCGAGTGCATAAAACTCCTCATCAATACGCGATAACCAGCTCATAAACAAACTTCCGTCATCTGTGTAATGAAGACTCGGATACCGGCTGCCGCTCTGAGTCGGGTTGCCAAAATCGAATTCAATCACCGGGCGCTGCTTCTCCTCGGTACAAGCCGCCATCACAAGCAGTGACAAAATTGCTGAAAACAGTATCTGTTTATTCATCCTTGAAATATAAGATTCATCATTCCATTAACCTACATATTAGATTCCGATCAGTCCAACTCCATTATTAGCCTTCCATCACAAATCCCCTTATTTTTGGGTTTTGCCGAATGTCCGGATCTACAGACCGGCGATCGGATTTCAATGTCACTGGCCGGCTGCCGGCGGCAAAAAACCAGTGTCAATACCAATACTCAGCTGCCGGCGGACAGTAATCGATGGCAAGTGACATGCATCATTCGATGGCAAGTGACATGCACCCGGCTGCATCAAGCTGAAAATAATAAACTAAACCAGATATTGATATCGATTTCCGGTTCTTCTGCTGAGAACCACCTCAAAACCCCTTCAATATGACTGATCAACCAGTACGAGTCCGATTTGCACCCTCTCCAACCGGTTACCTCCATATCGGGGGTCTCCGGACCGCTCTCTACAACTACCTGTTTGCCCGCTCACATGGTGGGAAGTTTATCCTGCGTATTGAGGATACAGACCTTAGCCGAACGGTCGAGGGAGCCGAGGATGATATTTTTCAAGCGCTGGAGTGGTGCGACATGAAGGTGGATGAAGGCCCACGGGAAGGTGGTGATTATGGGCTCTACCGGCAGAGTGAACGCAAAGAGATCTATAGAGAGTATGCCGAAAAGCTTGTTGAATCAGGGAACGCCTATTACGCTTTCGACAGTGAAGAAGATCTCACCCGGATGCGCGAAAGGCTTCAGAAATCGGGCAATCCGTCGCCAAAATATGACGCCATCACCCGTCAGTCGATGAATAATTCACTGACACTGCCTTCGGAAGAGACCGAAAGGCGCTTAAATGAGGGAGAACCCCATGTCATCCGGCTCAAAGTACCGCGCCGGGAGGTGGTACGTTTCGAGGATGAGATTCGTGGTATAGTCTCGTTTGAAACCAAAGGCCTGGATGATCAGGTTCTGCTGAAATCCGACGGGATGCCCACCTACCATCTGGCCAATGTCGTCGACGATCATTTGATGAAAATTTCGCATGTAATTCGCGGTGAAGAGTGGCTCAGCAGTACCCCGAAACATATCCTGCTTTATCAATTTTTCGGTTGGGAGACACCGGTCATGGCGCATCTTCCGCTCATCATGTCCCCCTCCGGAGGCAAACTCTCCAAACGTAAAGCCGAAGAGCAGGGAATCCCGATCAATGCCAGAGATTATATCAGTGATTATTACGAGCCGGAAGCTGTGGTCAACTTCCTCGCCTATCTTGGGTGGAGTCCGGGGGATGACAGCGAAATCCACTCACTCGAAGAACTCTGCCAGATCTTTTCACTCGATCGTGTGATCAAGGCCGGGGCGGTGTTCAATCAAAAAAAACTGCTCTGGTATAACGAACACTATATGCGGGAGCGAACAGACCGCCAGCTGGCCGAACAGGTTAAAGAGATCGCCTTTGACAACGACACTGATGTAGAGATCGACTATCTCGAAAAGGTTGTTTCGCTGATGAAAGAGCGGGTCAGCAAGGTAGATGAATTTGACAGTTTAGGACGATTCTTTTTCGAGGACCCCGAAGAGTATGACAAAAAAGCGCTCAAAAAATGGAGTGACGAGAGCCCTGATCTGATCGCCGGATATCGGGAACGGATCGGAGAGATTCCCGAGGCGGAGTTTAAGGCCGACACATTGAAAACGGCTGCAAAAGAGCTTATCGAAGAGAGGGAGGTCGGGTTTGGAAAATTGATGATGCCCTTGCGTCTGGCTGTTACCGGGATCGGTTTCGGGCCCGAGATGTTTCCTGCAATGGAATTGCTGGGTAAAGAGACAGTTCTGCGCAGAATCGACCGGGCGGCAGAGAGGTTGGGCTGAGCGGAAAATCGTGCCAAAGGCAAAAAACGGGGAGAAAGTTTTTCCGGGCATATTGACAGCCACTGTCAACTTATCAATATTCCTCCAGTACTATGTACTCCCGAACCGAAAATATAGCTCTGGCCCTGCTACTCCTGCTTGTCATCAGCCTGACGGGATGCGATGGCGGCCTGGAACCGAAACCACCTCCCTTATATGGCGCGATCGAGGGTACAATTATTTATGAAGGCGACTGGCCGTCGCAAGAATCGGTTAAAGACCTGAGGTTTGTTGCACTCAGAGAGGTGCCGGCAGGTATCGAAGATTTCCTCAATTTTGAAACCATGGTAATCGGGCCGAGACTGGAGTATGAGGTTGAACAGGATCACTTTTTGATCGAAGATGTTAAAAGTGCAACCTACCGCTACAGCGGTGTCGCCCGTCAATTTTCGGATCAGCTAATCGATTGGGAACCACTGGGCCTTTACAAAGAGAATGGAGGGGTGTTTACTGTCGAAGGCGATACCGTCCGGCTCGATATTCGGGTTGATTTTGAAAATCTGCCCCCTTTTCCGCCCGAATAAAATGGATCAAACGATGAAACTATTTCTGGGAATCATATGGATTGTTTCAACTCTCCCGGCCCTGCTGCCAGCACAGCAGGACTCCGATCAGCGCGGTGAGCTGCAAGGAGTTGTTCAAACCGTACAGGGTGAAACTTTGCCTGGGGTCCATCTGCTGCTTCCCGAGCTGATGAGAGGTACAAACAGCGACCGTGAAGGGCGATTCCAGATTACCGATCTTCCTGCCGGCGAGTATGAGTTACGTGTATCGATGGTCGGCTTTCGTACAACAACTCAAACGGTCCGCATCGAACCGGATCGAGCCACCCATCTGACCATCGAATTGATACCATTGACGGTCGAAGCTGATGCTGTGGTGGTGACGGCCTCCCGGAGAAGTCAGCTTGCCGGCCGTGTGCCGGTGAGTATGAGTACGGTAACGGCCGACGAAATTGAATCACGCAATGTAACCTCCCTTGATCAGGTTCTCCATTATGTTCCCGGTGTGCAGGTTACCGGAAACCAGGTCAATATTCGAGGTTCATCAGGATTCGCCTATGGAGTCGGTAACCGGGTACTGCTCCTGGTCGACGGCGTTCCGCTGATGGGGCCCGATCAGGAGAACCTTGACTTTGAAGGTATGCCGTTTACACAGGTTGAGAGGATTGAGGTTCTGAAAAGTCCCGGTTCGGCACTCTACGGAGGCGGGGCGCTCGGCGGAGTGATCAACCTGATCACAAGAGATTTCCCGGATCAGCCGCAAACATCCATACGTCTTATTTCCGGTGCCTGGCAGCCGGTTCGATATGAGGAGTGGCGTTCCGGATGGGACGGGGCCGACCGCTTCAGGCCTCACTCGAGGCTTACCTTGGGACACGCCAGGCAGCTTGGGGAACGGTTCGGTTTTTGGGCCAGCGGAATGGTATCAACCGATGCGGGATACCTGCAAATGAACAGGGAAAGGTCCGGCGAGGGATATGTCAAATTCGGCGGATCGATACGTGACGGAATGGATCTCTACCTCTATTCCGGAATACGCCGTTCGCAACGAGAACAGTTTCTCTACTGGAACGGACTGAATGACGTACTGAGCCATGGAACGATCGATCTCGGAACCGATGAAGTGACGGGAGCGAATGACGGCCTCAGTGACCGTCTGACCGTTATGCCGGTTTTCAATCACAGAATCGGAGACGATCTGAATTATTCAGTTCGGGGACGTCTGTTCGGCGTTGCCTTCCGGCCGCTGGACGATCAGGGCAACATCCGTCCTCGTCATACACATACCTACGGCCTACGCTATGGTGGGGAGGCCCAGGTCAACAGTTCTCACCTCCGCAATACCGAATTGACAGGAGGTGTTTCGTTTGATGCGAACTGGGTTGAGTCGGAGTTCTTTGTCGGCGAAGATTCACTGACGGTGCGCAACCAGCCCGAAGGGGCCCTCTTTCTGCAAGCAGATTACCAATGGAGCGATCACCTGACCGTTTCTACAGGTCTCCGTTATGATGCTTACAGAGTGCACACCCGAGAAGTGGCGAGCCGCCTCAGTCCGAAAGCAGGAATCTCCTACAGCCTCAGTCGAACATTGACTGCAAGAGCTTCGTACGGACACGGATTTCGTGTTCCGAGTGTGGCAGAGCGATTTGTCAGTAATCGCGACTTTCTCCCACTCGAATCCAATGTCACACTTCGTCCGGAACGAAGCGTCGGCTATGAAGCCGGCCTGACTCATCGCATCCCTCTGGGGGATCGATACGGTCTTTCAACCGAGGTTACCGGATTCTGGAATGAGTATGAAGATCTTGTTGAGCCGCAATTTGACACCGGCCAGGCTGCCTTTCGCTTTGTCAATTTGACGCAGGCGAGAATCCGCGGAGTGGAAGTCACATCAAATCTCTCGTCGATCGACCGTACCCGACAGATACGCCTGAGTTACACCTGGCTTGACGCATATGACCGCACACTGGATCTGCCGCTTCTGTACCGCTCTGAGCATCTGTTTCAGGCATCAGGACGAATCTTCGTGACCGACTGGCTTGAAACGGGTGCCGACTTTCGGGCTGCAAGCCAGCCGGAGCGGGTAGATACCGACTTTTCCCGATTTGTGCCCGATGCTGATGTTTTTCCGACGGTCTATGTAACCGATCTTCGGGTTCGGATTCATTACAGCTCCCTGCCCGGTATCGAATTGAGTGGAAGTTTGCATCTCAATAATATTTTCGACTACTATTATGTGGATCGACCGGCATTTTTTGCTCCACCGAGAAATTTTCAGGCGGTGCTGGATGTGCGATTTTAAAATAACCGGTCAGAGAATTTCATAAAATCCGATCTGCCATGAATCTCAATCTGAACGACCGTCACTTTTTGATTACCGGTGCCAGCAGCGGTTTTGGGGCTGCCATTGCCAGAACACTTCTTGATGAGGGAGCAGCATGTACAGTCGTTGCACGGCGGGAAGCGGAGTTAAAGAATATATTTTCAGACGCCGCCGAACGGGTAGACTTTATCGCCGGAGACCTGACCGAACAGGAGTTCTTGCAATCACTGATCAGTCATATCCAAAATAGTTCATTCACCGGAGCTGTCCTGAACGCCGGTGGCCCACCGACGGGAACTCCACTCGAAACCGATATTGCCCAATGGGATGACGCTTATCGGCTTGTCATGCGCTGGAAAATTGAACTGGCGCTCGCACTGGCTCCAAAACTTGTGGATAACGGCTACGGCAGAATTCTATTCGTCGAAAGTAAATCGGTCAAACAGCCACTGCCGGCACTGGTACTCAGTAATTCTTTTCGGGCCGGAGTGGTCGGCTTTGCAAAATCTCTGGCCCTCGAAGTAGCTCGAAACGGGGTTACCGTCAATGTAATTGCACCCGGAGCTCATCAGACTCCCGCGATTGAACGTGTCATTCAAAAAAAGAGTGAAACAGCGGGAATCTCCTATGATGAAGCCCGTAAATTGACCGAAAAGGCTGTGCCGGTCGGCCGGATGGGGCAGGCCGAAGAGCTCGCATCTCTGGCAGCCTGGCTTCTGTCTGAGGAGAGTGGATACGTGACCGGGCAGACGATCAGTCATGATGGAGGGGCCATCTCCGGGCTGTTCGGATAACAAAGAATCGTTGGAAATCAAAAAGCCGTAGATATACAGACAACCGACCGGTTCACCACCGATCCGTTCTTGTTACAGATTGATTTGCCGAGCCGAACTTTGATCAAATAAAAGTTAACTCGACACCGAAACCGCGGCACCGATCATGGAGTGGATTCAGAAACTTATCGAATTGCAACCGAAACCGAGAGGGTTTCATCTCATTACAGATGAAATCCTGGAACAGATTCCCGAGATAGATCGGGTCGACAAGGGAATCGCACATATCTTTATCCGGCACACCAGCGCCGGCCTGACGATCAATGAAAATGCCGACCCGTCGGTACGGCGCGACTTTGAGTCGCATTTCAATCGGATGGTACCCGAAGACACCTCTCTTTTTGAGCATACACTTGAAGGCCCGGATGATATGACCTCCCACATTAAAAGTTCTCTGCTCGGCCAGTCGATTACGGTCCCGGTCACCGCAGGACGTTTCAACCTGGGTACCTGGCAGGGAATTTACCTGTGTGAACACCGAAACCGGGGGGGAGCCAGAAAGCTGACAATAACCCTGTTTGGCGAATAAAGGATCTTGTTTCGATAGATATTCTCCAGAGTTGGCCAGATGTTTATATCAGATCCCCTTCTTCAGTTTGAGCATACGGGTAACCACATCCTGCCAGAGAGGCAGGTTCTCATCCAGAAGTGAGGTATATCGGACATCTTCCACCGAAAGGAACGATTCGGGAGCATAGACAGATATCAGTTCATTGAGCTCGGACCAGCGCTTTCGTTTAGCCACTGTAAAAATAATTTTGACCGGGCCGAATTTGCCGACCGCATCCACAGCAGTTACGCGAAAATCGGCATCTCTCAATTTATCAAAAAGTTTGTCGGAATCTTTATTGGTGATGATCTGAAATACCTGGGTTCCCATCTTCATTCGCTCCTCGATCCACATGCCTGCAAAATTACCAGTAGCAAAACCAGCGGCGTAGGCTACATAGTTGACCCAGTTCTCCAGATTCTGAATAATTTGAGCTACCACAATGATCCAGATCAAAACTTCAACAAACCCAAGCAAGGAAGCCTTGCTGCGAAGGCCCCTGGACACAAACATGATACGGATGGTTCCAATGCTGACGTCCAGAATTCTGGCGAAATAGATAAATATCGGGACGAAAGCAACGGGGATGAGATCAATGAATAGCAGCATAAGGGAAAAGTTGCGGAGAGGGAGGGATTCGAACCCTCGATACCCTGTTAAGGGTATACTCCCTTAGCAGGGGAGCGCTTTCGACCACTCAGCCACCTCTCCGGTCGATTTACAATCAAATCGAAGATAATAAATATACGAAGCCGAAACCGCCTTCTGCAAGAACTGATTAATATGTTTTGGGACTTCCGTCAAGATCATTACAGAAAGTTTGCTTATAAGGATATTGAAATCCTCGTCTGGATTTATTCGGCCTGCAGATCCGGTTTAATCGGAGTCTCCATCAAGTATATAGATCTGAGCCAGATTTCTACCCTCCTGAGCGTAGTCGAGGCCGTAGCCAAGCACAAAAAGACTGGCAATACGGAATCCCACATAATCCAGCTGGACATCATGCTGCGTCTTCTCGGTTTTATGAAGCAGTGTCACAGTCGAAAGCGATGCCGGCTCACTTCTTTTGAGTTTCTCCACAAGGAATTTGATCGAAAGCCCGGTATCAACGATATCCTCAACCAAAATTACGTGACGACCGCGAATTTCGGCGTCGATCTGCTTGAGTTCGGTTACCTCGCCGGATGATACCTTATCGTCTCCGTAACTGCTCAGTTTCAAAAAATCCACTTCACAAGGGATATCCACATATCGCATCAGATCCGAAAGAAAGATGAACGCACCATTTAAAACACCGATGAAGATCGGTTTCTTGTCCAGAAAATCGCTGCTGATCTTTTTCCCGATCTGCCGGACCCGGGACTGAATCTCCTCATCGGTCAGATACACTTTAAATCGCTCACCATTGCAATGAACGTACTCCGGTTTATAGAGATTCATCGGTCGTGTCGGCTGATCATTAAGGTTGTTTTCGTATCATCTTTGCATCGAGCCCAGTGAGCAATCGTGCCCGGGGTGTTCCCTGAAAAATCGGGCGGGAATATAACTGCGCAGATCTTCTCGTCAAAGGTTTCCAAAATGAGAGCCTCCCCTTTCTGATTCGTCGGCACCTTCTGATTGGTGAGGTGTACTGCTACCGATTGAGACCCTTCCATGCCTAACGGATTGATCTTGTCGCCCCGCTGAGGGCTTCGAAGTTTCAGCGGCCATTTAAGGGCTTCATCATCCAGCTGCAACGTCCCTGCATCCGGTTCGCCCTCCCACTTGCCGAATGTGAACCGTACGCCTTCCAGGTCTGCCCCGGCCGCCTGAACATCCTCTTTGGACAGCTCGAGAGAGATTTCACGAGGCCCCTTCTCTTCGGTCAATACAAACCGATCACGGTCTCTGACAAGGCTCCAGCCGTCGCTTATCGCAACCCTTTTGCCTGTCTGCAGATGCTCCAGTTCCTCCAGCCGGTTCAGCATCCCGGTGCTGACCGGTATCGACTCGTCTGCCGACTTGAGCAGGTACAGCATCAACGGTTTTCTCACTTCGGGGCCGAGCGACATCAGCCTCTTGCGGTCAATGTTTCGATCGTCCAGTTTAACCGACTCCACCAGATTCTCTGTCAAAGCCTGATGCTCCCGTGCACGGTCGGGTACTTTGAGAATATTTTCTCTCCAGCCCGGAAAAAGATCGTCGAGAACCGGAAACCAGCCATTTCTCAAAAAATTTCGTGCATAGGTCGACTCTTCGTTGGTGTTATCGAGCCGATACGGGACGTGACTGGATGATGCAAACCGGAGGATATCGGCTTTGCTGATTTCGAGCAGAGGACGAAATACCGTACCGTTCCAGATGCTCATCCCTTGCCAGGCGGTCAATCCCGCCCCGCGTAATATTTTCTGAATAATCGTCTCGAGCTGATCATCCTGGTGGTGGGCTGTGACGATGGCAGAAGCACCGTGCTCTTGCTGGAGATCCCGGAAGATCTCGTATCTTCTTCTGCGAGCCCAATCCTGAAAGTTTACTCCCTCCTTTCGCGGCGGATCGAGACGCACCGAAACTGCATCATACCCCCACATAGACGCAGTCTCTTCTACAAGTTCCTGATCCTTATCGGAGCTTTGACCTCTCAATTGATAATTGCAGTGCACAACAACAAGAGGCACCTCCAGCCGGGAAAGAGCGTAAAGGAGACTCATCGAATCGGGGCCGCCGCTGACCCCTAAAATAAAAAATCGTTTTTCCGGCTCGGGAAAAGAAGCCTCAAGATGTGAGGCGACTTGCTGTATGATCCGGGATGATGCGGATTTGTTCATAGGAAAAGGTGTTGACTGCGTAGTCTGAAGTCAAAGTGACAAGATAGCCGTTTTCGTTGACGCCTAAAACCTTGAATCGGCCATCCAGCAGCTCTCCGTTAACCTGAAGATGAGTCCACTCACCGAATCCGATCAGGCGCCGGTTGATAGCCGCGATCCACTCCCTCTCCCGGTTTTGCCAATTTATATAGGCTTGCTCTGCTCCCTCAAGAATCCGACACAATAACTCTTCACGGTCTACGGGCCGACCAATTTCCAGAGCCAATGAGGTTACAGAATCCAGCCCGGAATGAAAATCTTGCTGGTTAACGTTCACGCCGATTCCGATCAGTACCCTCTCCAGATCAGACCCGTTAAATACACTCTCGGTCAAAATACCACCCACTTTACAGCCCGAAACAATCAGATCGTTGGGCCACTTGATCAACACCTCTACATCCAGTTGTTCCTGGATAACGACAGCCATGGCTTCTGCCACAGACAGCGTTAGAAGCGTCAATGAGCCGGCTTCGGACGGTTTCAGGCCGATTGTAAAAGTCAGGTTCTCACCCGGTTGACTGTGCCACTTGCGATCGTACTGGCCTCGTCCTTTTTTCTGAAGATCTGCAAGAAGTACAATACCGTGGCCAAACTCGGGAGGCGGCACTCTTTTCAGAAACGTGTTGGTGGATTCAATCTCTTGCTTGTATAAAAATCGAACCCCCAGCCATGAGGTACGCAGCTCATCCAAATATATATTTCGATCGAACATAGGCTTACAGTTCGGCAAGACGGCTCTTCAGCAGCTCGATCTTTGCAATCGGAGTTGGATCGACTCCATTGACAAGAGCCAGGTAGAAGCTTACCCAGTCTCCCAGTTGCACCAGAGAAAACTGCCGGGTAAGTCTCTCCTCCCCTCTTGTTGGAATACGAGTGGAGAAGACGGTCAAATCATCTACCATCTCCTTCACAATTTGCATACGCTGTTTCACCTTGGGATGATCGGATTCGTCCTCCAGAATGATTACCGAGAGGCGGCCCGTCAAATGTGCAGTCTGTTCCCAACCGACAATCTCGTTGTGATTCATCTCCGGGATCTGATTGCCATATGCAAGTACCTTGGAGTTCTCTTCGAACTGGCACCGCCATCGCAAACCGACCGGGCCGGTCAGGCCGCCGCCGGTGTAGATGATCGGTAAAGTATCCTGAATCTCCCGGGCGATCTCCAATGCCCGGTTTTCATCCAGGTCACTCAATACTTCACCCTGCTCCCTGAGGTGTGCCTGTGTAGTCTCCAATACTTCAATCGGCTGATCGATATATCCCAGATCATGGAAAAGTCGAAATAGTGGGACAAAACTGTATGCAAGGGCTGCTCTCGGGGGCATTCCGCCCGGAATTTTGACATATCCATAACCCTCTCCGGATGACTCTACGAGAAGTCGGCCGCCGGACGTAACGGCTACAATCTGTGCACCCTGTTCACGTGCCTGCTCAAGCGATGAAAGAGTCTCTTCGGTGTTCCCCGAAAAACTGCATGCAACAAAAAGGGTATAATCATCAACCCAGGCGGGAATATCATAATCTCTGTTCACATAAACGGGAACCGGACAGCTATCCAGAGAGTAGGCACGCAGCAGATCGGCACCGATCGCCGACCCTCCCATTCCGGCAAAACAGATATTTTTAATACGATCCGCTCGAATACCCCACTCCACCTTTTTGGTGAACTCAACAGCTTCCTGCCAGTGAGACGGAAAGTTGATCAGGTGATCCCACATTCCATCTCGGTCGACCTGCCGAATATAGTCGGGGGTGATTTTAACTTTCATCCGTCAAATACCTCTCTTTCCATTTGCGAATAATTTTTTCGGACTGATGGAGCCCTTCACTTTCGATCAGCTCTCTGTACAGATTTTCCATCGTTTCCAGATCCAGACTGCATATCAATTTTTTAACTGCCGGGATCGACATCGTATTCATGCTGAGTTCCCGGATACCCATACCGAGAAGTGCAGATGCGAGGATCGGTTTACCTGCCATCTCGCCACATACGCTTAAAGGTATTCCTTCCTTTTCAGCAGCTTCCGCTGTCATCCGGATCAATTTGAGCACAGAAGGGTGACTCGACCGAAACAGTTTCGAAACGCGTTCGTTCCCCCTATCCGTGGCCATTACGTATTGTGTCAGATCATTGGAGCCTATACTCATAAAATCGACATACCGGGCAGCTTCTCGAGCCTGTAAAGCGATGGAAGGTACTTCAACCATCACACCTACCGGCAGCTTGCCGATGGATTCGGCCTGGATTCCGTCTCTTGACCTGATCATATCCCGAATCCGTTTTTTCGCTGTACGGATTTCACTGACATCGCTCACCATCGGAAGAAGGATCCGAACCCGTTCGGGGTAAATTTCTGCCGAAGCGATCACAGCCTCGACCTGTTTATCGAAAAGATCCGTTTCGTCCAGGAGCATACGCATACCACGCCATCCCAGGTACGGATTGGCCTCACTGACCCGGCTGCCGGGAAATTTGTCTCCGCCGATATCCAGCAGCCGGATCGTAACCGGGTCCGGTGCTGACTCCTCGAGAACTTTCTGATAAAATTCTGCGTGCCGGTCGACATCAAAATAGCCATGACTCAAAAAGAGGGTTTCGGTTCGAAGAAGCCCGATCCCTTCAGCCCCATATTCCGTTACGTTTCTCAGTTCTTCGATAAATTCGATATTGGAACGCAGTGTAAACTCTTTGCCGCAGGCGGTCCGGTTCGGCTTTCGGCTGATGGAGATCGCCTGCTGACGAATCGCTTCGGAATCAAGCTCTCTTTTATTAAATATCTTGAGAATATTTTGATCGGGATCGAGTATCACCTCGCCTGTATTACCATCCACGGCTGCCATCCGTGTACTTTCAACTTTCGACCGCTTCCAGCCGGTACCGATGATGCAGGGAATTCCCAGTGATTGGGCAATGATCACCGCATGTGAGGTCGTCCCGCCATGCTGCATCACCACAGCCGAAATCCCGGAGTCACTGTATTCGACCATTTCAGAGGGAGAGAGCTCATCGACAAAAATGACGGCACCCTTGAAATCGCGCCGGGCAGTTTCGGGATCGCCGATCTGATAAATCATGCGGTCACGCAGTGACTGCAGGTCGATGATCCGATCTTTGATCCAGTCCCGGCCGGTTTGATTGAGGAGCTGAATATATTCGTTGAATGCATGATAGAGCGCAAAAACAGCCTGCCGGTTCTCTTCCCGGATCAGGTGTTCGATCTGCCCGAACAGTTCCGGATCCCGGACTATCTGAATCTGAGCCTCGAGAATTTCCCGGATCTCCCGGTCACTTTGAGTGTTCTGCAAATTGCTCAACTGTTTATCAACATGTTCGAGCACTTGCCTGGCCTTTTCGATCTCTCTCTCTTCATCTTTCCGATCGATCTTTCCTGAAGGTATTTCCAGGTCTTTATGAGTAAACATACGGATCTCACCTACCGCGACACCCGGCGAGGCGGGAGTACCTTTTAAAAGATTCTCTCCGAGATCCACAAATCTATTCATTCGAACCTTTTATGTTCAGCGAACTATTGAGCCATTTCGAAACGACTCTCAAATAACTTAACCAAAGTTTTCATCGCTTCGTTTTCATCGCTACCATCGACAATCAGTTCGACTTCAGCTCCATGCTCGGCTGCAAGCGTCATCACACCCAATATGCTTTTGCCGTTGACGCGATATCCCCGCATATCGATGTAAAAATCCGAGTCGAACTTCGAGGCTTCCTTTACAAGTGTTGCCGACGGCCTGGCATGAAGCCCCTCTTCATTCAACACAGTGACCTTTCTTTTTAACATAATGGTTTACAGGCAGACAGATTCACTCCAATTCAGGTAGGTCAAGAGCGAGGATATTCTAACAAGAAGTTAATACATTTCAAAGCTGGAAATCGACCGACAGTTAGAACAGCCGAAACAGAATTGCATTGAGCAGTGAGATGAGAATTCCAAACAGAAATGCTGCACCAAACCCTTTTACCTTGAATCCGTCGACAATTTTTCCTGTCAGCATCAGCATCCAGGCATTGATCACCAGAACAAACAGGCCTAGTGTGATGACTGTCAGAGGAAGGGTCAACAAAACGATAACCGGCTTGATCAGCACATTGACGATGGCCAGTACTACAGCCACTCCGAGAGCTGTAAAATAGTTTTTCACTTCAACTCCGTTGAGTAGATAGGCACATAAAAAGATGGCAACACTGTTGATCAGAAGGGTTGTTATCATGGCACAAAATGCTTTCTATTAAGGAGTTTCAACACTGTACGCAGTCCGGAAGAAAAAGTTATATGAGCCTCGAAAAAATAACCTGGAAAATCTACGCTTTTGAAGATCTGACTCCCCATCTACTCTATGAAATACTGAAACTACGCCAGGAGATCTTCATCATTGAACAGGAGTGTATCTACCCTGATATTGACGGTGCAGACCAGAATTGTTACCATCTGTGCGGGTTTCTGGATGAGAGCCTTGCCGCCCTGTTGCGGGTTGTACCGCCCGGGCTCAACAGGGAAGAACCTGCACTCGGGAGAATTTCAGTACGAGAAAAGTTTCGCGGCAAAGGAGCAGGGAAAATGTTGATTCGGAAAGGAATTGAAACGGCCCGCCAACAATTTGGAGATAGGCCGATCCGAATCGAAGCACAAACCTACCTGGATTCATTTTACAAGTCTCTGGGATTTCATCCGGTAGGAGAACCCTATGACCTGGACGGCATTGAACATATTCAGATGGTGCTCAGCTAAGTTCTTTCTTCAGCTCCTCCACCGACTTTTCGATCTCCAGAATCGCCTTGTCGACCATCGATTCTATCCGATCGATCCGTGATTTTACATTTGAACGATCAGCGCCGGTATCTTTTCCTATTTTTTCAAGTTCAAAGGCAAGCTGATAAGCATCATTCATTCCCATATAGTTGAATGTAGGTTTGAGCGTATGGGCAGTTGTTGCCAACTCTATCCAATTCCCGGTTTCAGAATGCTCACGTAAATCCTTCAGTAGCCCGGGAGTCTGCTCCAAAAACAGCTCCATCAATTCCAGCATCATCGACTTGTCTCCCAGAGTCATCTCTGTAAGGATAGAAAAGTTAACGACTCCGCCTGTAGAAGCGATCACCTCTTCACTTCGCCGCGGAACTTCGATCGATAGCTCTTCTGGATGTTCTGCCTCCATCAGTCCGACAATGACTTCGAGCAGTGCTTCCTGTCGAAACGGCTTTGAGACAAACGCATTCATACCTGCATCCCTGCATAGCCGAAGATCATTCTGCAGGGCTGATGCGGTCATCGCTACAACAGGCAGCCTGGATATCGGGTCATCATATTCGCTTCGCATCTTTTTGGTTACTTCCAGCCCGTCGATCCCCGGCATATGTACATCCATTAATACCAGATCTATCGGTTCGGTGTTTAGCAGATCCAGAGCTTCCTTACCGTCTGCAGCCGAAAGTACTTTGGCCCCATACAGTTCCAGAATATTCTCGGCCAGTCGGCGATTGATCGGATGATCGTCGACCACCATGACCCTTTTTCCCTCCAGAGCCGCCATGTGTTTGGCTTTTCTACCGGAATCATCGATCTCTTCCGAAACATCATCCGAATCGGGTGGCAGACGTTCAGCCGACTTCATCGGTACATCAATCTGAAATGTCGTACGCTCTCCGGTCCGGCTTGTGACAGTGATTTCACCCCCCAGCAGGTCGTTCAGAAGTCGCACCAGATCGCCGGCAGATTCAAGAATGGCATCCAAAAACTCCTTCTGCTTTGAATCCAGGTCTGTTGCGGAAAGGAGTTCAGCCATTCCCATTATTCCACTGGCGGGGGTTCGCAATTCATGGCTGATTCCAGATAACAGCTTCTCCTTTTCCTGCATAACTCTTTCCGCCCGATCCAGTGCTCTGTTCAGCTCGGACTCTCTCTTGCGGATCTCGGTAATGTCGCGGAGTATCATAGCCGCATAGGGCTGCTCATCGGCCGGGTTGGTGATCGGCAACAACTGAAAATCACCCCAGAATTTGACACCATCCCGCCTTGAAAACAGTGTCTGGTTACGGTAGGGTTTACCCCTTATCACTGACTCTTTTGCCTCCTCCGCAACACTTTTTTTTACCATCAACCCGCAGAGAAATGAACCGTGTTGATCCCTGGTTTCTTCAGAATTTACGACGAACATCTTTTCAAATGCATCATTCTGATAGATAGGAGTTAATTCATCATCGTGCAACCTCCTGAATAGCAAATAGCCGTCATTCGCATGCGCCATCACTTCCCGAAAAAGATGGAGGTCGGCTTCGGACCGGACCTGGGTGGTCAAATCGTTTACTACTGCGATACTGCCTTCCAGTCCGTCTATCCGAACAGGTGCAACCGTGGTGATCCGAACCGGAAAATGAGCTCCCGACTTTTTTACCAAATGAGTCTGATAGACCGATTTGCCCTCTGTTTCCCGCTCCTTGAGAGCTTTCCGATAACTCTTCAAACCAGATTTGGCGATCAGTTTCTCCGACGATTTGCCGATCAACTCTTTCTCCGGGAAGCCGGTCATTTCGAGAATTGCCGGATTTGCATAATATATCGTCTCCCGTTCATCCGAGACGACAAGTCCTTCTCCCATCAATTCAATAATTCGTAATGCAAATTCGGGGTCGAATCCCGGACGGTCTTTCTGAGATTGATTCATCGTTCTGCGGGTAGATAAAACAGAAGATACAATCCAAAATTTAGAATAGGAAAGCAGTTACGGGTTCAGAGAGGTGCAGACCTGCCACCGGGCCGATCTATCCGAAATCAGCCATCACCGAAGAGCACATTTAAATGTCGATTTTCAGCCTGTCAGAATAACAATGGCTATGAGGACCAGAAACGTAATTTTGAACAGGAGAGATTTCCAGTTTTTCATCTGTGAGCAACCTTTATTCGTTAGGAGCAGTTCTGTCACAGTGCGACCAACTGCCGGTATTTAATCAAATTATTATGAAAACACAAGTTATCCACATTGTTTTTTAATATTAAGTCAACCCGGTGATCTCATGAACTGACTTGCATGAATCTCTCCGGGCATATTTTGTAAACTCGCAATTGAATTGTCCACAATTCATCACAAGTTATTCACAACTATTATCGGTCAATGGAGGTAAGAAGATAAATCCGGGATTTTTTTCGGGTTGACAGTTCTCGTCCCGCTGCCGAACCGGCAGACAGACAACTTTGATCGAGATGGCCTGGATTTATCTCTCTAGCGACTTGCCCTGCAGCCTTCGTGAATTGCCCACCACATTGACCGAACTGAATGCCATGGCAGCTTCCGCCAACACAGGATGCATCAAACCGACAACAGCAACCGGAATCATCACCACGTTGTAAAAATAGGCCCAGAATAAGTTCTGCCTGATTTTTCGGAAGGTTTTGTGGCTTAACCGGATCGCCTTGAGAACAGCGTTTAGTTTCCCTTCGATCAGGACAACGGAACCGGATTCGATCGCAATATCGGTACCGGTCCCAATTGCAATTCCTACATCGGCCTGAGTTAGTGCCGGTGCATCGTTGATACCGTCACCCACCATTGCGACCACTTCTCCCTCCTGCTGCCGGCCTGCGATCCAGCCGGCCTTCTGATCCGGCATCACTTCGGCATAAACCCGGTCGATCCCGAGCTGGTCGGCAACAGCCTGAGCTGCCTGGCGGTTGTCACCCGTCAGCAGTGCCGTTCTGATTCCTTGTCGCTTGAGCTCATCAATCACTTCGGCTGCGCCCTCTTTGATGGTATCGGAAACGGCGATCACAGCAACAATCTCTTCACCCTCGGCAGCATAAACAACCGTCTTGCCCTCCTGTTCAAGCTCATTTCTTCGTTCCTCCAGGGCATCGGATACAACGATTCCAGTGGATTCAAGCATTCTCCGATTACCAACAATCATCCGGCGGCCGTTAACCCGGCCCTCGACACCCATTCCGGGCCTGGACCGAAACTCCTCCAGTTCCATAAACTCCACACCCTTCGACTCGGCGTAAACAGTGATCGCTCTGCTGATCGGATGTTCCGAAGAGTGTTCCACCGATCCGATCCGGGCAAGCAGCTCCCTCCAGTCCGCCGGAGTGGAGTTCACTTCGTTATCTCCCACTGCAGTTTTCAGCTCGGTAACAGGGAAAAAGTCTGTAACCATCGGCTCACCCTTCGTCAAGGTTCCGGTCTTGTCAAAGATGATTTCGGTTACCTCCTGCAACCTCTGTATTGCTTCACCACGCCGGATCAGAACCCCGTTTTCTGCACCCAAACCTGTTCCGATCATCAATGCTGTCGGGGTAGCCAGGCCCAGCGCACAGGGACAGGCGATCACCAGGACCGCCAAAAAAGCAAAGAAGGCCTGCGACCAGAGCCCCATCTCAGGATCTACCCACGGTATGATACCGTCGGCCCACTCCAGTACCGGCGAAAAAAGCCCGGGGAAAAGAACCCAGAATAAGAGTGTCAGCAGCGCCAACAACAGAACGACCGGTACAAAAATACCGGTTACCCGGTCCGCATACTCCTGAATAGGAACCCGTGTTGTTTGTGCCTCTTCCACCATCTGCACAACACGATTCAAAAAAGAATCCTCACCGACACGAGTCGCCTGAACCCGCACCGCACCCTCCAGATTGATTGTGCCGCCAATCACCTCATCACCTGTCTCCTTGGCAACCGGCATCGACTCACCGGTCACCATCGACTCGTCAACCGCCCCTTCTCCGGATATTACTTTCCCATCGGCAGGAATTTTTTCACCGGGCCGCACAATCATCACATCCCCGGGGATCAGATCCCGGGCTGAAACCACCTCCTCCTTTCCATTTCGGATCACACGAGCTGTTTCTGCCTCGAGCGTGAGCAGTTTTAGAATGGCATCCGAAGCACGGCCTCTCGATTTGGTCTCGACATAACGCCCGGTTAGATGAAACGCCATAATCATGGCAGCAATTCCCGCAAAACTGTGCATAGGAAAGGTGATCCAGCCAAAAAGACCCGCCAGTGCCAAAAATCCGGTGCTCAGCGAAGCCACTGTACCGATGGCGATCAACACATCCATATTCGGATGGAGATTTTGTGCCGATTTCCAGGCGCTTTTCAGGGTCGCCCGGCCGGGTACAAAAAGCACAAAAGCGGCCGCCGCCGTCATGATCACCTCCATCAAAAGTGGACCGGTCAGATGAATTCCTGCAAACATCTCAAGTACCATCCAGACCATGATCGGTGCAGTTACAATCCAGGACCAGACCATATGCTGCCGGGCGGTCGACAGCTTCTCTGCGTCCCGATTTCTCTTCTCCTCAAGTTTATCCTTTCTTCCATCTTCACCGGCGATCAGCTCATACCCCGCCGATGCTACAGCCTTCCGGAGGCTCCCGATACTGATGTTGGTATCATCATATTCCAGAGACAACTGTTCCGAGGCCAGGTTTACCTGTACGTTCCGTACCCCCTCCATCTCCCGAACACTCCGCTCCACACTCTGCACGCAACCGGCACAATGCATCCCTTTCACCTGGAATCGGGCACTTCGCCACGATGGAGCGAGCTTATAACCGGCCTGTTCGACTGCTTTTTTCACTTTTCGGTCGATCCTCTCATCGTCTGATGAAACCACTTCTGCCGTTTCGGTTGCCAGATTTACCTGTACCGAATCGACTCCCTCAATCTGAAGAAGAGCTTTTTCCACGGACTGGACACATCCTGCACAGTGCATACCGGAAATTCTGTATCTATGTTTACTGTTCTCCATCGCGAAAACCGCCTTATTTACTCTGAGTAGTTCTGAGTTGAATCTCTATATGAGTAAAATCTCATCTTGATAAGATAAACTCTTTTGCCTGAGGCGGCTTAACGACGGAACCGGGAAGATGTGTAAAACTTTTAGGTTCGAATGAGCGGCTCAGATCTTGTCATAGGCCTGGCGTCCGGGCCGGCGTTCATTTAAATATTCGGTCACCGTCATGCCCGTCACCTTTTTGAATTGATTGGAGAGATACTGCACACTGCTGTACTTGAGCTGCCAGGCGATCTCGCTCAGGGTAACATTTCGATAATCCAGAAGTTCCTTGACCCGTTCAATTTTCAACCGGATCAAGTGGTTCTCCACGGTCGACCCGGTTTTATCGGAATAGATCTTGCTTAGATAGGAGTAGTTATAGTGAATTTTTGAGGTCACGAAAACAGATAATTTCATCGGTTTATCACTGTTTTCGAGATGGTCGACATAATCGATCAAAGCAACCTTGATCCGTTCAACCAACTCGCTCTCCCGATCTTGTACAAGCGCAAAACCCCGATCTTCAAGTTTCTTGCGAATTGCATCAAGCTCGTTGCCGTTTAAACTTTTGCCGATTTCTACAAATCCAAGGTCGAGGTTTTCAACCGGAACACCCGACTCCTTGAAAATCGATTCGACCGACTGGATACAACGGTCGCAAACCATATTTTGGATCGTCAATCTCATGTTTCCAACAACGGATAGTTGTCGTAAAAATTACGACATTCGCTCCGGTGACTAAAAAAGACTACTCTACTGTAACACTCTTGGCAAGATTCCTGGGCTGATCCACGTTACATCCTCTATTCACAGCAATATAGTAGGAAAGCAATTGCAATGGGATCACCGTAAGCAGGGGCGAGAAACAATCCTCAGTGGAAGGTATCGAGATAAAAAACTCCGACAGTTCCTTCACTTCGTGGTTCTCATCGTTGGTTACAGAGACTATGCGGCCCTTTCTTGCCTTCACCTCTTCAATATTGGAGATCATTTTGTCGTTTGTGTGATCAGTAGCCGCAATTACGACAACCGGCATCATTTCATCGATTAAAGCGATCGGCCCATGTTTCATTTCTGCTGCAGGATATCCCTCGGCATGAATATAGGAGATCTCCTTGAGTTTGAGCGCACCTTCAAGGGCTACCGGGAAATTGTAGGATCGTCCCAGGTAGAGAAAGTTGGGAGCATAGGTGAAGAGTTTTGCCATCTTCTTAATCACCTCGCTCTGTTCAAGGATCTTATCGATCTTATCCGGAAGCCGGTTCAGCTCGTCGATCAGGCGGCCTGCATACTCATCCTCGAGGACTCCTCTGCGCTGGCCCAATGCTATCGCTATCATCGCCAATACAACAACCTGGGCCGTGAACGCTTTGGTCGATGCCACCCCGATCTCCGGCCCGGCGTGTGTATAGACACCGGCATCCGTTTCCCGCGCGATCGTCGATCCGACAACGTTGCAGATGCCAAGAACCAATGCCCCTTTCTTTTTCGCCTCTCGCAAGGCAGCCAGTGTGTCTGCCGTTTCGCCGCTCTGAGATATCACCAGCAAGACATCATCCTCACCGATCAGCGGGTCGCGGTAGCGAAACTCCGAAGCGTATTCCACCTCAACCGGCAGTTTGGCAAGCTCCTCAAACATATACTCTCCTACCAGGCCTGAATGCCAACTCGTTCCGCATGCGG
Source organism: Balneolaceae bacterium (assembly GCA_007134695.1). Classification (GTDB taxonomy): domain Bacteria; phylum Bacteroidota; class Rhodothermia; order Balneolales; family Balneolaceae; genus SLK101. The sequence continues at coordinate 72,078 of SLKI01000016.1, forward strand.
CAATTACAATCCGCCTGGCCTCTACCAGCCGGTCCATCACGTCCACAAGCCCGCCCAGCTGAATCGTATGCGAGTCGGTGCGAATCCGGCCGCGCAGACAATCTGCTACAGAACGGGGTTGTTCAAAAATCTCCTTTAACATGAAATGGGGGTACCCGGCTTTTTCGATCGCATCCAGACTCAATGCCAATTCATGGATCTCTTTGGTCAGATCCACATCATCAATCGTCTTCACCTGGTAATCGTTTTTGGTGACAACCGCCATCTCTCCATCTTCCAGATAGACTACCTTCTTGGTATGCTCAACGATCGGTGAAGCGTCGGAAGCGATAAACATCTCATTCTCACCGATCCCGAGCAGCAGCGGAGACCCTTTTCGTGCTACATAGATCCGCCCGGGTTCATCGAGATTGATCACGGCAATACCATACGTACCGACGACCTGTTTCAGGGCGAGCTGCAGGGCACCTTCAAAGTCAGGCGCATTTCCATTTTCATGTATCTCCTCGATCAACTGAGTGAGCACTTCTGTATCCGTTTCGCTTTGAAACGTTCTTCCCTTGCTGGCAAGCTGCTTTTTTAGCGAATTGTAATTTTCAATAATTCCGTTGTGAACAACGGCAATTTTACCGGACTGACTCAGATGAGGGTGTGAATTGATATCGTTAGGTTCGCCGTGAGTAGCCCAGCGTGTGTGTGCAATTCCGAGCCAGCCTTCAATGCTCTGCTTCTTCAGCTTTTTTTCCAGCGAAGCGACTTTACCTTTTCCTTTTATGATGTCGAGCTTTCCGTTGATCAGTGCCAGCCCGGCAGAGTCGTATCCTCTGTACTCCAGTCTTTTGAGACCGTTAACCAGAATCTCGCTGGTATTCTGGTCTCCGATATATCCGACGATTCCACACATTTTTTATTACTTTTTGGGATAAATTTGACAGATGCCTGGTGTTTTAGCTGTATAACTTGAAAAGAAAAGAACAAATGACGTGCCAATTCATGTGTGTCAACGATCTCTCGCGTTATACAAATCGAAAGTTGCGTTAAACCGCAACATTTCAAATAAAACGGTAAACAGAAGGAGTTGTGCTCCCCTGTGCGATTCGCTTTATTTCAACGGGCAAATTTATCAATCTTCCGGGTGAGATGAAAAAGGAGGTCTATGACAAACGATATCAAACCGTCAATCTGTTTTTTTGAAGATCATCAGTCGGTCCGGTTTCAGCCGCTGACTCTGACTCGTCCTGCTGACAATCTGAGGGTCGGCGCACTGACCATTGCAGAAAAATGGAAGGCAGATTTAGAATCGGAAACCTTTCTGCGTAAAACCGAACCCCATCTAAGGGCGATTTTCCAAACGGATTACTCCTTTACCGAGCAGGTTTTCTGGATCAACAGCAGGCTGCTACCTCATCCTGCAATTGTTCGCCAGGTTAACAATCTTGAACCGGGAGAGTGTATTCAGAAAGATGATACACTTTTCATCGCACTCGTCGACCGCACTGTCAGTCAAAAATGGTTAGATGATGGAGTCGACACTTCAACACTAACAGTTCGGCCGCCCGATGACTATCCGCGGCTTCTCGACGAATTATGGGATCTTCTCAAATTCAATCCGGATGAAATCCAGCAGGATATCCGCCGAATCCCCGAAATGCACAGATTTCACATCAACGGAAATGACGGTGTTCATCAGTATGGCAGTCATCCGGTCTACAAAGCTCCCGGTGCCGTTGTCGAGCCTGGTGTAACATTTATCACAACTAAAGGTCCAGTGTTGATCGACCGTAATGCACACATTATGGCCGGCTCCAGGATTCGCGGCCCGGCAGCAATCGGGCGCAGAGCAACCATCAAGATGGGAACCAAAGTGTACGAAAATTGTACAGTTGGGCCTGTTTGCAAAGTTGCCGGTGAAATCAACAATGTCATCTTTCACTCCTATTCCAACAAGTCACACGACGGATTTACAGGCAACTCGATCTTCGGTCAATGGTGCAACCTGGGAGCCGATACCAATACATCCAATCTGAAAAACAGCTATGGAGAAGTGAAGTTTGCCGACTGGCAGAGCGGGGAGAAAAGAAATACGGGACAGCAATTTCTGGGAACCATCATGGGTGACCACAGCAAAACCGGAATCAATACGATGCTCAATACCGGGACAAATTGCGGGGTATGTTGTAATATTTTTGACAGCGGCTTCCCGCCGACACTGAGCCGCTCCTTCAGCTGGGTAGGCACGAACGGATCCGAAGTCTA
>SLKI01000069.1 GCA_007134695.1 Balneolaceae bacterium
CCAGCCCTTTTTGCCGGTACAGGCGTTGGCGTTGCCCGAATTGCAAACGATCGCCTGGATCCGGCCGTTTTCGATATGTTTCCGGCTCAATTTGATCGGCTCGGCACATACCAGGTTACGGGTGAATACCGCCGCAGCGTTCGCCTCATTTTCCGAATAGATAAGCGCCAGATCGCGCCGTTTCGACTTGATACCCATATGGGCACCCCAGGCTTTAATCCCGCGCACATCACAAATGTTGTTCTGCATAATAGTTTAACTGATTTACAATAAACTCAAACATCCGGCTCTCAACAAAATCCAACTCGGCAGAAACAGCTCAATACAACATCGCTTTCAGCTTTCAGCTTTCAGCTTTCACCTTTCAGCTTTGAGCTTTCAGCTATCTGCTCCATTATGGATTAAGAGGCGGATGTTCGAGGCCCGATTTTTCAATCAGGCGAAACATTAGATTCATATTCTGTACTGCCTGGCCGGCGGCTCCCTTCACCAGGTTGTCGATTACGCCAATTGTGATCACTCGTCCGGTCCGCTCGTCATACGTCGCATAGAGATCACAAAAGTTGGAGCCACGGACATTTTTTACTGTCGGAGGGGTGTCGACCACCCGTACAAAGTACTCTTTTTCATAATAGGAGAGATATAGCTCCCGGACCTCTTCGGCCGATGTATCCCGAACCGGCTGCGAATAGGTAGTTGACAAAATTCCTCTGTCGATCGGCAGCAGATGAGGAGTAAACTGGATGCGAATCTCCTCGTCGGACAGCCGGCCAAGCATCTGCTCCATCTCGGGCGTGTGACGGTGCCGCATCAGGCCGTATGCAAAAAAGTTTCCAAACAGATTGGGAAAGTGGGTGGTCTCCTTGGGTGTGGAGCCAGCTCCGGTAACTCCCGATTTGGAATCCACCACGATCGAATCCGGACGGATCAGCCCGCGGTCGATCAGCGGAGCAAGGGCAAGGATTGATGCGGTTGGATAGCAGCCGGGATTGGCTACAAGGTCGGCATTGCGAATCTTGTCGCGGTTGAGTTCCGGAAGACCGTAAGCAGCACTGTAAATATAGTCCGGGCAGGAGTGTTCCTTTTCGTACCAGGTTTCGTACGTCTCGGCCGACTTGAGGCGGAAATCACCAGATAGATCGACGATTCGGAACTTTTCCAGGCCGTACTCTTTAACAAAATCCATCGAAACCCGATGCGGAAGGGCAAGAAACACAAGGTCCAGGTCCGCATCAGACAACGCTTCGACCGATTGCAGCTCTTCGTCGAAAATTCCGTCAAATGATGGGTAGAGACTCGAATATCGCTCCCCCTGGTTGCTTCGCGAGGTAACGATTTTCAGCGATATGTCCGGATGCTGCACCAGCAACCGAACCAGTTCGATACCTGTGTAACCGGTTGCACCGACTACTCCTACATTCCGCTTCTCGTTGTTTCGTTCTTCCAAAACGGCTCCTCAAAAAATTTTATTCAGGTTTTAGCCCGGGTCCACATTTTCACCAACATTCGAAGCGACTTCCCGGATCGAGTCGGTCAAAGCGTCGATCACCCGATCAAGATCCCCCCGGGAGATATTGAGCGGCGGAACGAGCCGCATCACCGTATCGGAAGCACAATTGGAGAGCACCCCTTTCTTCATCATCGAAGTGACTACGTCGGCACCTTCAAAATTGAGCTCTACACCCACCATCAGGCCGAGACCGCGGACCTCCTTTACAGAATTCCACCCTTTGGTCCGTTCTCGCACTTTCATCATCAGGTAATCACCTTTTTCAGCAGCCGCCTCAGGCAGTTGTTCTCTTTCCATCACATCGAGTGTAGCCAGTGCAGCGGCACAAGCCAGCGGATTGCCGCCATACGTGGTTCCATGAATGCCGTAGTCGAGATTGGATGCGGCCTTTTCCGTGGCCAGAGTTGCGCCGATCGGGAAACCGCCGCCCAGAGCCTTGGCCAGGCAGATCACATCCGGCTTGACTCCATAATGCTCCCAGGCGAACATCTTACCGGTTCGGCCGACACCGCACTGAATCTCGTCAAAAATGAGCAGCGCTTTGTGGCGGTCACAAAGTTTCCGAACCCCCTTGAGGAACTCCGGATCGGCCGGCCGGACGCCCCCTTCGCCCTGAACAGGCTCCAGAATTACGGCAACCGTCTCATCATCCATCTTGCGCTTGACCGATTCCAGATCATTGAAAACCGCCCGGCTGATGCGGCCCGGCATCGGCTCAAAGCCCTGCCGGTATTTTTCCTTGCCGAGGGCGATTGCGCCAATCGAGCGGCCATGAAAACAGTTTTCCATCGAGATAATCGACCCGCTCTTGCCGTGAAGATTCCCGTATCGGCGGGCCAGCTTCACCGCCGCTTCGACCGCCTCCACCCCGCTGCTGCAGAAAAACGCCCGGTTCATGCCGGCGAGTTTCGTCAGCCTCTCCGAGAGTTTACCCAGCGGTTCGCTGTAGTAGAAATTGGAGATGTGCATCAGTTTGGATGCCTGATCCTGAACCGCCGCGACCACATCCGGATGACAATGGCCAACACTGTTAACAGCAATTCCGGCCAATGCATCGATATACTCGTTGCCATCTTCATCCCAGACGCGGGATCCATCCCCTTTGACCAGGGTGAGCGGATAGCGGCGGTAGAGTTTGAAATGGTGCTCTTCGGTCAGTTGCTGAATCGATCTGTTGTTCATTGGTTAAAGTTGGTATTCATGGATATTCATTCAGAAGTTGCATTTCGAAATTAGTAAATCGAGTAAAAGACTGAATCATGATGGATTTGATGAATCGAGCCTGCATTAATGAATCCTGCCGGTATTGGTGAATCGAGCCGGTAATGGTGAATCCTGCCGGCACTGGTGAATGAGGTCCGGAATTAAAATGCTTCAAATTTAAAATGTTTCAATGGTTGTAATGTAAAAAGCGAAATCGGAGAATCTCACATTTAATTTCAGCTATCACCTTTCAGCTTTGAGCTTTGAGCTCCTTTCACCTTTCAGCTTTCAGCTAAAAAAAGTAGTTCCTCCTTTATC
>SLKI01000044.1 GCA_007134695.1 Balneolaceae bacterium
CGGACAACGGATCGACCACTACCTGCAAGAGAAATTTCTTAATCCCATGGGACTCCGCACAACCGGGTACAACCCTTCAAGCCGTGGTCGCTGGTTTGTCAGCCGCATCCCGCCGACGGAGGTCGATACGGTCTACTCAAGGGGAATGGTGCATGGTGAGGTGCATGATGAACGCGCTTACTTCATGAATGGGGTTTCCACTCATGCCGGCCTATTTTCTGCAGCGGATGATCTGGCCCGATGGGCACAGATGATTCTGAACGGAGGGCACTTTCTTGGCCAACAGTTCATCCAGCCGGAAACCGTCCGTCTGTTCACCAGCCATCGCTCACCGATAAACGTACGTGGCTATGGTTTCGACAGAAAGAGTGGAGATAACAGCCTCGCGGGGCGTTATACAAGCGACCGGACTTTCGGCCACCTCGGTTTTACAGGAACCAGTATCTGGATCGATCCGGATTCGAGAATCGCTATCATCCTGCTGACCAACCGAACATGGCCGAATCGAAACCACAGCTCTGGAATCGGTGACGTCCGGCGTTCCGTCTCTGATGCCGTCATGCAAAGTATTCGCGAATGAATTGGGAGAAGCTGAATGAGCGAGCCTACACCCCCTATTCCGGTCAGCCGAAAAGCTGTTTGATCGAATCGGAAACCGGTATCCTCTATCCTGGTGTAACCATCGAAAACCTCTCTTATCCGCTCACCATTACACCTCTACAGGCGGCTATATGCAGTTGTCTGGCCGATCGTTCCATACCGAAGTGTTATTACAGCCCGAACGGACCTCAGCCCGGTGATCAATACTGGATCGACGAATATCAACTGAATACCGAAATTGTTTCGGATCTTCCCGAGAGAACATACTACCAGCCGCTGAAACCTTCCGGTTTCGACATCCTGGGACGTCTCAAGGAGATCGCCGACCAGGCTGTAACACCCAACTCAGGCTTTCCGGTATCGGTTCTGCTGGAGGTTGAGAACGGATGGATCGAAGGTGTGAATGTTGAACAATCCTCCTGGAATCTCGGCCTATGTGCTGAACGTGTAGCCCTGAGCCGGGCGATCGCAGGTGGATATCATCAATTCCACCGACTTATACTCTTCGCCCCTCTGGGAGACTTTATCACTCCTTGTGGCGGATGCAGACAGATTCTGGGTGAGTGGATGCGAGAGCAGAGAGTCGAAATACGAAATCGTGATAACACACGTGTTACATACCGGGTTACAGAACTGATGCCGTACGCATTTATGGCGTCCGGCCTCAAAAATCGATCATCTGAAGAGTCTGAATCATGAATTATCTCGTGCTGCTCGATTATGGCCACCTGGACAACGGAGTCTTTCTCACCTCTTTTGCCAGAGCCCTGTCGCAACAACAGAATGCCATCTCGCAAAAGAAGAATGGCCGTGCAATCATCCTTCACGCAGACAGTGAATACACTGAGCGGCTGATTCAAACCGGCATGATGCGTGAAGAGGCCCGGGTTAGAGCCGTACGGGATCTCAATCACCGGCTTATCGCACTGCTTGCCGATCAGGGGGTATCTGCGATCGGCTTGAACGGATTTCAAAAATCGATGGTACGGACGGATGGTGCAGAAACTCACGTGAACAGGAAAGAGATCGAAAGATTGCCGCATCAGCCGTATCTGCTGTTGTCGAATCTTGCTGCCGACAAGGATGGAAAACCGGTATTCATCCCGCTTGCCGACTATGCGGAAGCGATCCGCAAAGAATTGAACATTCAGGATATCATCCTTTTCAGCACTCTGGAAAAAGATGAGCTGCTAACCCGAAACGAATCGGATGAAAAGAAAACTCGCAGTGCAACAGAACCCGAGATATCGGAAAGATTACCCGATCAATTCAATCCGCCGCCTTTTCCTGTACTGATGAGTACGACCGAAATGTTGACTCACTACCCCTCAAAAACCGGGATGATTTCAATAAATCCCGCATGAACCCTTATAAAACCCCCGTTTTACTTTGAAAAAAGGCTTTTTATCCTTGACTACTCATATCCGAATATATAGTTTCTTTTCAGGCAATCTCGTATGTAAAAGATCTAACATTAACTAACCAATGGAGTCATAGCATGAGCCGAATAGAACAAATGAAGTCTCTCGTTGATCAGCTGGAGCCGGATATGGTGAAATTTTACGATAAAGGGAACAAGGCAGCCGGAACCCGGGCTCGTAAGACGCTTCAGGAGATCAAGAAAGTGTCACAGGAAATTCGTTTGGAAATTCAGGATATGAAGAACAGAGGTGACGTTTAATAATCCTCAATAGACGTTTTTTCCTTTGAAAGGCTGCCACATTCTTGTGGCGGCCTTTTTTTGTATAGTTGCATAAACCGATTTGTACATACCTGGCGGTTATATTGCCCAAAAACACGCAGGACGAATGGACTCAACAGGGACCAGGCAACGCGAGAAATATACCTTCAACAGGACCCGGTCTTGTAAGTTTAAAATAGAATTAACTTTTTGACGTTCATTCCTTGACTTACAAAAGGGGGGAGTCTTATATTTAGCTCTCGTTGATTTCGTGTGTTGTTCGACATTCAACGTTATCACCGTCAGTAAGGCTGGTGATATCAGATGGTCTCAATCATGACGGGATCGACAGTGAGTTTCACTCCACTGTACATTCCTCGGTAGCTCAGTGGCAGAGCAATCGGCTGTTAACCGATGGGTCGCTGGTTCGAATCCAGCCCGGGGAGCTCAAAAAAAAGGCTCTAATCCTGCTTGAACAAGGGTTAGAGCCTTTTTTGTTGGGATAAATTTCAGTGCACTGCATCTATTTCCTGTACAACAACTAGTCTTCTGTAAGCTTCACCTGTACAACAGCATTTCTTCTGTAAACTCCACCTGTACAACGGTTTGTCATCTTTACAAAGTTTACAGGCCAATAAATGCACAGTTTCACGAATTTATCAGAAACAGTTGTCATCATATCCGGATTCTCATACCCGCTCCAACGACAAACTCCGATTCATCGCTATCTTCGCGAATCAGATACTTGGCTTCGCCAAACCAGCGGCCCTTTCCGATTTCAAGCTCCGTGCCGACTCCGATGTTGAACCCATAAAAAGTATCACTAGCAGAGATTGAAGATCCATCGTCAAAATCTGTTTTCAGGCGATTGTAGGTCATATTAAGGCCGGTGATACTATACATAGAGAAAAGGTCGGTATCGATAGCCATCAGGTGTAGATTGAGATTCCCGTCGACAAGATCTCGCCGGGTCTCACCACCGGAGAAGCTCGACTTGTCCGGAATCGAGTAGGAGCCGTCCGCTCCGATTCGCATCGGTAGGGATGAGAGTCTGTAATAAAAGTTCACCTGTACATTGGCGTTTTCAGCTTTGCTTCCATATCCGACTCCACCCCCAATACTGATCTGCTGAGCTTCTGCTTGTGTTGTAGCCAGAACCAGGCCACCGAGTAATAAAAAGAGAGCTTTTACCAAGATTTTCATAACCAACATCCACGATTTTTATTCATGTTTTGAAGATGGAAATATAGAAGAATTGACCTTAATTCATAGTGAGTTTTCCAACTTCTTTGACTAATGCGCCATCACTGGTTAAGCGGGTACAGCTTTTTAGAAAATCAACCAGATCAGCAGCAAAATGATCATAACCCAGGCAACCCACTGCAGGCTTCTGGGCTGTTCCGGGAAATCATATCCGCAGATCGGACAGGTATCACTTTCACGATCCACTTCCATCGCACAACCGGGGCACTCCTTCGTTTTATCTTTTTCGGTCAATATAGAACCCTTTCTAGAATTAGGCCTTTGGACGGTGCAGAAAACCCTTTCTGGTCGTTTTCTGTCTCTTCCATCAACTGTTCAAACTGTTCGTAAGAGGTTGATCCGGCAGCAGCCTTAACCATACTCCCTACAATACGGCGCACCATATGCCGAAGAAAACGGTCCGCCTCGATTCGATAGGTCAAAATCGGTGATCCAAACTCCCACTCGGATCTCATAATCCGACAACGTGTGTTTCGACCTGACTCCTCCTGGCCGATTTTTGCAAAATTTTTGAAATCATGTTCTCCCTTTACCCTTTCAGCGCATCGCATAAGCAATTCACGGTTGAGCTCTTCGGCGACGAACCAGGTCTGAAACCGCATCAGCGGCAGAGGTTGACCTGTTATCTGATACCGGTAGACTCGTGATTTTGCATCAAAACGGCTGTGAAAGCTCTCATCAACAGGTTCTGCTCGATTCAAAGCTATATCCGGGGGAAGCAAACCCCGCATTGCCGAGAGAAGCTTTTCGGGCTTAAGATTTTCCGGCAAATCGACGTGAGCTACCTGCTCATCGGCATGAACTCCGCGGTCGGTTCTCCCCTGTCCAGATACCTCGATGGGTTGGTTTAGAAATGTGGATAGTGCTTTTTCGAGCTCATTCTGAGCCGTGCGCTGGTCATTTTGACGCTGCCAGCCATAAAAATCACTTCCGTCGAAGGCCAGTGTGAGCTTCCAGCGGGCCATCAGATCTTGCCCGCCTCCTTTTCCCGTTTCCAGTGCCTGAGAAGTGAGATACTGAATCCGGCCATTAACAGAAACGTCCCGAGCCAGACAACTGAAACAAACGGTTTTTTCTCGGCGACCACCACGACCCAATCTTCTTCATACTCCTCTTCAAGTCCGCCGAACGTGATCTCAACCCGGTCCTCTTCCGGGATGATAGAGGTGAACTGCACCATCAAGCCGAACCGTTCAATTTCGAGCGGAGGAGTATAGGTAAAACTCTCACCATCTTCTGTATAGACAGAAAAGAGCGGTTCAACTTCGTAGGCGCTGCCTGTTGGGCGGTGGTAAACTTCGATTAACGACCGGACGCCGATCAACGTATTGTCCGGGAGACTCTCCTCGTCTACCGGCCGAAAATCCCTGAATGTAAACCGAAACGGCCCAACCTCTATCGTTTCTCCGCGAGAAAATTTGATCTGCTGCAGATCCGGAACTTCCGATTCATCCTGCAGTCCGGTTTGTAGTCCGTTTTGCGACCCGGTTTGCGGCACCTCCCCTTCCGGAGCCAGTTCTCCGGTACCGGTGTCAAACTGTCCTGCCGGTGTCTCGCTTAATCCGGTTATGTTGCCGGCAGCACCGACCGCATCAGCACCGCCAACTGCATCAGCCCCGCCCTCTGCTATGGTTCCCTCCGGGTAGATGCCGGTACCGGTTCCCTGCTCTGCCCCTGTAGGTGCACCTTCTCCGACAGCTGCAGCGGCCAGGCGCTCTTGCTGTTCCCGAACGCGTTGATTGACACCATCAACATAGGCGCTTCCGGCAACGTAGAGGTAAATATCGCTGAATAATCCGGTGCGGACGTGCGGCTCGACAGACCACTCGATATTCTCGGCAGTCGAGGAGGTGCGCATAGGATAAACATCCGGAGTCATATAAAAGGGACTGCCTCCCTCCATAGGCTCAAACTTGAGCCGGTACTGTTGCTGTCCGGGGCGCGGACTGTCGGTTATAGTATACCCTTCGTAGGTGACCATATAGCGGTTTCCGACAACTTTGGGCTGATTGAGCTCCAGCATAAAGGTTTCGGCTTTCTCCATCACCGGAAAGCCTTGCTCATCCATCACTTCACCTGCTGCAACCATTGCGTTGTAGTTCTGCATCCGGGTGTCGAGAAGTACTTCGTTATAGACGGATGAAGCCAAAATTCCAAGCAGCAGAGTCCCGAAACCGATATGGGATAATGCTCCTCCGATCAGCTTTGCGTTCCTCACAGCCAGATCAAGTACCATCGCACCGTTGCCGATAACAGTGAACCAGGCGGTAAACAGAAAGACCATATAATAGAGATTGCGCACATCTCCGAGTACAATGGAGAGAATTGTAGCCACAGATGTAAGCAGAAGTGGTGTGATCAATGCACCGGCCAGTGACTCCCAATCATGTTTCTTCCAGAACAGATATTGGCCGATCACCGTCAGAATCGCCATAATCATGGCGATCGGCATACTCCAGTTGTTGTAGAACTGGATATCAGGCGGAGTTGGGTGGTCAACAAAAAATCTTCCGATGATCGGAGAACTGGTACCAAGGATAATCACCATCCCCAGTATGAAGAGAAGCATGCCTCCGGTAAAGGTCATGAATTCGCGGCTGAGAATGGCCGACTCTTTCTCCGGAGAGGGCAGTTCTTTATAGCGGTAAAGATAGAACCCTAAACCCATCACCGCTATTACCAGCATGAAAAGGAGCAACTGATTGTAAAGCCCCAGATCCACGAAACTGTGTACCGACTGTTCGCCGAGAACCCCGGAACGGGTCAAAAAGGTTTGATAGACGATGGCGATGTAGGCCAGTATAGAGAAAAAGATCGCCCCTTTGTGTGCCCTGGAACTTTTACGCTGAATGATCATCATATGGATGCCGGCCGTACCGATCAGCCATGGTACCAGTGAAGCGTTCTCAACCGGGTCCCAAGCCCAATATCCGCCAAAAGAGAGTGTTTCATACGCCCAGTAACCACCGAGAAAGATCGCCGTCAACAGCGATAGGTTGGCTCCGATAGTCCAGGGGAGCGCCGGGCGAATCCATTCATGATAGGTTTTTGTCCAAAGTGAGGCGATCGCAAAAGCGAACGGCACAGTCATCATCGAAAAACCAAGAAAGATAACCGGCGGATGGAGAGCCATCCATGGGCTCTGAAGCAGGTCGTTCAGTCCCGTGCCGTCGGAGGGAACAAAGTCGGGATTGGCCTGAAAAATTGGTGCATTCGGCATCTCCTGCATCAAAGTTCTGAACGGAGAAGCCCCGATTTTGATACCGAACAGCTCCCAGCCCAACAACATGGAGATAAGAAAAAACTGCGTCAGGCCCATCACAAACATCACAGCAGGCTTGTACGGTTTTCTAGTCCATCTCATCAGGCCCAGGCCGACCAGGAATGCCATAAAGATCCAGACCATAAAACTCCCCTCCTGCCCGCCCCAGAGTGCGGAGAAGAGATAGAGTGGTTCAAGATCCACACTGGTATAGTTCCAGACGTAGAAATACTCAAACCGGTGAGTCATGATCAGATAGACAAGCAGGCCCGTAGCACCCGTGAGGAAAACTCCTTTTAAGACCCAGAGCCGGTCGGCCGCTTTCTCCATCCATTCGCGGTGTCCCTGACGCGAAGCCAGACCGTAAAGAATCATCGACCCGACAACAGAGAGAAAAGCGGCGGCAACAAAAAGGTTACCGATCAATCCTTCCATAAATTACATCTCTTCTGCGTTGACAAACTCCGCTTCATCGGGCTCATTGTATTTGGACGGGCACTTCATCAGCATATCGCTGGCGTAGAACACGTTGTTCCGCATCTCCCCGATGACGACAAGTTGTGTCGCCTGTTCAAAATTGTTGGGCTTTGGCCGCGGATAGACTACCCGGCGGATTGTACCTTCCTCATCTTTCATATGAAATGAAAACTGCATGGTGTTTCGGTCGAAGCCGTAATCCTGACTATCGTCCCAGACACCGATTACATGGGAGTTACCCCGATCTTCTGCCTGTTCGAATGTTACATAGGTACTAATACTGGTCCCGAAGTTGTACATCAGCAGGGATGTAAATAGAACGATCGCGCCGATGCCAAGCATCATTTTCGGTTTCATCTGATTGCCTCTTCCGGGTTTGAATTATCTTTTTGATTTTCTTGCTGATTTGCCGGTTCCGATCCGTCCACCATCTCTTCAAGCCGGCTGACCTTCCGATCGACCCGGACCAGAAAAAAGAGCAGAACCAGCCAGATGATCAGGCTGACCCCCAGGACAACAAAGATCAAGTCGTTGGATGCCATCATCTGGACAAATGCCGACGCCTCTTCGATCTGATCGAGTGCACCCCACTGATCCTGATAACTCTGTGTGAGCGTATCAACGCCCGACTGATTCGGTTCTTGTGTAAAATCGGTCATCATATCTGTTCAATCTCCAGCCGGTATTTCACAGCCTTGTATCGATTCAGGATATCCATCATCCAGACTGCCAGGCCGATAAACCCGATCACCGCAGGATAAAAAATGATACGAAGTTCGGGGGCGGTCAGATCACTGAATGCCGGATTTCCTTCGGCACCCGGATGAAGACTCGGCAACTGGCGTGGAATGATGTAGAGTAAAAACGGAATCGTCGTTATTCCGAAAATGTTATAAACGGCAGATATTTTCGCTCGCTTCACCGGATCGTTGAACGCCGATCGCAATATGAAATAGGCCACAAAAATTAACATTGCCAGTGCCGAGAGGTTCATTCGCGGTTCGGCAAATGTCCACCAGGTACCCCATGTAAATCGAGCCCAGAGCGAACCGGTCAGCAGCCCGCAAATTCCAAAAACCAGGCCAACCATCGTCGCGGTTTCCGCTTTCCGATCCCACTCCATCTGTTCGTCGTTCAGAAATCGGATGCTGAAATAGAACGCCATGGTAAAAGCGATCATCATCGTAAACCACATCGGGACATGGAGAAACAGATTTCTTGCACTCTCCTCCAGAATGGGTATATGGGGAATCCGAATCAAAAACCCGGCCGTAATCACGACCGTCATCCAGATTGCAACGATATATTTCCAGGTCTTCAAGTACTTGGTGAATCGATCACCCTTAAATTTTTGTCTGTGGCCCTTTTATTGTCTGTGATCCTTTCTATGTTTGCGGACCTTTCATTGACTGAGGTTCTGAATTTCTTGTCTGCGGCCCTGCAATCACTTATTGTACTGGTTCAGCTGCCAGCCTCAAACTTTCGATTTCAGAATTTTAAAATATATGAAAAAACCACCGATTTTGCCCACTGCAAAACCACCTTCATTGAGTTATGATAATCGGATTCAACAACTCAAAACAGAATATCCTGATGGAATGTGAACTTCTGGTGAATTGTTACAGAGTATCCTATGGAACAACGTAAATCGATCACCCTCCACCCGACCTGGAAAAGCTGGTTTTGGAGCTACCTGGCAGGCTTTCTGCTGATACCACTCTTTGGTTCCGGCTTGCTCGTTCTCTGGGTGCTCCAACGATGGCGAAGATCGGAAACCTACCATATCTATGATGATGCAGTCGTACGCCGCAGCGGAGATGATGAAGTACGGCTGGATCTTGATACGATAGATTCGGTTGAGCTCTCTCAAAGTGTCACGGAGAGATGGCTTGATGCGGGTACGGTCCGGCTCAAAGCCAATGTCACCGAAATCGCTCTGCTCGGGATGGAAAACCCCGAAAACCTCGTCAAAACGATTCGGACAGCCGTCGAGGCTTCAAAAAAAGCAAAAGAGAAGCAGCAGAAGCAACAACGCACCGAGCCGGAATACGACCCCGGAACACTCGACAAACTCGATTACCTGACCGGGCTCTGGCAGCAGGGATTGATCAGCGATGAAGACTATCATAAAGAAAAACAACATTTCGAGAGGTAATAGATGAAAGCGTAAAGATATTAGCTGATAGCTGAAAGTTTGTTCGTTTTCTGTGGTCAGCATCTCTCGCCTTCTGGGACCTGAATTGATGAGCAGAGCCGAACAATCCAGCTTCTCACACAGAACAGAGAAACAGACGCGCTTTCAGCTTTCAGCTTTGCACTTTCAGCTCCTTTCAGCTTTCAGCTTTGCGCTTTCAGCTCCTTTCAGCTTTCAGCTTTGCACTTTCAGCCCCTTTCAGCTTTCAGCTTTGCACTTTCAGCTTTGCACTTTCAGCTTTCAGCTTTGCACTTTCAGCTTTCAGCTTTGCACTTTCAGCTTTCAGCTTTGCACTTTCAGCTCCTTAAATTTCCGGCCGCCGGGAGTGAACAGTTCCAGATTCCTCACTCAGTTTTCTGGCCCGTTCCACTCCCTCTCTCGGTGCAACCTGCAGCAGCCATGCAAGGCCGAGTACCATCAAGATCAATGCAAAAAGCCCGATCGTCTCCTGAACCGTAAAAATACCGAACTCCAGCAACAGAGAAGCGATCGTCACCGAGACCGACTGAGCCAGTGTAAAAAGCAGCCACTCGGTGCTGAATGCTCTGCCCCGAAAAGTATCCATCGAACGCCGCTGCACCAGGACGGTACTCATCACCCAGTTGGCCCCCGAAGCCATATGGGCAAAACAGACCATCAGCAGCATGAGAACCAGAGACACCGACAGGCCTACAAAAAAGTAGAAGAGGCCGCAAACCATCATGCAGATCCCCATCGCTTTGACCCAATACTCCTCGTTTCGGAATATTCTTCGGCCCAGCACCGGCCCGACTCCGGTTCCGACGCCTCTCGCCGCATAAAGTAATCCGAGGCCGACGCTTCCCATCAGCAGTATATCTTCGGCAACGATAATTAACAGATAGACGAGGGCACCCAGGCAAACCGTCATCGTCCCTTTGGCTAGCGCCGGATAGAGAACCTGCCGGTTCTGGTGCAGATAAAGCAGCCCTTCATAGATTCCTGTCAGCGGGTTGCGGGTCCGGATCTTCTCCTGCTCCGACATCTCTTCCTGCGGCACAACTGCTTTCCAGATAATCCAGGCCGAATAGAAGTAGGTGAGTGCATTTATCACAAAGACAGTATCGATTCCAAGTCCGGCCGTAGCTAATCCACCGAGAGCCATACCGGATGTATAAACGATACTCCAGGAGGCAGCTGAGAGTATATTGGCGTTAACCAGTTCCGATGAAGTGGTCACATTGGGGATGGAGGAGGATTTGGCCGGTTGAAAAATGGCCGACAGCATCATCTGGGCCGCTGTGAGCAGATAAGCAAGCCAAAGGAGATCGGCCGAAACGATCAGCAGAAAACCGAGTACGATTATACCCCGAAGGATATCGCACCAGATCATCAGGACCCGGCGGTTAAACCGATCGGTGATGTAACCCGCAATGGGCGAAAAGAGGGCCAGTGTAACCATCTTGACAACGATGATCAATCCAAGCAGAAACTCGGAGTCGCTGTATGTTTGAATAAGAGCGTAGATCGCAAGCAGCCCAAACCAGTCCCCGAAATTGGAGATCACCTGGCTTTCCCAGAGCAGGCGAAAGTTTCGGTTCCCCCGAATCAGATCGATATAAGGCTGCAGCTTATTTTTCACGTACTCTCCTTATTCCATCCCTGTACTGCTATTCCAACCCTGTGCTGCCGAATCCGCCATCACCTCTTGTTGTCTCGTCAAGGGTTGTAAATTCCCGGATGACGGCACGTGTGACGGGAGCGATCACCATCTGTGCGATCCGATCTCCATGACGAAATGTGTACGGTTGTTCTCCATGGTTGACAGCCAGAACCTTGACCTCTCCTCTGTAGTCTGCATCGATGGTCCCCGGTGTATTGAGCATCGTTATACCATACCGAAGCGCCAGTCCGCTTCGCGGCCGGATCTGTGCCTCAAAACCGTCGGGCAGCGCCATCTTGAAACCGGTGGGAATTAGCGCCCTTTCTCCCGGTTGCAGGGTTTTTGATTCGTTCAGTGCTGCCCGGATATCCATTCCGGCAGCCTGGTCCGATTCGTACGACGGCAGTTCCAGCTCCCCGGCGTGCGGCAGACGCTGAAATTTAATGACCGGCCCGTGGTCCAAGTTGTTCATAAGAGATTAGTCGAACTTTAACATTACCCAGCAAAATTCTTACATGCGCTTCAACCGGCAGCCTGAGATCGTCCGTTGCAAACCATGCCCGGAAGCGGCCCCGGAATCCGAACGGGCCATCGATGTCGGCCGTTCCTTCAGTTATATAAGTTACAATATCATTCGGAAAAGCGTCGTACTCCCGCTCTTCGGTATCAGGGGTATTGACAACTTCCACCCACCCCATATCATTTTCGATATAAACAGGCAGTCTGTAAGTGGCATCTTCACCTGCATAAGACCGGCCGTAATAAAAAATGATATCACCCCCGCTGGCCGGCTCTTCCAGCTCAAGCGTATCGGCCAGTTCACCGTGTTCAAAGAAAAGGACCTCCCCACGTGCACGGTCAAAGCGGACTTCCGAAGCATAAAACTCCTCTTCATGGACATCATCACGCCAGAAATAGTGGCTGATCATGGTGGAGTCGTCGTAGGTGAAAAAATTCTGATAATGGTACTCCCGGTTTCTGAGAAGAGGAATTCTGGTGGTCGACCTCATCACCGTTTTCATATGCAAAACACGCTCACCCTCATAGGTTGTGTCCGGCAACAGCTCAACCTCAATTTCACCGATGGTAATAAAGCCATACCGCACACTGTAGGTAAACCGTTCATGCCGTTCAAAAAGCATCTTCAGAGATGGAGCCTCTTCCCTCTCCCAGGTCAATCCTTCCGGCCCCCCAGACGGAACCGTCCGTTCCAAGTAAGGATCTGCGGCCTCCCCGTCCAAGTGAGGGTCAGCTACCCGCTCCAAGTGAGGGTCAGCCGGAATCAGACTCTCCGAAGCGATGGAGTAATTTTTCCGATCCGGTATCGCCTCCGGTGCCGGTAAAATCAGCCATGCCGAAAAGAGTGCGGCGAAACTAATCCAGAAACCTTTCAAACGAATTTTCATCGTATCCGACCATAACAGCTTCATCTTTAGTAATAAGCGGACGTGTAATCATTGTCTGATGCTCGTGAAGCAGGTCAAACAGTTCTTCGTCGGAAATCTCTTTACCAGCCAGGCCGAGCTGCCGCCACTTCATTCCCCTTCGGTTGACAAGTACATCCAGCCCCACTTTTGAGACCAGCTCAAAAAGCTCTTCCCGGCTCATAGGCTGCTTCTTGAGGTCGACAAACTGATAGTCTGCTTCCCGCTCATCAAACCATTTGAGCGTGTCTCTGATTTTGTTGCAGTTTTTGATTCCGTATACTGTAAGCATTAGAACTTCCACTCGTTATCAAGTTCAAACGATATCATCGATCATTGACTGGATCAGTCGAATGAATCTTGGTGCAGGACCGGTGTTTCCGAAGCGAGAACCGGAATATGGTCAAGATTCCTGCAAAGGTAAAATGACATTGACGGAAAATTTTTAACTTCCGGCTTTTCGCGAAGAAGAAAGTGGCATCATATGGAGAAGGCAACATCATAAAATTAATCGAGAATGAGCAACCGCATCCCGGCAAACCCGTTACCGTCCGACAACCGTTCAGCCGGTGAGCAGCCGGCTTCCAAACCCCGCAGCCGGTGCGGCATGATGCGGGTTATATTTTCGTTCCAGACGCGATCTTTGATGCGGGCGTTGATCCCGGTATTTCTCCTTGCACTCATCCTGGCGGCGGCCTCCTGTACCGGCAGTGACGACCAGCGAGAATTTGAAGAGCAAGCGTTTCTGGCTCCCGAAGGATATACCGAAACCGATGCAAGCGGCAATTTGATCGACGGCGGCGAGTTTGACCCCGACGACTGGCGCGTAGCCCCATTTTTCCAGGGGCTGATCGAAGTCGACCCCGCCTTCCCGAACCCGGTTCTGACCACAGATCAGGTGACACTACAAGTTCTGATAACCGGTGTCGAATCGATTAACGGCCTGGGCATCTACGCGTGGTTTCATGAAACGGGTGGGATCCGGCCGATCGATCTGATTTCACAATCTCCCGTTCCTCCAGGGCTGCATACATTTCGCTTTCAGGCAGCGGAACTTTCCCGTTTTGACGATGTAGAAAGCGCCAGAGGGTTAAAGCGATTGCTGCTTCTGGACAATAATGAAAATGTGATCAGCTACGGCGATATCCTGGTGGAGTAATGGCAACAAAACTTACCATAACTGAAAAACAGATACTCGGTTTCCTGATCTACCCGGAGACCTTTCACAGCATTCTTGAAGAATCGGGAATGCCCAGGGGCTCACTACGGGACGATGTGATGAATTTGGTCAGCCGCGGATATCTCGTAGTGTATGACCGGGAGGGTAAACATCCCCTCTCCCCCTTCTACGACACCGACAATCTGGAAGATTTTTCATTCAAAGCGACGAAATTGGGCTTAGACGCCATACGAAATGACAACATTTGAAATTCTGACAGACGACGAAACAACCCGGGTCACCCTGAAAGATGGCGGGCGGCGAGCAGAAATCGACGACCGTGAACTCGACGTGGAGTGGAGCCGGCAGGCAAACGGCCGCAGCCTGATGAGGATCGGCCCCCGCATTTACCGAATCGACGATGTGGAATTCGACGGCAATACGGTATCGTTTACACTGAACGGCCGTCCGGTTAGTGCCCAGGTAAAAGATGAACAGGATCTGCTCCTTGAGCGCCTTGGCTTTAAGTCCGATACCACCGCATCAGCCGGTGAGATCAAGGCTCCCATGCCCGGCAAAATTCTTGAGGTCATTGTAAAAAAAGGGGATGAAGTCGATACCGGTGACCCGGTCGCCATTCTGGAAGCGATGAAGATGGAAAACGAACTCAAATCTCCGCTGCGAGGAACCGTCTCAGACATACATATTCAGGCCGGAGATTCTGTAGAGAAAAATCAACCTCTGATGGAGATCGATCCCAGTGGATAAATTTATCATCGAAGGCCCCACACCCCTGCAGGGAACATTGCCGGTCAGCGGATCAAAAAATGCAGCACTGCCGCTGATGGCGGCTGCATTACTTGCCGACTCCCCCACCCGGATCCACCATGTACCCCGCCTGCGCGATATTTATACCTTCTGCAATGTGATCCGGGTAACCGGCACTCACGTACTGTTTGACGAAGATGAAGGCGTGGTGACCATCGACCCCTCCAATCTGGCTCACGTCGAATCGCCCTACGAACTGGTACGAAAAATGAGGGCTTCGTTCTACATGCTCGGGGCTCTGCTTGGCCGAACAGGAAGAGCCAGAGTCTCCCTGCCCGGCGGGTGCGCCTGGGGGCCGCGCCCGGTCGACCTCCACCTCAAGGGAATGGAAGAGATGGGAGCCCGGATAGAGCTGGAAAGCGGGTATGTCGTCGCTGAATCCGGCGATCTGCTCGAAGGGGGGCGTTTCACTCTCAAACCGAGCAGTGTGGGAGCAACCATCAACCTGGTACTTGCCTCCGTTCTGCGAGCCAAGAAGTTTACTATTCACAACGCCGCCAAAGAGCCCGATGTGGTTCTGCTTTGCAAAGCTCTGGTTAAGATGGGAGCCGATATCGAGGGAATCGGCAGCAACACACTCACCATCCGGAAAGTGAACAGTCTCAGCGGCACCACTCTTCACAACAGCCCGGACCGCATCGAAACCGGAACCTTCATGATTGCTGCGGCCATGCATCCTGAATCGGATGTAACACTGACCAATACTTCTCCGGAAGATCTGGGAGTCTTTCCCGAATACTTTGAGAAGACTGGAGCTGAGGTGGAATTCAACGAAACGAGCATCCGGGTCAAAGCACCCGAAACGATCCGCCCGATGCCGGTTGAAACAGCGATCTACCCGGGATTCCCCACCGACCTGCAAGCTCAATGGTCCACCATGATGACCCAGGCCAAAGGCCGATCTGCCGTGACCGATAACGTCTACCCCGACCGGTTTAGCTATGTACCGGAATTAAAACGACTCGGTGCATCGATGCAGCTCTCCGGCAATACAGTGGAGATCGACGGCGGAAATTCACTGACCGGGGCCTCGGTTATGAGTACAGATTTGCGGGCGAGCGTCAGCCTGGTACTGGCCGGAATGATAGCCAAAGGCCAGACCGAAGTGCTGCGGGTCTATCATCTGGACCGCGGTTATGAAAATCTGGAGAAGAAGCTTAACCGGATCGGCGCCGACATCCTCCGGGTATCCTGAACTGAGCGGGGCTTACTTCAGATCGCTTCCCCGTTATTATCAAATTGCTGCCCGGTTTTTATCAAATTGCTGTCCTGTTTTTATCAAATTGCTGTCCTGTTTTTATCAAATTGCTGTCCTGTTTTTATCAAATTGCTGTCCTGTTTTCACCAGATCGCCGTCTAATTGTAACATTTGTTTAATCTTTATCGTTATTGAGATGCGGACTTAATATTTGCAAAACTTTATCCTATATTAAGAGACGTCGGGCAGAAAAATACCCGCAAATGAAAATAGGCTTTTATATTTTTGATATTTAAAGACTTACATATCATACCCTGGCTTCTTGTCTGTACGCTTGATGCGCTCGGTCGCAAGCCGGAAACCAATTCTGACCGGACGGAACTTTCATCCGGTTCATATCTGCCCCCACATAAAAACAGAAATTTCAATAACGCTCACCTTCGGTTAGCTGAAGGCAGAATTCGACCTGTTTTACTACCAAATTGTCGTTTGATGAGAAGATTCGAATCTGTGTGTCGCGAATTCCTCGATACAAGCCGATCCATACTGAAAGGTGTGCGTTTGAAAATTGCACACTTGCATGAAGAATCAAATTATTATCCACTCTGCGGGCAAACAGACCCGTATTGCGTTGATCGAAAATGGAGAGCTGGCACAAATCTTCATCGAGTCCGAGGATAACCAGCGGACTGTCGGTGACATCTATGTAGCGCGTGTACACAAGGTAATGAGCGGTATTCGAGCCGCATTTATCGATGTGGGCATGCAGAAAGACGCATTTCTACACTTTTCCGATGCCGGTGATCACCTGGGAGACTATGTGAAAATGCTCAACGGAAAGGGCAGCCTGAGTTCCGATGCGAAAAAGGGGCTCGATAAGTTCAACAAGCTCTCCAACAATGAAAAGCAGATCCTGGCCGGGAAAATTTTAAACTCCGGACAGCAAGTACTGGTCCAGATTGTCAAGGAACCGATCGGTTCCAAAGGTCCCCGTGTATCTACCGATATCACCATTGCGGGCCGTTTTCTGGTACTCATTCCGATGGGGCAGTATATCGCCGTATCCAAAAAAATTAATAACAAAAAGGAGAGGCGGCGGCTGAAAGGGGTCGTAGGATCGATGCTCCCCGATGGGTTCGGCGTGATCATACGAACTGTCGCCCAGGGGCAAGACAAACAGGCGCTGGAAGATGATCTGAGGACCGTATTAAAGAAATGGGAGATGATTCTCGACAAGCTCGAAAAATCCAAGCCGCCTGCCCTTCTTCACAAGGATCTCGACATGACCGAGAGCCTGGTACGGGATCTTTTTGCCAAAAATTACGAACGAGTATTGATCGACGACTATCAACTCTACAAGTCGATCAAGAATTATGTCGACCAGATTGCACCGCGTATGACCTCCGCTGTGCAGCTTTACAAAAACAAGGAACATATATTCGATCACACTAACATCTCCGAAGATGTCAACTCGATCTTCAGTCCCAGAGTACGCATGCCTTCGGGCGGCTATCTGATCTTTGAGCAGACCGAAGCGATGTACGTTGTCGATGTAAACTCCGGCCCCTATGCTGCCAAACAGAAACAGGAAGACAACTCTCTTAAAACCAACCTGGAAGCGGCCCGGGAGATCGCCAAACAACTGCGGCTGCGAGATATCGGGGGGATCATTGTGGTCGACTTTATCGACCAGCGGAATGACAAGAATCGTAAAAAGATTTATGACGAACTGAAAAAGGAGTTTAAAAAAGATCAGGCCAAAACCAACGTCATCGGCATGAGTGACTTCGGCCTGGTTCAGATCACCCGGCAGAGGATCCGGCCGAGTGTCGTACGGTCTGTCTCCAAAGTCTGCCCGATGTGCGGCGGCTCGGGAACGATCGTTACACGCGACACCATCGTTACCGATATCTCAAGCTGGCTCAGCAAGTTCAAAACCAGTACCGACTACCGGGCTGTTGATGTCTATATCAACCCCTTCCTCAAATCGTTCCTGACCAAAGGCCTGATCAGCACAAGGCTGAAGTGGATGTTCCGCTACCGCATTCGAATCACACTGATCGCCGACGAGACGATTTCGCTGAACGAGTTCAAGGCGACTCTAGCCGGCAGTGAGCTGGACATCACCGAAGCCGTTCTTAGAGGCGACAATATCGATCCATTGATCGAGTCGAACCAGGAGGAGATTCTGGATCTGGAAGAGGAGGAGAAAGAGGATAACCTCGACTACTACTCCAGAGATGACGATAACGGAAAGCATAATGGGCGAAAACAACGTCCCCAGCGCCCGAAGCGGGGTCAGAGCGACGACCGTAAAAGCAGAAGGGAGTATCAGAAAAATTGAGTGATTCCAGAGAAAAAATGACAGATCTATCGAACCTTCACGCCACAACTGTTGTTGGAGTGATTCATAACGGAGAGTGTGCCATCGGCAGCGACGGTCAAGCCACCCTCGATAAAACGATTATGAAAGCGACCGCCAGCAAGGTGCGCACCCTTCAGGAGGGAAAAGTCCTGGCAGGATTTGCAGGGTCAACAGCCGATGCATTTACCCTGTTCGAAAAATTTGAAGAGAAACTGGAGAGCTACAACGGCAATCTTCAGCGTGCAGCCGTAGAGCTGGCCAAGGAGTGGAGAAAAGACAAGTTTTTACAAAAATTGCAGGCCTTGCTGGCCGTTATGGACAAGAACACACCCCTGATCATCTCCGGCCAGGGGGATGTGATTGAACCGGACGACCAGATTATTTCGATCGGAAGCGGCGGGATGTACGCTCTTGCTGCAGCACGGGCCATGAAAGCTGATGCTCCAGACCTGACGGCGAAACAAATTGTCGAGAAGTCACTAAAAATTGCATCGGAAATCGATATTTACACGAATGATCATTTAACGATACTGGAAATTAATGGTTAAGGAAGTACCCCAAAAAATAGATCCGAAAGACCTGACACCGCGTCAGATAGTCGAAGCACTCGACACCTATATTGTCGGCCAGAAGGAGGCGAAACGCTCAGTGGCGATCTCTTTGCGTAACCGCTGGAGGCGCCTCAATTCGGATGAGGAGATTCGCGATGAAATTATCCCCAACAACATTCTGATGATCGGCCCGACCGGGGTTGGAAAGACAGAGATCGCACGCCGTCTGGCCCGGCTGGCCAATGCACCGTTTATCAAGGTTGAGGCCTCCAAGTTTACCGAAGTGGGTTATGTGGGGCGCGATGTGGAGTCGATGATCCGCGACCTGGTAGATATCGGGGTCAATATGGTGAAGCAGGAGATGCAGGAGAGGGTCAAAGAGAAAGCGGCTGCCATTGTGGAAGAGAGAATTCTCGATATACTGATACCTCCTGTCCGCAAAAGCCGGGGTAACTCTGCCGGAAGCACAGCCGGTACGACAAGCAGTACGAACCGTTCGGCGACGAGCAGTACGACCGATACCGATTTTGATCCCGGCCAGGCCAGTGATGCCGAACTGAACGAACGAACCCGGGAACGTTTCCGCGAGAAGCTTAAAAACGGTGAACTGGACGACCGCAAAATCGAGATCGAAGTCAGCCCGAAGAAGAAACCAACGATGCAGCTGTTCGGCCCGCAAGGGGTGGAAGAGATGGGTATCAACCTGCAGGATATGCTGGGCAATCTTGCCGGCGGCCGTAAAAAGGTCAAACGGACGATGACGATCCGGGAAGCACGACAATATCTGCTCGAAGAGGAGTCGGAAAAACTGATCGACCATGAAGCTGCCATCCAGGAGGCACTGGAACGAGTTCAGAGCCAGGGGATCGTATTTATCGATGAGATCGACAAGGTGGCCGAATCAACAGGCAGCTCCGGTAGTAAAGGAGGGCCTGATGTCAGCCGTCAGGGAGTGCAGCGCGACCTGTTGCCGATTGTGGAGGGCAGCGCCGTCTCAACGCGAAACGGTATTGTAAGAACCGACCATATCCTGTTTATCGCCTCGGGAGCTTTTCATGTTTCAAAACCTTCCGACTTGATTCCTGAACTCCAGGGACGATTCCCGATCCGTGTCGAACTTGATTCTCTGACCGAAGAAGACTTTATCGATATTTTGACTCAGCCGAAAAATGCGCTGACCAAACAGTACCAGGCGATGCTGTCCGCCGAAGGTGTTCAGATTGAGTTTACCGACGATGCGATTCGCGAAATCGCCCGCATTGCCGCCCAGGTGAACGACCGGGTCGAGAATATCGGAGCCCGAAGACTGCACACAATCCTGTCATCACTTCTTGAAGAGCTGCTCTATGCCGTACCTGACGATATCAGCTCGGGCGAGATTACGATCGACAGGGATTATGTGGACAAACAACTTCAGGATCTGGCTACCGACAAGGACCTGAGCCACTACATACTGTAAGGACAGCAGGCCTGGTTTGCCTGAAAATCAAACCTGACGAATCTATCATGCTTGTGAAGTGACCGGCCGGACGGGAAATAGTTGTCCGGGCCTGCAAACATTTCCATGATCAGGCGGTGAGAAAAGAATAGACGATGTGAACAGTTTGTTATCTATGAACAGAATGCAGAGTAAGTCGGGTTGGCTTTTTGCACCGTTGATAACTATAATTTAAGCCCCGTGTAAGCGTTTTTCTTTTATAAACTGATTGATGATATGTCGTTACGAAAATTTCTACTGCCAAACATAGTTGTACTGATCCTGCTGTCGGCCGTCTGGGTTGCGGGTATCGACAGGGTTTATCTCGAAAATGATCATCAGGAGAATCTTTCGAAGTACCTTCAGGTACAGCAGCGAGTCGTTGACAATTATGTCTATGAAGCCGATATCAACGAGTTGTACAAGATGAGTATGCACGGTTTTATCAAGGCTCTCAATGAAGGCAGAGAAGAAAGTGAAGATCGATTTGAAATCTCAGGGACACCGGCAGATACCGTCTTTACCGATTTGGATTTAAGGAATTTTCGTGAGGCTTTTTCGAAATTCGAAGATGCCTACCTCTATATTGCCAACAACTATCCGGATCAGAACATGACCCGTCTTACCGAAGGTGCAATCCGGGGAATGTTTACAGCGCTGGATCCCCACTCGGTCTATATCCGGCCGGAGGAAAGCGAACAGATTCAGGAAGATTTTGACGGGAAGTTTCAGGGGATCGGAATTCAATTCAACATCATTGACGATACCATCACCGTGGTAACCGCCATTTCGGGAGGCCCAAGTGATCAGCTCGGTATAATCTCCGGCGACCGCATCATCAAAATCAATGATGAAGATGCAGTCGGATTGGCAGAAGAAGATGTGATGAGCAAGCTTCGCGGACCGAAAGGAACCGAGGTGAAAGTCACCATCAAACGGCCCAATACACCCTCTCTGCTCAACCTGACGATCGAACGGGACGAGATCCCCCTTACTACGATAGACACATTTTATAAGACCGATGACATTACCGGCTATGTCAAAATCAACCGGTTTGCCGCTACCACACATAGTGAATTTATGGATGCTGTCCGTGAAATGAAGGAGGACGGAATGGAGCGCCTGATTGTCGATTTCAGAAACAATCCCGGCGGATACCTGAGCCAGGCGATTGCAATTGCCGAAGAATTTTTTCCGATGGGGACGAAGCTGGTATCGACCGAGAGCCGCCACGCCCGTTTTACTTCCGATGCTCTATCTCGTAAAAACGGGGAGCTGCGCAATATGCCGGTGATTGTATTGGTTAATGAAGGGTCCGCATCAGCCAGTGAAATTGTAAGTGGTGCGATACAGGATCACGACCGGGGCCTGATTGTCGGCCGCAGAACTTTTGGCAAAGGGCTGGTTCAGCAACAGTATGAGCTGGTAGACAAGAGCAATATCAGGGTGACGATATCCAAATATCTGACTCCGTCGGGACGAACCATTCAAAAGCCGATTGAAGGTGATCGCGAGCAGTATGCCTATGAAATTTATACCCGGGATTCTGCGATCGATGATGCCGCTTCATTTACCGGGCACGTTCCCGACTCTCTGGTGTTCAATACAATGGCTGGCCGAAAAGTTTATGGCGGCGGCGGAATCGTTCCGGATTTCATTGTTCCCGAAGATACAACTCTCTCCCATTATGTCTTCAATTTTATGCTGGCCAACCGGGCAGATTTCAACTTTGTTCGAAATTACCTGGATGATTATGGTGATCAGGTCCGCGCCGAGTGGGAAGGCGATTATCAGCGCTACAGAAACCAGTTCAGCTGGAGTGATGCAGATCGGCAGCGATTTGTTGACGAACTCTCAGGACACGGCCTGGTCATTTCCGAAGAGTACACTGAACCGACCATCGAAGATGATCAGCTGAAGGTCTCTCAACAACACCTGGATGAGGTGCTCTGGATGGCCGAGGCGAGATTGAGAGCGGAATTGGCACGTCAGATCTGGGGACAGGAGTATTTCTATCCGATTATCAATGACGCATTCAACGATATTCTCCGCGAAGCGATGAATCTCTGGGATGAGGTCAACAATCTGGAAGCCCTGGCAGCCACCGCCACGAACTGATCTGTTGTACACCTAACACCTCTACCTTAAAGGCAGACTCGCGCTGCAATAGAGATCACAGCTGTCTCGGTTCGCAATCGATAACTTCCCAGAGAAACCGGTTTGACCTCTCGCGACTTCATCAGCGCTCTCTCCTTTTCGGAAAAACCGCCTTCCGGCCCCACAATACAGAATAGCTTGAACTGATTGCCGGCTGCCGGCTCATTAATCAGTGATATACCCGGAGTCAGTCCGAGTTCTGTGCGATCCGGTACATGCTGATATGCATTTTTATCCGCCACCATCATTTCAAAGGGAGTATTCTCACCCCGTCCGAAACTGCCATCTTCTCCAAGGGAGATCACCTCTGCAAGGCTATCGCAGATATGAATGGATGGGAGCCAGGGCCGAAGACTCTGTTTCATGGCACTCTGTGCCGCCGATTCCAGCCGGTCGGCCCGGACCGATTTTTTTTCGCTGTGCTCCCCTCTGTAAACCAAAATGTGGCTCACCCCCAACTCCACCCCTTTCTCAACGGCAAACTCCAGCCGATCACGCTTCTTGATCAACCCGATAGCCAGAGCCAGTTCCGGGTCGGGCGGCGGGCAAAACCAGCATTTATCAGCTTTTGCGGTCAAGAATTCTTTGCTCACCGACTCCACAATGCCGCTGCAGATCCATCCCTTGCCGTCCGTTGCGTGAATCCGGTCTCCTTCGGCAATTCTCAACACTTTGTGTGCATGAAGAGCTTCCTGGCCCTCCAGAGTAAAATGCGAGGGATGACTCTTCTCCAGACGATCTTGAGTATAAAAAAGATTGGTCATGTTGAGGTCGAATTCATCAGGCTAACCGGTCCGGTTTTCCGATAGCCCGGGTCAAATCAGCTCTACTCATCGGCGCCCTGCCGAAAATGTTTGCCAAGCTTGAGCCCCTGCCCCTGATAGTTGCTTTTAATCTCCGATCCGTAAACAAACTCCGGAACCTCGGTATTGTGTTCAAATTTCATACTGCAAAACGTCTGTCCATCCTCGATCAGGAATGGAACGTCGTGCGACCGCACTTCAAGAACGGCCCTTGCTCCCTTGTCTTCGATCCGGCCGCCAAATCCGCTGTCGAAAAATCCGGCATAGTGTGTACGCAATTCCCCCGAACCGGTGTCGTATGCGATCATTTCAGCAGCATACTCCGGCGGAATCCGACAGCGCTCTTTGGAGGCGAAAATATAAAATGCCTCCGGTTCCAGAATCAGGTGGTCCCCTTTCCGGTTGTAGATCGGCTCCCAGAAATCTTCAACCTCGTAGTGGTCGATCAGGTCGAGGTCTATCATATCCCGATGCTTCTTCGCCTTGTAACCTACAATCCCGTTCGACTCTTCCGGCTGGAGATTTACGCTCATAAAGAGTCCGTTGTTTACCTTTACCTTATCCAGGGGAAGCGGCTCCCCTTCCTCACCGAACAGCAACGGATCGGATGCATGAATTCGCAGCAGGTTCTGGTCCGACAATATCGTTTGACCGTGACGAATACGGAGCTGATTGAGACGGTGCCCAGTACGCACTTTAATCGGGAACGATTTGGGAACCACCTCCAGGTAGAGCTTGCCCCGATAACCCTCCTCGATCTCCTCGAATCGGTGCGAATAATCGGTAATTACCCGAGTAAAAATGTCCAGCCGGCCGGTCGTGCTTTTGGGATTCGCCTTGGCCGAAAGATTCTCTTCCGAAATCAGCCGAAATTGATCCAGCTCCGAGTCGCCGTTAAACAGCTTCCGCTGCGGTGTAAAGTAGGTTCCCGGCAGATCCAGTTCTTCAACAAGCGGGATGATGTAGACACAATTAGGTTCCAGAATAGCCCCGCTCTCGATCGAGAAAGTGTACTGATGAAGCTTCTGGATCTTCTGAGGAACTGTTTCGTTTTCCGGCAAAAAACTGCTGCGCACCCGATAGGCGACTTCGCCGAGCCGCAGGTCGACGGAATTGGGCTGAAACTGATCCTCCTCGATCGACATACCGTTCGACGTCCGGATGATCCCGTGGTCGCACAGCGTTTTCAATTTCTGAACCGGGAGAATCCCTTTAGTGCGCAGCCGTACTTCGTTTTTCGAATTATTCATAGATTAAAGAAGCAAGTACGTTGCCAAACCGGCATCACCGGCCGGCGGCTGTTTGATCGCTGAATTTACTAATAATTCTAGAGGGAGCGGAATGAAACTTGCCCGAAAAGTTGATATGATAGACCATCTCGAATCGATCTACAAACCGATTGACCATGAAAACCCTTTTGTTCTGGAGCGGCGGTAAGGACTCACTGCTGGCTCGCCACTATCTTGACCTTTCTTCCGACGAAGTGATCCTTCTCACTACATATGACGAAGAGGAGGCGATCGTCCCGCATCAGCAGATTCCACTCAAGGTCATCCAGCGTCAGGCGGTCGCGTTTGGCCATATGTCGACCGTAGTGCCCCTGCCAGACCCCTGCCCCAATACCATCTATCTGGAACGAGTGGTGGCAGCTATTTCTGCCCTTCCCTGGCAGATCAATACGCTTGTATTTGGCGACTGGAAAAATCGGGAGATCCGCACCTGGCGCGAAAAAGTGCTGGAAAAGCGGGGGTTCAATCTGCGGTTTCCCATTTGGGATCGGCCGATCGACGAATTGTTGACCACCCTTCAACAGCTACCCGGCCGGATCGTTATACAAGCCGTACAACCAGAGTGGAACGATTCAATCGAAATCAGTGCGGAGTATAATCGGGAATTTGTACGGCAGCTCCCTGAAGGAGTAGACCCGATGGGCGAAAATGGTGAATTTCATACCTGCGTGGTACCCGGTCAGTAAAAAAATGCAGGAGTTCCATTCCTGTCACAGTTACGTATCAGGCTTTCACTTTGTAGCGCTCGATATACCACTGAATAGTGGTCCGCAGCATTTCTTTGAAATCTTTCGACGGCTTCCATTTGAGTTTTTTCTTGATCTTGGAAGCGTCGATCGCATAACGGTAGTCATGCCCTGGTCGGTCGGTAACAAATGAGATCAGATTTTTGTAATCTCCATCCGGCCCCTCACCCACCTCTTCATTTAAAATATCACAGATCTGTCGAACCAGGTCGAGATTTTTCCATTCATTATCACCACCGATATTGTACTGCTCACCATCTTTACCGTCAAAAAACACTTTGGTCAAAGCTTCACAATGATCGGTTACAAAGAGCCAGTCCCGCACATTATCTCCCTTCCCATACACCGGAATCGGCTCACTACTGAGTGCATGTCGAATCACCGTCGGAATCAGCTTCTCATCATGCTGATGCGGGCCGTAATTGTTCGAACAGTTGGTTATCACCACATTCATTCCGTAGGTATGGTAGTAAGATCGGACCAGGAAATCACTGCCCGCCTTGCTTGCCGAATAAGGAGAGTTTGGTGCATACGGAGTTTCTTCACTAAAAAGGCCATCATCACCCAGTGTCCCATACACCTCGTCGGTCGAAACATGCAAAAATCTTTTTACGCTATCCTTAGGCAGATGATTACCGCTTTTCGTTTTGCCTTCCTGCTCATGCCAAAGCTGGCGGCACTCTTCCAGAATGTTAAATGTGCCAACCACATTGGAGAGCACAAACGGCTCCGGACCCTTGATCGAGTTGTCTACATGCGATTCGGCCGCCAGATGAAACACACCGTCCGGCTGCCAGCGCTGCACAACATCCCGCACAGCTTTCCGGTCCACAAGATCGATCTTTGAGAAATGATACCTCTTGGAGTTCTTGATCGACTTGAGGTACCCCGTATCGGAGGCATAGGTCAGTTTGTCGATGTTGAGAATTTGTAAATCTGGATAGTTCTCGTGAAGGTGCAGGACAAGATTCGAACCGATAAAACCGGCTCCTCCGGTAACGATTAACTTCATAATACGTTGGCTCTGTTCAATTGACGTTTAACCTGAATACCATTTTTTCCATTCGATCCGGCCGGGAATCCGGCAGATCCGTTTTCGGTGCTCTCTTCCGGTCAAATGCTTACTATTCTATAAATATCCACCAAAACGGGAACCGGAAAGATTGAACAAAACCGGGAGTTTTCAAAGTAATTGCCGAAGTTTTCAAAACCGCTTTCGGGCAGGAACTATCCAGCTACTGAACTTGTCAGAAGAGATCTTCATCAGAAACCTCCTCTAAAAACGGTTGGTTGCTGTCCTTTTCCGATATCACCGGATCCGACACCTGCCAGTCGATTCCGATTGACGGATCATCCCATCGAATCCCCCTCTCCAGCTCTCTATTGTAGTAGGCGCTGCATTTATAACAGACCATCGCCTCCTCCGAAAGAACGGAAAAACCGTGGGCAAATCCTTTCGGAATCAACAGTTGACGGTGCGTATTGTCATCCAGCACGGCTGATGTGTAGTTGCCAAACGTCGGAGAATCCTTTCGAAGGTCCACTGCCACATCCAGAATTTTGCCCCGAACAACTCTTACCAGCTTCTGCTGGGCGGCTTTGCCGATCTGGTAGTGCAGCCCCCGTACCACTCCCTGTTGAGACAATGAGATATTATCCTGAACAAAAATGGATTCGATTCCCCGTTCATCCAGGTGGCTTCTGCGAAACGTTTCCAGAAAATATCCGCGCTGATCACCAAAAATCTTCGGTTCGAGTAGGTAAACCCCGTCAAGTTCGGTCTTGTGAAATGTCATCTGTGCCTGTTTATTTGTTATTGTCTTCGGTGATCTGCCCCTTATTTGTTATTGACTCCGGCGGCCTGCCCCGTTTAACTGATCCAGCAGCCGCTGCAAGCCCTTCTTCCACGGTTCAGGAGCCAGGCCAAGTTTGCGGCTCATTTTGTCGGTCGACAACTTGGAAAAGGCCGGTCGCTTCGCTTTTGCAGGAAACCGATCGCTGGTTACAGGTTGGGCCTCGATATTTAGCCCCGCCCGTCGAAACAGCTCCGATGCCAGATCATACCAGCTGATCAGCCCGGCCGATGTCAGATGAAATGTGCCGCGATTTCGGCTTGCAATCAATGCCATACTCTTATTAACTACATCATCGGCCCAGCTCGGGCTTCCAACCTGATCGTTGACCACATCAATCCGGTCCCGCTCCCCTGCAAGCCTCAGCATGGTTTTAATAAAGTTGGAACCATACTTCCCGCAAAGCCAGGAGACGCGCAAAAGCAGATGCTCGGCGCCAGATTCCTGCAATACCACCTCGCCGGCCCGTTTGCTCTCGCCATAGCGGTTGATCGGATCGGCCGGAGCCTCTTCGGGGTATCCGTCCGGATATCGTACCAGATCCTTCCGGCTGCCGGAAAAGATGTAATCGGTCGAATAGTGAACCATCAGGGCATTGTTATTCTTGCACCATCCGGCCAGGTTTTGCACACCGTCACGGTTCACTTTCAAAGCTTTCTCGGGGTGGTCTTCGGCGCCATCCACATCGGTCCAGGCAGCGCAGTTGACCACAATCGAAGGCAGAACTTCTTCGAGTCGTTTTTCCACTGCATCCCGGCTGGTGATATCCAGCTCACCCGAAGTGAAGCCAACCACCTCAATTCGGGGTGAATCCTTCAAAGAATCGGCCGTCTCTTCAGATCCAGAAATACCGGAGGCCCGCCCTGCCAAATTATCGATCCACTCGCGGCCCAGCTGCCCACCGGCTCCTGTGATCACAATTCTCATCAGAGATCCTGCTCCCAGGCAAGTTTGTTCGCCTTTTTATAGGAGTCCGGCGTACCGGCATCGGTCCACCACCCATCCATAACGGCGTATCGCATCGCACCTTCCTGAATATAATGGTTGTTCACATCGGTAATCTCCAGTTCTCCGCGGCCGGAGGGTTCGAGCTCGCGAATATAGTCGTAAACCTTGTTGTCGTACATATAAACGCCGGTGACGGCATAGTCCGATTTCGGCTTATCGGGCTTCTCTTCAATGCCGGCAATCCGGTCTCCATCCAGTTCGGCTACTCCGAACCGCCCCGGATCAGGCACATTTTTAATCATGATCAGTGCTCCACTTCCGGGATAGTTTCGAACCGCCTGCTGGAGCGAATTTTCAAAGATGTTATCTCCGAGGATGACAACCATCGGATCATCTCCGGTGAAATTCTCCGCCAGGCTGAGTGCCTGGGCGATTCCTCCCGCCTCATCCTGCACTTTGTAGGTAAATCGGCAGCCAAAATCCTTGCCCGACCCCAGAAGGTTGACCACATCCCCCATATGATCGGTACCGGTAACGATTAAAATCTCCTCGATTCCCGCCCCTGTCAGCTTTTCAATCGGATAGTAGATCATCGGCTTGTTGCCGATCGGCAGCAGGTGCTTGTTGGTTACTTTTGTGAGCGGATAGAGTCTTGAGCCGGTACCGCCGGCCAGTACGATTCCTTTCATATTCGGTCTTTATGTTTCAACATTTCTTAAAGTTCGGTTTACACCGGAAACAACATTCCGATCGGATCCAGGCACCAGGTACGGAATTGGAGTGCGGAATATAAGGGGTTCACAACAGAGGTTGA
This sequence comes from Balneolaceae bacterium, assembly GCA_007134695.1. Classification (GTDB taxonomy): domain Bacteria; phylum Bacteroidota; class Rhodothermia; order Balneolales; family Balneolaceae; genus SLK101. The sequence goes on from SLKI01000044.1 coordinate 28,711, forward strand.
AGCAAACCTGAATAAACCTCTGATTTTTGACTTTTTAAGTAAAACTGTTACATTTCGTTTATTAAAATATTTTAATCTTTCCAAAAATGTTGTCTCACTTCACGTATTCAAACAAAATGACGATACGTTGAAGGCTGTCGGGAACTCGCAAATTCGATTAAATTTCTTCACACCGTATTCTAAAAGTTCCAAAACCTGGGAGGGAACCTAACTTCTGCCGATGTACGGATACACTGAAATCATACAAGTGATGGGGGCGATGATCATCTTTTCGCTCATTCTGCTCTCCACCAACCGGTATATGCTGAACAATACCCAGCAGCAGATCAATACGGAACTGGAAACTCAAGCTGTTTCGATCGGCCAGAATCTGATTGATGAAGCCCTGCTCAAGCCGTTTGATGAATCTACAATTGACGGTGTGGTACCTGTGGAGATCCCGGATAGCTTTGTCGGCCCTCCATTCGGGCAATCCAACGCCTCAAGCCGGGATCAGATCGAGTCGTTTGAGGGTTATAACGGCTGGACGGAGGTAATTCAGACCGATTGGGGCGAGCTGGAGATCGCTGTTGAAGTATTTTATGTGGATTCAAGTAACTGGGATGAAGAAGCTGGATACCCGACCCGGCATAAGAAGATGGTAGTTACACTGGACAATGAATCGCTGGGCCGGACAGTTTCACTTAGTTACATACGAACTTATAATCACGATTAGAGGCGTAACGAAATGATCGAGTCTGCATATGAATCTGAATCGCTTAACATCCCTAATCCGGTTGGATTATGAACCTCGGACTGACAACCAGTTTTATCATCGGCGGACTGCTGCTGTTAACCATCGGCATTTTTAATATGCGGCTGGGCCAGCACAGCACAGAATTGACGCTGCACCAGATCTCCAAAGCCCATGTGGAGGGTTTATATCAGACCGTGCAGAACGACCTGAACAAGGTTGGGTATAACGTTCTGCCGGATGAACCGGGGTGTGATTCGGGGAATTGGATGGAGCCGGAGTTACTGCTTGCCGACAGTTCACGAATCGCTTTTTCGGCGAATATTTCGGGAAATCCCGGGAGCTGTAACAATATTCCGACTGTAATGTGGGAGCTGACCGAAGAGGAGATTGCAGGCTCAAGAAATCCGGACCACCGGGTGCTTCAGCGGATTGAGTCGCAGTTTATGGAGATCGACACCCCCAACCACACGGTCGTGACCGGTGCTGAGGAAGAGGAGGTTGAGTCGATCGAGCTGGGCGTAACCCGCCTGGAGTTCCGTTACTACACAGCAGACAGCAATACACCGCTGAACACTCCTGTTCCGGATTGGCAGCTTGAAATGGTTCAGCGGATCGAAGTGATCCTGGAGCTTGAACCTCGGGAAGGCATTCGGGCGCTGGATGGCGGAACACGGTTCCCGGTCACCCAGTGGCAGAAGATTATCGTCCCGCAGAATTTGAATCTCGAGGAGGAATAACCCTCAGAAGTAATTAATCCTGATTAATAGATAAGGAGGCTGTTATGGGCCGAGCCATGTTAATTATCGTTGCCGGAGTGATGGTCGCTCTCGGTTTTACTCAAATCGGACAGCAGGGTACGGTTTTACAGATGACCCAGCAGTCGGCAACCTATGCCGAATCGACCCAGGCGTATAATTTGACCCATACCGGACTGCAGCTCACCATCAGCAAGTTTATGCAGGAGATCTATGACAATCCAGGTGTCTGTCAGGAAGGATCGGTGGATATCTACGAAATCGAAGGCGGAATTGTTGAAGTGGAACATCTTCTCTGCGGCGACATCACCGACGAAGATAATAGCCGGTTTCGGCTGAGGGGCTCTGCGGTCTTTAACGAACGGGAACACACAGCAACGGTTACGTATGAAGCGTATGAGCTTCATTTTGTACCGGAATTTGACAGTGCGATCAAGATAACTACGGAGGATTTTAATTTCGATATCGACGGCTCGGCTGCCGGCATTAGTGGAGATGATCCGAGTGACGAACAGATCTGTGGTGATAAACCAGGTGTAACCTATCCGCCAGACTCCGAGACTACACAATTCGATGAACACGCCGACCAGATCGAGGGCGATCCTCCATATGGTGAAGATCCGGAGACCAGTTTTGACGAAGCTGCCGACCTGATCCAGCGGCTGGAAGGTCAGCCTGGTACTCAGACGATCAGCGGAAATGTAAATGAGAATCTCGGTTCACCCGAAAATCCGGGCGTCTTTATGGTTGACGGTTCAACCAAATTAGCCGGCGGTGCCAGTGAAGGCTGGGGAATCCTGATTATCAAGGCAACCGGCGAGATGGAGATGGAAGACCCCGATCTCGATCTGGGCGGAAACTTTACATTTAACGGCCTTGTCATCTACGAAAACGCCTTCTCGCTTTCGGCCAAAGGAACACCCAGTATTAATGGTACTGTCATGATCGGCAAAACCAACGATGCCATTGGTAATATCGATGTCGACATCCGGGGTAATGTATCGTTCCAGTACGACTGTACTGCACAGAAATACGCTGAGATGGCTTCGTCCAACATCAACCAGGCGGGTGTGAAGTTTACGGTGTTGAATATATTTGAGTGAAATAGCTGATTCCTACCCATCTTCACCATGTTTATTAAGAGGTTCTAATTAGGGTACGCTCTTCTTTTTTGCGATTTTTATCCACAGCATTTAGGCGGAGATTAACCAATCTGCAAGTTTCATAATTACAATGGAATCTGTTCAAGATTTGCAGTGAGCAGATCACCAACGAAGGACAAACTCTTTAGCAGAACAAGCATTTCCGGCATGGTGAATTGATGACAGTTAATTTTTCTACAAATCAATACAAGAATTTTATCGGATTATCCCCGGTTCGAATTCCTTTGGCAAGGTTTTTCGCCTTGTTTCTTGTGTTGAGCTTGCATCATTTTTTAACTCCCGATGCTTATAGCCAATCATTACAGGAGACCTCCATTTCCGTCACCGCAACCGTGGAAGCCACTGCTATTGAAGTGATCACAGTTCGTGAGATGAACCTGCTGGGAGTAGAAAGAGTAGAAAATCAGGTAACCATCAATCCGATCAATAGTGAACGTTCAGCTTTAATGATGGCCGAAGGAGCCCCGGGAGCCTCATTTCGGCTTACATTTGAACCCTCCCGGGAGATGGTCAACCTGGATGGTGCCGGATTGATTTTTGTTGATTATGCAGTCTCGGGCTATACACAGGATGAGCAACAAAGTTCCGAACTGTTTGCTGAAGAAACACAAGAACTTGAGTTCAGCGAGGATGGCGAGTACTATGTCTGGATTGGCGGTACCATCGATCTGAGCGAAGCGACTCCCGGACGGTATGAAGGTGAATTTACCCTGGAGGTGGAGTATAACTGATGCGATTGTCAACCGGCATATCGATTCTTTTGGCTGCGTTGGTTGCGCTCTCTTTGCAACTGCCGCTCTATGCCCAGGAGATCGATTTCGGTGGATATTATGCAGAAGAAAATTTCAGCATACTACTTGACACCAACGGTAACGGTCTCGACTTCGGACATGGTTTACGCGGCACTTCCGAAACGATCGAAATTACCGAAGAGGTGGCGATTATGAGCATTACCGGTGTGAAATTTCTCGATGTATTTGTGGAGATCAGCACCCCGGATTACCTGGAGCCGCAGGAAGAGAGCGTCAATTGCACCGAAGAGCCAGACCGCTGTATTCAGCTCGACCTTAGAGCATCGTATGCAAACCTGGGTGAAGAGAACTCCAACCACTCGATTGAAATTCAGCCTTCAACTCTGAATGAAAAGTCGTCCCGGTTTCCCATTCTGCGCAGCTGGGCCGGAGGAGTCGGTGCTCCCCCTGTCCCCCCTCCTCCTCCCGAAACAATTCCGGATCAGGCTGCCGTCAATGAAATCGCATATTTATACTTTTATGGTACCATCCATATCGGTGAAAACGCAGTTGTGGGCTCACATCAGGGCCTTATTGAGGTAACCGTCTCCTACGAAGAGGTTATTCCGTAATTAGCATGCCTGCCAGACTGCTACATACCACCCTGCTTGTAATTGCCATTACGTTGTTATCTTCTTTTTCAACGGTTACAGCCCAATTTTTAACTCTTGAAATCGAAGTGGAGCCGGAGGTGGGTGCAGCTGTTGAACGCACACTCGATTTCGGCCAGATCTTTCCGATGTCCGGAATTGTTGAGTTTAACCTTGGAGACCCCGGAATGGGAGTTTTCTCCATTCGTGCAA
>SLKI01000118.1 GCA_007134695.1 Balneolaceae bacterium
CAAAGTGACCGTCACCGACCTGGTTGTCGATGACGCGGTCGACGTGGCCATCACCGACGGATCGAGCGACGACCGGTGATCACCATCGGTGGTGAGATCTACATCGTCGGCCGCCAACGCGATCCTGACGAGCCCCGCCTCGGGTGGGACTTCGCCGGCGTCTTCACGCAGTGGGATCTGGCTGTGGCGGCCTGCAGCGACGCGCTCGACTTCGTCGCGCGCGTGCCGATCGACCCGGCTGGGCCGTTCGACGCGAACGGCTTCTACCCGCACGCCGAGGAAGAGACCGAGGAGGTTGGTGATGACGCGTGAGCGTGTCCGTGCCCTCGCCCGAGCCTGGTACATCGGTGTACTATTCCTGGCGACGTTGATCAGCACATCAATCATCGGGGCGTTCCCGGGGGATCTGGTCGTGGTCGGCATCGTGGCCGTCCAGTTGCTGGCCTTCGTTATGGTCGTCGAGACCATCCCATGAGCTACCTGAGCCGACCCAAGCGCTCTGGCACACCCAAGGCCAAGAGCCACCGCCAAGAGAGGCGGCTGGCGCAGGAGTTCGGGGGGCGCACTACGCCCGGCAGCGGCTCGGGGTCGATCAAAGGTGACGTCACGACCGATGGAGAGATGATCGAGGCCAAGACCACCAGCAAGACGCAGTTCACACTCCGGCTCGAGACGCTCCAGAAGCTCACGGTCGAGGCCGATGCTGCCGGTAAACGGCCAGTGTTGGTGCTCCAGTTCGATGACGACACTCCCATCTACCTTACCCACAGCGAGTGGGTGGTGGTCCCCAAACGCGACTATCTCGCCCTGAAGGAGCAACCATGAGCCAAATCAGCGAAACCCTGGACGCTGCCGCCGAGTCGTTCTCCGATGCCCTCAAGCGGCAGTTGGAAGCGTGCCGTGACATGGTTGTCGAGCGCGAGGGTGAGGGCGAGTACCGCGTGTTCTTCGCCGAGCCGCCCAACAACGTCTTCTTGCGCCTTTACGGGGTAGAGGGTGAGCGCCATCACGCGGTCTTCGCCGCCGTCGTGGGCTTCGTACCGGGAGAGCCAACCTTCCAACTCTACGTTGGCGAGCCCGAGCTGCGCGACGGCACGGATGCGATCTCCGGGATCGAGGCCACAACCGTCGAACCGTAGCGCCCGGGCGGCAGGGCGTGCTACCATATACGAACGGCTGGGGAGAGGAGGTATCGGTGACGCAGCAAGGATCAGGATTCTCCCGCGAGAAACTCGCCACACAACTCGGGTGGGCGCCCGGCGGGCCACTCGACCCGAACGACATCATTGTCGACCGTGAGACGCTCGGTTGGCACCGGTTCATCGCGCACGAGACGACCGTGACACCGACCGCAGTCTACTTCGAGGGGCCGCACGGCGCCGGCCGCGAGAGCGCCACGCTGGTGGTGGAGGTCAAGAGTTCGAGCCTCGAGCCCGAACCGTTGCGCTACCCACCACCGGACGGGAAGAGGGACAAGCGCTCGCGTGAGCAACGCGCTTACGATACGTTCCCAGAACGGCGAGACACGCTCATCAGTGAGGAGTCGTTCGCGGCTATGCTCGACTCGTTCGTCTTCGTCCCCTTCCGCCTCGTGATGAGGACCGACTGATGGGGGAGCGCATCATGGTCGTTCCCCGCGAGCCAGTCACTGGCCCGCTCGGGTACTACGGCGCGATCCCCGTCACAGCCCGCGACCTGAACGACGACCTCTTCGCGTACGCCGAGAGCCGTCCCCGCGACGACGTCGAGCACGATGAGTCCTACCTGCAGGTGATCCCTTACGTGATGCTGATGACAGGCGGCGGCATGGTCGGAGCCCGCCGCCTGGGTGGCGGGAACGAAGCGCGCCTGCACGAGCGGTACGCGCTCGGGTTCGGCGGCCACGTTCGTTGGGCCGAGGGCGAGCAGCACGTCGCGCCGCAACACGTCGTCGAACGCGCCGTCCGGCACGAGCTGAACGAAGAGATCGGCCTCGACCTCAACCTGACCGTGCCCCCGTTCACGCACCTGCTTCTGGACGACACCGACCCGGTCGGCCGCGTGCACGTCGGGCTGTTGGCGCGACTCGACCTCGATGCCCTGCTCGGTCCTGACAGGGGGCGCTTCCTACGCTCGAACGAACCGGAGAAACTACGCCTGGTTGGGATCAGCCAGGTCTTTCTGGAGCACCACGGCGACAAGCTCGAGGGCTGGGCGCGGCTGGCGCTTCACGCCCTTACTGTAGAGGCTGTTGGTTGATAGGATCATGCATCTTCGGCAGCTGTCTCGTGACGAAATCCTCGCTACCGTCTCCGCGGACGCCGACGCCTTTCTCGGCCCGTTCCGTGAGGCGTTGGATCTCTACGCGCAACGCACCGAGATCATCCGTGAACCCTGGAGTCAATCCTTCGGAACCACGAGCGACGGCCGGCTCTCCCTGTACGGCTTCCCGCTCCACCCGCACCTCGAGGCGCGCATGCTCAACGCCCTGCTCGGTGTCGGCCCGTACAAGCAGAGCTTTTGGGGGGCGAACCCTGACCTGGCCGCGGAAGCGATGAACCGTACCGAACGTTTTCGCGGTGCTTCCGTCGAGGCCCGTGTCATCGATGGCCAGGTCGTCTACCTGACCGAGTTGTTGCTCGAGTACGGCCACCATCGTGACTTCTTCGACGTCATGGCCACGCGGTACTCTCGGCTTGCGCGTCACGGTACCGTTACTGTCACCATGGTCGGGTACCTGCTCGACCCGGCTTGGGCACATCTGCGGCTGCTCTTCATCCCCTCCCGCCCCGCCACGACCATCTACCTCGGTGTTTCCCTTGACGTGAACTACCTGTTCTCTCGCTGCGTGCGCGGACGCGCCAGTTACGGCCTGTTCGGGTACAGTTTCGAGCGCGAGAGTATGCTCACGCTCGATGATTACTGGTCGCTGCGCTGTCCGCCGTTGCACACCAGTACTGACCCCGCCCTGTTGCCGGCCTTCGAGCAACGCCTGGAGAACGGCGTGAAGAGGACGCGCGCCC
>SLKI01000113.1 GCA_007134695.1 Balneolaceae bacterium
CGCTGAGCAACGGGACTCACGTTGGCGAAGCCATGTTTGACTTAACGCATATCATTTCCGGCAAGATCCGGCTTCGGTTGTTGATGAAATTTTTTCTCAATCCCAACAACCAGGTTTATCTGAGGGGCCTTGCCAAAGAGTTTGACGTATCGACCAATACTGTCCGCCAGGAACTGGAAAAGCTGAGCGACAGTGGGGTAATCGAATCGTCCAGGGAGAAACAAAAGAGGCTGTTCAAAGCGAATGTTAAACATCCACTTTATGGCTCAATACGCCAGATGTTATTGCAGTATACCGGGATCGAAACAATTTTTGAGGAAGTGATTCACAAAATAGGTGATTTGAATCAGGTCTATCTAACTGGGCCTCTTGCCAGGGGAGTGGATACTACCATAGTTGATCTGGTTGTAATCGGTGAGGTTGACAAAGCATATTTACATAAATTAGTGTCCAAAGCAGAGGAAATAAGCGGGAAGAAAATAAGGATTGCGATCTATGATGAGTCTGAATGGACAATGGAGCACCTAAACGGAATGATATATTACAAGTTGTTGGGCTGAATCTCTCATTTTTTTGGAAAAGAAATATAACTACAAGTTCACTCTAACTATTCTGACGACTTCGTGCCACTAATTTCAATCATTATACGAACCAAGGATGAAGAGCGCTGGATTGCAGCCTGCCTGAAGAAAATCCAGGAGCAGACGATCGAGGATGTAGAGGTAATCCTGGTCGATAACGGCAGCAGCGACAAGACGGTCGAACGCGCCCGGTCGGTCATGCCGGAACTGGTCCTGGTCGAGATCGAGAATTATTTGCCGGGCTATGCTCTGAATGAGGGTGTACGCATGTCGAAGGGAGAGTATATCGTTTGTCTTTCTTCACATTGCATCCCGAAAAATGAGGACTGGCTGGAGCGGATGCTGGAAAACTTCGAGGACAACCCGGAGCTGGCCGGAGTCTATGGTCGGCAGGTCCCGATGCACTTTACCAACAGTTTTGACAAGCGGGACTTGATCGTCACTTTCGGTTTGGACAAGCGGGTACAGCGTAAAGATCCGTTTTTCCATAACGCCAACAGCATGATTCCCAGGGCGATCTGGGAGAAATATCCGTTTGATGAGGAGACAACAAATATTGAGGATCGTCTCTGGGCCAAGCAGGTATTGGCTGACGACTACCACATCATTTACGAGCCGGATGCCCCGGTCTACCACCATCACGGGATCTATCAGAATCGCAATGAACAGCGGCTTCGAAACGTGATACGGATTATTGATAAAGACCCAAATGACGCCCTTTCAGAAGTATCGAACCCGTTCAACGAGGAGAATCTGAATATCGCCGCTTTGATACCCGTACGGGAAGAAGAGGAGCTGAGCTGTGATCTACAGAAAAAGCTGCTGATGCGAACCATTGAGCATGCACGATCCGCATCGATGGTAAACCGGGTGATCGTGGATACCAATAGTAATCGAATTGCCGAAGTTGCAAAAGAGGCCGGGGGTGAAGTCCCCTTTACCCGTCCGGACCATTTGGCCTCTGATGGTACACTTGTGATTGACGTCTTGCTCCATGCGTTAAACTGGTATGAGGAGCAGGGTGAATTTTTCGATTTTCTGGTGACAATGGAGATCACACATCCATTCCGTCCGGAGAATATTGTTCAACTTTGTATCGAACACGCATTGAAAACCGGGCTGGAATCGGTCGTAGCCGGAATTCCGGAGTACCGACCGAGCTGGTGGCTTAAGGATGAGGAGTATCGAAGAGTCGATGACTATCTGCATAAACGGGATAAAAGAGAGCCGATCCATATCGGTTTGCCGGCGATATGCTCGGTAATTACACCATCGCTGCTTCGGCGCGGCAAGCGGATTGGCGAGAGGGTGGGTATCGTGGAGATTCAAGATCCCTTTGCCCAAGTGGAGATTCGCACGGATCAAGATCTCAGGTCGATCGATAAACTTGCAAAGCTGAACCCGGAACGCTGAGTATGAGGATTCCATATCAGACGTTGCTTGAAAAAACGTGCAAGATACTGGAAAAGGTCGGCCTCTATAAAGATCAAGCACGGCTAACCGCCGAGGCGATCTGCACGGCTTCATTGCGCGGCACCGATTCTCACGGCATTCGTCTGCTGCCGCACTATCTGAAAGCGATCGAAGCGGGCCGGATCGATCCGAAAGCAGAATTCAAGTTCGAACAGACCGGTGATTCCACTGGCATCCTGAACGCCAACCATGGAATGGCACATGCAGCAGTGGCGACGGCTATGGACCATGCCATTGAACTGGCCAAGGTAGCAGGCACAGGTTTTATCTCAGTTAAGAACTCCAACCACTGCGGAGCGATGGCCTATTACGGGCTGAGGGCAGCAAAACAGGATATGATTGGCTTGGCGTTTACCAACGCCACAGCTAAACTAAAGACCTTTAATGCACGAGAGCCCTTTTTTGGTATCAACCCGATCTGCATAACCGCACCGATGGAGGGAGAGGAACCGTTTTGTTATGATGCATCACCAACGGTGATGTCGAACAACAAAGTGAAGATGTACAAGGAACGGGGAGAAAAGCTTCCGAAAGGCGTGGCAGCCGATGCAGGTGGAAATATGACTACAGATCCAGGTCTTTCGAAAATGTTGTTACCGCTGGGTGGAGACCTTGGTGGTTACAAGGGGTTTGCAATGGCGATGGTCGCCGATATTTTCTGCTCGCTATTGAGCGGTATGCCGAACGGCCGGGATGTGAGTACGATGTATGAGGCGGATGGCGGAAACATAACCGACAAGCGGTACCTGGGTCAGTTTGTCGGGGCGATTCGGATCGATAGGTTTGAAGATGTAGTCGTCTTCAAGCGTAGATTGAAAGAAACTGCTGATGAAATTCGGTCAATGGATAAAGAAACCTCCGACGGTGTTGAGGTGATGGTTCCGGGTGATCCGGAGAAAAAATATAAAGCAGCTCAGATCAAGAGTGGATTAAAGGTCTCGAATCA
>SLKI01000062.1 GCA_007134695.1 Balneolaceae bacterium
CCCAACGGCAGGAAGATGAGTACAAGAAACATTGTAAATCGTGATACCATAAGTAGTGGATTGAAATTGATTTGTTGAGATGTTGATCGTTGAATATAGGGTGAACTTATCTATTGAGCGTAGGAAATTTTTTAAAAAATTGTTAGGAGCAGGGCCTGTCTTGTGATTGCGCCCTTCCAATGGAGTTTGCATCATAACATTTCAGAGAAGCGATAATTGAACGTCACAGCGAAAAGCGGTATTTTTCTTTTCTGCAATTGATACGGTTTGTATGGTTTGGCAATACACAGTATTCAAATGCGGCAAGCATAGAATTGTGACTGTTATTGTCTCTGCATACCGCTAATAGTAAATACCTTAATTGCGCCCGTAGCTTAACTGGATAGAGCACCTGACTACGGATCAGGAGGTTGGAAGTTCGAATCTTCCCGGGCGTACTTTTCAATTTACCCTACTCATCTGCTTCTCTGCGATTGTGTGTAAATGTGCCATTATTTCTCGCAGGTGATCCACAGATCGATACCTCATTACGATTGCGCAAGCGGTGCTTGCGCTCCCGGGCGTACTTTTTTATTTATGAAAGGAATGATCAATTTTCCAATAAAATTACCCTTAACCGCCTGTCTGATCTCAATATTCCTGCTTGCACTTCACGTTAAGACCGGCTATGCACAACAGATGATCGTAGATGATGCTGCGATTACTACTCACAGATCGATTCAGGTTGAAACCTGGTATGGAACTCAGGAATCCTGGTTCCAGCCGGCTATCGGGGCAACGAGCTGGCTCGAGATCGGCCCCGGGATCATATTCAACTCCTCCGATGGTTTTGTAGCCTCAAACTGGCTTGTCGAATTCAAAGCGGTCTGGGGGGATCATGAAGTAAATGGATTATCATGGGGGGTTGTTGCAGCGCCTGTTTACGATTTCGATGGGATTTTAGAAGAGTTTTACAGCTATCTGCCGGTAACCGCGGAGTTCGGTGATGGATTTTCAGTTCTACACCTGAATCTGGGGGTTGAAGGCGTTCGGCCGGATGAATCGGCCGATATGGAGTATGCTTTTACCACGGGTATTCGGGGTGATTTTGTACTCACCAATCGAGTAGCGCTTCTCTCCGAGCTCTTCACCAGTGATTTCGAGACCCCGTCCTTCCAGGCGGGCCTGCGTTTTACACTGATTCCGGATCGATTAGAAATGGATATTACCTATGGAGAGGGAATCCGGCAAGGCATGGACTACCCCGGTTTCAATGTGGGAATCGCTATCACACCCGACCGTTTGTGGTAAACCTGTTCAAGACGAATTTTTCAAGCTCTGTGAAAGATTCTCTTCTGAATTCAATAGATCCGCTAACTGATACTTTAATAACGACAATGCGGACAACATTTTCGATGGACTATCTACCACATTCATCGCCCGGTCAGGATCGCTTCCGCAGCCCTTACAAACCGGCGTGCATCGCGTCGGGCAAAGTCTTCCATCACGTAGTAGCCATCCACATCCAGATCGTCGAAAAGTTTTTCTCCATCCCGGCTAATGATGGTTAGCGTTCCATCTTCGTAATAAACCTCACTGATCTCTTCGAGAGGAATTGCCAATGCCCGGTCCAGCAGAGTCGAAACACCTGTGCTCACCATCGAACGAATCACAGTGATCAGATGCGGATCTTCCGATTTACTGCCCCGAATATCCTCATCGAGATTGTCCAAAAAACGATCTGTAAACTGGATTACAATCGAATCTTCGGTTAACATCAGGTCAACCGATCCTTCCTGCGTAGTCATGCCATAAGTTGCCTCCTCATGAGTTATCCTGGGCGTGATATCTGCATTCAGATCTTGTGCCGTTATGAAGTTTCCGGATCGCTGAGCCTCCGCCGGCAGGGCAGTCATAAACAAGATCGGAAGGATTAATAAGGTAAAAGCACTTATTCTGATGTGAATTGCAACTCTATTTCCAGTCAAATTTTTCATAATCGTCCTGTTTAATTCCCGTTTCCAGAATCGTACGGACAGAATCGTAAAAAGGTTGCATTTCCCGTCAGCAGGTTGAAGTCCTGGTTGTCAGAATAGCAGAGCTGATTATCCGGTGACAATTTCAGGCAGGCAGACTGAATAACCTGCCTGCTGTCGATTGCTATCAACGGCAAGCTTGCTCATATTTCGGCTATGAATATTTCGGCTATGAACTTTTTGGATTTATGAAACGCCATCTGTTAACTCTTTTCTTTGCTGTTTTCTTCACCATCGGGTTTGTGTTGCCAAATTCGATCCTGCAACCGGTGTATGCTGCATCTTTAACTCATGATCAGGTTCTGGACAGGGATCAAATACTTCACGAAAAAGAACTAAATCTGCAGACTAAGACCGGATTATCGAGGCATCAGTCGACCCAACACTTCGGGGTGCAGATGTGGCTTTTGCCAGAGCCGGCCAACTACGGCAAGTTAGAGATCTTACCCTGGAAACGATCCCTGGTCCGTTCCGGAGCGGTTGAAGATATACCCCAAAAACGGTCACAGAACCCTGATCCCGACGGCTGGTGGACCACCCGCTTTCTCCTCGACTATGGACTTATTGCAGGGGGTGCAGCCGCATACTTCATCGGTGAAGACCTCACCCCGCGAAGCCGTTCAATCATCGGGCCAACCTATACCCGGAGTGACCTGCTTGAGCTTTTTCGTTCGGACGATCTGGATGCGCCCTATCTTGAAGAGGATCTTGAGGAATCGATTCCGGAATACTGGATCCACCGAATGCTGATCGGCACAGGAATACTTCTGGCTGGTATGGAAGGGATAGAGTGGGCTGCAGGCAGCGGATCGGACCTTCGCTTCCATCAGACCGCAGTAGGTTACACTCAGTCGATCGCTCTCACCGCCACTATCACTTCACTTAGCAAACCCTTTTTTGCCCGGTTGCGGCCAGACTTCCGGGAACGGGCGCTGCGCTTCTACTGCCCGGAGCTCTCTTCACCGGAGTATCAGCCCTATTGCG
>SLKI01000075.1 GCA_007134695.1 Balneolaceae bacterium
GAGGCGGCCAACGCCTTTCTCAAGCTCCTGGAGGAGCCCCCGGAAAATGTGATCTTTCTGCTCACATCGGAGGGTACCGACCGGCTGCTGCCGACGATTCTTTCACGCTGTCAATTGATCCGCCTCAGCCCGCTCTCCGAAGATGAGCTGGCAGAAGCGCTGATCCGTTTCGACGGTTTCAGTGAAAAGGAAGCCTCCTTGCTGTCGCGTATCTCCGGAGGCAACTACTCGATGGCCCGGCATTTCGACATCAAGTTGCTGCGCGAATCTCGCGACGACCTGATCAAATTTTTGCGAATGGCCTACGTGCAGGATGCGGCCGGCATCACCAAACTATCCCAGCAATGGCAAAGCGACCTCAACCTGGAAAATCAGTTCGCACTCTGTTCCACACTGGAACTGCTGCTGCGCGACCTGCTCATCTTCCGGGAGACGGGTGAAGAGAAGCTGATCTCCAACGTGGATCAGCTCGAAGTGATCCGTAAATTTTGTGAATCGCTTGCTGATGCCCGCCTGGAGGAGATGATCGACCATGTCCGGCAGCTCAAAGGCCTGCTCCATCAGAATGTGCAGTTCAAACTTATTTTTACAGTACTTGCGCTTCGGTTTACCTTTTTGATGCGCGGAAACGACCCTGTCATCCCGGACAACAAGCCCTGGAAACACCTGCCGGCGCTCACCTACGATCCCACCGCACCGTAATGAAGCGAATATTCCTATGATCCATCTTCGCCGTAAAACAGCGACCACTCCTGCAACCCCTTTGAGACGACATGCAGTGAACTTTCCTGCAACCTATTTAAGACGAAATGCAGCGACCATTAAACTGATTAAATTTTTTAAAAACCTGACCCGTTGAATCCTCTTTCATTTGTTAAAATGCAGGCGTCCGGAAACGACTTTGTGATGGTCGACAACCGCAGTCAGCGGATCGAACCGGATAAGGCGTCCGAACTGGCACAGGCTGTTTGCGACCGGCGTTTCGGAGTGGGCTCGGACGGGCTGATTCTGCTCGAGGAGAACGAGTCGGGCGAACTGGTGATGAATTTCAAGAATCCCGATGGCAGTGATGCCGGTATGTGCGGAAACGGAGGACGCTGTTTTGTCTTGTTTGCCCGAAGGCTGGGATATAGCTCGGAGATCACCTTCCGGGTTCACGGTAAGACCTATCAGGGGCGCATGATCGGCGATCTATCTGCAGGATCCGGTGAGGGCTCAGCTGTTGCAACCGATGCAGGCTCCGATTTCGGCTCCGATGTTGCAACCGATGCAGGTTCCGATGCCGGCAACTTGTCTGCCGACACTCCCCGCGACCACACAGAAGCTTTCCCTCAAAAAGCCCGCATCAGTCTGTCCTTTCCACTCGAAACAGTTGCCAAACCGCTGGAGATCGACGGCGAGGAGTGTCTTCAGATTTACACCAACACCGAGCACCTGGTCTGCTGGGGCGGCGACTCCGAACTGAACGCCGGCGACAGCAAGACCGCCCGGACCGACGACTCCGAACTGAACGCCGGCGACATCGACCATCTCCGGGAAAAAGGCCGGCGATTGCGCTATCACAAAAAGTTTGAACCGGCGGGCACCAACGTCAATTTCGTACGCGGTACCGGGCCCGACACTCTCCAGGCACAGACTTATGAGCGGGGTGTCGAAAACCTTACACTCGCCTGCGGAACGGGAGCTATCGCCTCGGCGCTCGGATGGCACTTTTATCAAGACGAATCGGAGGGGCAGTTCCGTTATCGTGTTATGACCCCCGGCGGAGAGCTGCAAGTCCGGTTTACCTGTCGTAATGACCGGAGATATCATCAAATAGAACTGGAAGGACCCGCAGAGACTGTTTTTGAAGGCACGTATTACCATTAATATCACCCTCCTGTTTCTTCTGACCGCTGCCTGCCAGCTCCACCTCAGCCGGCAGGACCCGCCTCCTGAACCGGATCGGCAACCCCGGATTGTCAACCCTCTGGCCGTCCCGGGCCAGGAGATTCGCCACCCCGACACTTATTCCATTCAGCTATTCCGCTCAGGGTCGCAACAATCGCCGCCGATCATCCGCCTCGACTCCGACCAGACTCTCACGCTTCGGTTCGATATGATCGAAACCCGTTCGCGGCAGTTCCGCATCCGCCTGACACACCATAACCCCGACTGGAGCCGTTCTCCCCTGCCACCCGAGGAATTTATGGAAGGGTTTGCCGAAGCCACCTTTGGCGGGGGACGGCCCAGTACCGGCCAGCGCCCCTCCTACCGCCACTATGAGTACAGCCTGCCGAACCGGCAGCTACGGATGACCCGGAGCGGCAACTATATGCTCCATGTACGGGATTACGAGACGGGCGAGCAGATTTTTTCTCTCCCCTTCTTTATCGAAGAGAATGAAGGGGATATGAACCTTCGTGTGGAAGAGCGGATCACACCCCGCAGAGATATGCGTATCGGCCACATCCCGAAAACCACCTATATCTACCCCGATTTTGTGGATATGCCGCAGTTCGACCTCTCCTTCTACTATACACAGAACCAGTTCTGGGGACGAACACGCGAGGCCGACGTCTGGGATGTAGCCACACCGGGCGAGGTCTTTTTTGAACTCTCTCGCGACAACCTTTTTACCGGCGATTATGAAGTACTGCCGCTCAACCTCTCCCGTCTCGACCGAATCGGCCGGCAGGTGCGGGAGTATCGGCCTGATGAGGTCCCGCCCCTGCTCTTGCTCGACATCGACATCCAGGGGCTGCTCAATGCCAGCCGCCAGGTTCCATCCGGACGGTTCGGCCGCCCGAATCCCGATCTGGATGCTAATTACGGTAATCTCCACTTCTCGTTCCGGCCTCGCTCTGCAATTGGAGAGAACGCCGCTATCTACCTGGCGGGGGATTTCAACGGCTGGGCGATCCAGAACCGCCTCAGGATGGAACTCAACCCGGAAGATTCTACCTGGCATGTGCGCACGTTCGTCAAGGAGGGCAGTTACGCCTACAAATATCTGCTGGTTGAGAATGGTGAAATTCGCGATCTGGCGCTTGACGACACCTTTACGCGATCGCGTCAGGAATATATATCCTTCGTATATTACAGGGATCCGGAGAGGCACTATTACCGGTTGTTGAAAACCGGGTCTGTCCGCTCAAATTAGAATCAATTTCGCATTAGAATTATCATCGCAGTCTGAACCTTTGAAGAGAGCATTAAAATTCATATCCGTTTTTCTGGGAACCGCCCTGGCGATTTTCCTGCTGGTCTATACCCTCAACAAAGAGGTCTTCACAACACTTTTTGACAACCGTGCGAGTCTTGCCGAAGGCAGTGAGTGGGTGGAGATGACCTATTCCCTCAAGGGTCTGACCAATTATATCGCCGAACATCCCGACCGCGTCTCTATTGCCGGAAAGGTGATCGGCAATCCTGATTCCACACTCGCCTACCACGACGATCTGCCCCGAACGATGGGATTGATTTCCAACTTTTTCCTGCTGGCTGGTTACGCCGACGGGTTCGCATCAGGCCGGATCGACCCGGGCGAAAGGCTCAACTGGGAAGAGATCACTCGCTATCAGCTGCCGCAGATCGGCCAGGCGGCACATCAAAGGGCCCGCCGGATCGCCCGAAATGAAGGGTGGATCGACCGTGACGGGCAGATCTCGCTTGAAGATGCCGTCCGGCTGCTTGCCCGTGCCAAGAGTCCTGCTCTTTCCGACTTTCTACTCATTCGGTACGGCCGCGAGGAGATGAATGAGCTCTATGGACGCTTGCAACTGACCGAAACCGACTCACCGGCCCCGTTTTCCGGGCTCTGGCTCTCGATCGCCCCGTCGATTCACAATCTTGAACCGGAAGTGATTCTGGAGTACTGGCTGACTGAACCGGCCGGGGTTCTTGCAGATGAAGCCTGGGAGCATGCTCAATATTTTTCTGATGGAGATGACCGCAGTGAGTGGCTCTCCATCCTGGAAGCGGATCGGCTCGGGACCTCCTTTATGCAGGAGCGGGATCTGCTGGAGCTATTCCCTAAAACTACGGCACGGGAGATGGTTCGGGTTCTCACAGATCTGCATCACGAGGAACTCCTGTCCGCGGAGGTGAGCCAGCAGCTGCTCGAATGGATCAGCCATCCGGAGGATGACCCTGCCGTACGGAGACATTTCGACCGGTATGTCGCACTCTTCGATGAATGGGTTGGAATGTTTGCAGGAATCGATATCGGTACCTCCCGTTACACGGGCGATACGACGGTACAGGCGGTCTTTTTCGACCGGATTCACATAGCCGTCTGGTTCCATATGTCGAGCAACCATATGCACGAAGACTTTCAGCAGCGTCTGATCTACGACCCGGCCCTGATCGAAGCCGTTGCACGGTTTGCAGGCCGCATCACAACTCCACAGGAAACCGCTTTAAACCGGCCTTCTGTCAACATCGGGCACTCCGCGAACAACACGGCAACCATACCTCTTCAGTATACCGCCAAAAATATCGCCACCGATATCTCATTCTATGAATAACTTTTCGAAATACCATTTTCTCCATCTTTTCTGGCTGCTGCCCATCTATTTCTTTTCGATGCTTGGCTATCAGGCGATGGTCTATTCAGGAATCAGTCAAACGTACGGCCAGGGCGCAAGTTACGTAGCCGACGTGATCGACTTCGATATTAAGCAGATCGCCGCCCAATCCAACGGTTATGTGGTTCTTGATTTTCAGACCGACGAAGGTGAACAGATCCGGGAACGGCTTGCCCTGCCGGTACAGATGGCCCAGGTGTTGATGGACTCTGAAAGGATTCCGGTGCGATACGACCCGGCCTCTTTCCGAAAAGTGGTAATCGTCAGCACTTTTGAGCTCCAGCAAAACGTGGTTCGGGTCAATATGGCCGTTTCGCTGATCGGCGGGCTGGCCACAGCCGTCGTCGCCTGGTTTGCCTCAAAGTTTGCCTTGCGCAGGATTCGCGAAGGAGAACCGGAGATGCAAATCGAACGGATGGACCGATGAGTACCGGAACGCTCTATCTGATACCCGCTCCACTCGGAAAACAGAGGCAAAACCTTTCACTGCCCGACCATACCCTCCAGGTTGCCCGCGGCCTCAAGCAGTTTGTTGTAGAGAATATTCGAACTACACAAGGGTTTTTGCAGTGGATCAACCATCCGCTCAAACCGCATGAAGTGGAGTTTCGGGTGCTTAACAAAAAAACTCCTGAACATGAGATCTTCGGTTTTTTAAAGCTGCTCGAAGAGGGAGATGTGGGCCTGATGTCCGAAGCGGGTGCTCCGGCTGTGGCAGACCCGGGGGCTCAACTGGTACGGATGGCACACGACCGCGGTTTCCGGGTGGTTCCGCTCACCGGGCCCTCCTCCATCCTGCTCGCCCTGATGGCGTCAGGCCTAAACGGACAGCAGTTCGCTTTTCACGGATATCTGCCGGTCGATCCAGGCAAACGCAAGGAGAAGATTCGGGAGCTGGAAAAAGAATCGGCTGCCAGACGGCAGACGCAGATAATAATGGAGACACCCCACCGTAACCGCCAGATGCTCGAATCTCTGGTGAAGAGCTGCCGGCCGGAGACGAAGCTCTGTGTAGCTGCAAACCTTACCATGCCGGACGAAATGATCCGGACTCAGACGATCGACAAGTGGAGCAAGGCACTGGAAGATGGGCCGGGTGGCCGCCCGGCGCTATTTTTGATACTGGCGGGGTAAGGTGTTGCAACCTGTTCTGATCTGTTTCTGGCCGCAATTTCGGTTCATCACCGGAATCTGTCCGCATCAGAAAGTTTTGATCTTCAAATCTTCGACCTATTACCTGTTTCGACCTCTGAAATTTTCACTTTTTCGTGAAGTTTACCGACCAAGCAACTCTATTTTAGCAGTTTCCTGTCTAAATCTGTTTTTCAATTTTTTTGTTGTATTGATTTGAGAAAATTGTAAATTATCAGTCGACAACCTGATTCCCATTTGCAAAATAGATAATTTACAGGCGGAGGGATTGTTCATATCCTCCAGGAGTTCGCTATGTCAGGATATCACCCCCATATCCAGACAGCCGGAGTCGCTCTCTGTGCGCTGCTGCTGATCTGCCTATTCCCTGCCAAAAATGGTTATGCGCAAGCAGAACTGGACCGCATTTCGGTCAGTGAGCGGAGTGACGGCCAGGGATATGTTGTGCGCTACCATCTTTCAGAACGGGTCGACTCTTTCCGGGTTATTCAGCCCGAGGTTGACCTGATCCAGATGAAACTCTATGCCGAAAGTCTCGATACAACCTCTCTGAACCTTCCCAACCCCGGTGGCGCAGTACAATCGGTCGAACTTTTCAAGCAGGAGAGCGGTTTTGGAATCAATCTCCACCTGACCAATCATCGTTACTTCCTGGCAAACGCTTATCCCGACAGGTCCGGTAATGATCTTCTGCTGGCTCTTACATTTTCTGAGGAGCAAAATGTAGCCGAAAGGGCAAACCGTATCGACCCGGTCAACTGGCAGACTCTCGCCGAGTACGAGGAGGACGGCAGCGGCGGGTTTACCGGCTACCTTCAGGATGAAGGCTACCTCCAGATCCGTGAAAACCTCAATTTCGACACGATTGTCATCGATCCGGGGCATGGGGGGCGAGACCCCGGCACCATTGGCCATGGAGGCCTTCGGGAGAAAGATGTTACCCTTGCTATCGCCCTCAAGCTGGGTGAGTATATCGAAGAGTATATGCCCGATGTTGAGGTTATCTACACCCGGAATGATGACACTTTTGTAGAACTTGAAGAGCGTGGGAGTATCGCCAACCGAGCCCAGGGTGATCTTTTTGTCTCCATCCACGCCAACTCGTTTCGGCCTAATCCCAGGGTTCAGGGGGCCGAGATCTATTTTCTGGGTCTTGCCAGAACGCAGTCGGCTCTCGAAACGATGAAACGGGAGAACAGCGTCGTTCGGCTGGAAAACGGGAATGAGATGGATGAGCTGACCGAGGAAGATCTGCTGATTTATGAACTGGCTAACGCCGGAAACCTGATGATCAGCGAGCGGATTGCCGGGATGATGGAGCAACAGTTCAGGGAAAGAGCTCAACGCCGGTCGCGGGGCGTCAAACAGGCCCAGTTTCTCGTCCTCTATCACGCTTCCATGCCGGCCGTACTGGTCGAAGCGGGTTTTATCACCAATCCGGACGAAGCTCGATATCTCAACAGCGAATATGGGCAGGCGATCATCGCTTCGGCCATCTTTCGGGCGATCCGTGACTATAAGAACGATTACGAGCGCAGCCGGAGCCTCACCCGGTCCGATTGAGAATTTTCATCCGATACGCTTTAGAGCATTCACCCGGTACGTTTTAAAGCATTCACTCGGTACGCTTGAGAGTATTCACCCGGCACGCTTGAGAGTATTCACCCGGCACGCTTGAGATCGGATTGCAGCATCACCGAGCCGGTAAACTGCCCCTTGACAATGCCCTTTTACAGATATAGTTCGTGGAACACCTCGAGCCCTTCGAAAAGCAGGTATTGGCGCTCTTTTAACTTGAATTCGGCGGCCAGATGTTTCTTTAGAAAAGTGGCGCCCCCACCGGTCAGAAAGATCTCGAAATCACCATATTTCTCTTCATACCGCCGGAGAAAACCGCGAACAGCCTCGACAAATCCACCGGCTGCACCCCACCGAACCGAGTCGATCGAACTGCGGCCGGGCCACTCATCAGGCAGCATATCGTCTGCTTCGGGCAGTGACGGCAGGTGAAGTTTCATCGAGTCGATCTGCATCTGCATTCCCGGCATGATCACTCCGCCGTGAAACACCGTCCCCCTGGAAATGTAATCAATCGTGCATGCCGTACCTGCATCAATCACAATCGCCGCGTCCGGCGTGATCTCTTTAGCACCAAGACAAGTGAAAAATCGGTCCAGGCCCAGTGTTTGGGGTGTTTTATAGTCCATCAGTTCTCCGGGGATATCTTTGTGGTTAAGCACGCGGATCTCCCTCTCCGGAAATCGATTCTCAAGGCGTTTGGATGTCTGATTACGAACACTGCAGACAAGTAGACTCCGATCTTCGTAGTGACGCTCGAGCCAGGAAAAGAAAAGCTCCAGGCTGTCTGTCCTTGCAGTGAAGACGATCTCCCAGTCGATCTCATCTTTCACCGCAGCCTTGATGTAACTGTTGCCGATGTCAAGAAAAAGCTTTTTCATGATGCTTTAACGCATATATATTAATTTTCACCTGTTATTATTTCACCGAACTACTTATTACACTCTTTCGTTGGATAGACGAACCCCGAATAATGAAATATACTTACTATCTGTTCCAATTAAGAAGAAGATTTGTCAAACCTCACAAGAAAGTAACTGATATATAAGAATATGCAATTAAATGACAAAATAGCGATTGTTACCGGTGCCAGCGGAGGTATCGGAAAATCATTCAGCAAACTGCTTATCGAAAAAGGTGCCACCGTTTACGGCCTGGCGCGCCGTTCCGAGAAACTGGAAGAGATCCGGGATATGTTCGGCAACCGTTTTCGGCCTGTCGTCATGGATGTAACCGATCCGGATGCGATCGATAACTGGGTTAACGAAACTTTTTCCAGGGAACATCAGCCAGACATTCTGGTCAACAATGCAGGGGTGGCGTCGTTCGGCAATGTCGACGAACTTTCCATTGATGCATGGCATCAGATGATGGAGACCAATGTCGACGGGGTTTTCTATCTTACGCGGCAAATCGTCCCCCTGATGAAACGCAACCCGGAGGTTTGCCATATCATCAATATATCGTCGGTCGCAGGCCTGCTGGGCAATCCCAAAATTTCGGCCTACAACGCCACCAAATTTGCTATTCGCGGCTTGAGTGAAGCACTTTTCAAGGAGCTGCGCTACGACGGAATCAAGGTGAGCTGCATGTTCCCCGGCTCTATCGCCACCGACTTTTTCGACAACGCCAATGCGGGCGGCACGCATCCCAACATGATGCACCCGGACGATGTGGGCAAAACCTTGATCCACCTGCTGGAAACACCGGACAACTTTTTGATCAACGAAGTAACGATGCGTCCTCTGAACCCAAAACCACCCGAAGAACGTGATTAAACACCTTTTGTTAATACTGTTTATCCTGATTCTACTGGCCGGGTGCAGGGAGAAGGACAAGCCGAAGGATCTTCTCGAAGAGCCTCTCTATATGGAGCTTCTGGCTGAAGTCTTTTTGGTGGAAAGTTATGTCGAGATCATGGACCAGAGAGAAAAGGAGGACAGTCTGCTTAATGTGGTGTTCGAGGAGTATAGCGTTGATCGAGGCCGATTTGAACGCAGCCACGAGTTTTACCAGCGTCAGCCTGATCGGCAGGAAGCGAGAGCCGATTCAATCCGGAGAATGCTCCAGGCCGAGCGCGATACGGTGATGCAGATCCGGCAGCGGCTGCGTGAGGAACAGGAACGCAGTGAACAGGAGGAGGCGCAGAACCGGTAAAATCCATGCTCAATTTCTCCATTCAAACCGGTCAGGATCGTCCGGACTGATGCGGACGCGCTCCTCGAGAGTTAGCCGCCTTAATATCCCTTTGGTCTTTTCGCGGCTCCATCCAAGACGGTCCGACAGCTCTTTGGGGGAAGAGGGGCTTCGGAGCAGCTCCCGAATCGTTTGTATCTCTTCATCGCTTATGTGGTCCTCGTCCCGGACCAGCGGTTTATTTGCCTCCTCGCAGCGGTCACAGCGGCCGCAAGGCTTAACACCTGTTTCTCCGAAATAGACTCGCAGATAGATCTCCCTGCAGTTTGGAGTGAGTGCATACCCTTTCATCTGCTCCAATTTCTGTAACAGGATGTTGCGATAACCCTCCACCTCCTCTTTCCCGGCAGGCAGTTTCGGCCTGCGCGGTTCGGTCAAACGCAGCATCGGTTCTTCGTCCACCCATCGATAACTGAGTATCTGGTCGTGTTCGGCAAAGACCTGAAGAGATTTCTGTAATTGACGGCCGCTGAGATTCAGTTTCTCGAGTAGATATGGCAGCTCCAGCATGTAGTACTTTTCAAATGCACCGGCAGCAAACTGTCGAAAAATCTGGTCGAGGATTTCACCCTTTCTCGGCTTCGACCGATCGATCAGTTCTCGGATGATCTGCCGGTCGGCCAGAAACTGTATGCCGATTTGCGGTTCGCTCATCCGTACGATTTCGAGGATCTGTAATCGTTCCAGTACCCTGAGGCCTGCCATCACCTGCTGCTTGCTGAATTTGGACCGGCGTATCAGCGAACTGACCGAAACCGTTTCGATCTCCGGCTGTTCGCTTCCCACGGCCAGATGCAGCTCGTCACAGATCACATCATAAAGCTTTTCCAGCGTTTCGAGATTCGGATAGGAACGTAGAAGCCTCGATTTTGCCACATGATAGTCCGACTCGCGAAATAGCAAAAGCGGATACGCTTCTTCGCCGTCCCGGCCTGCCCGTCCCGCCTCCTGGTAGTAGGCCTCGAGTGTATAGGGCAGGTCGTAATGGATCACAAACCGGCAGTCAGGCTTGTCGATCCCCATCCCGAAGGCGTTGGTGGCAACAACAACGGGAAAGTGCCCCTCTACCCAGGCTGTCTGAATTCCCTGTCGCTCGTCGCCGGTAAGCCCGGCATGATAGGCTTTTGCGTCGACCCCCCTGGTTGAGAGCTGGCCGGCTATCTTTTCACACTCTTTACGGGTCCCGGCGTAGACAATACCGCTGCCCTGCCTGACCCCTCGTTTAACCGCCCGCATCAGGTCGGTTTTTTTTCTGTCTGTATTTTTTACCCACCAGCGCAGATTGGGTCGCTGAAACCCGCTTGCGACAACGGCCGGCTTCTCAAATTGCAGATTTTGGATAATATCATCCCGCACTTCCGGTGTGGCGGTTGCTGTCAGGGCGATCCATCGGGTATCCGGGACTGATTGATCGATCTGATCCCGGATATTTCGGTAACTGGGACGAAAATCGTGCCCCCACTGTGAGATGCAGTGTGCCTCGTCGACTGCGACCAGGTCGATCGGCAGCTCACCGGCCATATTCTTCCAGAGGTTCGACTCTAGCCGCTCCGGAGCCACGTAGAGGAGCTTGTACATGCCGTTTCGTGCATTAATCAACCGCTGTTCCACTTCAAAGGCGGGTATCGTACTGTTGACGAAGGTGGCTTGTATGCCCAGTTTGTGTAGTTGTTCGACCTGGTCCTGCATCAGGGCTACCAGTGGAGAGATTACAACCGTTAAACCCTCCAGTACCGTAGCCGGCAGCTGATAGCAGAGCGATTTCCCTCCTCCTGTGGGAAAGAGTACCAGTGTAGGGCGGCCCTCCAGTACCGACCGGATCGCATCCTCCTGCCCCTTGCGAAACGAAGTGTACCCCCAGTATTTCTCAAGATTTTCTCTGGCCTTGTCCAGTCGATTCCTGCTCATCGTATCGGTTGCGGTCGTACGGTTCCTGTTTCCTTTACGGATCTAAAATACCCGTTCGGCTGCAATGTTTCCCGGTATAATCCGATCGATGCCGGCCGATCCGATGCGGCGCAATCTTATTAATTGTCGTCGAACATCGCTTTCATATAGTCGCGACGCATTTCGGCGATGGCGGAGATACTGATGCCGACCGGGCAAACCGCTTCGCATTCGGCAAAATTGGAGCAATCCCCGAAACCCTC
>SLKI01000008.1 GCA_007134695.1 Balneolaceae bacterium
CCGAAGAGATGGTGAAGTCTGCCGCCAGAGAGAATAAAGAGTTGATTCGGGATAGAAAATTGAAACTGATTCAAGGCAGCAGTGATGCCTTGCCGTTTGAGGATCAATTCTTTGATAAGGTATTTTGCAACATGGTGATCTACTTTTGGGAATATCCGGCGGCTCACCTGTCGGAAATAGAACGAATACTTAAACCGGGTGGCAGCTTCTATACCGGATTTCGCCCAAAAGAAAGTATGTTGCAGTTTCCGTTTGTCCGGTTTGGATTTACCTTGTACGAAATAGATGAGTGGAGTGATATTCTCAGGGGAAGCGGTTTTGACGTAACTGATGTAGCTAAACGGTCGGATCCGGTTTTTAAGGATGGAGAAGAGAGGGTAAGACTGCAGTCGGTATGCATCAAGGCAATGAAAGTGGGTGCTGCTGGATTCGAACCGCGCAAGCACCGCTTGCGCAATCGCAACGAGGGGTAGTTGCGTTGATCATCGGCAGTAATCAGAGAAACATTTACATGATACAGGGGAGGGGGGCTGAAATAATGGAAGTGGGTGCTGCTGGATTCGAACCAGCGACCTCTACCGTGTCGGGGTAGCGCTCTAAACCAACTGAGCTAAGCACCCGCCTGTATTATCAATGCAAATATACCAAGCTTTACTTATCCAATGCAACGTATATCCGGCTGATTCCTTTTTCTGCTCTCTGATAACATTCGTATTTTGAAATTTACAACATTGACAAGATATTCGAGGGTTTCCAAAACCGAGCTCTTATACCATGAACAGAAGGGAAATAAGAGAACTTGTACTGCAGGCTCTTTACGCTTACGAAGTAGGTAAAAACTCCAGAGAAGAGGTCCTGAATCATATTTTAAAACAGCGACTTGATAGCGATAAAGAAGCTCTCAAGTTTGCTGAAAGTATGGTATTGAGAACTCTGGATATGGAAGAAGAACTGGATGAAATTATCAATCAGCAGATTAAAAACTGGGAAATCCATCGGCTGGCTGTAATTGACAAATTGATTTTAAGGCTGGCTCTATGTGAGTTTTTACGATATGAAGAAATTCCGACCAAAGTAACGATCAATGAAGCGATCGAGCTGGCAAAAAACTTTTCTACTCAAAAGAGTGGAAAATTTGTCAATGGCATACTGGATGCCGCCTTACAGATGCTTAAATCTGAAGGGCGAATTAAAAAAAGCGGCAGAGGGCTTATTGAGACGACCCGTAAATGATCAGAGATCTTTGTTAGAGTGGAAAATAGGGGCGCAAGAGATCATCAGAACAATTGAACGTACTTGATCTATGAATTTGAAATGCGGTATAGTTGGTTTACCCAATGTGGGTAAATCGACACTTTTTAATGCTTTGAGCAATGCCGGGGCTGAATCGGCCAACTTCCCATTTTCAACAATCGATCCAAATGTTGGTCTTGTACCTGTTCCGGATGAACGGCTCGAGAAACTTTCCGAATTGGTTGGGCCTGAAAAAACGATACCCGCTTCGATCGAATTTGTCGATATAGCCGGCCTGGTCAAAGGGGCGGCAGAAGGCAAAGGGAAGGGGAATGCATTCCTGGCACATATTCGGGAGGTAGACCTGATAATCCACGTTGTTCGCTGTTTTGATGATCCGGACATTATACATGTAGAGGGCACAGTTGACTCGGAGAGGGATATCCGGATTATTGAGGAGGAACTGATTCTAAAAGATCTGGAGATGGCTGAAAAACGGCTGGAGTCTTTACAAAAACAGTCGAAAAGCGGCGATAAAAAAATTATTGACCGAACCAGGCGGATGGAACGGTTAAGAGACCATCTTGCCGAAGGCTTACCGGCTCGGACTTTCGAAGCCGGGATCGACAGATCAGGCCGGTTTGAGGAGCTGTTTCTGCTTTCGGGAAAACCGCTCCTCTATGCATGCAATGTTTCCGAGGATGAGCTGAACGAAGGCAATGAATGGGTAGAGTCTGTTCGTGAAGTTGCTTCAGCACAGGATGCTTCTATAATTAAGTTTTGTGCGAAAATAGAGGCGGAAGTTGCCGAGCTTAAGCCGGAGGAGAAACAGGAGTTTCTTGAGGAGCTAGGAATCGAAAAATCTGGTCTTGACCGCCTTATTCGAAAGGCATACGAAGAGCTGGGGTTGATCACCTTTTTTACAGCAGGCCCGAAAGAGGTGCGTGCATGGACAATCGAAAGGGGTACAAAAGCACCCAAAGCTGCATCAGTAATTCATACCGACTTTGAACGGGGATTTATTCGAGCGGAAACGATTTCGTGGCGGGATTTTGAGAAATATAAATCGGAAAAGGCTGCCCGGGAGGCAGGCAGGATGAGGCAGGAAGGTAAAGAGTATGTCGTCCGCGATGGAGATGTCATTCTGTTTCGTTTTAATGTTTAACTCTGCAGAACTCTTGGCAACATATCCGGACTCTAGGGGTGGATGCGGTCCAGTAAATCGATGAATTGAAACTCAAGTGTGTCGGCTGGTACCCGTTCGGGATTAACCCGATCGTGAACAACCCATGCATTGGGATAACGAACTTTAAGCAAACTGGCTAATTCATTGGCTCTCTCACGATTGTGGAAATCGCCGACTCGTACCCGGTAATAGGGCTGCCTGAAATGAACATACCCTCTCGGATTGTAGTCGGCAAGTGTAGAATCAGCCCAAACTTCAAATTCGAATAGTGTCGTATCCGCTTCAGACACGTCAAGGGTCGAAAGTATCTGAATCCGAAAACCCTGATAGATATCGACCTCCACTTCTTCGATCTCCTGTAACAGGAGTTCCGGCATATCGTGTTCTATTCTGCTGAACTGTTCACCAAGATTGCTGCGGGTACGGTAATAAAAGAGTTCCTCTTCCGAGAGCTCATCCAGTTCCAGCTCCGAAAGATAGGCATCTATCATCTCTTCACTAAGCTGAATGATAGACTCCGGCTGGTCGGCTGCAAGATCTTCTGTTTCATTTGGTGCTTCGGTGACCGGCTCACTGGTTGCACAGGCATGTACCAGCAACAGGATTGCCGGTAAATAGCAGAGTATGTTAGAAAACTGTTTCATCAATACTTAATCTAGTTTAACTCAATAACCACTTGGATGCCAGGTTGTTTTGATTTCCTGAAATTGAACGATCGAATAGGGGTTTTCATGCCTCGGGTCGAGCCAGTCATCTTGTTCTGTGTGAACAACCCGTTTAATATTTAAAGCGGCATTTTCGTCTATTTGTTTCATCACCTCCTGCTTCTCTACACTATTCCATATCGCATTGACATCCATATGTGAAGTGAGCACCGGAATCAATTCGTCGCGATATCCACTCAAAATATTGACAACGCCGGCCGGAAGATCAGAAACGTGTAAAACTTCACCCAAAGTAATAGCAGCCAGTGGATGAGTTTGTGAAGCCAGCATGACCAGTGTATTTCCCCCTGCGATGGCCGGTGCAATCATAGAAACTGGTCCGATCAGCCGGCTGGTTTCCGGTGGGATGACAGCCAGAATCCCGATGGGTTCCGGATAGCTGAAATTGAAATGATCGCTTGCAACCGGATTGATCGATCCGTAAATCTGTGCATATTTATCAGTCCATCCGGCAAAGTAAATAAAGCGGTCGATGGCAGCATCAACTTCCATGCGAGACTGTTTTTTACTTATCCCGCTTTTTATGAGCTCTTCGACAAACTGCTCTTTACGCCCCTCGAGCATCTCACTGATGCGGTAGAGAATCTGACCGCGATGATGGGCACTCAGCGATTTCCAGCCGGAAAAAGCAGCACGTGACGCCTCGACCGCATCCCGGATATCTTTGCGGGAGCACCTGCACGCATTGGCCAGCAATTGATCATTTTTTCCGTATACCTTGTAGGTTCGGCCCGATTCACTGCGGGGAAAAGCTCCTCCTACATATGTCTTATAAGTCTTCAATACATCTACACGATCAGCCATGGATCTCGAATATGTTGGTCCCTATTTGAATTTTTTTCAGATCACGAAGTCAGATGAACATATGGGTAGAGGCCATGCAGCCCGCCTTCCCGGCCTACTCCACTCTCCTTGTATCCGCCGAAGGGAGAGGTGGGGTCAAATTTGTTAAATGTGTTGGACCAGATCACTCCCGCCCTCAGCGCACGCCCAGTCTGGAAAATTTTTGAACCTTTATCTGTCCAGACTCCGCCGGAGAGTCCGTACGGGGTGTTATTCGCTTTCTCAACAGCTTCATCTGGAGTCCGGAAGGTTTGAATCGTCAATACCGGCCCGAAAATCTCTTCATTAACGATTCGGTTCGATTGTCCGACGTCGGTAAAAAGAGTTGGCCGGCAAAAATAGCCGCTTTTTGGAAGTTCAGCTTGGGTCTGATAGATGGCAGCCCCCTCTTCAACCCCAATTTCGAGGTAGTTCAGAATTCTGTCATACTGCGCTTTTGAATTGATTGCCCCGATGTCGGTATTCTTGTCCAGCGGGTCTCCCACAATTAAAGTTTCCATTCGATCTTTTAATCTGGAGATGAATAGGTCTGCGATCGATTCTTGAACCAGCAGTCGGGATCCTGCACAACAGACATGCCCCTGGTTGAAGAAGATAGCATTGATCACACCTTCGACAGCTTGTTCAATGGCAGCATCTTCAAAGATGATGTTAGCTCCTTTTCCCCCGAGTTCAAGAGTGTAACGTTTACCACTGCCGGCAAGTGATTTCTGGATGATTTTTCCTACTTCCGTAGATCCGGTAAATGCAATTTTATCAATATCGGGATGGTTGACGAGATTCGATCCTGTCTGACCGGCACCGGTAACAATGTTGATCACACCGTCGGGCAGGCCTGCATCCGAACAAATTTCTGCAAACCGAAGAGCCGTAAGTGATGTTGTTTCCGCCGGTTTTAATACTACTGTGTTTCCAGTTGCCAGGGCGGGAGCGATTTTCCAGGCAAGCATCAACATCGGAAAATTCCACGGGATGATTTGACCGCAAACACCAAGAGGTTCAGCTTTTCGACCTGGAAATGCATATTCAAGTTTGTCTGCCCATCCTGCATAATAAAAAAAGTGGGCTGCTGTCAACGGGATATCCACGTCCCGGGATTCCCGGATCGGTTTGCCTCCATCCATCGACTCCAGCACGGCCAGCTCCCTGGCGTATTCCTGGATCATACGGGCAATTCTGTAGATATATTTACCTCGCTCACGGCCCGGTAAACCCGACCACTTGGATTTGAAAGCCTTTCCAGCTGCTTTGACAGCTGCATCCACATCTTCTCCGGTGCCATCGGCAATTTTGGCAAGACTTTTTTCTGTCGCCGGATTTATGCTTTCAAGATAGCGGCCTTTTGAAGGCTGAACGAATCGTCCGTCAATATAGTGGCCATAATTCTCATCCAGTTCGATATAGTCGGAGCTCTCGGGGGCTTCGCTGTAGCTCCATCCCGATCTGAAATCAAGTGCCGCGTCGAAATTTGGAGAGGTCGGTTTGTCAGGAGATGAATCACTCATTTTGAATGCATTGCTGATTAATCGATGGAGAAATAATCGGCACTCTGGTAGACACCGGTTTCCTGTTTGAGGATTTGCATAAGCAGATCATTTGCAAGAGAGCTTGCTCCAAACCGAAAATATTCCGGGGTCACCCAACCGGCTCCCAAAGTTTCCCGAAGGAGAACCAGATACTGAAGTGCCTGTTTCGCCTTGCGAATACCACCAGCCGGTTTCATCCCTACTTTATGGCCGGTAGCCAGATAGTGATCCCGAATCGCTTCCAGCATCACCAGGGTTGCTGGCTGAGTTGCGGCAGGTGCGATCTTGCCGGTAGAGGTCTTGATGAAGTCGGCTCCGGCACGAATTGCCAGGTCACTTGCTTTTCGGACATGTTCCAGCGTACCCAGCTCTCCGGTTTCCAGAATCACTTTAAGGTGAACCTCTTGGCAGACTTCTCTGATGGATGCAATTTCGTCATATACATAACTATAGTTGCCTTTCAGGAATTCGCCTCTTGAGATCACCATATCGATCTCTTCCGCTCCCTGTTCAATGGCATAGCGGGTATCGTCCAGTTTCTGCTTCAGACTAACCATACCAGCCGGAAATGATGTTGCAACACTCGCTGTAAAAATTCCGGTCCCTTCGAGCTGTTTACGGGCTGTGGAGACCATTGACGGATAGACACAAACCGCAGCTACATGTGGAAGGCTGGCCATCCCGGCGTGCGGGCGAGCAGCTTTGCGACAGAGCTGAATCACTTTACCGGTTGAATCTTTCCCTTCCAGAGTAGTCAAGTCGATCATGGAGAGCGCCAGTTTCAAGGCCTCTTTTTTCGAATCTTTCTTGATGCTTCGCCGGTTTAATCGTGCCACGCGTTCCCGGACGCCAACTTCATCAATCGGGCTGACAGGAAGATACGCCTTATGCAACGACGGTTGTTGTGAGGATATGAGCTCACTCGAAGGTTTTGTCATTGCGGTCAACGGATACTTTAAATTCAGACAACCGGCCCTGCTTTGACGAGATTTTTACTCGCTTTTGCCTTGAACTTTTCAAAATTGTCACTGAACATCGTTGCCAGTTGACGAGCTTTTTCATCATAAGCAGCCGGGTCATCCCAGGTTGATCTCGGGTCGAGGATGTCGTCCGGTACTCCACTGATACGAACTGGATGTTCGAGGCCGAAAATCGGTTCTTTTCGATACTCAACGTGGTTCAGTTTCCCTCCGAGCGCTTCTGCCAACATCTTTCTCGTATATCGAAGAGCGATTCTGCTTCCGGTTCCATAAGGGCCGCCGGACCAGCCGGTATTTACAAGCCAAACGTGTGCATTATGATCACGTATCTTGTCGGCCAGCATTTCGGCATAGACGGTCGGGTGAAGTGGCATGAACGGTGCTCCAAAGCAAGCGGAGAAGGTAGCTTGAGGCTCATCAATCCCGCGTTCAGTTCCCGCTACTTTTGCAGTATAACCGCTGATGAAGTGGTACATCGCCTGTTCCGGAGTAAGCTGTGAGATAGGAGGGAGTACACCAAAAGCGTCACACGTCAGAAAAACGATATGCTTGGGATGGGGGGCTACTCCGGTTTCACTGGCATTGGGAATATAATCAATCGGGTAAGAGCAGCGTGTGTTTTGAGTCATCGAGTCATCGTCAAAATCAGGGGCTCTCTGCTCATCCAGCACCACATTTTCGAGAATCGTGCCAGGCATTTTTGTTGTTCTGTAGATGAGTGGCTCCTTTTCTTCGGACAGGTGGATGGTTTTAGCATAACAGCCGCCTTCGAAGTTGAAAATTCCATTCTCACTCCAGCCATGCTCATCGTCCCCGATCAGAATTCGATCCGGATCAGAAGAAAGAGTTGTTTTTCCGGTTCCGGAGAGGCCAAAAAAGATCGCAGTATTGTTATTGTGGTCCATGTTAGCCGAACAGTGCATCGGCATGACATTTTGATTGGGCAGCAGATAATTGAGAACAGAAAAGATCCCTTTCTTCACTTCTCCGGAGTAGAGAGTACCACCTATCAATATCATCTTTTTTTCAAAACTGCAAAGAATGAAGGTGCTTGTCCGGGTTCCATCTTTTTCCGGGTCCGCCTTGAAATGGGGAGCGGCCATAACGGTAAACTCCGGTTCGTGCTGTTCGAGCTCCTCCCGGTCCGGCCGGACAAACATGTTGTGAGCAAAAAGTGCATGATAGGCCGCTTCACTTACAATCCGCACATTCAGGCGGTAATCGGGATCCGCGCCTGCAAAAAGATCCTTGACATAAACTTTTCGTTCATTGAGATAACGGCTGACTTTATCGAACATCCGGTCGAAAACATCACGGGAAATGCTTTGATTGAACTTTCCCCAGTCGATATCATCAGAGTGGGGTGGTTCATCGACGATAAACTTGTCTTTGGGAGACCGTCCTGTGTACTGGCCTGTGATTACACGAATGGCAAAGTCATTTGTAAGGGTCGCCTCACCGTTGGAGATCGCTTCTTCATACAGTTCTGGAGGGGTCAGGTTCCACAAGACCTGGTCATGGTCTTTCAGCCCCAGGTAATCGAGTCCGATCTGGCTTTTCGGGTGCTGTTTTCTATCTGCAGGCATGAATACGTTCTATTATTTTCGGCGTTAGTTTATTACAAAATTCTCTCTTCAGGGGCTTATCCGGCCCTGAACAGTTCAGTAAATGAAGACTCTCATGATACGGACTTTACGTCAAAAAAGCCGAATCACTCAACGTATTCGAGGAGTTTCCATATATCGCTTTGAACCCGGTCTCGCATAGCGTAAATCGTTTCGAAAAATTCCATCACATTTACATCCGGATGGTTGGCCCGAATCAATTCGTCGGTGAATCCAAATTCAACGTGCTCCAGCTTATTAAAGAAATTACCTGTAGCATAGTTGTAACCATAGTTCAGCCCTCCGGGAGTAATAAGTTGATACACCTCCCAGGCATTCATTCGATCTTGTTCCATGCGATCCTCGTGCAAGGGCCTGGCGATCTCATCTTCAAACATCACATATTGATATCCACTTCCAGGCGACACGTTCATAAAGTCCATCATCAGAAAGCGACTTTGCGGACCCTCCCGATCCCGCAGGACACTACGCCTAACTCGCCAGATTTCCGACTGAACAAAAGGCTGCTCAGAGAGTAAATCTGCAACCGGCGTCCCGGATGAGCGCCCTGACGCATCTCCAATCTGCCGGAAATCATCTATCTCAAACACTTCCATAGATTTGGTGCTGGTCACACTGACATAATTGTAATTGTCGGATTTGTTTCCGGAAAATCTCACTCTGTAGAGTTGCCAGCCGGAAATTTTACCTTCATCGATTCGTTCCTGCTGAAAGGATTTCCAGGTTGTGGTAGCAAAACCGAGAAACTGCTCCTGTTCTGCAGGGTCCACGAAGAGATAATCGACCTTCATATATTCTCCCGCGGGAGTCTGGCTTGATGCAGGAAAAGATTGAAGTGCTAAAAGTATAGGTAGAAACAGAATGGAGAAGTAGAACTTCATAGTGGTCCTCCCTGAAATCGAAGTGCCGGGTTTTCATATCTGTCACTGCGACACGGACAGTTAATTTCAATTAACAAATTTTAATGAGAATTGGAAAGTTTTTGCTTTCTAAATCCAATTCCGTTTGCCGCCGATCTTGATTATCTTTCAGCAGCTGACAAATACACATTTTCAACACAGATGCTTGAAATAAAGTTTTGCCAAATCTAATAGGCAAACCGGATTTGTTTATAATATGTCCACTATTCAACACGATAAATTTGAAGCAGTCATCGGACTCGAGGTTCATGCTCAGCTGCTTACCCAAAGCAAAGCGTTCGCACCGGTTTCGACCGAGTTTGGCGGAGCCCCCAATACCCAGGTCACACCCCTCTGTCTCGGCCATCCAGGCACACTGCCGGTTCTGAACGAGAATCTGGTTCGGTATACTGTACGTATGGGGCTGGCGACCGGCTGCAAGATCGCTGAAAAATCCATTTTTGCTCGCAAAAACTATTTCTATCCCGATCTGCCCAAAGGATACCAGATCTCCCAGTATGAGACACCGATCTGCTATGACGGGGAGATCGAGATCGAACTGGATAATGGCCGAAAACGTATCGGAATTACACGGATTCATATGGAAGAGGATGCCGGCAAATCGATTCACGACCGGGACCCTGTTAACACACTTGTCGATTTAAACAGAGCGGGTGTACCTCTTATCGAAATTGTTTCCGAGCCCGATCTGAGAACACCTGGTGAAGCCTACGCCTACCTGAAAAAAATCCGTCAGATTGTTCAGTACCTGGAGATCTGTGATGGAAATATGGAAGAGGGCAGTCTTCGCTGTGATGCCAATGTTTCAGTTCGGCCGAGAGGAGAGAGTGCGTTTGGGACTCGGACGGAATTGAAAAATATGAACTCTTTTCGCAATGTTGAACGTGCCATACAGTTCGAAATCGACCGGCAGATTGAACTGATCGAATCGGGCGGTGAGGTGGTACAGGAAACATTGTTGTGGGACCCGGATAAACTGCAAACACGTCAGATGCGCAGCAAGGAGGAGGCTCACGACTACCGTTATTTTCCAGAACCAGATATTCCGCCGGTTGTACTCGAAGAGGATTTTGTCGATGAAGTTCGACAAAATCTCCCCGAGATGCCGGAGTCAAGGCGAGAACGATTTGAAAAGCAGTTGGGCTTGAATTCGGATGACGCCCGAACGCTGACCGAAAATCGCTATCTTGCGGACTACTATGAAGAGATACTCGAATATTTGGACAACCCGAAAGCCGCTGCAAATCTGGTCATGACCGAAGTGCTGCGTGTACTCAACGAACAGAGCATCGACATCCAGGATTTTCCTGTGCGGCCCAAACCATTGGCTGACTTGATCCGGCTTAAACAGGATGAGAAAATCAACTCTTCGGCTATGCAGAAAATCTTTAATCGCATGCTGGAGCAAGAGGAGGAGCCGGAAAAACTGGCCGGGGAGATGAATCTTTTGCAGATTTCTGAAGAAGGATTTGTCGAACCGATCATCCGTGAAGTACTCGATGCCCACCCGGACGAAGTGATGCGTTACCGGGAGGGGAAAAAACAGCTGATCGGGTTTTTTATCGGCCAGGTTATGCAGAAGTCGAAGGGACAGGCAAATCCGAAACAGGTACGGGAACTGCTGACAAAAAAACTTGATCAAATTGAGAAATCATAAAGTGAACAATAATCGACTTTCGAATGACGATCGGATTCAGCGGTACTGGCTGATCTTATGCAGTCTGCTGCTGGTTTTTACCTCCTGCGGTACTACTGAGGAGGACCCCTATATCGGCAATATTATCAAGGGACAAGTCACAGTCGACGAAAATATCGATCAGACGGGCGATTATTCAGGAATAGAATTGAAAATATTGAACCATGCCGGAGATCCTGCATTACCGGACACAATCTTTTATACTACTACCGATTCAGCCGGTCATTTTCAATCCAGATCCCGGTTCCTCAACCCGGCAATCTACACTCTGGAGATCGGCCGCAGAGGCCAGACCCTGGAGTCGGTTAACCTCGTTCTTGCACCGGAGGACACCGTTCGGCTCGAAGCGGAGCTGCCGAACGTAGTGGAAACTTTGCAGGTGTATTCGAGAGAAAATGAGTTGTTTGAAACCTATGAAAGGCTTGAGAGAGGGTTGGAACGTGTTCTGCAGTTTGCCCGGGCTGGCCACCTGACGGGAGACTCACTGGAAGCGGAGCTCCGGAAATGGAGTGACCTTTACTGGGATTTCTATCAGGATCATCCGAAAAGCTTTGCCGGAGAGCAGTCGGCCGTCAATGCGCTCTATCTGCTGGAGGGCTGGGATGACGAAATGATGATTGAGCGCCTTGAAATCTTGCAACAGGAATCCCCATCACTACTGCCTTTTTCATCTCGGCTGGCCGTTTTCTACTATGCTCATGAACATGGCCTGAATCGAGCACTGGACTATCTGGAGTCGCTAAGGGAGATGGAACTGGAGCAGCAGGCCAGGATGGAGATAGAACAGACCTTGATCCATCTTTTACACGACAGCCTGATGCTGGAACGGGCGGGAGAAGAATTGGCCCGCTTCAAAGAGGAATTTTCTGACCTGGAGAGAGCTGTAGAATGGGCTGAGGGACTGGAAGCGGATCTGACTCGACTGGCACCCGGGATGCCGGCACCTCACCTTGAAATCACCACTCTGGGTGGAGAGCAGCTTCATACAGGTTCAATCGGGGAGAAAGTACTGATTATTGAATTTACCCGAATCGAAAATTTTCTCTATCAGCATCAATATGAGGAGTTGATAAATCTTTACAGGGAGTATGGCAACGAAGACGTGGAAATTATTACGGTACCTTTTGGTGCAAATCCGCTGCTGATGGCCGCATTTTTTGAAGAGAGAGAACAGCTCTGGAGATTTGCCGAATCCGGCTCTGTAGATGAAGAACAGCTCCGTGCCGACTTTAATATACAGGTAATTCCAACCCGATTTCTGATAGACACTAACGGTAATATCGTCGGAAAATATGAAGGATTGGAACTGGAAGAGATGTTTTCGGATTTTGAAACCCTCATTAACACTAACCTGGAAGAGGTCCTATGAGTAACCTGTTGATTGCTGGAAACTGGAAGATGAACAAAGGCCCAGAAGAGGCCCAAAAGCTCTTAAAGGAGATTCGTGCAAACCTGGATGGCCGAAAACTTACCTCTCAAGTAGCTGTTTTTCCTCCATATGTATCGATACATACAGCAAAGGAAGTTCTTGACGAAACTCCGGTTTTCATCGGTGCACAGAATGTTCATGAATCATCACCAGGAGCTTTTACAGGTGAGGTCAGCAGTTCCATGCTTCTGGAGGCCGGCTGCAGCCATGTAATTATTGGTCATTCCGAACGAAGAGAGCATTTCGGGGAAAGTAACGAACTGGTTGCGAGGAAGGCCCGGAGGGCTATAAATGACGGACTGAAGGTGATCCTATGCGTGGGCGAAACTCTTCAGGAACGTAAAAAGAACAGGCATCAAAAAGTGGTCATGGAACAATTGCGTTCAGTTTTGCAGCAGCTGACCGAAGAAAATGCAAATTCACTGACCATTGCCTACGAACCGGTTTGGGCAATTGGAACCGGTGAAACGGCAACCCCTCAGCAGGCACAGGAGATGCACGCTTTTATTCGAAATTATCTGACGGAACTCTGGAGCACTCAGGCGTTATCGGGACTCAAAATTCTTTACGGCGGGAGTATGAAGCCGGAGAATGCGATGGAGCTCCTCAAGCAGGAAGATGTGGACGGAGGGTTGATTGGTGGAGCCAGCCTGAAAGCGGAAAGTTTTTGTGAAATCATCAATATCGCTGAGAATCTCAGCCGCTAACTCGATCTGACCATTCAAATCGGAATTATGGCAACACACAACGTATTGCTGATTGGTGGAGGCGGAAGAGAACATGCGCTCGCATGGAAACTCTCCCAATCCGAACTACTGAAAACCCTTTTTATAGCACCCGGGAATCCCGGCACTTCGCAGTTTGGTAAAAACATCAGTCTGGACATTTCTGATGCGGACCGGGTAGTACTTTTTTGCCGAAATAAAAAAGTCGACCTGGTGGTAATCGGGCCCGAAAAGCCTCTGGTTGAAGGTTTGGCTGATCATCTGGAATCTCATGGAATTTCGGTTTTCGGGCCTCGAAAGGAAGCTGCAAAACTGGAAGGCAGCAAAATGTTTGCCAAAAAGTTCATGAAAAAATATGAGATACCAACCGCCTCGTTTAAAACCTTTTCGTCCGATAAATTTGATGAAGCATTAAACTATATAGAAAAACGGGATCGTTGGCCTGTAGTACTGAAAGCGGACGGGCTCGCAGCGGGGAAAGGAGTTTTTATCTGTGAGTCGGCAGAAGAAGCCGGACAAAGGCTAAAGCAGTATCGTGAAAATGATATGCTGAAAGAGGCTTCCGACAGGCTGGTAATCGAGGATTTTATGAAAGGAGAAGAGGCCTCTGTATTTGTCATGTGCGACGGACATTCGGCCAAGATTTTGCACCATGCCCAGGATCACAAACGGATCGGGGATGGAGACACCGGTTTGAATACAGGTGGGATGGGTGCCTATAGCCCTGCACCGATTGTAGATGACCATATGCTCGACCGGATCGAAAGGGAGATTATCGCACCGACAATTACCGGAATGCAGCTGGAAGAGGCTCCCTATAAAGGTATTCTCTATCTGGGCCTGATGATTACTCCAAAGGGGCCGAAAGTAGTTGAGTACAACTGCAGGTTCGGTGACCCGGAATGTCAGGTGATTTTGCCCTCACTAAAAAATGATCTGCTCGATCTGATGGTCGCCAGTGAAGAGCAGCGTCTCGATGAGAAAGAGATTCAAGTTGATGAACTGTTCAGATGTTGTGTTGTGTTGGCCAGTGAAGGATATCCCGGCAGTTATCAAAAAGGAAAGAGGATCTCCGGAATCGAAAATACAGACAGCAATGCACTGATATTTCAAGCGGGAACCGCCCTTGAACATGGAGAACTTGTCACGTCTGGAGGACGGGTTATGGGAGTGGTCGGTAGTGGTGGAACTTTGCAGCAAGCAATTGATCATGCTTATGATAATGTTGACAAAATCTCGTTCGAAGGAGCTTACTGGCGCAAGGATATCGGAAAGAAGGGGCTCTTGCACCTGTAGATGAAATGCTCAGTAATGAAGAGATATTTAGCAGCGATATCCCTTTTGAAACGAAAGCGGCAGCCCTCTTTCGAAATCAAGCCAGCCAGAACCGGCTTTATCGCCGTTTTCTGACTAACCTCGGCATTTCACCAAATTCGGATCTGAACCTGCATCGATACCCGCTTCTGCCGATACGGGCATTCAGGGAGCGAAGAGTTACCACTTCCGAAAAACCTCCAAAACTGCTCTTCAAGAGCAGCGGGACTCAATCGATGAAACGAAGTGTGCATGAGATTTTTGACCTTGAGCTTGCAAGAAAAGCTGCGGTTCAGGGGTTCGAGCAATTCTATCCGGGTACTCCTGTAGTCTGGGCCTATACACCCGGATATCTGGAATACAGAGAATCCTCACTGGTGTGGATGTTGCAACAACTGATCGATCGGGATCCTCAGAATTTGAGTCGTTTTATTCCACTCGGACAGCCTTTGGATAAAGGCCAGATGGCCAGCGCAGCGGATTCAAATCGACAACTGATCCTGTTCGGTGCCGCATTCGGACTTCTCGATCTGATAGAGCTGGAAAAAGTAAAACTGCCTACTGGTTCAGTTGTGATCGAGACCGGCGGGATGAAAACCAGAAGGAGAGAGATCGGGCGAGATGAATTACACAGCCGGCTGGCCGATGGGTTTGGTATCCCGAGAGAAGATATCCACTCTGAATATGGTATGTGTGAACTTCTCAGCCAGGCTTATTCGACTGAAGGGGGATGGTTCAGGACAACGGCTACGATGCGTGTTACGATTCATGATGGTGATGACCCGCTCAAAATCTGCCGGCCGGGACAGGAAGGCAGAATCGGAGTTGTCGATTTGGCCAATCGAGACTCCTGCTCATTTGTATTAACCGGAGATCGGGGTGTTGCAGATGAAAATGGGCGTTTTCAAGTGCTTGGCAGGTGGTCTCCGGAAGATATGAGAGGTTGCAACTTTCTGATTGACCGTGACTGAGATCGTTGAATGTCAGAACAGTTCGCTTTTCAGCCGGTGCCGAAGCTGGAAGATTGCGTGCAGAAACGGGCCCGGGGGGACCGAAGCGAGAATTGAAAGATCTTCGCCCGGATGCGTCTTTTCATCCATAAATCGAAGTACGGTTTCCAAACTGTTTTGGCTGAAAAGTTGATGGAAGATCTGACGTGAAGCCGGAACATCATGCTTGAGAAGGTAGAGGAGTAGCAAGTCGTATAATCTGAACCGAAGCGGGGATCCGCTAAGTGGGGGCGGGTTGCGATCTGTTTCGAGTGATTCGACAATCTGTTTGCAGTGTCTTTGTATCCGTGAAAAGGCATAACCGGTAGAGGCTTTGGCTGAGCGGCCGGAAAGACCGATGTTCAAAATTCCGGGTATGGGATTATCTGCCGGAGTTTCGTCATTCATCGGTATGATTCCCTCTTCGCAGCGAAGAATCGTGTAATGATCATCGTCAAGATCGAACGTTCGTTTAAGGTAGTTCTGTATCTCTTCGTCGTAATCTCTTTTTTTCAGGGGCTGGGCGGAGAAGAGAGTATACTCGACAAGCGCCCTTTTTGGAGTAAAGGGAAGCAGGTAGAAGAAGGTTAACCCTCCGCGTTGCAGGGTGTCCAGGTCCATCAGTACCGCTTCTTCAGGATCGAAAAGATTGTGGTCGGTTTCAACTTCCCAGCCTCTGAAGTGTTGCAACAGAGAAAGAGGAGTGGGAAGCCGAGTGGAGCCCGGTTTTGGGAACACACTCTGAAATATCCAGGGAGCCGTGAATGTCCCATCATCCGTCGAGACGCAGGGCAGCGAATTAACCCGGCCGAATTCCTGAATGTCGGATTCCAGCAGGTCGATCGTTCGGCTCTGTTTGGCACGGCTCAGAACTCTCGAAGAAAATTCACTGCTTTGCAAACAGTGGTATCGAAGCTGCCTCAGAGATTCCGAATAGACGATATCATTTGAGACAACCCGCAGACGACTCCACTGTTTTGCAGACCAATCTGAAAATGGGTGGTCGTGGTCCCAGAAACACCAGCTTTTATCACTCCTCACTCCAAACGATCGATCGACTAAAAGAATCTTCCGATCGGAAAGTGAGCTCTCCGATAGATGCCAGAGCAAACTGAGGCCGGCTGCGCCGGCACCGGCGATAATGTAATCGTAATTGGGTGACATCTTTATCTGAACGGGCCTTATCTGCCGACAAGTTCCCCGAAAGTCCTTTTCTTGTCGATGAAGTAATTTCGAACGACCGAGATATCGATCATTTCCTCCGGTCGGCCCGGACTGATTCCGAACTTCCGGTTCTCCAGTCGTTTTCGGTGGATCGTCCGCCAATGAAAATAAAAGGAGAAATGTGCTTTTATAATACTCGTGAAATCGGAAAAGTTGCCTTTTAACAGAGCATAAAAACCGGCTATGCCGTCCAGACAGAAACGAATCATGAGCCTGCGCTTCAGCCATTCCGTATCAGCATTTTTCCAGATCATGAAGAGGCTGTTCCGGAAATTGAAATAGGTTTTCCTTGCAGAACCCATCGGCAGCGACCCCCCGCCGAGATGAAAGACCAGGCTATCGGGTGAAAATCGAATTTTGTACCCGCTATTAAGCAAACGCCAGCAGAGATCAACCTCCTCCATGTGAAACCTGAACAGTTCATCAAAGCGTCCAGCCTCGAGAAACCGGTCTTTTCGGATCGCAAAAGCCGCTCCGGAAGCCCAGAAAAGATCGGCCGGGTTGTCATATTGCCCCAGATCCTCTTCGACCGTATCAAAAATTCGACCTCGGCAAAACGGGTAGGCATATTTATCGAGATATCCTCCGGCCGCTCCTGCATACTCAAAATGGTTTTGTTCATTCCATGAACGTATTTTGGGTTGTGCCACAGCAACTTTGGGATCGTCAAACGTTTTTACGAGCGGGGAGAGCCAGCCGGGATTCACTTCCACATCATTATTCAAAAAAACCAGGATCTCTCCCGATGCATATTCAACGGCACGGTTGTTTCCCCCGCAGTAACCGTAATTTCTTGGATAGGTGACGATTCGGCACTGAGGGTAGTGTTGACGTATCCAATCGGCTGAACCGTCGCTTGAAGCGTTGTCAGCAATAATAATCTCGAAATTTTCATAGTCGGTATCTACAACCGACGGCAGATAATTCTGCAGATGCTTCAGTGCGTTCCAGGTAACGATGATTACACTTACAGATCGTGTCAATGTCTTTTCGGGATTGGTTGGTTTGTACAGTTAAAATGCGAAATATGTTTGAAAATCTCTCCGGGCTTCTCGATCAAATCTATTGAACAACAACATGTTGGGATTTCAAGCACAGTGTGGTAGATTTCCTGTAAATCATGCTCAAGATCGGTCTCATATCAGATACACACGGATTTCTGGATCCAGAAGTGCTCGACTATTTTTCCGGCAGGGATGAAATCTGGCATGCTGGAGATTTCGGAACGCCGGAAATTGCTCATAAGCTTCGCCAGGTGGCTCCGCTTCTGGGAGTCTACGGAAATATCGACGGTCAGGAAATTCGGAAAGAGTTCCCCCTTCATCAGAAAGTAAACAGGGAGGGGTTGGAGATCTGGATGACCCATATCGGCGGGATGCCCGGCCGCTACTGTATTCCGATTCGCGAAGAGATCGAGGCGGATCCACCGGATATCTTTATCTGCGGTCATTCTCATATTTTGAAAGTTGCCCGTGATCAAGATCTGGGCGGAATGCTTTTCATCAACCCCGGTGCAGCAGGCCGGCACGGCCTCCAGGTTTACAGAACTATAGTCCGGTTTGAACTGGCTGGTGGGGAGATTCAAAATTTTGAGGTGATCAAACTTGGAAAACGTGTAGAGTAGAATTACAAATTCGCATCTCTATTTTCAAATCTTTCGACCAGCTCTGCCGTGTGAACTGCTGACCTGATTACAAGCGGTATTCCGCCACCGGGATGCGTGCCGCCGCCGGTAAGATAGAGGCCGTCGATCCCCTTTACCCGATTCCCGGGTCGGAAAAATGCGGAAAACCGGCTGTTGGAGGAAGTTCCGTAGATACTGCCCCTCCAGGCACGAAACTGATCTTGAAAATCCCTGGGCGTCAGAATTTTCCTCCAGGCGATAGATTCCGACAGTCCGTTCAGACCGGACGATTCCAGTTTTTCAATGATGCGGTCCGGATAGTCGTTCTCCGATTGTTGATGTTCAGGATGCTCACCCAAGCTGGGAGCGTTGACAAGGATAAAAAGATTGGAACCACCCTCCGGAGCATCGGCCGGATCTGTGACCGATGAGTTAACAACGTAAATTGTGGGGTCCTCAGGCAGCTTTTTTTCACTGAATATCTGCTCAAATTCATCTCTGTAATCGTTACTGAAGTAGATGTTGTGGTGTCTGAGTAGCGGCCACTGTTTTTGGGCGGCAAGCAGCAGAACATACCCTGAACAGGAGGGCTCAAGGGCAGACTGTCTGCGAATACGTGAATTCCGGAAGAAGGTTTTGCTCTCCTCCGGCAGCAGATGGTTCATCGTTTCGGTGGGATCGCAGTTGGAGATGACGACGGAAGATCGGATCAGCTGTCCGTTGCCAAGTTTCACCCCTGTGGTTTGACAGGATCCGGGACCTTTTTTATCGACCTCGATGGATTTAACCTCAGTTTGAAAATGAAATGTAACTCCAAGGCTTTCTGCCAATTCGGTCAGAGATTCGGCGATACGGTAGATCCCTCCCTTGACATACCAGCCACCCTTTTCAATTTCGATATGGGGAATGATGTTGAGAGTTGCAGGAGCCAGCCAGGGCGAAGAACCGCTGTAAGTTGTAAATCGCTTGAAAAAATTTCTCAGGTAGACCGAACGAAAAGATTTGTCGATTCGGCGGGAGATAGTAGTCATGGGGTCGATTCGAAATAGATCGAAAAGTTTGAC
Organism: Balneolaceae bacterium; assembly: GCA_007134695.1. Taxonomy (GTDB): domain Bacteria; phylum Bacteroidota; class Rhodothermia; order Balneolales; family Balneolaceae; genus SLK101. The sequence goes on from SLKI01000008.1 coordinate 19,104, forward strand.
CTGCCGGAGATCCCCCCATTCAGCCAGCGGATTATAAAGAAAAGGGGGGGCTGCTGTTCGATAAAGCCTGGCCGAATAGTTCAGAAATTTTTTGAATGCCGCCAGATCTTCTGGAGCGATCCTCTGAACTTCTTCGATTGTCCGGTCCGGGTCGGCATGATGCAGAAATTGGGTGCCGTCAGGATAGTGATATCTGCAGACCGGATCCATCCGAACCAGATCAAGGTGTCGGCGAATATTACTTCCGCATCGGGAATAGAGGTGACCGAGGATTTCCGGGAGGGTCAAAAGTGTCGGGCCTGCGTCAAATCGATACCCATTCCACTCAAATTGTTGGATTTTGCCGCCGGGCTTTTCGTTTCGCTCCAGGACAGTCACTCTCCATCCGTCAGTTGCCAAAAGACAGGCGGCTGCAATACCGCCGATTCCGGCTCCGATAACCGTCACATCTGTTGATTCGGGCAGGCCCGCATCCGGGCTGGAAGCAAAGTATTTCGAAGTAGTTTCGGATCTCAAAATAGAATTGAATTCACTTGAGGGAGAGACGGGCAACCGATTCGATATGCCATGTTTGCGGAAACATATCGACCGGCTGTACCTGATCGACCTGATATACCTCCGAAAGTGTTTTCAGGTCCCTGGCCTGAGTCGAGGGGTTGCAGCTGACGTAGACAACTCTCGGCAACTTGAGCCGGCATATTCGATCAACCACATCGGGATGCATTCCGGCTCGAGGGGGATCCGTTACCAGGCAATCCGGCATACCATGCTGGTTGATAAGCTCATCATTGAGTGTATCTTTCATGTCGCCAGTCAAAAAATGGACATTTTCCGTCTCGTTCAGCAGGGCGTTGATGCGAGCATTGTCGACGGCTACATCCGACAATTCGATTCCCACCACCTTTTTCGCAATGTCACTGAGATAGAGCGAAATCGATCCCACTCCGCAGTATAGATCATAAATCAGTTTTTTTGGTTGGCTCCCGATTTCTTTAGATGACATCTCATCATCGAGGCAAAAGCTGCGTGCGATTTTATAAAGCTTTCCGGCCTGGGAGGTATTGGTCTGGAAAAAACTGTTGGCGCTGATCCGGAAAGACCAGGGGCCGATGGAGTCGGTGATATAGCCTGATCCGGATAGTACCTTTTCCGTGTGGCCGATCGCTGTCGGATTTCTCTGGTCATTGATATTGTTGAGAATTGTTGTGATTTCTGAAAAATGATTCAACAGGTGAGAGGCGAGTTTACCGACTATGTGATCATCTTCACCGTTGGTAACCAGATTCACCATCAGTTCGTTGTTGGCCTTGGATGTTCGGACCACAAGGTGCCGCATAAACCCGCTGTGGGCTTTGGTGTCGTAGGCAGGTACACCATTTTCAATACACCACGAGCGCACCTGATCCAGGATTCGGAATGAGACCGGGTGCTGAAGATGACACTCCTGCAGATCCAGGATCTTGTCGAAACGTCCGGGGGCGTGCAGGCCGGCCGCAAACCCCTTATCGTCGACATATTCATCTTTTTCGATCTCATCCCGGCTGAGCCACCGGCGGGTTCCAAAACTGTATTCCATCTTGTTCCGATAGTAAAACTCTTCGTCGCAACCGATGATCGTCTCGACTATCGACGGATCGAGTTTGCCGATTCGTTCCATATGGTCCCGAACCTGTTGCTCCTTGTACTCAAGCTGTTTCTCGTAAGGCAGCTGCTGCCATGTACATCCGCCGCACGTTGAAGCGTGCCGGCATCGCGGTTTGATCCGATCCTCCGACGGGTCCAGCATCTCAAGGATTCTGGCTTCCCGATAGCTCTTTTTTCTTTTTGTGATGCGAACTTTAACTCGATCGCCGGGGACCGCCCCGGGGATAAAAATGGCCATTCCGTTGTGGCGGGCCACGCCTTTACCTTTAAATGCCGCCGCTTCAACCTCAACAACGGCCTCTTCGCCTCTTTTCAGACTCATCTAGACGTTCTCCTGCTCTTCATCAGAATAGTAGGTGGAAAAATGAATGGAAAATGCGGTTTGGAGATCCGTTTCTTCAATCAATTTATGTGTCGTCACCTCAAGCTGTTTCATCGAGATTTCGGAGAGAGTTTCCAGAAATTTGACAGCAATTTTCGGATGTCGCTTTTTCAGGGTGACAAAATCGGGTTTAAAAAATCCGAGCAGAACGGCATCGCTCAAACACCTGGCTGACGAGAGCCGCCGGAGATCATATCCAAGTGAAAGAGACCCGAAACTTTCGGGAGGGCTCAGGTCATAAGTCAGGCCTCCCTCTTCGTCATTCAGGTTCTGCCGGCCGACGATTAGCTGGATTCTTCCGCTTTCAATAAAATAGATACCGGTTCCGGGGTCGTTCTGATAGTAGATATACTCCCCCTCATGGTATTTTCGTCGATGGCACAGCTGAAGAAATTCATATCTCTCCAGAGTTGAAAGCGGTTTTAAGAAGCGTGAGTTGAACAGCAAACCGCTCTGCTGTTTCAGTTTTTCAATTTTTTCTTTTACAGATCGTGGCATAATAACCGGAGTTTGATATCTCTGAATATACGTCGGATCATACTAAAACGAATGGCCGATTCCGAAGCTGAAAAAGAGACGGCGGTTTTCGAACCAGCCTCTCTGAAGATCGTGTGCTCTCATCGTAAAATCGAATCTTGCTACAATGAAATCCCACTCCATGCGAAGTCCGAGGCCGCTTCCGACAGCTATTTGGTTGTAGAACCGATCAAACTGGAATTTACCATCTTCGAGCAGATCTCCCTGCTCTTCGTCGGTAAAATCGTTACGGGGGCCGTACCAGATGTTACCTGCATCGGTGTACCACGCCAGGTACCAGTCGGCATTAAAGAGGTTCTCGAACATCACCTGGCGCAATTCCTTGAACGCTGCGAGCTTGATTTCACCACCACTGACTGTCACAGCGTCAGCATCAATTTCGCCCGGACCGAGCCGGAATGGCCCCCATCCCCGTATATCGTTGCTTCCGCCTGCAAAAAATCGGTGGTTTAACGGGACCGTATCACTCCGATTGTAGGGGTGAGCATACCCGGCAAAGCCGCGAAGAGCAAACACGGCATCCGGACCGATCGGAAAGTAACGTCTGAGGTCAAGTGATATCTTGGCGAACTGGCTGTAGCCCAAAGCATTTTCAGAGATTCCGAGGGGGGAGGGAAGGGTGCCTTTGATCTCACCCGGGCTAAAGAGAAAACGGTCCATCAGGTAGGGGATGTTACCACCAACGGCAATCGAGACTTCATTGAAGTGCCCGAAATTTCTTTTAATCAGGTTGGTATTACGGCTTCTGAATGTATAGCGAATTGTTGATGAAAACTGGGGGCGAAAATCTTCCAGGATTCTCTGAAACTCAAACCGTCCTTCGACAATCTCATCCGGTTCGCCCGGTTCACGCCGGAACTGGTCTCTCAAAAAATTGAGGTAATCCGATGATGGGTCTGCATCGACAATATCGAGCTGAATCAGGTCGAGAAAACTTGCATACCGTTCGGTGTGGCGCACTTCGTAACGCAAGTTGAAGCGTGCATCAAAATTGATATCAAAAAGCGGCTGGTTGGACTGGCCGTAGGTCAATTGATAGTGAGTTCTCGTATTGGTGAAATAGGTTCTGCGGTCGAGGCTTGCAAACGGGAAGTTGAGCCTGGGGATGGAGTAGTCGATTCTCGCCTGATAGGTGTTGAATACAGTCACGTCGTCGGCAAATTCCGGGGAAGTGACCAGTTCGAAGTTGGTGTTCACTCCGATGGTAAGCTGTTCCGCCTTCCCGAAGAGGTTGTTGTTCAAATAGTTGAGCCCGATTCCAGTACCGAATCCATATCTCCGCATTCCAAAAAATTCGGTTCGGACAGAGTGCCTGGGCAGGCTTTGAAGATCGATGTAAACCGGAATGTCGGGCTGGCTGTAGTCGGGCAGGGCTCCATCCTCACTGAAACCGAAATGGCGGACCGTCATCATGCCGAGGTTCTGAAACGCGTTGACACTCTGCAGATAGAGAGTATTATTGAAAGTATCTCCGGGACGAAACAATATCTGTTCGGTCAGCAGACTGAAACGGGTCTGGGCCGATACATTTTTGCTCATGTAGATCGTCTTTCCCGATGTGACATGAGGGCTCTCGTCAATCGTTACCGATTCGTCGTAGGTTGAGGAGAATTCACCGGGGCCGGCCAGATTAATATGCAGGTCACCGAATAAATATTTACTCCCGGGGTTAATACGGAATAGTACATCGAGCAGCAGCTCATTCTCATCCGCCGGCCGGACCAGCGCTCGCACCGAGTCACGTTGAATGGATGCGTAACCGTGATCTTTCAGAAAATTGATGATTCGAGTCTGTTCGTCCCGGAGATCGTGAGCATTGTAAGGCCTGTTAACGCTAAATGAGGTATCGCTGATTACGGATTTACCGATCAGCGTCTGATTTAGAAATCGGTTTCGGGTCGATTCGTCGTCAAAGTCCGGAAAACCGGTATAGTAGATGTTTCGGATCTGCGACTGGGGGCCTTCGTCGATATGAAAAGATACTTCGACCCGACCGGTTCGAAATTCAACTATGGATGAATCGACCTCCACTTCCAGAAATCCGATATTTTCATAGAAAAGCTGAATCCGCTCAATGTCGGAAGCGACCGTCTCCCGGTCGAGCAGGGCAGGAGATTCACCGAACCGCCCGGTCAGCCGGTAGATATAGTACCAGGGAGTGAATCGGGGGATTCCGAGCAGTTCCCGGTTTGTTCGTGTGCGGATCAGCGATCGAAGGGTGCGGTTTCGTACGTTGTCATTCCCGGTAAAACGGACTTTTCGTACCACATATCCGGATTGATCCGGATCCATCTGATCTGAATATGGAACGTGAAATATCTCTGTCAGGCCTGTTTCTTCTGTCAGGCCTATATCAGGATCGGGGGATATGGGGTCAAACCACATCAATCCATCTGCCCGCATTGCCCGCATCAGCCCACCTGCCTGCATCAAGCCGCCTGCCTGCATCAAGCCGCCTTCTTTTTTACCCGCACCCAGGCTCAAATCCGGTGTAAATGTATCGATAACCTCTTTTCCCGATTCCGAATCCTCGTCACTCAGGGCCAGGGAGTTGCCGGGGCCGAAAACGAAGCTCAATACCAGAATAAGAGAAAAGGTTCGAAGCACGATTCGTTGGTTCGATGATCACCGATATGAAAAACGGCTGCATAATTCAGATGCAACCGCCATGAGATTCAAATGTAAGAAATTCAAACGCTACACGTCATCATAATCAAACCCTTCATCCTCTTCGCCGTGGAAGAAATCCTCTTTTCGGATATAATCGGGCCAGATATCTTCTATTCCCTCATAGATAGTATCTTCGCCCTCTTCGATCTCGTCCAGTTCATAAAGGTTGTCGATCAGCTGCTGTGGTAATCCGTTACGCTCCGCCCACTCAATAAGCTCTTCTCGAGTAGCCGGAAAAGGGGCGTCATCCAGTGCTGCGGCCAATTCTACAGTCCAAATCATTGTCTTCGTCTTGTTTTAAGGTTTAATTTCTTCTTTTCAATAGTGATTTCAGCAATCAATAGTTCCATCTGACAGCTATAAAACAGATGGAGGGGAAAAAAGCAAATCAAAGAGGAATAAAAAAGAAGAAATTATCTGATGGGCGGCTGAAAGGTTCTGAAAAATATTTTTTATCTTTATCTGTTGACAGTTTTTCCAACATAACCGATTCATAACAGGATTTATTATATGGGAAGTTTTGGCGGATTAGAATGGATTGTCATCGGACTGGCTGTGTTGCTTCTGTTCGGTGCCAAGCGGATTCCCGAACTGGCTCGTGGTTTGGGCCAGGGCATAAAAGAGTTTCGCAAGGCCTCCGACGACATCAAGAAAGAGATTGAACAGGGGCAGGAAGAGCCTCCTTCGACATCTCAAGAGTCGGATAAGAAAGAAGGCAATACCAATACCGAAACATCGGCAGGCTGATGGCGGAAATCCGTTCGACGCGTGAACAGCTCGAAAATGGGGAGATTACACTGCCGGAAGTAGCCGATCACTATCTGACACGCATTCGCGAGGAGGATTCGACGGTGAATGCATTTGTTTCGGTGGATGAAGAGGAAGTTCTTGATACCGCTGCCAGAATTCAGAAAAAAATCGATGAAGGGCGTGCCGGTACACTTGCGGGGTCGGTGATTGGCATCAAGGATCTGATTTGTGAAAAGGGAAAAATAACTTCCTGCGCCTCGGCAATTCTCAAGAACTTTGAAAGTATATATGATGCAACGGTTATCGAGCGCCTGCGAAAAGAGGATGCACTTCTGATCGGACGACTCAATATGGATGAGTTTGCGATGGGATCCTCTACCGAGAACACTATTTATGGGCCGACACGCAACCCACTCGACACGGAGAGGGTTTCCGGCGGTTCCAGTGGTGGAAGTGCCGCTGCAGTGGCGGCTGATTTCTGCAACGCAGCGCTCGGCAGCGATACCGGCGGCTCCATTCGGCAGCCGGCTTCCTACTGCGGAGTTGTAGGCCTGAAACCGACCTATGGCCGGGTTTCACGTCACGGCCTGGTCGCCTATGCCTCTTCGTTTGACGGTATTGGCCCGATGACTTCCAATGTGCGGGATGCAGCCAAAATTCTGAAGGTAATTGCAGGTTACGACTCCAGGGACAACACCACCGCACGTGTCAAAGTGCCCGACTATGAGTCATATCTCGAACAGAGTGGAAAGCTGAAAGTTGGTGTGCCCTCCGAGTATTTCGGGGAGGGGCTTAACGAAGAGGTCCGCCGAAACGTCGAAGAACTGCTCGAGAAGCTCGAGAGGAGGGGAGATATCGAACGGGTGCCTGTAGAAATGCCGCATATGGAGTACAGTATCGCCACCTACTATGTGCTGGCCACTGCTGAAGCTTCCAGCAACCTCGCCCGGTATGATGGTGTACGATATGGACATCGTGCCCAAATAGAAGAGGTACACAGAGAGATCGACCGGGAAAAAAAGGAAATCGAAGAGCAGATCAGGCAGGCTGATGGAGAGGAAAAAACAAAACTGTCTGAAACTCTGGCCGGACTCAATTCACCACTGATCCGTCTCTATAAAAAATCAAGAACTGAAGGATTTGGCCGGGAGGTCAAGCGTAGGATCTTGCTCGGCACTTATGTGTTGAGTGCGGGGTACTATGACGCCTATTATGCCAAGGCTCAAAAAGTACGGCGTCTGATCCGAGAAGACTTTGACCGGGCGTTTTCCGATGTCGACCTGATTGTCTCTCCGACTGCACCGACAACGGCATTTCATCTGGGTGAGAATCAGGACGATCCGGTCCGGATGTATCTGAACGATATCTATACCGCACCGGCCAATCTGGCCGGTATCTGTGCGATTAGCCTTCCTGCCGGTGCTGAAGAGAACGGGTTACCGACCGGAATCCAGTTTATGGCCGACCGGTTTCGGGAAGACCTACTGTTCAGAGCAGGCCGGAAAGTTGAGCAGCTGCTCTCATAAACGATCAAAATCCAGGCATTTCAGATGAACAAGTCATATGGTTTGTTGTTGATTACTGTTGGATGGATCCTGGTTTTTGGCTGCAGGCCAGCTGAAGAGCAAGCTTTCCAATTTGCCGATCAGGGAAGGGAAGTGCCCCAATTTAATGCCGATCGAGCCTATCAATATATCGTAGATCAGCTTGAGATGGGGCCGAGAAATCCGGGCTCTCAGGGGCATCTGGATACCAGGGATTTTCTGATGGAGAGGCTCGAGGAGTATGCAGGGGAGAGCAGCGTCTTTATGCAGGCATTTGAACATGAAGGGTATGATGGTGAGCCGATCTCGATGTATAACCTGATCGCCTCCTTTAATCTGCAGAGCAGTGACCGTATTTTACTTGCAGCACATTGGGATACAAGGCCAAGAGCCGAAAACGATCCCGACCGTCCGGGTGATCCGATTCCGGGTGCAGACGATGGAGGCAGCGGTGTGGCTGTATTGCTGGAACTGGCCCGCATCATGCAGGAAAATCCACCTCCCGTCGGGGTAGATATTATCTTTTTTGACGGGGAGGATTACGGTGAAAGCGGAGATCTTCAAAACTATTTTCTTGGAGCCAGATACTGGAGTGCAAACCCGCCGGTTCCCGGCTACCAGCCGCGTTTCGGGATCCTGCTGGATATGGTAGGAGGCGAAAACGCTCTTTTCCCGCAAGAAAGTTATTCGATTCGGTACGCTCCTTCGCTGGTGGACGCGGTCTGGGATGTAGCGGGGGAGATCGGGTATGAAGAACTGTTTCCTAAAGAGGAGGGTGCTCTGATTGCCGACGATCATATGATTGTCAACCGTCAGGCCGGGATTCCGATGATCAACATTATTCACCACCGGCGGGGTGATGACGGGAATGCACAGTTTCCCCCATATTGGCATACTCACAGTGACGATATCGATATCATCGACCGCCAGACTCTGCAGGCAGTCGGGGAACTGCTCACCGAGATCGTCTTTAATCGAATTGAAATTCAGGAGCCGGCCCTGTAGCCGGAAAAAATCGATATGACCTGGGTCAGACTGATTGTTGATATTTCTTCCGAATACCAGGAACTGCTGATCGCTGAACTGCTGGAGCTCGACTTTGAAGGATTTGAACAGTCTGGTGAGAGGCTGGAAGCCTGGATACCCCGGAACAGGTTTGACGATACGCGTCGTGAACAGATCGAACAGGCTCTGCAGCTTCTCACCAGGCGTACGGCCGCTGAGAGTGAAGGGAAGGAGTTGCAATTTCGTTTTGACGAAGTGGAAGGACAAAATTGGAATGAAGCGTGGGAAAAAACCGTCAAACCCCAGTCAGTCGGACGGTTTTTCATCAAACCCTCCTGGTCGCGCAAAGAGGGACAACAAGGCCAGACAAAACTCGTCATCGATCCGAAAATGTCGTTTGGCACAGGTTATCACCCGACCACACGGCTTGTTCTGGAAGAGATTTCCGAAATGAAGCTGAAGGGCCGATCGGTTCTGGATGCTGGAACGGGTACCGGGATCCTGGCAATTGCTGCGTTGAAATGTGGTGCAGATGCTGTTTTTGCTTTCGATAATGACGAATGGAGCCGTGATAATGCTGCAGAGAATGGATGGCTCAATGGGGTGGGAAAGAAGTTCAGGTTCGGATTCGGGGGGATTGAAACGGTGCCGAAAGATGAGAAGTTCGACCTGGTGATTGCCAATATCAACAAGAACGTTATTCTTGAGATGCTGAAAGGGCTGGCAGGACACCTGTCCCCGGGAGGCCGGATGCTTTTAACCGGACTGCTGTACGACGATTGTCCGGAGGTGAGAAAGAAATCGGAACTGGCCGGATTGGAATTAGTCTCAATCAAACAAAATGAGGAGTGGGCGTTGCTTCATTTGAAACTCACGAAGAGGGACTAATCATCGATGACTGGTTGCTTCTTTAGAACGGAACTCTGAGGCCGGCTGAAATAACCAGCTGATCGGCTTCACTCAGTACGTATTTGACCTCGGAGACCAGAGAAAAGAAGCCCGCCTGATACTCAAGGCCGCTGCCTATATTCAAGCCCCATTCGGTCCGGGATTCAGTTGTGCCCGGTAAAATCCCGAAACCCGTGTCAATCTCCGGGTAGTCAAACCGAAGCCGGGTAAAGTTAACCCCGCTTATAGCATACACTGTCAGGCCTTCATCCTCATAAAACAGATAATGACCGTTTCCATTGATCTCCAGCCAATCGGCATCAATGTTGTCATCCAGCTCTTCGGTCAGGTAGATAACGAGGTCTGATGAAGCTCGAATTCGGTCGCTGATCCCGAGAACGGCATCCACCTTGAAACCGGGTTGACTGATTTCGGTTCCGTAAGCCAGCCCGGCACCAAATGAAAAGTCCTGGGCTGTAGCTGCAGCCGATAAGCTCGTCAAGAATAAAATGGGCAAAAGAAATTGTTTAAAGGGCTTCATGAGCGCCTCATCTTTATTAGGAGTGAGTTGATTTCATCATTGAATCAGATAATCTGGCAAGTATGAGTCGACAGGAATATAGAAAAAAAGGTGCAACTGTCGGAACAGTTGCACCCTGGATGGAAGCATTCAACTGATGAATCAGATCGGGAATCTTAAACCGGCCGCAATGACAAGTTGGTCTGCATCACTGATGGCGTACTTGAGTTCGGCAGCAAGTCTGGCAAATCCGAGGTCATACTCCAGGCCGGCTCCGATGTTTAATCCAAACTCAGTAGATGAAGACTCTCCACCTCCGATCACTCCGACTCCCGGAATATTCACTCCCGGAATATCTACTGACAGGCGTGCAAAATTCAGGCCGGCCAATCCATAGACGTTGAGCTCATCTTCCTGGAGAAACAGGTAGTGAGCATTAAAATTAAACTCCATCCATTTGAAATCTGCTCCACCTCCCAGATCTTCCGGAAGATAATAGATGAAATCGACCGATCCGCGGATCTCATCGGTAAAAGCATATCCAGCCTCTGCTTTAAATCCGATCTGTTCGATTTCGGTTCCGTAAGCAAGCCCGCCTCCTAGATGTATCTCCTGGGCGTTTGTCTGGTTTACCAATGTAGCTGCAATGATAATTGAAAAGAAAAGCGTTACGAGTTGTTTCATGGTTTTCGTCTCCAGTTGGTTGTAAGTGTAAGGGTAAGCTATCTGAATTCGGTATGTTGCAGTTTTCTCCTGATTGAAAATTTGGAAACTGAACATCCTGTTATATTGAACTGAAATGATAACCTATTTTACGAAATAATCGTTTTAAATCAACGGATAAAAAAAGCCGACCCCTGTTAAGAGGTCGGCTTTATACTTGAAAAGATTGTCAGCTTTTCAAACGGAAGTTGAAAGCTAAACCAATCAGAATCTCATTCGCAGGCCGCCTGAAACGTTTAGAGGAGTTCCGCCAATGGTGTTCAGTTTTGGCTCGGCGAAAAGCAGGAAGTCACCGAGGTCATACTCCAGTCCGGCTCCGAGGTTGAGACCTGTTGTAGAGGCGCTGACACTTCCCCAGGGACCGTCCCACGACCAGGACCAGTATCCGAGTCCGGCCAGTCCGTAAAGCACAAGCCCATCTTCATTTTTAAAGATGTAGTGGCCGTCGATGTTGAATACGGTCGGAGCAAAATCTCCGAAGAAGAGATTGAATTCCGCTCCGGCTCGAATTTCATCTGTAATGGAATAGAATCCGTTTACACTGATTCCGAACTCTCCGCTAAAACCGGCACCTGTTGTAAGTGTTAAACCGCCGCCGGCAGTAATGTCACCTTCTTCAACGACCTGTGCGTGAGTGTCCGGGGTATAAGCGAATACCAAAAGTAGTCCGAGGCCGAGTGCAGCAAATGTTTGTTTGATTTTTTTCATAGCTAGGTCAATTATTTGAGTGTTAGGTGTAGATATCAATATTGAGGATTATCCCTTTTTCTGTACTTTTAATTGGCTCAATTATAAATCGGTCGGGCAACAAATCAAAATCGGATTCTGTTTTACAGGTGAAAAATCGTCCAGCCGGAATTCGAAATATGGCCGGAACTCTTTTACCCTTGGTGATTTGGCAGTGAATTTCTTATTGTTTTAAAAGATTTGACGCTTGGACTACAGAATATCATCGCTCAAGGAGGCTGCCCGGTTGTGTGAGGACGACTGATTTGCTTCCTGATTGCAGTTAATTGATTTTTTAATGAGTTCGGACTCACGTTCAAACACAGATAACCCGCCCACCGACAGGACCACCGACAGCAGTCGGGAGGACGACAAACTCGTCGCTGCAGCTGTAGAAGGGGATGAAGCCGCTTATGCCCGGCTTGTGGAGAAATATCAGCGGGCACTCTATTTCCATATCTCCAAAATTGTAAAGGATCGGGAGCATATCGAGGATCTGGTACAGGAGGCGTTTGTCAAAGCGTTCGGCAACTTGACTTCTTACAATACAGATTATGCTTTCTCTACCTGGCTCTACCGCATTGCAACCAACCACTCGATCGACTATCTAAGGAAAAAGAAGCTTCAGACATTTTCCATCGATGAACCGGTGAAGACCCGTGAAGGGGAGATGCGGGTACAGCTTAAAGATGAAGATTCTGCAACAGACCGTCGGATTATTCGAAATCAGAGGGCCGAAATTATCCGGTCGGCCATTGATAATCTGCCCGAAAAATATCGGCAGGTGATCGAGATGCGGCATATGGAGGAGAAAAGTTATCAGGAGATTTCAGAGGAACTGGATTTGCCTCTGGGTACTGTCAAAGCTCATATCTTTCGGGCTCGAGAGATGCTGAACAAGGCGCTGCAGGAGAAAAGAAAACATTTTTAAGGCCGGAGAATTTCAGGCTCTTTTTGACTTCCAAAGAATCTTGTCGGAAACTGATTGCGTTTGTGCGGCGGGGTAACCGATGTCAGAGGGTTATCCGGGCGTTCTCCTTGAGTTTCGGGAATTTTGCTCTGCGAACGGGAGTGCCGTTAAAAAGCTCCTCATACTTGGTCTCATCCAGTGATTCCCAGAAGGCCGGGTCATCAGTTAACATTTTCTTCCTGGGACGCAGATCGTCGATCTGTCCCTCGCGCGCATTCCGGTTCCAGGGGCATACATCCTGACAGATGTCACAGCCAAACATCCAGCCCTCCAGATCCCGCCTGAATTTGTCGGGCACCTGCTCCTTGAGTTCGATCGTCAGGTAGGATATACAACGGTTGCTGTCGATTCTCCAGGGTTCATAGATAGCGTTGGTCGGACAGGCGTCGATACACCGGGTACAGCTTCCACAGTGATCAGTTGCCGGAGAATCATACCGGAAGTCGGCATCCAGCAAGATCTCTCCGATTAAAAACCATGAGCCGAAAGACTTGTTTAGTAAATTGGAGTTTTTACCGATCCAGCCGAGGCCTGCTCTTTCCGCCCACACCTTGTCCATTACAGGTGCCGAGTCGACAAATACTCTTCCGGAAACCTCACCTACGATCGATCGGATCGACTCGAACAGTTTTTTCAGACGCTGTTTAAACACCTTGTGGTAATCACGGCCTCTTGCGTATTTGGCAATTTTTGGTGGGCCGTTCTTACTGTCGTATTCCAGATTTTCCCGAAAGTGGTAGCTGCCGATCACAGAGATAACCGTACGGGTTCCCGGAATCAGGCGGGTTGGGTCGACTCTCTTCTCAAAATGACGCTCCATCCACTCCATTGAACCGTGGCGGTTTTCAAAAAGCCACTCCTCCAGCCGTCTCGCTTCCCGGTCCAGCGGCTCGGCTCGTGCAAAACCGCATGCGTCGAAACCGAGTTCCAGGGCCCGTTTTCGGACTTGAGCCGTACGTTTATGCAGATCCATAGCTATCTAATTCACAGTGATTACCAACTTTACTGCACTTCGAATAACGTACGGTTTATCCAGATGATTCTGCATTTCGGCCTGCGGCCCAAATCAGATCAATCCAGAATATCCAGCAATTCAACTTCAAAAATGAGAACCACGCCAGGTTCGATCGGGCTGCCAGGGGGTGGAGTGTTCCCGTAACCGAGCTCCGAAGGGATAAAAAACTCATATTTCGAACCGACGCTCATCAATTGTACACCTTCGGTCCAGCCTTCGATCACCTGGTCGAGCGGAAATTCGGCAGGATCTTCCCGCTGATAGGAGCTGTCGAACTCCGTTCCATCAATCAGGGTTCCGCGATAGTGAACTCTGACATGGGAGTCGACAGAAGGACGTTCCCCGTCTCCCTCTTCAATTATCCTGTACTGGAGTCCGCTCTCGGTTACATGTACATCATCGCGCTGGGCATTTTCTTCCAGAAAAGCGCGGGAGGCTTCGATATTGATGGCAGCGAGATCTTCACGCTCGGCTTCTCGGCGTTGTTGCAGGGCATACTGAAAATTTTGTAGTGCACGATCGATCTGCTCTTCACTCAGATCCGGGTCCTCCTGCAGATGACCATCCATGAGGCCGGCCAGGAAGTTCTGGTAATTGATATCATCGACTCCTTCTCCTGCAATAGAGCGTCCGTAAAAAAAGCCGAGGCCGTAGCTGACCGAATCGGCAGTTGACTGGTAGGAGGTCTCGGCAGTCAGGTCACCGGGATCTTCACATCCGGTTGAGAAAAATAGTGTTAAAGCAATAGCAGCGGGTAAAAGGTAAACGGTTTTCATATTCCGGTGGATTGTCTAAATATTTCCGATTGGTCGTTTGATAACAAATAAGCATTGGAAGTTATCACTTTTTCGATCCCCAAAAAACTGAGAGGGAAATGCAGAGCGCTTTAATACGACGATTCTCATAGATCTTTTGTATATTTATTTGATGAAAACTTTTATACAAAATCACAAAATCAACAGACGCCTTTGAAGTTTACTGAACTTGGTTTGACAGATGAATTGTTGTCGGGCCTGAACGATATCAATTTTACAAAGCTCACCTCCATTCAAGAGAAAGCGATACCACACATTCTGGAGGGAAAGGATACGATAGGCATTGCACAGACCGGTACCGGCAAGACGGGTGCTTTTGTAATACCGATTCTGAACCGCATATTGAATAGCGACCGCGAGGGTATAAAAGCGGTGATCGTGACTCCGACGAGAGAGCTTGCCCAGCAGATCGATGAACAGATTTTTGCAATCGGTTACCACGCCGGCATATCATCTGCCACCATCATCGGCGGCAGTGATTTTTCGGCTCAGGCCAAAGCATTAAAAGCGGGTGTCGACCTGATTGTTGCCACTCCCGGCCGGCTGATCGACCAGAACAAGATCGTCAACATCGACTTTTCTACCGTTGAATTCCTGGTTCTCGATGAGGCGGACCGGATGCTTGATATGGGTTTTCTACCCGATATGAAACTGATTATCGGGTGGATGCCTGAAGATCGTCAGACATTGCTCTTCTCCGCGACCATGCCGAAGGAGATCGAGAAGCTGGCCGGTTCGATTATGAACGATCCGGTATCGGTCGAGGTGGCCCCGTCAAAACCTGCAGAATCGGTTGAGCAGAGAGCTTTTTTCCTGAAAAGTGATCAGAAGATTCCACTGGTCAAACAGATCTTCAAAACGATCGAGTGGGATTCCTGTATAATTTTTACTTCAACCAAGAAGGGTACCGATGAACTACAGCGGCTGCTCAAAAAAGAGGGGATTAAAGCAGCAAGTATACATGGAGACCGAAGTCAGGAAGAGCGAAACAAAGCCCTGGCAGCATTCAAAAATGGGGAAGTACCGGTGATTGTAGCAACCAACGTGCTTGCTCGCGGAATCGATATTAAAGGAGTTTCCATCATCATCAACTACGATGTGCCGAGAAATTCGGATGATTATATTCATCGAATCGGCCGAACCGGCCGTTATGATCAGACCGGAATTGCGGTGACGTTTGTCACAAAGCGCGACCGGCGAAATTTCGGGGATATCGAGAAGATAAAAGGGAACAAGATTCGCAAGATTACCCTTCCGGGAAATTTCGATGAGTCGTCCAGATTTGACTGGGAAAAACCCGAAGAGGTCAAAAGCGGTAAAAAGAGCGGCCGCGGAGAAAAGAAAGAGCGTAAGGACTCCGGCGAGGAGGGTGCTCACAAAGGTTCCGGAAAAGCTGATTCCCGCAAAAGCAGTGGCAAAGATGATTCACGAAAGCAGCGGGGAGAGCAAGAGAAAAAGGGTAAAAGCCAGCAAAGTAAAAGTAAGGATACCCGAAAAGATGAATCCGCAGGCAAGGAGCAGAAGAAGGAGGCCAAACGTCAAAGCGGAAGTAAGCAGAGTAGCAAAAAGAGGGATGAAAAGCAGAAGAGCAGGGGAGAGCAAACCAATGACAAGCCCTCGCGCGGAAGCGACAAAAAGAGTTCCCGAAAATCGAACGGATCGGCCGGACGCAAAGACGGCGACCACAGCTCCGGCCCGGATCACGGTAAAAAGGAACCGGAGATCGTCCTTCCGGTAGTGGAAAAGGCAGCCGAGAGAAATCGTTATGTCCGTAAACCGGCGAAGGGGTATTGGGGACTGATCAAGAGCCTGATCCCCAAATTCAGATCCAACTGATTTTTTAATTTGATATGTGACCGGGAAGATGCAACGATTGACCTCTCTGCTGATATGGGCGGGAGTGATCCTGCTAACACTACTCTGGTTTCCATTCCTTCTATTGATACGATTCACAGACCGGACTGAAACGCGATACCGTACAGGGCGGTGGTTTCGAAGACTGGGCAAGGCGATCACCCGCATCAACCCGAACTGGAAGATAACGATTGAGGGAGAGAGCGAAATCAATGATCGAAGACCCTATGTGATGGTGAGTAACCATCAGTCGAACGGGGACATCCCCGTCATTTCCAACCTGCCCTGGGAGATGAAGTGGATAGCCAAAAAACAGCTGTTCAGCCTTCCGTTTGTCGGCTGGATGATGAAGCTCGCCGGAGATATTCCGGTCAAGCGCGGTTCGATCGGGCAAGTCGGCATGATGAAGAGAGCAATGTTCTACCTGGATCGGCGGATCTCGGTCATCATTTTCCCCGAAGGAACTCGATCGAGGGATGGTCGATTGACCCGGTTTTCGAAAGGTGCCTTTGAGCTCGCCATCAAGAAACAGGTGTCTATTCTTCCGATAGTCGTGGAGGGTACACACGGCTGCCTGCCTAAAAACAGCTGGGTCTTTGAGCCGGATGTCCACGTCAGATTACAGATCCTTGAGCCGGTCTCAACCGATGGAATGGGGCTGGAAGATGCTGACGAGTTGAAAGAGAGGGTCAGGCTCAGAATGGTTGAGGCACTGATGGAGGTACGGGGGGAGCCGGCACGTGAGGTGGATGCGATGGCCGGTTAAGATAGTAAAGTGCTAATATGGCATGCTGATGAGGATTGAATCCAGGTTGACGGGGCAAATTGCCATAAAGGGATTAGTATCCGGTTTATGTGATATTCTGATCGGGGAGGAGTGAGAATCGGATGTTTGCCTGATGGAAACTGAGTGTATTTAATTCTCTTCTTGCGATTTGCGATCAACGATAAACTGCCTGGACCCGAAGGCTCCTGCCAGGGAAAGGCCGCCGGAGAGGTAGATGATCCAGTCCGGTTCGGACGGGACCAGTATTAACGGGGCAAGACGCCATAAACCGAGAGCGATCAGATAGAGGATGAAGGGAAACCAGCGCCGTCCGGAAAAGGTGATCACCATCATGGCACCGATAAAGGCGGCAATAAAAGAGATACCGATCATAACCCAGGGGTAGAACTCCGGGTAGACGACATAACTGAAAGGAGAAAAGTCGAGCCCCATATAGACTGTGAAGATCACTCGCGAGAGGGAGTCGATAAAGAGCAGGCTGAGAAATCCGATGATGGGTGACTTGATATCCTGTTTCATAGTTCTAATAACGAAAATTTATTTCATCTTTTCAGCAATCATGACTATCATCTCGCCCGGTTTGAAACGAGCCGGGGAGCCGATCTTCAAAACTTCCGGCATGATCCGCTTTGATTATACCGGATCAACGTTCACAAACTTCGGACGGCAGAAAGTCCGAATTCAATTGGTAATTCTCAAAATGCAGATTTGTATTTATGCAAGATAACGAATATCTGGACCCGAAAGGCGATGTCAAACTGACAGATAAACAATTAATGGAATCTCCCGAGGTAGCGGAAGTGGCCCGCCAGGTGATTGAGGAGTTCGACCTGGATTTTGGCCCGGCGGAGGTCGGTTACTTTCTCGTCTATCCGAACATCTCTAAGCAGCGAGCGGCCAAGTGCATCAAGGCGTCCAGAGAGGTCAAATACTACTCCGGCAACGATTATCTGATCGAGATTTCCGGTGAGCTATGGGATATGCTCGATCACGATACACGGAAAATGCTGGTTTATCACGAACTGCTTCATATCGATCCGGTCTTCAAGGCGAAAAACCAGGAGTGGAAGATGCGGATCAAAAAACCGGACTTCCAGGATTACTACCAGATCAACGACAAATTTGGCAATGAGTGGTACAAAACGATTCAGGCAACTGTCTCGTCACTCTACGATCTGGATCCCAAGCAGGAGAGCAAGGTATCGACTTGACCCGATTGCGTACGGATCTCTGCCGGGGGTTCGGTTATCGGCTGAAAGTGTGGGGTTCAGCAGTTTGTAGCGAGCACAGCAGTGCAAATATTTCAGCGCTATTCAGGGTGATCAGGAAAGCGTGCGGTCGCTGGTAAACTGATGGCCGTGAAGCTTCACCTGGCTGCTGATTCTCCAGAGAAAGCGTTTGAGCGCTGATTTAGGCTGGTCGAACTGAATCTCCGAATGGGCATATCTGCGAAGTGTCTTATCGACATTGTGGATTTCTCGTACGTCGATCATAACGATCTTCTCAAGTTTGTCCAGCTTGCTGATCAGATATCTCTGCTGGGGAGTGGCATATCGGGTATGAGAGTTGGTGAAGCCGGTATATGCACCGCTGAGGCTGTCTCCATGTGAGAAAAAGAGGAGTTTGTCCTCCTCGCCGATTTGATCAAAAATCTTGTCGATATTTTTACCGGCTGTCTGGGCATCTCTGGAGAGAATTTTCCTCAGGTCGATCTGTGTAACCTGGCATCCCAGACTTTTTGACACTCGGTGGATGAAGCGTCGCTTTCCAGCCAGGTAGTGGCCCGTCAGCAGCATCAGATAGTAACTTCCTTCCAGATCGATCGATTGGAGCTGCCCGAGATAGTCATTGAGATCCGTATCGGAGTGACGGAAAGTTTTCATGGGAATGTCGTCTGACGGTTGAATTAGTTGATGATATCGGTTTAACCGGCCCAATATTTTGACCGGCCCAAAATTACGCTGATAGGGAGTGGATCACAAATGGAGAGGATAAATAAAGGTTCGTGATTCAACAGGGCGATTCGTATATTTTGCCAGTCAATAATCACCGGTTTTTAACACCTGAAAACGGGTGTTTTTCTGATTTGTCATCCTGATATTCGGATGGTTCGGCTAGCTGGTTTGATGGACGACCGGAAATGCTCACCGATATTTGATTTACTGCCCGGGTGGCGGAATTGGTAGACGCGTCGGATTCAAAATCCGATGGTGGCAACATCGTGCGGGTTCGAGTCCCGCCCCGGGTACTCCTTTTCACAGAGGGCCGATATATCGATTGACGGCCAATTTCCAAGAAGCCATCAGGATAATAAGAGCATATATAGTTTACAATAATTTACAAAGATTAGAAATTCTTAATAATAATTTTGATTTTAGATTCCAATCACTTAAAATGGAAGTGAAATATGAACAAGTGAACCAATCGGGGTTACAAATAAAAGGATAGATAGAATAACCCTTCCTCAAAACCTGATATTTAATGAATGACAACAGATCTCAGCTACATTGAGAGTGAACAATTTCAGGTTGAACCATTTTTAACTTTGAGTTTTCAATCGATTCTCACATTTTGTCGGTTATAAATAGACAATGGAAGGCTTTTAAAGGGAAAAAATTGTTATCGGGTACCAGCTAATTAAAATTTTTTTGTAACAAATGGCTTTCTCATGTCTCTTGTACACTACAACACGTTAGGAACTTCTAACTATCAACAAACCAACACGGAGTAAACAATGGGTCAACAACAATTATTACTCGTTATACTTGTAACGATCATCGTGGGTATCGCGACGGTCGTGGCTATCAACACATTCGGCGCAGCTGCCGACGACGCAAACGTACAGGCATCCATTCAGGATTCTGCTCAGATCGGTGCAACTGCACAAAGTTTCTATATGAGGCCTGAAATGCTTGGTGGAGGTGGCAGAGATTTCTCTGATATCACATGGGATGATATACCTATGGGTTTCGATGATGATTGCGCTCATATTGAGGGTAATCCCGAAAGATGTAATGAGAATGCAGGTTTTACGACAATTACGAGCCCTGGATCAAATGATTTCACTTTCACAACGATTCCAGCTCAAGCAGGTGGAGTAATAGCTGTCCGTGTCTGTGCCGATGACGTGCAGATGTCAAGCTGGGACGCAGATGGCACCCTTGGTCCTAGTGATGCACCAGACTGTGACAATGGTGATGAAGGTGGTGAAGGTGGTTAAACCTATAATTAACATAAGCTGATTTTTACAAAAGGGCTCCTTCGGGAGCCTTTTTTTTTCGAACATTATAATGCCTGTGACTCTGGTAAACCAGTTAACCTGCAAGCATCTAAAGCATTAGAGAATTTTAAGATTAACCTTTCAGAATTACTGTCAGTTTACTATTCTGTAGAAAATATGTGCAATATGGCTCAGATGGGTAATATCGCCGAACACGTTATCGACTTATGCCTCAATTCAGATTACAAGCGGTTTCATCGGCCGGCAAACAGGTAAAAACCGAGTTCGAGGCTCCTAGCAAGAAGGAGGCGAAGAAAAAGGTGGATCGCCTTGCCCAGAAGCAGGGCTTCAGCGTCAGAGCACTCGATCAGAAGCAAACCTACCTGTACAAGGCCCGCCGGAACGGCAAAACAATCAAAGGTGAACAGGAAGCCTACAACAAGCAGGAGCTGGAACGGGCACTGGTCAAGCTGGGCTACAAGGTCGAAAAGATCAACAAGAAGCTTTTCGACTTCAAGGGTGGAGTACCCAGAAATGATGTAGTCACCTTCATCAGTCTGTCGGCCGATCTTCTGCGCCAGCAGCTGACGTTCGATGAAATTTTGACACTTCTTCACGAAGATACCACCAATCAGCGGATGAAGGAGGTGATCAAGGAGATTCAAAAGGATCTCAAGGAGGGTAAAGATGGCAAGGAAGTTTACGGCAAACATGAAGATGTCTTCGGAAAATTTGCCGCTTACATGCTCAGTGTTGCCTCTACGTCAGGTAATATGGCCCTGGTTTTCGACAGTACAGCCAAGTTTCTGGAACGGGATGCCGAGTTCAAGAAAAATCTCCGCCGTTCTCTGATGATGCCCACAGTCACGGTCATCGCCGTTATTGCAACCTTGCTTTTCTATGTGGGATATATCTTTCCTGCCCAGGCTGAAATGCTTCTCGAATTCGATATGCAGATCCCTCCGATGACGATGGCAACCCTCGACATGAGCTACTGGCTGCAGGATCACTGGATTCTGATCACACTGGCTCATGTTCTGCCGTTTGTAGTTTTATTTGCGATGTGGAAACATCCGAAAGGGCGTCTGATTCTTGACAAATACCTGATCAAGCTCCCGATCATGGGTGACCTGATGCACAAGACCAGTATTGAGATCTTCTCCAGGGTATTTTATACACTTTACAGCGGATCCGGTGAAAATATCGAGGTGATCCGGGTTGCGTCAGAAGCCTGCCGCAACACCTACATGGAAAAACAGATTAAAGAACAGGCGATTAAAAGTATGCTTAAAGAGGGGACCGGTCTGGTGGAGGGCCTTGAGTCGACCGGTGTTTTCACCCGGACGGCGATCAGCCGCTTCAGGTTGGGTGCGGAATCGGGAGCTCTTCGCGACAACGCCAAACAGCTGGCCGATTACTATGAAGTCCAGACCGGCTACAAGATGGAATCGATTATCGATCAGATTAACCTCTTTGTCAACCTCTTTATCATGGTTGCATTGATCGCCATTACGGTGGTCTCTTCCGAGGCGGCGCTCGTAAGTCCGGCTTGATACACCGAGGAATTATTTTAAATGATTGGGAATCCTGCTTTGAATCAACCATTTTTAGATCGTAAACCAGGGTAAACCGTAGAGAATCCAACCAAAGCAAATTTGTTGTCCATTTAGATGGGAAAGGTCAATACAAGACAACATATCGGAAAACTGCTGGTAAACCGCGGGGTTATCACCGAGGAACAGCTTTCCAAAGCGCTTATGATTCTGGATGAGGAGCCGGAAACCTCAAACCGGCGTCTCGGGCAAATTCTCTATCAGGATCTCAAACTCGACCGGCATACGGTGATGAAAGAAATTGCCGGCATCTATGCCTTTGATGAGGTGTTTACCGGCAAAGAGGAGCTTCCGGCAGAGGAGATCTCGAAGATAAAATCGAATGTCGACGAACTTCCCGAAGAGGTGGTCGAAGACCTGGTCTACCTTAAAGCGGTGCCGATCGAAAAAAGCAATTCGACGCTGACCATTGCGGCTGCCGACCCATCTGAACCGAATTTGAATTCAGTCATCTCCAGACTCAACTTCAAGCAGTTCGAGATCAAGTATTGCCGGTATGACCTGATTGAAAGTATCCTGGCCGATGTGTATGAGCAGAAGAACGAATTTCTCGACCTGCTTGAAGATATCGAGTATGAGGAAGCTGAAATTCCCGGGGATGAGGAGGAGGTCGATGAAGAGGAGATCGACGCCGAGATTAATCAGAGCATGCTCAACTCTCTTGTGGAGGGGATGCTCGTGGAAGCCGTACGTCAGGGAGTCAGTGACCTCCATATCATCCCGAGCGGTCCTGCAACAACCGACATCCGGTTTCGGACCGACGGGAAACTGCAGCTCTGGCATCAGCAAAAAGGAGTCAAGCCCGAAGCGATTTCGGCTGTTATCAAAGATAAAACCAGAAATGTAGATCGTTTTGAGAGAGACAGTTCCCAGGACGGTTTCATTCAGCGTACAGTCGACAATTACAACATTCGATACCGGGTTTCCATCATGCCGATGGTCGGCGCACAATTTGAGCGTAAGTTCGAATCGGTTGTGATCCGGGTTCTCGACGATAGAAAAGTGATCACCGACCTGGAAGTTCTCGGACTTCAGGAGCAGGCCAAGGCGGATTTTGTCAAAGCGATCGAGAAACCTTCAGGTATCGTCATTATCACCGGGCCGACCGGAAGCGGTAAGTCGACCACACTGGTTGCGGCTCTCTACTATGTACTTGACCCGACCAAAAACGTTTTGACAGTTGAAGAACCGGTCGAATACCTGATTAAGGGAGCCCGGCAGTTAAAAATCAGCCATCACATGACATTCGATCAGGCGATACGCGGAATCCTTCGTCACGACCCGGATATTGTACTGGTAGGAGAGATCAGGGATCTTAAAACGGCTGAAATCTCCATCAAGCTGGCGAATACCGGCCACCTGACTTTTTCCACACTTCACACGAATGATGCTCCAAGCGCTATATCAAGGCTTTACAAAATGGGGGTCGAACCGTTTCTGATCGCCAATGCCGTCAACCTGGTGATGGCTCAGCGTCTGGTACGAAGATTATGTAAGGAGTGCAAGCAGCCCTATGAGCCGCACGAAGAGACACTTCGGGGCCTGGGGTTTACTGATGAGGAGATCAACTCGACGACATTCTACAAACCGGTAGGGTGCAAAGCCTGCAACCAGATAGGATATAAAGGGCGAATGGGTATCCATGAGGCGCTTTTTTTCAGCAAAGAGATCAAGCGCCTTATTCTGGAAGCCGGTCAGGAGATCGACGAGGAGAAGATCAAAGAAACTGCGATCCGGCAAGGTATGAAAACATTACGGGCGTCCGGACGCGAACGGATCAAGCAAGGAACCACCTCTATTGAGGAAGTTCTTGCCATAACGATCGAAGACTAATGGAACAGGAGCCACCATCATGCTGAATGAGGGGAATCAATCAACCAATCTGCTGCCGGAATACAACAGAAAACTTCTGAAGGATCCACCGATGATTCTGAAGAATTTTCACTATGAGGATGTACTGTCTTTTCTAAATATGGGGGTAGAAGAGCGATATGTGGACGGTGATGAACTGATCGCCGACGATGAACCGGTAAGCAAAGCATATCTGATTGCAGAAGGTCAGGTTTCAATATGGAAAGAGAATATCCAGCTGGCAGAGTTGACGATCGGAGATTTTATTGGCGAATCGTTTCTCTTCAGCAAAGCCCGAACCATTGCCAAGGTTCAGGCGGATCGGGACACCGTTGTCCTGAAGTATGAGCGATATGAGGTGTTGAACTTTTTTCGCAAACGCCCGGGGAAACTTTTTAACATCTTTACAAAGAATATTATTGAAATTCAGCAGAAGAAAATTGCAAATATGAATATGCAACTTCTTCAGTTGAAAAAACGACTTTTACAGCAGGATCAATGGTGAAATAATGGTTGTTTTTGCTCTAATAGCGTATAATAATGGCTTAAAGTTGCCAAAATCGGGGATTTGGACTAAATATTAGAAATTAAGGGTAATACTTGTTTTGCTACAATGGAATGTTTTTATTATGCATGACAGACGGCTTTAGATAAAAACATAAAGGATTAACAAGATCAAACCGAACAAATAGTGCCGGTTAGGGTTTTTTGTGGATGATATTAAACCGGTATTAATAATTCGAAGGCTTCACCAAACACGGGATATAAAGACCAACAGCTCCCCATGCAGTTCTTCAGTGAAAATTTACCACGATTAACGGAACTATCACGCAGTGTACACGAACAGATTCCTGCGACGGTGCGAGGACTGGATTATCATGAAAGACTGGGAGAAGAGATCGAAAAACTGGACCAGGATTCCAGGATTGACCTTGAAAAGATGGTAGAGGACCTGCTTCTCTATATGTATAAGAACGAAGCATCCGACATTGATCTGGGAGGGCCCGGCTGCTTTGGAAAGATCTGGTATCGGGTTCACGGTAAAAAGTCACCGATTAAATTGAATAAGGAACTGGAACTGGAGGAAACAAACCTGCTTCTCCACAACATTATTACACCTGGGCAGCGAAAAAGGTTTATAAGGGATAATAGTCTCGACTTTTCTCATTCCATTGAACAGGAGGGGAAAAAAGAGAATTTGCGGTATCGGGCCAGCATGTACCTCGATCTGGAGCAGGTTGCACTCAATATGCGAAAGATCGACGCAGAAATCCGGCCGTTCAAAGGATTGAATCTGCACCCGGAGATCGCCAAGGCGTTAAGCCTCAAATACTACAAATACGGCTTGACACTTGTGACCGGTATCACCGGGTCAGGTAAATCTTCGACACTCGATACCATCATTGATGCCAATAATCGAACCGTCGATGCTCATATTGTAATCGTCGCCTCACCTGTTGAATTGATACACAAACCGATTAGATCGGTGGTTCGCCACCGTGAGGTGGGACGCGACGTACCAAGCTTTAAAGATGGAGCGGTTCAATCTCTGCGTCAGGACCCCGATATCATCGTGGTCGGTGAGCTTCGGGATCCGGAAACGATCATGACTACGCTGGAAATTACCGATTCCGGGCACAAGACATTCGGTACCCTTCATACCTCTTCGGCTATGGAGAGTATTGAACGAATCGTCGGTGAGGTACCATCAGAAGAACAAAATAGGGTTAAAACCCGCCTGGCCGATGTGTTAACCTGTGTGATGAGCCAGAAACTGGTACCGAGCCTGGACGGAAAGAGGGTGCTGGCCAAGGAGGTGCTGTTGGTTACAGGCCCGGTCCGGGCGGCCATACGAAATGACAATGTGAATGAGATCTACCAGATGATGGCCGAAGGAAGCGATTACGGTATGATCACGATGGAACAGGATCTGAAGCGACTCTACCAAAGCGGGACCATATCCCGTGAGGAGGCGTTGAACAATGCCAACAACAAAAAACGGTTCCTGCAACTCATTGACGAGGCAGACTAAAGAAGGACAAATATGTTTGGCAAGAAGGATTACATAGGAATTGCACTGGATAACAAAACGATGGATTCGGTGCGCATCCAGCTTGACGGAAAAAAGGTGCAGCTGCTGGATATGACTCGCCATGAGCTGGTGACGCCGCTGGATGAAGGGTATGACTCATCGACGCAGGAGGGCCGGCATCAGGCCGATGAAGGGCAGGATGTCGATGATATTTTCGGTTTTGATAACTCCGGAGGGCAGGCCGCAGCTGAAGAATCATCCGGTGAAGAGATAGAAGGCCTGGAAGAATTAGAGGAGTTTGATGAGTTCGAGGATTTCGATGAGCTGGACGATCTTGATGAGCCTGCCGGTGAGTCGATGGACCTGGATATTACCGACGAAGCGGATGCCCCGGAAAACAACGTCATGCTACTTTATAACTATCTGCTGGCTTCGGACGGCAGGAAGAAACATCTCGGCCTGAATATCCGCTCAGGCAATACCGTCTTCCTGTTTGAGCGTGAACGGAATTTCAAGGAAGTTAAACAGAAGGAGCTTCAGGAAGTGGTCAGCTCCCGCCTGGAATCGGTATATGGATT
Organism: Balneolaceae bacterium; assembly: GCA_007134695.1. GTDB lineage: Bacteria > Bacteroidota > Rhodothermia > Balneolales > Balneolaceae > SLK101. The sequence goes on from SLKI01000008.1 coordinate 45,228, forward strand.
TCAGCCCACCACAGACCGCTATAGCTATTTTGTACGTCCGGATGGATCACTCTCCATTGCATCTGTAGACAAAGAGCCAGCCTCTTTGGAACTGGTGAACCAGATCGATGAAAATTTTTCAGGCCTCAACCTGTATATCGAAAATATTCTGCCTGATGAGGTCGCTCTTACCGGGCTGTACCGTTATAACTATCCGGATGCGGATGGAACGGAGATTACCGGGCTGATTCAGTTCGGAGCGAGCCGATGCCGTATCATCTTCATGAGGGGGAAAGAAGTGCTTCAGGTATCGCCGGTTATAAATGAAGGAACGTTGAATAAAAACTTCCTTAATACTCTTTTCAGCAAGCTGCTATTTCAGCTCGATACGGGTGAAGTTCCAGCCCTGAACCGAATAGTTTTATGTGATAACACTCTCGGCAGTAAAGCGCTGGAGTTTTTCCAGAACAATTTCCCGGATGTTGAAGTCAGTGAGTTCACGCTCAACCCCAACCTGTTTGAAATCTCTGATGATCAGCTTCCAAAAGTAAGAGAGTATACAACGGCGATCGCTATCGCTGTCGGTGCCAGCGGTGCGGCAGGCCAGCTCTATCCCGACCTCTCCATCATCCCGGACTATGTACATGATCGCCAAAAAATATTCAAACTCGAGTGGCATGGTGTTATTTTGTTGATTGCCATTGGGTTAAGTCCAATACTTGTCAATCATTATTACCAGGAAAATCAGGAGCGGATTAACCAGTTGGAGTCAGAAAACCAGCGAGTTGAAACCATGATTTCCGACCTGGAAGAGACGGTTATTCAAACCGAACTTCTGCAGGAGATGCTCGTTTCGTATCAGGATCAACTGGTAATGCTGCAAGAGCTGAGTGAAGGCAATATTCGCTGGACGGCATCCTTCGACCGGTTTAATGATGCTGTGGCTGATGTGGGCGGTATCTGGATCACATCGTTCAGGGAGACGGCCGACGGACTGCAGATCGAAGGCAACTCTCTGTTTGAAGACAGAATTCCTCAGCTTGCGCGCCAGTTCAGCAACGTAACCCTGCTCAATGTGAGAAACAGACAGGTTCAGGAGCAAAGTGTCTTCTCATTTACCATGCGTATCAGCCGCATCTATCCGGACGATTCTTTCTACACTCCGGAAGAGACCCGGGAGCTGCAACAATTTTTGGAAACGATGAATTGATCGGATATGTCATACGGAATTCGTAATACATTAATTCTTGCATTTGTACTGCTCCTTTTTTTAGGAAGCGGATTCGGCTATATCCATTTCTACCAGAAGAGTATGATAGAGGAGCTGGAGCTCTCACTGGAAGAGAAAGAAGTGGAGTACGCAGAAATGAGTGAAATTGCAGAAACCTTTCCATTTTACAGCCAGGCTGTGGAAGAGGCACAGAACTTTATTGAAACATTCGATAAAACTCTTTTCCCGATCAATGACACCGACCGCATTTTTAAATTCCTTTCGGAAATCAACCTGGAAGCACCGAGAGTTGAATTTGAGTACCTCTACTCCGATTCGACCGCAGAGGAGGAGTATGGCATTATCACATCGACCATCACCGGTTACGGCCCCTACCAGAGTATCTATACGTTTATAAATCGAATCGAAAACAGCCGCCCGGTCCAGAAAATTGAAAACCTGCAGGTATCACCGGTTAACCGGCCGGATGAATATGGACATGCAAATTTCAACTTTACCCTCAACAGCTACTACAATCGAACGGAGCATTTTGATACGACAGAAGAGGATTTAACGGTTGCTGGCCGGTATCCGGATCGATTCCACAATCCGTTTTACCCCCTTATTCGCGAACCGGAGCCGAATGTAGACAACCTGGTCGAGGTCGACAACAGCCGGCTGATTGGTGTCAGTCAGTCTCGCATCTTTTTACGTAATCAACATGGCGAATTGATCAACCTGTCGCTGAATGACCCTGTATATCTCGGCCAATTGACTGAAATCAATTCCCAACAAGGCCGAGCGACATTTCGGCTTAACCGAGGAGGAATTATCGAAGAGGTAACCCTGGAGGTACAACGATGAAAAGTAACAGAATGCCGACACTCACAACGAGATTGACCATCTTGCCAACCCTCTGTTTGGCGATGCTGATAACCGCCGGTACCCTGTTTGCCCAGGATCGGCTTCCCAGAGATTTCACTCCTCCGGATCAGTCGATTGCATTCGACCGCTCGACCGATTTCCAGGAAGCGATCGATGTACTCAATGAATTTTCTCTGGAGTTTGAAGATATGCTGATCATCGACCGTACGGGGCATACGGGCGAAATCGGCCGTTCACTTCCCAATATGCACTGGCAGGAGTCCCTTCAGATGCTGCTCAGAATTCATAATATGGTGCTGCACAGAGAGGAAGACTATTATGAAGTTCTGACTCGGGAGCAGGCTGAAGAGCGTGTACGGCCGGATCGAGTCGATCCGGATGCGCCGGACGAGCCTCGCCTGACTACAGCTACCCGTGAAGTACGTATCAACGCTACTTTTTTTGAAGGAAACCGGAGTGCGCTCAGAGAGGTCGGTGTCGACTGGTCGACCCTTACCAGCAATGTACCCCCCAATGCGATCAATTTTATCGGTGAGGATGCAACCGAATCGATTCCCGGATCTTTTGAAAACCGGTTTGTATCGGTCAATGCTGCGGGTGCCCGGAGTGTATCCCAAAATGTATTCAACTCGCTGGTAAACTTTGGCGATATCGGTGCAGGAATCGAGGTTCAGGCACTTTTCAGTGCCTTTGAGGCGGATAATCTGGGAGAAGTTCTCGCAACACCGTCTGTCAAGGTGATGGATGGCGAAGAGGGCCGGATACAGGTAGGAGAGGACTTTTCGATCAAGCAGCGCGACATTGCCGGCAACGTTATCGATGAATTTTTCAGTACAGGTACAATTTTGACCGCCACCCCACAGGTAGTCGATTATCAGGACACCACATTTATCTATCTGCAGCTCGAAGTAGAGCGTTCCTCCGCTCAGCCGGATCCGGTCAGCACGGTTATCAGCAAGGAAGATGCAAGCACGCACACACTGCTCCTGAACGGTGAAAGTACGGTGATAGCCGGTCTTTACCGTACTGAAAGAAGTGAAGTCCGAAGGGGCATTCCCATATTGAAGGATCTGCCAGGGTGGTTTTTCGGCCTGAAGTACCTTTTTGGGTACAACAGAACTGAGGTCTCCCAGTCCGAACTCATCGTGCTTGTTCAGGCAGAGCTTGAGGATCCGCTGCCGGTCAGGCTGGCACGTCAATTGCAATCCAAACGTGAATTGCTGGAAATGCAGCAGCTGCGTCACAGGGATGAGCTCGACTATATTACAGGTGATGCTTTTGACTCGGACTTTTTTGATGAACCCGAACAGGAGCCGAACGACGATCCGCCGCCGGCTGAGGAGCTGATCGAAGAGGAGCGTGAAGAGAGACCGCTTACTGAGGAACCGGAAGATCCGGTTATTGAGAAACCTGAAGAAAAGAAGGCTGAAAAGCCGGAGATAAAGGATCCAGAAGAGCCTGAAAAGGTCGAAGAGGTGAAAGAAAAGGAACCGGAAAAGGAGATCGAAGAGGTCGAACCTGAGGAGGTTCCCGAAGAGGAGGAAGTTGTAGAAGAGATCGAGGAAGAGATCGAAGAAACTGTAGAGCCGATTGCTCTGCGATATTTCACGATTGCCGAGACGCTGACTTCACGCTCGGCGGCTGAAAGAGTTTATAGGGAACTGCAAGATGAGAATTACCGTCCCTATCTTCTCTACAGTCCGAGAACATCCTATTACTTTGTCGCTTACGCCGGGTTTGAAGATTTAGAAGAGGCACGCAGTTACACACGGCAGATACGCGAAGAGATTCAGCCGGATGCCTGGATGTCTACCCTGACGGTGGAAGAGATTATCGAACCGCGAAACTGACAGACGCTTCAGAATCCCGAGTTGACTGTTTGAGAAGAAACCGAATCGCTTCCCGGTTGAATTCATCCGGTTGTTCGATATTGCAGACATGGCCGCAGTCGTCGATAACAAACAGACTACTGTTATTGTGCTCCGCCACCATTTTTTTTACCGGCGGCAGAAACATGTGATCCTCACTGCCCATTATGTAGAGAGTCGGGTTGGAGCTTTCTGACTCACGGAAGTAACGCAGCAGTGGATTGACTTCGTAAGTCAGCCTGTACCATCGCAAAAATTCCTTTCGGGCCATTTTTTTGGCTTCATTGATAAACATGCCTCTCGATTCTTCATGATTGGCCCGGGGCAGTATCACCCATGCAAAGAGTGAATAGAGCCACATAAACGGTATGATGCGTTTGAGTTTGTGCCCTGCCCATACCAGAAAACGTGAGCGGATATTCAGCCGCATGATTGCACCACACATCACCGATGAGATCACTCTTTCGGGTTGTTCCTCTTCAATCGTTCTGATAATAATCGTGCCGAGAGAGACACCGGTAAAGTGTGCCCGGTCAATTTTAAGGTGGTCTAGTACCTCGATTACATCCTGGCTGACCGTTTTGAACGTATATTTCTCTTTGTAGTAGTCATAAATGATGTGGCTGGAATTACCGTGCCCGCGCAGATCGATAAAGAGGACATTAAAATTTTCTGTAAAAGGCTTGATCTGACGATACCAGATCGTTGAAGAGCCTCCGGCTCCATGGATAAAGACGACCCAGTCGCGGTCTTCGTCAAGCAGATATGTCTTGTGATACAGCATCGTTAAGTCAGCATCAATATAGCATGAATTTCTCGTACCGAAAACGGGTACAACGGTTCCGAATTATGATGATTTTTCTGAAATCGCTCTTTATCTGATTCTTGTTATTTTTCATTATGAAAATGATACGAGCCCTTTTACGTCTTCCCGCCATCGCTGTTACAACGGTATCGCTCTACCTCTTATTTCTGGCCGGATCTCTACCGCTTAAACTCGTAAACCGGAATACAGAAAATTGGAGACATAAATGCACAAAAAGCTGGGGCAGGGCGATTCTGGCGATTGCAGGTGTTGAAATACACCGGGAGGGGAGAGCACCGAAAGAGCCATTTTTTCTTGTTTCAAACCACCTCAGTTATCTCGATATAGCTGTCTATTTAAGCAGTGTAAACGGCACCTTTGTTGCCAAGAAAGAGATGGAGAACTGGCCGGTACTCGGCTGGATTGCAAAAGGGCTTGGCATTTTGTTTATCGACCGTACAAAAAAAAGTGATGTACACCGGGTGAATCAGCAGATTACGGATGCGATGAAAAGGAAGCAGGGAATTATTCTTTTTCCCGAAGGTAAAACCTCAAAAGGGGAAGAAGTTCTGCCTTTCAGGCCGGCACTACTTGAACATCCGGTAAGAGCGGGTATGCCTGTATACTATTCCTCTGTAACATATCGCACGGGCAAAGGTGATGCTCCCGCCGAACAGGCGGTCTGCTGGTGGGGAGATGAGCCTCTGTTCGCTCATGCCCGTCGGCTGGCAGGATTGAAGAAGATCCGGTGTGATCTGATTTTTGGAGAGAAACCGCTTAAAGCCGATGACCGCAAGGAGCTGGGCCGGGAGCTTCACCGGGAAGTAACTTCAATTTTCAGGCCTGTAGACCAGGAGCTCCCGGCTCAAGGAAACATTTCATCCCGATAATGGTTCAAATTTCCTGAAATGTCAGTCAGTTCTGAGTTTTTTAAAAAAAGATTTCAGGAGTGCTGAACAATCGGCCTCCAGAACACCCTGAACAACTTCAACCTGATGATTTAATCGTTTGTTTTCAACAATATTGAAAATAGAGCCACAGCCTCCCGCTTTATCATCTGTGGCACCAAAAACAAGTCGTTTCAGCTTCGAATGGACAATGGCTCCTGCACACATGGGACAGGGTTCGAGAGTCACATAGAGCGTACAATCCAGAAGATATTTTGTTTCGATCGTGGCACATGCTGCGGATATAGCTAACATTTCGGCATGTGCTGTCGGATCCTTCAACATCTCAACCTGATTATAGCCTTTGCCGATAATTTTATTGTTATGAACTACCAGGGCACCAACCGGAATTTCACCTTCATCAGCTGCCTTTTGAGCAAGTAATAACGACTGGTGCATATATTTTGCATGATATGTAAATTCCATATACTCTTGGCCGGTCAACAATTACAAATATGTGTATGAAGATCGGCATATAAGATACATAGAAGTTCCAAGGGTAAGAATTTCAGGATCTCTCTTAAATATTTCACAAAAAATGTTAAGTTACGCGATCAATCCTGAAGAGTTTACCAAACGATCTCATTTTTATTTTCGTTTTATATCTCAAATGAACAACAATCAACTATAAGACTTCTAACCATGGTTAAAAATTATATTACGACGCTCTTTATCAGTGCTGCGCTCATGTTGAGTGTTGCAGCTTGCGGGCCGTCGCTTGTCATTACGGACGTCAACTATACTCAACCGGTTGAGAGTGTAGTTTCTCCGGACGCTGACAATGTGATTAACGACAGGCGGTACGCGATTTCATTCAGCATTACGTCTATTCTTGAAGAAGAGAATATCGCATCGACTGATGAAGTCCGGCTCATTCGTAATCGTTCGGGGTACTATTTCGTAACGGCTGCAGGATTCAATCATATCTATGTATTCAAACCTGCATCTGGCGAACTCGAGCTGGAAAATAAAATTGAACTCACCACGGATGGACTGGGTCAGCCGGCACTCAATCAGCGCGGGGATCATATTGAAGTTGTTGATCGCGCAACGGGCCAGACCTATCGTGTAACTGAAGAAGGAAGAAGCTAACAGACAGGAGCCAACCATGGATAAAATGATGAAAAGAACCTTTTCGACACTTTTTGCACTGATTCTGATCGCTGCTTCCGTCTCAAATGTGGAAGCGCAGCAATCGGATTATGATACCATACAGGATTTCAGAGCTGAATATCAGCAGCTTCTTGAAAGCGTGGAACGGGCTGCAAGCACCGATGAACTGAATGAAATTGCAGCATCGATTGACGCATTGGAGTCCGATTACAGGGGTTATGCCGATCTGATTAATGCCGCCATTTACCCCGACACTTACAGCTCCAGAATTGCAACTCTGCGATCCTGGCATGCAGATGCCGTAGAGCATTATAGATCGATCGAAGAGCTGAATGAACGGGTCGATGAACTTCGAAGTGAAGTGGAATCTTTTCAGGCAGACCTTGCCGAGATGGATGCAAGAGCTGTAGAGCTTCGCAGGGAGATTGAGGAATCACAAGCCAATGAACGCAGACTGTCCGGCCTTGTCCGTGAGTATCGGGAAAATCTGGAAGCCCGCGACGAGTTTGTTACTGATTTTCTCGAAGATCTTCTGAAGAGGTATGAAGTTTTGGATGCGGCAACAGCGGATGAACTGGCTGAAGCTGCCGAACGCCTGGAAGACAATCCTGTAGACCTGGTCAAGACCATTTTGGGTGAGTATATCAACTTCACCAATGAGGCGACCGGACTGAATGCTTATGACTATCTGCGAATGTCGACTCAGCACGCATACTTTAACGATGTCTGGCAGCGTATCGGTGAGAGGCTGACCCAGGTATTTGATGCGGATCCTGTTCAGTCGCATCAGGAAGTAACCGATCTGCTTGCAAACTGGAATGCAGCGATCGACAACCGTATCTGGGGAGCTCTCGACAGTGCGTTTGCACAAAACGACATCAGCCTGGATAACTTTACGGATGCCGGCACCTTCTTCAACTCACTGACCTCATACATTCGTGCCCAGACCGAAACAGCTATCGATCGAAACAGCGAAGAAGATCTTGAGCAGTACCGGAACTTCTCCCGCTTTTGGAATCAGACGGTGAAGGGTGAGTGGGGTGAATATCTGATGAATGGCAATATCCTGACTTATGAGCAGATGTCTCAGATTGACAGCCAGCTGGAAGAATGGAACGAAGCTGCTGTTCCTGTTTCCAATTTGATGCTGATTCTGTTTTTAATCAGTGTTGCAGTAATTATTGGCTTGGTTGTAGCACTCGTCAGAAAGAAATAGCCAGCAAATTACCTTTTGGTTTTAAAAGCCGGTACATGAATTGAATGTACCGGCTTTTTTATTTCTCCCTAATACCGGATCAGGGAAGAGCGTATTTGCGGCGGAGGATCCATTCTCCCGTCAGAATCAGGATCACCAGCAGAAACCATGCTAAATGCTGATAAAAATAGCTGAATGCGGTATGTTCCTCTTCAATCGGATTCAACAACCCACCCGCTTCCAGATGATCGAGCAAAGCTTCCGGATTACGATGTGAAATGAATTCACCACCGGTGATGTGAGCAAGCTCTCTGAGGAGCTGATCGTTTCTTCGAGTCTGGACAAACTCAATATTCGAAGGAGTTACGGTGAATTCGCCTACCGCTCTATCGATGACACGATCCGATTTCCTAGCGACTGCAGAAAACTGATAAGAATCTGCACCGAGAGAGGGCAGAGCAAGTTCATAACGTCCTTCGGTTCGGTGCGACATGGTAAACGGCCTACTCGTACCGTCACCGTCCAGCAGAGTTATTTCAATGACCGCATCGCTTTCGGGCTCGCCGCTCTCCTGTCGGAGATTCGCTCTGAATAACACTTCATCTCCTTCTCTATAGACATTTCGGTCTGGAGTTATAGAGAGTCTTTCCAGTTCCGGGGATGTCATTGTCCAGGAAAACAGATTCTGAAATAGTTCCCGGGTGAACTCGCGGGTTGTGCTGTTATTCGACTGAAAGTATCGATACCAGCCTCGTGCTGTTACTGTTGTACGACGGACAGTATCGCGTTCATCGACGATCACCAGAGGCTGACCTGTATCTTCCCCCCTGAAACTTGCAGTAAATAGTACCGATGCAGAGGCAGGGAATCTTATTTCACTCGCCGGTATTAAAAGTGCTGGCATGCGCTCCAGTGGTGGAATCTCCAATTCCAGTACAGGATGAGATAACTGGCCCGCAGCCTCCAGCTGGACATTTAAATAACCTGATACCGGTCGGACTTCGTCAAATGTTCCGATGTTAGATGAAGTTTGCAACAGGTCTTCATTCTCTGTTGGAAAGTAGAGAATCGGCAAGTCTACAAACTGATCAGGCGAAATCGAAAGTTGCTCCGGAATAGAACCATGAATGACGATTAAGTCAGGATTATCAAAATCTGTTTCAGCGGTCCCGGTTTCGATAAATCGATCTCCTGTCCAGGTTAATGTTTCCAGTGAGATGTTTCGGTCTTCAGCCAGGAGGCTGCGGATCGATCTGACGTCCGGATGCAACGCAAAAGCCAGGTGAACAACCGTTTGCTGTTGATCGACCACATCGACGGTAAATGGATAGCGGTTATTCTCTGCCGTAAGTTCACCCTCAAGTTCCGGGACGTAAGCCTCGAAGTGATGGAGGCCCTCCTGTTCAAAATGAAGTTCAAACGTGATTCTTTCTGACGGTTGATCCTCTTGAAAGGTTAACGTTTCTCTTTCGATCTCCTCCTCATCTTTCAACAAAATCAAATTTGCGGCTTCTCCGGCAAATCCTTCATGGGAAACCGTTACTTCCACTATTTGACGTGTATCAACATATCCCTGATCGTTGGTAAACAGGTCACTGATCGCAACATCGCGAACTCGGGTTGTGTCTCCGACCGGAACTGTAAATAGGGGTTTGGAGAGCTCGCGGGCTCGGAATATCGGGTCTCTGCCGCGAGTGATGATGCCATCGCTGAAAATCAGAGCAGCTGTAATCCGCTCATCTAGTTCAGTCATATGACGGATTACCGCGTCCAGGCTGGTGGAGCTTCCATCAAGCGAGAGGTCAAAGTGATCTGCCTGTGTTACGGAGCCGTCAAAATGAAAAATCTGAAGATTCACCTGTTCAAACACTTCCAGCTCAAAAGATTCAATAATCTCACGATAACTGTGAACACCGTTATAATCACCACGCTCAATACTCATGCTTTGGCTATTGTCCAGATAGATAGCGAGAGCAGGCATATGGCCTTCAGTCTGTCGATGCATCAGGTAGGGGTTGGCCAGGAGGATAATTAACAAAAGCAGGGCAGCTGACCTCAGAAGAATGAGGCCCCATCGGCTCCGAGCCGATATCGACTCAAGATAACTGTAGCTCCACCAGGAGACAACAAGCGCAGCAGCGGTGAGGAGCAGAAGAAACAGCCACGAAAATACCGGATTGAAGCCCTGAAATAGCGTTTCCATCGGAATGGATTAATACTTTTTTGTACGGTATCGGCTCAAAGCAATCAGTTCGACGGCCTGCGGCTACAATTGATCCATCAGTCGATGGATGATGTCGGCCGGAGTCAGCCCTTCAGCTTCGGCTGCAAAATTTGTGACAATCCGGTGACGAAGTACAGGAACTGCCAGGGCCTCGATATCTTCAACGGCAACATTTGCACGCCCTCTGGATAGAGCCCGGGCTTTCCCGCCCAGAATCAGGTATTGAGAGGCACGCGGCCCGGCACCCCAGCTGAGATATTTTTTCACTTCATCAACTCTGGAGTGTTTCGGGCGCGTAGATTGGACGAGTTTCACAACTCTGTCGAGCACATTTTCCGGTACCGGAACTTGCCGGACAAGTTGCTGCAGGCCCAGGATCTGCTCTTTATCCAGTACCGGTTGAATTTCTTCTCCGTCGGAAGAGGTGGTCTGGCTGACAATCGTCTTCTCTTCATCAAAACTTGGGTAATCGAGCCACAGGTTGAACATAAATCGGTCGAGTTGTGCCTCCGGCAGAGGGTAGGTACCTTCCTGTTCGATCGGGTTTTGGGTGGCCAATACAAAGAAGGGGAGGTCCAGGTCATGGGAGGTCCCTCCGGCCGTGATCGTGTACTCTTGCATTCCCTCAAGCAGTGCCGCCTGTGTTTTGGGTGGGGTACGGTTAATCTCATCAGCCAGAATGATGTTGGCAAAGATCGGCCCCCGGATAAATTTGAAAGATTTGTGACCGCTAGCTCTGTCATCTTCGATGATCTCCGTACCGGTGATATCACCCGGCATCAGGTCCGGGGTAAACTGGATTCTGCTGAACGTCAAATTGAGAGACTGTGCAAGTGTTCGGATCAACAGGGTTTTGGCCAGGCCCGGCACGCCGATCAACACACAGTGCCCCTTGGAAAAAAGGGATAAAAGCAATTGATCGACAACCTGTTCCTGGCCGATGACCGCTTTGGCTACCTCTTTTTTTATACTGTTGAATGACTCCTCGAAAAAGGTAACAGCCTCTTCAGGGGAATCAGGTATCGATGTCGGTTTGGGTGTCTGCTCCTTCAGGTGGGGCTTCGAGGTCATGAAAATCTAATTGGGGTTCACGGTAGCGTTCCGGTACATCGATTTTATATTCTATATGGACATCATCTCGAAGATTTTTCAACCAGTTTGATAAAACGTCCATTCGCTTTTGCTGCAGGGCAATTTCTCTTATTTGGTCGTAATCCTGCTCCAGGTTGGCACGATGTTCCGGGATATGGCGGTCAAGCCGGATGATCCGGTAAGCAGTTTCCGAGTCGCCGGCGGCCGGGTTGAAAGATTTCGGTTCAGTCAGCTCGCCCTCTTCCTCAAGCTGGAGTACGGTTCGATAGAGATCCGAATCCAGCTCTTCAAGGTAGATCAGCCGCTGACCGGTTTGCCGGTTGATGATGCGTCCATTCATATCCCGGGTAAAAGAGTCGTCGGAATATCGCCGGGCCATCTCTCCGAAACTCTTTCCGTGGTTCATAACACTATCCCGAATCGCTTCAAGCTTCTCAATGGCATACTCTTCGTCGAGTCCCTCTTCACCAACTGAAATCAGGATATTGCTGGTAGCGATATTCTCTCCAACCCGTTCGTTCAGCCGGATGATGTGAAATCCGAATACGCTGCGGACTACACCGGAAATTTCACCCTCTTCGAGAGCAGCAGCTGCCGCTGAATATTCGGCAACAAGATCACTCATCGGCATCATGGGAAGTTCGCCACCTCTGTTTGCGGTCGGGCCCATGCTATAACGCCGGGCCATCTCTTCAAACGAGCGCCCGTGAGTGACGATCGAATCTCGAATCTGCTCCGCTTTACGCCTTGCCTCGATTTCAGCGTCCTGCAGGGCTGGAGGAATAACGACAATCTGTGATAGAGCCACCTGTTCTGGAATGACAGGGCGCTCATCCTCCGGAATCTGTTCAAAAAATTCGATCACTTCCGGACGTGTGATAGAAACCTTCTGCATCCGCTGTTGTTGAACCTGCTGGGCAATCAGCTGTTCACGGAACATCTCACGGTTATCCGCTCTCAATTCTACAATACTCATGCCAAAAGCCCGTTCCAGGGCTCGTTCACTACCTGCTTGCTGAATCATCTGCTGAATCCTCTGGTCCATCTGACGGTTGACCATATCATCCGAGACTACAACAGAATCCATTTTTGCCTTTTCCAGTAATACGTAGTTGTCAATAATCGACTCCAGAACTTCATACCAGAGTGACTGGTCAAATTGAATGGACTGATTCGACATCTCCATCTGCCGCATATAGTTGGTCACTTCCTGATCGACATCGCTTTTAAGGATGATCCGGTCATTGACGATCGCCACGATCCGGTCGGAAACCTGTTCTTCTGATTCGGCATAGAGTGAGGTGACGATAAACAGCGATACCAATAGCGTACCCAAAATGTGTCGCATTATATTTTTTACGGTTTTCATCAAGAATTAATCATTTCTGTTCAACAGACTGCGAATAATCTCCAGATCCATCTCTTCAACGTTCATTTGGTGCAATTCATTATTTGCCTGTGCCTGGAGGTACAAGTTTCTGTAGTAGGAGTTGATCAGCCGTCTGGAACGCTCAAGATAGAGCCATTCGGCGATCTGATCAATGAGCCATTCAAGTTCCGGGTGATCCCCTTCGGGCCTCTCCTCCATTTTCTGCACAAAATGATAGCTGCCGCCATAACTCTCTATCGGAGATATTTCCCGGATTCCGATAATGCCCAGATAACGGTTCATCATCGGTACTTCTGATGCGGCTGTCGAAGCGGGCCAGAAGTGATCGGATTGTTGAAGCTGCTGCTCCGGCCGGATGCTGAATCGGTCAACGACTTCACCCCAAGGTACACCGCCCAGCAGCTGCTGCCTCGCTTGCTCAGCCTCCTGGACAGTTCGAGTTGTCAAATGACGAAACCGAATATAATTTTCATCCAGGATAAATCGCTCTTTGTTTGCCTGAAAGTATTCGCTGGCTTCTTCACGGCTGACGAAAAGATCCTCTTCGTGCCTGTTCAGGAGATACTCACGAAGCGCATTCTTGAGAAGTCTGGATCGCAGTCTGTCCAGACGAAGCTGTACATCTTGATTTCGGTTAAGCCCGAGGCGCACTGCTTCACGTTCGAAAATCTGGTTTTCGATCCACTCCTCTTTGACATGACGCACCGCCAGAAGAGTATCCTGGTTCAGGAGGGAGCGCGGAGCCTGATGAACCGCCTCCTGGAGTGTCAGGGTCTGGTTATGGACCCTGGCAAGTACGAGATCCTCATCGTTCGGCTGAAAATATTCACAGCCGCCGACGAACAACTGCAGCAAGAAAATGGCTATACAGATCAGAAATGGAGACCGTTTTAAATTCATTCGCTGGGTTGTAAAGATGCACACGTGTGAATTGAAAAAGGTATGGATAGCTCCGTCTAAATAAAAGAGGCCGTCACGGTTTCAGAACAGAATGACCGTTTAGAACAGCATACCCGCAATAGTTGCGGTCATCAGGTTGGCCAGGGTGCCGGCAAATACAGCCCAGAGGCCAAATTTGGCCAGGTCCGACTTGCGGCTCGGTGCAATACCGCCGATTCCCCCGATCTGTATCGCAATCGAAGAGAAATTGGCAAATCCGCAGAGTGCAAATGTTGCCATGGTGATGGTTTTTGGCGACAGTAGATCGTCGCCTACCATCTCGGCCATCTGCATATAGGCGACAAATTCATTCAGCACCACCTTGACTCCCAGAAGCGAGCCCACATCGACAATATCGCTCAGTGGAACACCGATTATGAACGCAATGGGAGCCAGGAGCCAGCCAAGCAGCGTCTCGATCTTGAGGTCCTGCTCGAGCATCTCATTCAGGCCGGTAAACTCTCCAAAATGGAAGAGAAAATGATTTCCCATAGCTAATAGTGCTATGAACGCCAATAACATAGCACCAACATTTAAAGCCAATTTTAATCCGAGGCCGGCTCCGCTGGCGGCAGCATCAATCCCGTTGGCATCCTTCTGCTTCACCTCCATCTTTACATCTCCCATGGTCTCCGGCTCACTCTGTTCGGGGTAGAGGATTTTGGCAATCACGAGAGCCGCAGGCGCTGCCATAAGACTGGCCCCGAGCAACTGTTCAGCAAACATCAGCCTTCCTACATCCAGCTCGACGCCGTGGGCAATTGCATAGGAGTTGCCAAGCATCTGAACATAGGCAGCCATCACGCCTCCGGCGATCGTGGCCATCCCCCCAGTCATTACAGCAAGGAGTTCTGATGGAGTCATCTTTTCGACATAGGGCTTGACGACCAGCGGGGCCTCCGTTTGGCCGACAAAGATGTTGGAGATCACCGATAACGATTCAGCCCCTGACGTGCCCATCAGCTTCTGCATCGCACTGGCCATATGTTTTACAACCCACTGCAATATTCCGTAGTGGTAGAGAATGGTAGTCAGGGAGGCAAAAAAGACGATGGTGGGGAGTACCTGGAAGGCAAAAAAGTTCCCCATACTTCCCTCCATTCCGGGGCTGAGAGCCAGATCACCAAATATGAATTCTGCCCCGGCGGTTGTAAAATCAAGAACGACCACAAAAAAGGAGGAGACCCAGCTGAAGAAATCTTTCGGCCAGCCGAGCGGTGCCCAGTGGGCTTCCATATCCCGCCCCTTGAGAATAAATACGGCCAGGATAAACTGAATACCCAGCCCGTAACCGACCAGTTTCCAGTTGATCGCTTTTCGATTACTGCTGAATGCGACAGCCAGCAGAAGAATGGCTGCCATCCCGAAGATTCCGCGTACTATCTCCATTCGGGCAGGTTCATTGATGGATGCTGTTTCTGTTTTCGCCTGCTTCCGCTGGCACGTCGTCCGGTGTCGTATCGTTGCCTTGCGGGCTGTTGTGATGGTTCCCTTTGCCTGGAGACTGCGCTCGGCCGGTGTTCTTCTGCCTGACATCTACAGGCGGCCGGAAGCAGTGTCGTGCCCGCGGCTCGTACACATTCTGGTCGCCCACCAGAACCCTCGATTCATCCTCAACTATTCTCTGCGAATAGTTGGCTGTAAGGCCGCTTTCGGCGCAGATCGCATGCAATTTGGTCACATATTCGGCTATTGCGAGCAGGTAGGGCATCGGTTCAAATGGTTTGCCGGTATAATCCATATCAAGTCCGGCAATAATCACCCTTTTCCCGTTATTTGCCAGGTTGTTGGCAACATCGACCAGGCTGTTGTCGAAAAATTGAGCTTCATCAATACAGACAACTCTTGCATCTGAAGTGAGCCGGGAAATCTGGCCTGCCGTTTCAACGGTTAAGCCGGGAAGCGTTGTATTGTTGTGTGAGACCACCTTCTCGTTGCTGTAGCGGTTATCAACGGCCGGTTTGACGACAACCACTTTCTGGCCGGCGATCTGAGCTCTTCGCGCCCTGCGAATCAGCTCCTCCGTTTTTCCGCTAAACATCCCCCCGCAAATTACCTCGATCCAGCCGGACTGTTCCGGCAGGGAACCCGGTTCATGAAACATAGATGTTGTACAAGTTTTGTTACGACCCTGGAAAGAATGGAATATATCCTGCAAGTGTGAAAACAAAAAATGGGTATGGCCGCGTTGCGGACTTTTTGATCAAATAGTCCCTCCGGAGATCGCTGGATCTACACTTGTACAATGAGTGCACTCATGAAGGGGGGGGTGCACTCATGAACGTTAGATGCACTCTTGTACGGTGGGTACGCTCTTGAACGGGGGAAGTGTTCTTTTAAAGATACACTCTTGTACTGGTGGCCCAGCCTCTTAATTCTCATTTTGACCCGTCAAATCTCTTGCAGATATTTAATTTGAATGCAGATGTAACACCGGAATAGGTCAAAAATCCACTCTCATGAAACGTATCCTCTATATTTTCCCGCACCCGGACGATGAATCGTTCGGCCCCGCTCCTGCAATCGCCGCCCAGCGCCGGGCAGGGCACCAGGTTTATCTGTTGACCCTGACAAAAGGGGAGGCAACCAAGCAGCGATTTCGTCTCGGCGTGGAGAAGGAGGAGATGGGGGAGATCCGCTACAGGGAGATGCAGTGTGTTGAAAAGGTGCTGGGGCTCAGCGGGATGACCGTTCTTGATTTTCCGGATGGCCGGCTGAAGGAGCTCGACCCGATTGAACTTGAAAAGAGAATCGAGGAGGAGATCCGGCGGATTGAACCGGATGTTGTAATCACCTATGCAGTACACGGGGTAAGTGGATTTGAGGATCATCTGGTCAGCCATGCGGTCGTGAAGCGCGCCTGGTGTGCCATGAAAAGAAGAGGAGAAGCTCCGGCTCGGCTTGCCTTCTACACACATCGGGGAGAGGTGAACCGGGACGGGAAATTTACTCTGCAAACGTCGTCCGACGAAGAGATCGACTGCATCACCCGTTGCAGCGAGGAGGATATGGAGGCGTTTCACAAAGCGCTGGACTGCTACGAAACCTACGAGGAAGTGATCGAGCAGAGCGGTGTCCGAAAGGTGGTGACCGGTGAGGTTCCGTTTGAGTTTTTCCAGGAGGTTCTGGACGAATTTGCGTCGGATGTAACCGAAGGATTGTAAACGGTTATGAATCATCAATCCGAATCAATAAAAAAGCGAGCCGACCGGGTTGCCGATGCGGTCGAAAAGTGGCTGAGCCCGGGTAACACCGAGCTGGCCGCTGCAATCGACCGGACGGTGGAGGAGAAGTTGTTCAGCCGCCAGGATATTGAGTTTCAGTTGCGGGCCCTCAGGCAAACCCTCACGCGCAGTGAGTTGAGGCGGTGGGTAGGAGAGCGGCAACCGGGAAGCGGGGAAGCTTTCGCCGGTGGGAAGGCATCCACCGTTGAAAAAAGTTCTGCGGGTGAAAAAGATTTCGCCGGTCAGGAACACTCCGAAGGCGGGAAAGCCCTCTGCCTGCACGCCGGGAACCTGCCTCTTGTCGGGGTTCAGGACCTGCTCGCCGTTGCCCTTTCCGGGTATCATTATACGGGAAAAGTCTCCCGTAAAGATCCCTGGCTGCTCCCCACACTTATCGACAAGCTCCGGGAGGAGGAGGTGCTCTCCCGGCCCGAAGTGTCGGCAGATCTGCAAGAGTTGAGCGGTGCTGAAGCCGACCGGGTGCTGTTTGCCGGTTCGGGACGCTCCGTGGAGAGGGTTAGAGATGAGATTAAGAGGCTCGGACTGGCTCGAGGCGGAGCAAGATTTCTGGTTCGTACCGCCCACTATTCGATGGCAGTGATCCGATCGGACTCACCCGTTACGATCAACAGCCTGATGGAATCTGTACTCCGGTTTGGAGGAAAGGGGTGCCGGTCGGTTGCCGTCGTGTTCGCCCCGTTCGGGCTCAACTCCGGGGTTTGCGACCTGACCGACTACGCAGAAGCGTTTTGGGTGAAAAATCCGCAGCACGATCAGCCTCCGGCGTCACTGCGATATCGATATGCCTACAACAAGGCGGCGGAACATTGTCAGATCTGGCTGGAGGATTTCCTGTTTGAGGAAACCCGGATGAGGCCGGAGGAGTCGTTTGTTCTTCACTGGCTGCAGGGAGGGATCGATGAGGCGGTGGAATTTATCCAGGAATTTGGAGGCGGCTTGCAAACGCTCTATCTGGACGATCCGTTGATGGAGGAGAATGCCGGCGACATTGTCGTCCCGGGTTTAACGATTCGTTCGGAACCGCTTAAACGTGCCCATCAGCCGCCCGTAGACTGGCAACCGGACGGGGTGGACCCGCTGGAGTGGCTGCTCACCGAAGTATAGGGTGTTAAATTCCGGTAAAGTGCGGCGAAATCGAGCAGAAATTTTGTTACCTTTTCGCCTTGCAAAACAGGAACGCAACCCGCATTTATGCACGCTTACAACCCCTCGAAGATCGAGAAGAAATGGCAATCCTACTGGCTGGAAAACAAAACCTTCCGGACTCCGGAGGATGAGGAGAAACCGAAGTATTACGTTCTGGATATGTTTCCCTATCCGAGCGGCGACGGCCTTCATGTAGGGCACCCGGAGGGATATACGGCAACCGACATCGTTGCCCGCTACAAGCGGATGAACGGCTACAACGTACTGCATCCGATCGGGTGGGATGCGTTCGGCCTGCCTGCCGAGCAGTATGCGATCCGAACCGGAACCCACCCGAAGCAGACGACGGAGCGAAACATCGGCCGTTTCAGGGAGCAGCTTCAGATGCTCGGGTTTTCTTACGACTGGGACCGGGAGGTCAACACCACCGATCCCGATTACTACAGGTGGACTCAATGGATTTTTTTGAAACTCTATGAGATGGGGCTGGCCTACCAGGATGAGGTGCCGGTCAACTGGTGCCCCGATCTCGGGACCGTTCTCTCCAACGAAGAGGTGATCGACGGCAAGAGCGAAGTGGGAGGCTTTCCTGTCGTTCGAAAGCCGATGCGGCAATGGATGCTCCGCATTACCGAATATGCCGACCGGCTGCTTGAAGACCTGGAGGATCTTGACTGGCCCGAATCGACCAAAGAGATGCAGCGCAACTGGATCGGCCGCTCGATCGGAGCCGATATCGAATTTGAGATCAAGGGGCATGACGACTCTCTTCGGGTCTTTA
This sequence comes from Balneolaceae bacterium, assembly GCA_007134695.1. GTDB lineage: Bacteria > Bacteroidota > Rhodothermia > Balneolales > Balneolaceae > SLK101. Next base: position 64,047 of record SLKI01000008.1, read on the forward strand.
CCACACGCCCCGATACACTTTTCGGAGCCACCTACATGGTGCTTGCACCGGAACATCATCTGGTCGAAGAACTTACGACGAACGAACAGCGTGATGATGTCGAAGCCTACAGGGAGGAAGCGGCCAAAAAATCGGATATCGAACGACAGGAGATGAACAAGGAGAAAACCGGCGTTTTTACCGGTTCGTATGCGATTAATCCTGCAAGTGGAGAGGAGATTCAGATCTGGGTTGCCGATTATGTTTTGGCTCACTACGGAACTGGTGCGATTATGGCGGTACCGGGTGAGGATGAACGGGATTGGGAGTTTGCCGAAAAATATGGCTTGCCGATTATCCGGACGGTGGAGCCGCCCGAAGATTTTGATGGTAAAGCGTGGACCGGAGAGGGCAAGTCGATCAACAGCGGCTTTCTCGACGGCCTTGAAATCGAAGAGGCCAAATTAAAGATGATCGAGTGGCTCGAGGAGCAGGGAAAAGGTCAAAAGAGCGTCAACTATAAACTGCGCGACTGGCTCTTCTCCCGGCAGCGCTACTGGGGCGAACCGTTTCCGATTGTTCATGTCGACGGAGTGCCCAAACCGCTCCCGGAAGATGTTCTGCCGGTTACCCTGCCGGAGGTGGACGATTTCAAGCCAACCCGGACCGGGGAGCCTCCGCTTGCCAGGGCGAAGGAGTGGGTTGAGACCACCGACCCGGAAAGCGGTAAGCCGGCACTGCGCGAGACCAACACGATGCCGCAGTGGGCCGGCTCCTGCTGGTACTACCTGCGCTATATCAGCCCCGAATTTGATGGAGGCCCGGTCGAGAAAAAGAAGGAGAACTACTGGATGCCGGTCGACCTCTATGTCGGCGGATCGGAACATTCGGTGCTTCATCTGCTATATGCACGATTCTGGCACAAGGTGCTCTTCGACTGCGGTGTCGTATCTACCGATGAACCGTTCCAGAAGCTGGTTCACCAGGGGATGATCCTGGGGGAGATGGAGTATACGGCCTGGCGTCGGGGAGGAGAGTATCTGGCCCCGGACAGCCCCAAAATCGAAGAGGAGGGTGTCGAACGGGTACGACTCTCCGAGACTGACGTAGAGAAGCGAGGTGAGAAATTCTACCTGAAGGGAAGTGACGTCGAGGTGGAGGCGCGTGCTTACAAGATGTCGAAGTCGAGAGGCAACGTCATCAATCCGGATGATATCGTCCGGCAGTACGGTGCCGATGCCCTGCGGCTGTATGAAATGTTCATGGGACCGCTCGAACAGGTCAAGCCCTGGAGCACGCGCGGTGTCGAGGGTGTTTATCGCTTCCTCAACCGTGTGTGGAGGCTGATGATCGATGAGAAGAGCGGGAAACTCCATTCTCACCTGTCCGATGAGCAGCCGACCCGCGATCAACTGAAAGCGTTGCACGAAGCGATCAAGAAAGTAACCGAAGATATCGATGAGATGCGGTTTAATACGGCGATCTCTGCTCTGATGGTATTTGTTAACGAAGCAAACCAGTGGGAGAATCTGCCGAAGGAGGTGCTTGAATCGTTTCTGCTGATTCTCTCTCCATTCGCTCCGCATCTGGCCGAAGAGCTCTGGAGCCGTCTCGGCCATGAAAAATCACTGGCGTATGAGCTGTGGCCGAAAGCTGAAGAGGATTACCTGAAGTCCGAGACGGTGATGTACCCCGTCCAGGTCAACGGAAAAGTAAGAGGGGAGATCCATGTCGATGCTGATAAGGCGAAACAAAAGGAGCTCGTCCTGGAAGCGGCGAAGGCGGAAAAGAATGTCAGCCGCTACCTGGAGAGCGGCGAACTGGTCAAGGAGATCTTTGTCCCCGGCAAGATCGTCAACCTGGTGGTGAAAGAGTAGATGGGTTAACCACGAAACAGGCGGGATGGGTCGGCAACCCATTTCCCGAAATATCCCTTACCGATCCTCAACAGGCGTCCACTCCAGATTTTTCTCTCCTGTATAGAGTGCACGCGGACGGATCAGCCGGTTGTTTGCCGCCTGTTCGAGAAAATGAGCGGTCCAGCCGGTCACGCGGCTCATAGCAAAGATGCAGGTATAGAGATCGGGTTTGATGCCGATCGAGTAGTAGACGGTGGCTGAGAAAAAGTCGACGTTGGGGTCGATATTCTTTTCACTTTTCATCGTTTCGAGGATCGCTTCGGACCATTCGTACAGCTTCGTATAGCCGGTCTCTTCCGAGAGCGCTTTCGACATCTTGCGAAGGTGGACGGCGCGGGGGTCGAAGGTTTTGTATACCCTGTGGCCGAAACCCATGATCTTCTCTTTTTTCTCCAGCTTGTCTTTGATAAAGGATACCGGATCAGCTTCATCACCCTGCTTGTCCAGTTCCAGAAGCATATTCATCACAGCGGTGTTGGCTCCACCGTGCAGCGGGCCCTTCAGTGCTCCGATCGCTCCGGCTGCCGCCGAATAGATATCCGACTGGGTCGAACAGATGGTCCGGCAAGTAAAGGTCGAAGCGTTCATGCCGTGCTCGGCGTGAAGGATCAGGCAGAGATCCATCGTTTTTACAGCCTGTTCGCCCGGCTCCTCGCCGTTCAGCATATAAAGAAAGTTGTAAGCGGTGCTGCCGCGGTCGATCGGGTCGATCATCTCCTTGCCGTTTCGGACTCGGGCGAACGCAGCAATCACAGCCGGCATTTTCGCTGTCATGGCGATCGCACGGTTCAGGTTGTCCTGCTCTCCGTCTCCGCTTCCCTCGGGAGCGTAATCGGACAACATGGAGGTAGCTGTCCTCAACACAGCCATCGGTTCCGCCTCTCTGCTGGTAGACCGGATATACTCTTTCACCGGCCTGGGAAGCGCTCTCTCTGCGGCAAGTTGATTTTTCAGCTGATCGAGTTCATCCGATGTCGGAAGCCGGTCGTACCAAAGCAGAAACGCTACCTCCTCGAATGAAGCGTGCTCGGCAAGTGTGTCGATATTATAACCGGCATAGATCAGCTCACCCTTCTGTCCGTCGATCGAACTCTTTGATGTTGTGAAGGCGGTAATTCCTTCCAGACCCCGATTCAAATGCGGGTAATCCTGAGTATCGATATCCTCTAAATTCTGCTTGTTCATGCTGGCTGTTTAATGTTTGATGAGTTCAGATTAGCTGCGCCCGGAGCAGCTTTCACGCTATCCCTTTGAGGCGGGACAAGGTAAGAAAAAAGGGGGTGAATTTGAAGCGCACTGGCCGCCCGCCGATCAGAGGCCTTTCGATTTTGCTTCGTCCCAAAGCTTGTCCATCTCTTCCAGTGTGGACTCTTCGGGAGTTCGGTTCTCTTTCTTGAGAGACTCCTCGATATAACGGAAACGCGACTCAAATTTCCGATTTACCTGCCGGAGAGCATCTTCGGCCTGAATGTCGAGCAGCCGCCCCACATTCACCAATGAGAAGAGCAGATCGCCAAACTCATCCAGTTTTTCCTGCCGGCCCCCATTTTCTGCAACTGCTCTCCACTCATTAAGCTCCTCCTCAAACTTTTCCCAGGCCAGCTTCCAGTCATCCCAGTCGAACCCGACATTTCCCGCCTTCTCCTGCATCCGCCGGGCCCGGATGAGCGCGGGCAAACTCTCCGGCAGATTGTCGAGCAGGGACTTTTTCCCCTCTTCTCTTTTGATCGTCTCCCAGTTTTCGGCCACCTGGCCTGCATCGTTTACCTCTCGCTCTCCAAAAACATGAGGATGCCGGCGGATCAGTTTCTCCATCAATGTTTCGATCACATCTTCGATCGAAAAGGCGCCTCGTTCCCGGGCCATCCGGCTGTGAAATATCACATGAAGCAGAAGGTCACCGAGCTCTTGTTTCAGCTCTTCATCATTTTTCTTATCGATCGCTTCGACCGCTTCATACGCTTCCTCGATCAGGTTGTCTTTGATCGACTCGTGGGTCTGCTCCCGATCCCAGGGGCACTCTTTGCGAAGAATCGTTACAAGTTTGACCAGTTCGTCGAAATCCCGGCTTGGTTTCATCATACTTTCGTGTCGGCAGATCAGGTTGATGGTATCGGATCAGACTGGATGATGTCAAATCAGGTTTGATGATGTCGGATCAGGTTTGAATATGTCGAATCAGATTGATGGTTGGGTCAAGTAATCTAAATCGGGTCAGGTCTCGAGCTCCTGCTTTTCTGCAGCAGGAAAGAGAATGTTGTTCAGAATCAGCCGATACCCGGGGCTGTTCGGGTGGAGGCTCAGGTCGGTCGGCGGATCGTTGACCCGGTGGGTGTAATCTTCCGGATCGTGTCCCCCGTAAAAGGTGAATGTACCCTCCCCGTAGTTGCCGTGCAGATATTTCACCTGATCCCGGCCTGGGGATTCCCCGAGGATAACGACGTGATTCTTGATTTTATCTTTCTGAAACGCGGTGGTCTGCCCATAGAATCCTTTGATGCTGCTCACATGGTTTTGAGTAAGCATAGTAGGAACCGGATCCCACTTGGCGGAAAAATCGAACAGGGTAAAGTAGTCGAGGCTTTCACTGATGCGGTCGAGATCGATCGGGACGTCGATATCCCCGTGTTCATAGATATAGGGATCGGTGTTGATCCGGAAATTTTCAAAGGCAAAGGTTCTGGAGTAGTCCAGTCCTTCATTGGCATCGGGGTCAACAGGGTCGCCGTCGAACTGCTCCGGAACGATATCTACACCTGCTGCCGACAGTGCGATATCGAGAGTGTTGGTTCCCGAGCACATGGCAAACAGAAATCCGCCTCTTCCAACATACTCCTGAATTTCGCCGGCGACAGCCAGTTTCAGATCACTCACCTTGCCAAATCCAAGTTCATCGGCCATCCCCTCCAGAAACTGCACCTCTTCGATATACCAGGGCATATTGCGGTAGGTTGCCCAAAATTTGCCAAACTGTCCGGTAAAATCCTCATGATGGAGGTGGAGCCAGTCGTACTGCTCCAGCTCTCCGGCAAGCACTTCCCGGTCGTAAATCCGATCATAGGGTACTTCGGCATAATCGAGCGCCAGGGTCACGGCATCGTCCCAGGGCATCGACTGCGGCGGTGTATAGACGGCGATCTGCGGTACGGTTTCCAGGTTGACGGAAGCCATATTGACCCCGGGCTCTTCCACTTCCCGTACCAGCTGTTCAGCCTCCGCCTCGCTGATCACTTCAGTCCGGACGTTCCGGACGCGGCTCTTCCGAATAATCTCATGAGAGTTAGTCGTCAGAAAACTTCCTCCGCGGTAGTTGAGCAGCCATTGTCCGGACGCCCCCTCTTTGATCTGGTTAAAAATAACTCCGTACGCTTTAAGGTGGTCGCTTTGTGAGTCATCCATCGGAATCAGGACGCGCTCCTGTGCAATTAAACCGGTTGGTGCCACCATCAGAAAAATCAAAAACAAAACTAATTTATGTGCCATCTGTCCGATTATTTCCTGATTGAAGATCCAAATGGGTCATTATGTGTAATTCACTCAGCTGTTCCAGGGATCTTAGTTTCTCTCTGGCGTATGGAGCGTAAAATCCCTGGGGAAATTCCATGATAATCGCTTCATAGAGTGATTCAAGATCTGATTGAGACTCTGGCCAGTCGGCCTGATCGACCCACCCTTTCTCACCGATCCGCTCCCGCACCTTCAAAAACTCTTCTCCGTTAAACGCACTCCCTCCGGCAGTTTCGAGCCCTTGACGCCCCCCGGCCTCCATCAGCATTTCGGCCATCACAGCTTCTTCCCAGAGCATCCGCTCCCGGAGCGGGGAGGAGGGGAAGTTACGGTTATGCCGGTACACTGCCGGAAAAAGCAGGGGAAGATGTCGGATGTCGCTTCGTGATGCCAGTTCCGCAAGCGCGTTGTCCACAAGAGGGGTCTGGTAATTCTCCTCCAGGTCCAGCCAACTCTCAAAGGCTCCTGTAAAATCTCCCTTGTGAAGTTGTTCAAGTACTTCGGCAAAAGCCGACAGTTCTCGGCCGGTCGTATCCGATCTCAGGCCCTGCTGGATCCACATTCGCAGTTTGAGGGCGTCATTCGCATAGAATGACACTTCTTGCCGTTCGAGAGCTCTGAGTTGTATCTGTGCAAACTCAAACTCTCCGGAGAGAAAATCTCCGAAACTTGCGTAGTACCGTGCACGCTCGGCCAGATCTGTATCACCCTCCGCCCTTCCTGCACGGGCAAACTCCTGGCGCGCAACGTCATATCGCCCCTCCATCAACGCTGAGCGACCATATAGATAGTGGATCTCCCCTTGATAGCTTTCTGCATCATCCGATTCGAGTCTTTCGGCCCACTGATCTGCCAATTCCCGATCCCCGAACTGCTCCAGTGCAAGCTCTGCACTTCGAACCATCACCCGCCCCCGGCGTTCATAGTCGGGGTAGAGGTCGAGCAGTTCCATCCCCCCGTCGTAGGCTTTTCTGTAAAGCTCCTCTCTGTGTTGCAAAGATTCCAGATTATGGCTGTCCAGATAATCGGCCCACATCTTCCAGGTCCGGCTGAGCTCATCCAGGGCCCGGCTCCTGACCGAATCGTCGGAAAGTTCGGTGTAGAAGTGAAACGCTTCGGCTGCCAGTTCAAATTGGCGGCTGGAGAGAAACCGGGATCCGAGTGACCAGAGTGCATAATTGATCACCGGAGAAGCGGATTCGAAGCGGTGTGCAGCGTTATATGCACGTTCGAACTGTTCAGTTTCGGTTAAAAGCCAGATATATAGCTGATGCAACTGGTGATAGGCTTGGTGTGACTGGTCCAGCTGCAGGATACGCTCCTCAAACTCCAGTGCTGCAATCCGGTAGAGATTGTCATCTGATGCGCGGAGCAGCTGCTGCTGAACAAAGCTCAATTGGTTTGGGTTTCGTTCAATCAGTCGAAAGTATTCGGCCATCGCCTGGCGAAAGTTTCCCGACTGCATGTGTGCATTTGCCAGTTCGTTGATAAAGAGGGTTTCGTCATCAAACGATTCTCGCGCGGAATTGTAAAGCCGGACCGCTTCATCAAACTCTCTGCGTTCTATTAGTACATTCCCAAGCTGAAAATAGATCTGCATATTCGTTTCCGCATCTTCCGCCACCTGATTCCAGACCTCGAGCGCCTGTTCTCTTTCACCGGTCAGGTGGTAGATCGCACCTTTTCTGATCATGAGTGAGCTTGAATGAAAACCGGCCTCGATACGTGCTTCGATCTGATGAAGGGCCTCCTCGTACCTTTTAAGATAGATAAGCGCCTCTACCAGATGGTCAAAAAAGATGGAAGCCCCGGGATGTTCACGGTGCAGCTCCTCCAACATGGGCAGGGCTTCTTCATATTCCTGTTGCTGGATCAACCTGTTGACTGTCTGAAAATCGGCCTGTTGTGCCTGGAGGAGGTGCGATGACAGGAAACCGGTCAGCGTCATAAACAACACTGCGAATATACCTGAACGCATCACAGAGAATGTTTTCATCAAAACAAGTTATGAATCAAACTCTTCACCGAAGAGTGCAGTTGCGGTTTCCGGGAAAACGGACTTCAGTGTCTGATAAAATCGATGTACGGGAAATCCGACCACATTATTGTAATCCCCCTCGATTCGGGAGACAAATTTCAGGCCCCAGCTGTCCTGGATTCCGTAGCTTCCCGCTTTATCGAGCGGTTCACCGCTCCGAACATACAGATCGATCTCCTCCTTCGCTAACGGAGCGATCTCCACTTTGGTCTCTTCGGCGAATCGTTCCACCTTGTCGATTTCTCCACTGCTGCCTGTTAGAATCAGGCAGATGCCGGTGATTACACGATGTGTCGAAGCGCTCAACATACTCAGCATCTCAACTGCTTCATCAGAATTAGCGGGCTGACCCAGTATTTTGCCCCGGTGTTCTACTAGCGTGTCGGCCCCGACGATGAGGGTATCACTCTTGCCGTAAGCAACCGCTCGGGCTTTCTCTTCGGCTAGCTTCAATACGGTTGCAGAAGGCCCTATTTCACGACTGTTTTGCTCTTCAATTCCGCTCGGCTCAACAGTAAAGGAGAGTCCCAGCCGTTCAAAAAGCTCTTTACGTCTTGGACTTGCCGATGCCAGGATCAATTCGGGTTTTTTCATTGTCGATTTTTACGGTTAAAACAGAAATGCTAACTTAATGCAAGCGCTTCAGATAGTAAACATTTTCAAGCAACAATTATGTCGAAAAAAAGGACCGGCAGACAAAGAAGGAGGCAGACGGAGAAGAAGCCGATGCTCTTTTCCTCTATGAATTATAAATTGATGGGGCTGGGTGTGCTGTTGATCATCGTCGGGTTCACAGCCATGAGGCTCGAAAATGAGGTGCATGGATTTATTTCACTCTATATCTCGCCTGTTGTGATCATTGCAGGATATTTGACGGTGCTGGTTGCCATTCTCAAAAGAGAACCGGAAAAGGATCCGAAACCGGCCGGGTAAAGGTGTGGACCGCCTGTTAAACGCTATCGCACTGTTTCTGGTAATCCTTCTCTTTATTCTTGAAGGTACAACGACAGACCATATCCGAATTCTTCTGGCATTTGTCCTCTCCTTACTTCTTTCAATGACTGCGTTTTTGTGGGGATGGTTTTCGCTGGACGGCTTTTATGCCGCTGTGGTAACCGGTACCGCCCTGCTAGGGCTCGGGGGATGGATTACAGCTCTTCTGGTTCTGCTGTTTTTTATCTCTTCCAATCTGATAACACGATCGATACCGGCCGGAAATCCGGTGACTGGCAATGAGATCAGGCGGGACGGCCTTCAGGTATGGGCCAACGGGTTCTGGATGGTTCTGTTCGCCATACTCTTGTTTCTGTTTCAAAGTGAACTGTTTCAGCTGTTGATCGCCGTGGCGATCGCTTCGGTGACCTCCGATACATGGGCTACGGAAGTCGGCAGTAGGAGAGGAGGGAAAACTCTCTTGATCAGTCGTTTGATTGAAGTGCCTCCCGGAACGGATGGAGGGGTCAGTTTTCACGGTACTTTGTTTGCACTGCTTGGTGCCTTGCTGATCGCTGCAGCCTATCTGGCGTTTTCATTTCAGGCATCTCTTTTTAACTTTTTTCTCGTTTTATTTTGCGGTTTTTCAGGTTGTATCGCAGATTCATATCTTGGTGCCGTTTATCAAACCGGTCAGCGGTACCGGTATTCCCGGATCTTCCGTTACGCCCGCTCCCGCAGGGAACAGAATCATTTGGTCAACTGGGCAGCAACGGGGATCGCATGTATCATCGCCCTGCTCATAATACAATTGGCCTGAAATGAAAAAATGGTATAAACGACTTCACTGGCAAATCATCATCGGACTTGTACTGGGCCTGGTTTGGGGACTTATCTCCAGTGCCGCTGGATGGACAGACTTTACAACCAGCTACATCAGGCCTTTCGGTACCATATTTGTCGATCTGCTCAAGTTGATCGCTATTCCGCTGATCGTCGCATCACTGGTTGTGGGGGTCACCAGTCTGAACGATACGGCAAAGCTCTCCAGAATGGGCGGCAAGACGATCTTGATCTATATGATCACTACAACGTTTGCCATAACCATCGGCCTGGTGGTCGTTAATGTAATGCAACCGGGGTTAGCTCTGCCGGAGGAGACTCGTTTCAGCCTGATGGAGAGTTACGGCGGGGATGTGGAAGGGCGCGGTGAAGCGGCTCAGGAAGTCCTCGAACGGAGTCCGCTTCAATTTATGGTCGATATTGTACCGGAAAACCTGATCGAAGCGACGTCGGACAACGCCAATATGCTTCAGGTCGTTTTTATTGCAATTCTCCTGGGAATCGGCCTCATCAATATACCTGTACAGGAGGGGAGGGCCCTGATTAATGTTTTCGAAGCTCTGAACGAGGTGATCATCAAGATCGTCGATTTTATCATGAAAACCGCACCCTATGGTGTCTTTGCACTGATGGCTGCGGTAATAGTCGACTTGGCCGGAGATGACCTTACACAGGCGCTGACACTCCTGAGGGCGCTCGGTTGGTACTGCCTGGCGGTGGTGATCGGCCTGGTTCTGCATGTGCTGATCGTCTATTCGAGTCTTTTTAAAATCTTCAGTAAAATGAAACTGAGGGACTTTTTCAGAGCGATTCAGCCCGCGGTTCTCCTCGGTTTCAGTACAAGTTCAAGTGCTGCCACTCTGCCGGTGACCATGGAGAGGGTAGAAAAAAATCTTGGGGTAAACGAAGAGGTATCCAGCTTTGTGCTGCCGGTCGGTGCCACCATCAATATGGACGGAACCAGTCTCTATCAGGCGGTCGCAGCAGTTTTTATTGCACAGGCTCTTGGCCTGGATCTTACGATCGCCGAACAATTGACTATTGTCCTGACAGCAACTCTTGCTTCGATCGGAGCGGCAGGAGTTCCGGGGGCCGGTATCATCATGCTGGTTATCGTATTGCAGGCTATTCAGGTACCGGTTGAAGGTATCGCGCTGATTCTGGGAGTCGACAGAATACTGGATATGATCAGGACTGCAGTTAATATTACAGGTGATGCGGCGGTATCGGTAGCTGTTGCTTATACGGAAGATCTGCTTGGTGATCTGCATTTTGACGACTGAGTGCGGGAGGTAAATCCAGTTCGAAAAAAATTGGCTGGATTGGCAAAAATTCAGAGAGAAATCTGGTATGACAGGTACAAAATTGTTTTATTATCCTTATAAAAGGAACTATTGCCTGTGTGCCTATGGGAAAATGGCTACGATGCCCTGCTGAATTTATCGTCATTTTGACCTTGATTCTGTTGCCGTTTCTGTTTGCAACACAGGCATCGTATGCCCAGCTCCGATTTGAAGAGCCTGTTCCGCTGATTATCGAAATTACCGACGAAACCGATCTCTCCAGCCGCAGTTACTGGAATATCGGCACCGGTGATCTGGAGATGCTTTCTCTTTTCGGTATCCCGAATCCGGATTCGGAATCAGGGGAGAGGCAACTGTTTCGACTCAGAGTTACAAACGATACCGATCAAATTATTGAGTCTTTCAACCTTCATCTCTCCCTGTTTACTGATTTGGAGGAGCTGCCGGAGCTGGAACTCACCTGGAGAGGAGAGGAGATGGACGAATCGAGAAGGTTCAGCGGTCTGAGCTCGCAGGCTGCAGGTCCAGACGTCAGACACCCGGTCGATATTTTTGAAAATATTGGCTCCGTCATGCTGGAGCCGGGAGGAGAGCTTCTGCTGGCCATGGAGGTACCGGGCTCTGCAGCTTTGAGCCCGGCCGGGGGGCGGCTGGGAGTTCAACGCCTCGAACTGGTTCCTGAGCCATTCGAATTCAGCCGGGAAGTTGTTGAAGGGGATCTGCTGGTAACTGAGATTCTGCCGAGCGCGAGACAAGGCGAAAACACTTTTCAATTTGTCGAACTATATAACAGCACTCATCTGCCTGTAGATCTCAAGGGCCTCAAATTGCGAACCCCATCCGATCAGTACCGCATCAGGGAAACCCTCTATCTGGAACCCTACGAAACGGTGCGGCTGGTGAGTGAGCAGCCGGCGGATGAAGTTGAAGAATTCGGTCGGATACTCACAGATCTACATCTGCCTCCGGAGGGTGGCAGGATCGATTTGATTTGGGACGGCCACACTGTTCTGGAAGCTCACTATGGGGAACTGCCCGGAAGCGGACTCTGGCAGCTCGAAAATGTAGAAAGAGGAATTGAAGGATTGCTGACTTCAGATGATTTCCGGCTGGAGGAAAGGCCGGAGGATCCGGGCTCAACGGTTGCAGCCACAAGTTCGGGAACCAGAGAGCTGCTCTACGGCTTTCAGCCAGAAGTCGGTAACAATTGGATCGCTGTGAGCCCGCCCGGCCGTATAATTAACTATCTGGACCCGGAGGTTAGCTACTGGAACGGTATGGACCCTGCAGAGAACCAGGTAAGATTGAGAACCGGACTGGGGATTTTGACAGAAAATCGTGGAGATCAGGGTCTGGGCAGAGGTTGGTACAGCGTTGGCCCGGAACGGCCGGTTTCGTTCACTCTGGAGCTGTCGGAACTCGGCACCGGCTGGATGATTCTGGGTAATCCATATGCGGCTGAAATGCCTCTTGAAAGAATTGTTCCGGATAATAGCGAATTACTGGATCGGGCACTACAGGTTTGGGATCCGCAAACGCAGTCGTTTTATCTACATGACCGGACTCAACCGCTTCAACCCTGGCAGGCATTCTTCATCAATCGGGATGGGATGGAGAGAATTCAATTTATCGGGCCGGATGAAGCGGCGGCTACCGGATCGGCGGAGTCTGAAAACCGATCGCGAAAGATTAACCTGGAGTTGAGAAGCCCGGATGCCCCGAATGGCCGTTTAACCGACCGGGCCCTTCAACTACTTTTTACCGAGGGTTACGAAGCGAGAGGGGATCGGTATCGGAGTGAGAAGCTCTGGCCGATCTTCCGGAATGAGGAGCAGAATAGTGCCTCAATACTCTATTTTATCGGGCAGGGAGATGAGGCCAGTACATTGCTGGCCAGAGAGGTACAGCCGTATCAACTTGAACGCCCGGTTGAATTGCATATCGGCCATGCAGCTTTGAACAGCGGAAACCGGCACACACTGCACTGGGATGATTTTGAAAATATTCCGGACGATTGGGAAATTACATTAACCGATCTCGAAACCGGAGTCGTCATCGATATGCGCCAGGAGAATCAATACGCTTTTGAATCCCCTTCGACATGGAATGAGATTCCGGAATTTTCCGAAACTCCTTCGATTCACCCGGTGCAGCTGGATGAAAATCGGGAGAGGTTTGTATTGTCGATTCAGCCCGAACCCGAGATTGAAGAGGTTGTGGCTGAGCAGGAGGAGAGTCGTGACCGTGTAGAGTTGCAGCCGAACTTTCCGAATCCCTTCTATCCTGCTACAACAATCCGCTATTATCTTCCGGAAGAGGCACATATTGTTATTACTGTGTATAACGTGGTTGGCCAGCCGGTAGATCAGCTCTATGACGGAGTTCAGTCAGACGGGGAGCATGATCTCATCTGGAATGCCACCGGATACCCCAGTGGAATTTATATCGTCCATCTCGAACATGGCAACCGTGTTTACACCAGAAAAATAACGTTGATCCGGTAAAAAATTGGATGGAATCCTTTTGAGTTGAGATGAACTCATTATATTTATAGATGCAAGAAGAGAACTGAAAAGGTGAAAGTGCGACACAGAATCAAACGTTAGACGAGTTATTTTGATGCAATACAAATCTGTTCAAGGAGTTGAGGTTCCGGAAATCGGTCTGGGAACCCATAGATTGTTTGGAAATGAGTGTGAAGGTGTAATACGCAGTGCTCTCGATATGGGTTACCAACATATCGATACAGCCCAGATGTATAAAAATGAAAGCGAAATCGGGCGTGCAGTCAGTCAGTCCGGCGTAGATAGAGAAGATCTGTTTATTACGACCAAGGTATGGCATACTAACCTGGAGCATGATGAAGTACTCCATACGGTAGAAAATAGTCTCAGAGAGCTTCAGACCCCTTATGTGGACCTGCTACTGATTCACTGGCCCAACCATCGTGAATCGCTTCAGGAGACATTTGAAGCGATGCTGATTCTCCGGGATCAGGGAAAAGTGCAAAATATCGGTGTCAGTAATTTTACAATGCCGCTGATGCAGCATGCGCTTGAAGAGTTGAGGGTTCCCCTGTTTTGTAATCAGCTGGAATTCCACCCATTTTTAGGTCAGTTTGATATGCTCGATTATTCCTACGACAAGGAGTTTATTCTGACCGCCTATAGCCCTCTTGCCCAGGGGAAAGTATCCGATAACGAAACCTTGCAGCGTATCGGTGAAGTATATGATAAAACCCCGGCACAAATTGCTCTGAGATGGCTTATAGAACAGGAAAATGTTGTGGCAATTCCCAAAGCTTCCTCCGATGAACATTTAAAGGAGAATCTGGATCTCTTCGATTTTGCATTGAGCGACGATCATTTTGAAGAGATCGACAATCTGGATAAATCAAAAAGACTGGTCAATCCAACCTTTGCACCAAACTGGGACTGAGGGGCTGTAGGCACATAAATGAGAGAAAGAGTGCAGACCTCACTTACCGATACTTTATTCATAGTCTGTTCGTATACAAAAATAGAATACCGGAAACCGGTTCTCTATGCTTTCAAAGGCAATATCAGGTCTTGTTATATACATAATTAAGTACATTAATTAAAATATAAAGTTTACAAATAAATAGTATTCACATAAATAAATAAATAAATCAAACCGGGAGGGGCACTACTCAATACTCAAGAACAGACTGTCTAAGTTTTCAGCGTGATATTTTTGAAAATGTGGAAAACTCAAATAATCGTGGAAAACTTGTCGCTCTAAATATTAAGACTCTTAAATTATTGAAATTTAACAAATAAAAAGGAGAATGACTTTGTAAAACATGGATGAAATTAACAGAATCCGAGTGTGAGTTCATTCATTACAGCCGCTTTGGGAAAGTCCCATTGCAGTCAAAGAGATAGAATGATTTGTCAATGTGGATAACTTGACATTGTTGTGGAAAAAAAGATGAATTTTTTCTTGCCGTCATACAAGTTCACAAATATATTAGAGTCACTTCTGCCCCTGTACACGCAATCGAGATTCTTCTCGATTGCGTGTACAGGAGCGGCTTAGTATTGCGAAATAAAAAATCATTCAGGAAGCTGGTTCTCAGGATCGACCTTTTAACCATCTGACACAAGACAACGGGATATCATCATGAAGTTTAAACGATTTTATACGAAGTCTGATTGGGATTCACCTTATGGGGAAATGAAGTTCGTTTCACGAAAATCAGAGATAAAAAATCCCGACGGTTCTCTCGTTTTCAGGATGGATGACGTGGTGGTTCCTGAAAGCTGGTCCCAGGTTGCTACCGACATTATAGCCCAAAAATATTTCCGTAAAGCGGGTGTTCCCGTCGAATTGAAGAAAATCAAGGAGAAGGGAGTGCCTGAATGGCTTCAGCGCTCAAAAGCCGATGAAACCGCACTGAAAAAGCTGGATGAAGAGGAGCGTTATACGCATGAACGTGATAGCAGGCAGGTTTTCAACCGGCTTGCAGGCTGCTGGACCTATTGGGGATGGAAACATGACTATTTCGATACCGAAGAAGATGCAAGGGTTTTTTATGAAGAGCTATGCTTCATGCTCGCTAATCAGATGGCTGCTCCCAATAGTCCGCAGTGGTTCAATACCGGCCTGAACTGGGCATATGGTATCAACGGGCCTTCTCAAGGACACTATTATGTTGACGCAAAAACAGGTAAACTTAAAAAGTCGGAAGACGCCTATTCCCATCCTCAGCCACACGCTTGCTTCATACAGAGTGTGGGTGACGACCTGGTCAACGAGGGAGGCATTATGGATCTGTGGGTGCGCGAGGCAAGGCTTTTTAAATATGGGTCGGGAACAGGATCCAACTTTTCAGATCTGAGAGCCGAAGGGGAATCACTGAGCGGCGGAGGTCGTTCTTCTGGCTTGATGAGTTTTCTGAAAATCGGTGATCGTGCTGCAGGGGCTATAAAGTCTGGCGGAACAACACGCCGGGCGGCTAAAATGGTGACTCTCGACCTCGATCATCCGGATATTGAAGAGTATGTTAACTGGAAGGTGCGCGAAGAACAGAAAGTGGCGGCAATTGTTGCCGGTTCAAAAGTAACGCAGAAACACCTGAAGAAGATCATCCGGCTTTGCCACCAGCCGGTGGAGATCGACGGAAAGCGTGTGAACGGTTCGGTCAGCAGAGATCCCCTGAAACACAAGGAACTCGGAGAAGCGATCAGGCAGGCTAAACGGGATCAGGTACCGCTCAATTATATCGAACGGGTCGTCCAGCTTGCAGGCCAGGGATTCACCGATATTAAATTTGACGTGTATGACACTGACTGGAACTCGGAAGCATACATGACGGTCAGCGGCCAGAACTCCAACAATTCGGTTCGTGTGCCCAACGCGTTTATGAAAGCGGTAGTGGATGACGATCAGTGGAACCTTTATGGCCGAATCGAGAAAAGAAAGGCGAAAGAAGAGGGCAGAGAACCGCAGCCGATGAAAACTCTCCAGGCAAGAGAGTTGTGGGATCAGATCGCCTTTGCTGCCTGGTCATGTGCCGATCCCGGAACCCAGTATCACGATACGATCAATGAGTGGCACACTTGTCCGGAAGATGGCCCGATTAAGGCGAGCAACCCCTGTTCGGAGTATATGTTCCTGGATAATACGGCATGCAATCTCGCCTCACTCAACCTGATGAAATATTTCGAGGATGAGCAGTGCAGCCGTTTCGACGTCGAATCGATTCGATACGCATCACGGCTCTGGACAGTGGTGCTGGAAATTTCGGTACTGATGGCTCAATTCCCATCCAAAGAGATCGCCGAACTCTCCTATATCTTTCGCACTCTTGGGCTTGGGTACGCTAATCTCGGAACCGCACTGATGGTTCAGGGAGTGCCCTACGACAGTTCGGAAGGGTGCGCCATGGCAGGTGCGATCACCTGTATGATGCATATGTCTTCTTATGCAGCGAGTGCGGAGATGGCTTCCGAACTTGGGCCATTCGAAGGGTATGAGCGAAACAGTGAACATATGCTGAGAGTTCTCCGTAATCACAGGCGTGCCGCCTGGAATACAGATCACGACGATTATGAGGAGCTTACGATTAAACCGATGGCGATCAATCCGGTGGAGTGTCCAGACTACCTGCTTAAAGCGGCTCGGGAAGATGCCGACCGTGCTGTAAAAAAAGGGGAGAAGTATGGTTACAGGAATGCTCAGGTCACCTGCATAGCTCCGACAGGTACGATCGGGCTGGTGATGGATTGCGATACAACCGGAATCGAGCCCGATTTCGCCCTGGTCAAATTCAAAAAACTGGCTGGAGGCGGATACTTTAAAATCATCAATCAGAGTGTCCCGCTGGCATTGAAAAATCTCGGTTACTCTCCTTCACAAATCGATGAGATTATTCGATATGCGAAGGGTTCGGGATCACTTGAGGAGTGCCCTCATATCAATCCGGACAGCCTGATGGAGATCGGATTTACCGAGGAGAAGATCAAAGCGGTAGAGGAAGCCCTGCCAGGCAGTTTCGATATTAAATTCGCCTTCAACCAGTGGACACTGGGAGAAGATTTTTGCAAAGAGGTGTTGGATATCACAGAAGAGCAGCTTTCCAACTATGAGTTCGATATGCTGCGCCATCTCGGCTATACCCAGGATCAGATCCGGGAGGCCAACGACTTTGTCTGCGGAACTATGACGGTAGAGGGGGCGCCTCATCTGAAGGATGAACATCTGCCTGTCTTCGATTGTGCAAACAAATGCGGACGAATTGGAACCCGGTTTATCGCACCGGAAGGTCATATCAGAATGATGGCAGCTGCACAACCCTTTATTTCCGGGGCCATCTCAAAGACGATTAATCTGCCGAACGAAGCGACGGTTGACGATATCAAAGATGCTTATATGCTCTCCTGGGAGCTGATGCTCAAAGCAAACGCACTCTATAGAGACGGTTCAAAACTCAGTCAACCGCTCAACTCCATGAGTGATGTATTGGAAGAGCTGGATGAACTGGAGGAAGATGTGGAGACGAGCAACCAGCAGGAGAAAGTGGTCAAAACGGCCGAAAAAATCATTCACAAATATGTAGCACGGCGTCAGCGGCTTCCTTATCGCCGCTCCGGTTATACACAAAAGGTGAAGATCGGCGGTCAAAGTGTCTACCTGAGAACCGGTGAATATGACAATGGCCAGCTTGGAGAAATTTTCATCGATATGCATCGTGAAGGTGCGGCTTTCCGCAGCCTGATGAACTGCTTTGCTATCGCTATTTCACTGGGACTACAGCATGGAGTACCGCTTGAGGAGTTTGTTGATGCATTCGTATTTACAAAATTTGAACCAAGCGGAACCGTTGCAGGCAGTCCCCACATCAAAATGACGACCTCTGTCATCGATTATATATTTCGGGAACTGGCGGTTACCTATCTGGCACGAGAAGATCTCGCCCATGTTCCACCGGAAGAGATTGTCAAACGGAAACTGCGTCCATCGGAAGAGGATGAACTGGCGGAAGAGGTTGCCAGACAGGTAGAAACCAAAATGAAAAATCCGGTAAAAGAACCGGCGGGCAATCAATCACTGACCGGTGAAAAAACGGTATCCGAAACTGATTACGACCGGGCCAAGCAGCTCGGTTATACAGGCGACTCTTGCCCCGAATGCGGCAGCATGACAATGATCCGTAACGGAACATGCCTTAAGTGCATTACCTGCGGATCAACTACCGGCTGCTCTTGACGGCAGGATGAAAGCTTGACTAGTCACCTCCAGCCCGTTCGGTCGAACACCGGACGGGCTTTTTTATTTTCTATTCGCTGCCGCTCATTTCAGTAAAAGAAACCGGATTGCGAAGCCTCGCCGGTTTTGGAAGAAAATTATGACTCACCTATATTGAGCCGAAATGTTAAACAAAACGCATTGTCACCTGCCATCATAAAATTGTCACCTGCCATCATAAATATGAGGAAGATGAACCGAAATCGAACTGTTCAACTCGCCCCGAAATTCAAATTTTCAACTTTAACTGCCTGGTTCTCCGCTTTTTCATTGCTGTTAGCCGTTATGATTCTGCCGAATGACAGCGAAGCTCAAGAGAGGGTCCTCGAAGCAGAAAGCAGTGTCACGTCGGAACATGAAGTGACAATTAAGGGAGAACGAATCCAATATACAGCCACAGCCGGCACCCAGCCGGTCTGGGGTAGTGACGGCGTTGCAGAAGCGTCGCTCTTTTATGTCTATTATGAACGACAGGGGGTAGAAGATAAGTCCAGAAGGCCGCTCGTCTTCTCATTTAATGGGGGGCCCGGGTCAGCTTCAGTCTGGATGCATATCGGATATACCGGCCCCAGATTTCTTGAAATCGATGAAGAGGGGTATCCGATCCAGCCCTATGGAGTTGTTGAAAATCCTCATTCCATCCTGGATGTAGCCGATATCGTATATATCGACCCCGTCAATACCGGCTTCTCAAGAATTCTGGACCCGGATGCGGATCGTTCAAACTTTTTCGGGGTGAATGCCGACATCCGTTATTTGGCAGACTGGATCGATAATTTCGTCTCCAGGCATAACCGATGGACTTCTCCGAAATATTTGAAAGGGGAGAGTTATGGCACGACCCGTGTAGCAGGGCTGGCCAACCGGCTCCAAAATTCTCACTGGATGTATATCAACGGAGTAATTCTGGTCTCACCGACCGGCCTGGGCCTGGAACCACCAGCAATGAGCCCCAGGTCAGAAATACTGAAACTGCCCTATTACGCGGCCACAGCCTGGTATCACGAAGCACTGGATCACGATTTGCAGCAGCAGGATCTTTATGATTTTATGCCCGAAGTGGAAGAGTTTACGATAGAAACCTACCTTCCGGCGGTTGCCCGCGGAGGAAGCCTGAGTGAAGAGGAGAGAGCTAATATCGCCGAATCGGTGTCAAAGTATTCCGGAATCGACAAGCAACATGTGCTCGATTACAACCTGACGATTCCGACATCGTTTTACTGGAAAGAGCTGTTAAGAGATCGCGGTCAGACAGTAGGCCGACTGGACTCCCGATATCGCGGAATCGACCGAAGTGACGGAGGCGAACGTTACGATCACGATCCTGCGCTCACCTCCTGGAACCATACGTTTACACCGGCGATCAATCACTATTTGAGAGAGCACCTCGGGTATGAAACCGACTTGCAATATAACATTTTCGGACCGGTACACCCCTGGGACAGAAGCAACAATACAACTGGTGAGGATCTGCGGCGTGCCATGGGGCAAAATCCCTGGATGCAAGTCCTGGTTCAGTCCGGCTATTATGATGGTGCCACAGACTATTTTTCAGCCAAATATGTGATATGGAATATGGACCGAAGCGGAAAGGTACAGGATCGTCTCCATTTTGAAGGGTATCGAAGCGGCCATATGATGTATCTGCGGCATGAAGACTTGGAGACCTCGAACCAGCATATCCGCGAGTTTATTCTCAACAGCATACCGGAAGAGGGTACACCGGCCATGTATGAAAGATAAGATTAGGGTGACGGCAGGGCCGGCCGGGTTTACCAGAAATGGTCACCGTAAGGGTCCGGTTTCCTGCTCTCATCTTTTTCATCCTCTGTTGCCGAGCTGCCGTTTTCCACCCCATCTTTTTTGATTGAATCGGAAGTTTCGGGTGTAGGGGTAGACGAAGTGTCTTTTGGTTTAGCATTTTTGGCAACTGGCGTCTCTACAACAGCTTTTTCGTGACGGTTATCCGCCAAGTGGTTAACGGCAGCTTCAAATTGGCAATAAGCCCCCTCTTCGATTTCAACTGAATGGGAACTGATCGAACCATACAGATAAGCTGTACTGAAGATACGGGCTTTTTTTTCAACCCATACATTACCTTCGATACGACCGTAAAGTACCAAATCTCTCGCTTTGACATTCCCTCTGATTTCTGCGTCCTGATCGATGACCAGTTTGCCGTCGCATTCGACGTTCAGCGCCACTTCTCCTGAGATCCGGCTGCTGGACGGCAGATAGAGTTTATTTTCCCGGATTCGGGTGCCTTTTGCAAGCAGAGTAACTGCGTTCTGCCTCTCCAATTTCTTCATCGCACTTTTTTATACTTCTTCACAGGAGCCGCCTCACATGGGATCCTGTGATCCATTTTTGAATAGTATATCTTCCTCTGAAACCTGTCGAAGAGTCCGGATCAGATTCCCGCACTGGAATCAATCACGCTGACGGTTGTATTGGCATTGCCGATATCGATACCGACAGCTGCTGCAGCAGAACCACCCTTGTTACGGGAACGGATGCAATAGCCCCGGCTAGTAACCGTGGCTGGATTTTCAGCCACTTCAATATTGACAAAACTGTCGAACTCTCTTCGGAAACTGTCGACCAGTTCCGGATAATTTGCACCCCCGCCAATCAACAATATGGTATTGGCACGATCAAAATCGTCGTCACTCCAGGTATTTCTCATAAGGGGAGAGATCACATCCTCATAGTAATGAGCCAGTGCCTGCCGCCGAATCTCTGTAAGATCGATACGCTTTCGGTTGAGAATTATATTACCGGCCTGAAATGCCGTATCGAATTGCTGCTCCGTGCGCAAACCTACATAATAATCCCGCATCAGCCGCTTCATGGCCCAATCGATTGCATAGCGCAGTCCGTTTCCGGAAGCTTCGGTTCGCTGAATAACTCCTTTGTCGGTACTAAGGCCGATTTCCGTCGTACCGTAACCCATACTCACCATAAAGAAATTTCCGGTCCGCTGATCTTCGCCGCTTCGCATGGCAATAATACCGCCGATCAATTCCGGAATCACTTCGACCCGGTTTACCGAGATCGGCTGAACCAGATGATCACTGCCGCCGAAGGGCCGGGTATCGTATGTGACAGATTCTATGCTGTTGAAAAACTCAACTGCGGGTTTTTTGTTGATATTGATCGTCGAGTATGGGAAACCGGTTGTAATAACCATCGGTTCCTTTACAAAGTTTGATGCGGTCAACAGACTTGCTTTGGCCAGCAGTTGATAGTCGAGCTCATCAACAGAACTGTTGATCGCTTTGTGAGGATTTTTACCCTCTACCAGGGCCAGGTCCCCGATAATGTAATCTTCCTCACCTTCACGGATCTTCATACCGGTAAGTTGATCACGTGAAACGTTCTGTAGTTCGGATCCCTGACTCTGGATCAGGCTGGGGAAAGTCGTCGTTCGGATTCGCATGGCTCGTTTTCGTACGGTATTACAGTTAGTCAGTCAATTTGCATGGTAATTAAACATTCGGGTGATGATCTGCCCGTCTCCTATGTTTAATTGGATGCAACCGAAGTCTGAATATGATGGCCAGCTTGTTTAGATATTACAAGCAAGCAATCTGTTGCACCCGATAATACAATAATTCGCTTTTTTTTAAAAATCCAACTGTCTTTCATGGAGTTACTAAAATTCAGTCGTTAAACTATCAGTTCGAACTATTTACTTGTGAATCTGATCCTTGCCGTAAAAACCTGTGGATGATCCTGTCAGCCAGGTAAACGGATCCTCCCAGAAGCGTTAAAAAGAGGAGGCTTAGTTGTGGCTGCCAGATAACCAGGCCTCCGATAGTACCGAGCAGAGCTCCCAGGTATTGAATATATTTCAGCTGTTCGTTAACTGCCCGAAGGATCATCTTTTCCAGGTTACCGTGATCAAACTGCATAAGACTTTGTTTAACGATCGAATGTACATCCAGACGGTTGATCAGTCGATTGAGCAGAGCCAGAAGCTGACGATCGATCTCCTCACCATGTCTGTGCAACTCTTCCGGCAGAGTATCGAGTGTCGAGTCGAGATGATAGAGCTCCTTCTCAATGATGGAAGGTAATCGGTCCAACGCCTGTCCAACCAGATCTGCCAGTTCGACTCCCCGAATCATGCTGTAGGTTTTAAAAGCGGTTCGTTCAACAATTCGGTTTTCGAGAGCAAGATCAATTTCTTCAGCCAATTTCTTAGAAAAGGTGCTTCGAAATTGACGATTACCAAGTATTGTTTCGGTATAATCGATGAGCCATCGTTTCAGATCCCGTCGAAATTCGGGCTGTTCCACTATTTGTCCGATTCTGACAGCACCATACTCTCTGTACCGTGTAATCATACCGGAGTCACGGAGATTTGATTTGATAATTTCCGGATTGATCAGATCCTCCGATACGGCTGTAGCAAGTCTTCGGGCTACACGCTCTTTTTGTGCTGGCAGTAATCCCTGACCGAGGATCGGACGTTTCTCCGATGGCCGGAACAGCATCGTAATGGCAAGCCAGTTGGTCAGAAAACCGATCAGCCCGCTCACCGAGACAATTCGCAATAAACCGTCGAGAGGATAGGAATTTCCGATTATCAAGATTCGGCTGTCGTTGAAATCCCAAAAAAATGAAGCGAGAAATGAGAAAGCCAGAACCCAGGGAAGCATTGATAGAAGGGTCAATCCCAAACTGTACCTGCGTGAGGGAGCAGGTTCGGTCGAACTATCCCTTCTGTTTGCTGTTATTAAAGGATCGGCCGGTTGATATTTCCGGATCAATCTTAAAAATTTACGTATAAAAAGGCCGGTTACACGTAAATTTTTATTTGCAGCGCTCGAATTGCCGCTTCCTGAACTTTGTTGTTTTGTACTCATAGATGCAGCACTTCTTGTGCAGGAACTCCATTATTCAGCTATTTGACCCCTTAGTTCAGTCTTATGACTGGACGATGCGGATTTTACTATCGGCCGCTATAATGCACACGAAGGAACCGGAGCGAAAGTTTCATGAGGATGACACAATTCTATGGCATATAATCTTCTTCGATCAAGCGCATCTCCTTTTTTTGAGTTTCATCTGCATCCTCATAGCCGGCCAGATGCAAAAGTCCGTGAATGAACACCCTGTAAAATTCGGAATCAATTTCTGTGCCCAACTCCCCGGCCTGTTCATAAATTCGGGGTACACAACAGTAGATTGAGGCTTCCATCTCTTTACGGTCGGTCCGATCATCATAACGAAATGTGAGAATGTCGGTTACATACTCCTTGTTCAGGTGCTCCCTGTTTAACTCTACAATAGCTTCTTCTCCTACAAATATCAGTTCAAGAAATGCAAAATGGATCTCTTCACCGGTTTCCACATTAGCCAGAATCTGCTGAAATGTGCTGGAATCGACCGGAATTTCTAATTGATCGGGGTTGTGTATAACCGGCAATTTTTCAGGACGATCGGTAAAGCCAAAAACAGGAAAACGGCTCATCCCAACCTCAATCAAAACTGAAGTCATCCATGCCGGATGTCTCGGTCAGCGAAAGGGCGACGCCGCACATCATCAGATCTTCAGGTAGCTCAGTGAAGTCTCCTTTCAATACATCATCGCTGACATTGGCATAGAGACTGCATCCGGCTCCCTGCTCGACGATCAGACCCGAAGTCATTCCTCTGGCTTTTCTGAAAAAAGTAACCTGCCGAAGCATCTCACTGGCGATAAAAGCTGTACAGTTATGCAGCTGCAGAAAGGTGTTGGCAGCATATACTGAAACCATATTCATCTTTTCACCTTCAACTTCCAGGCCGAGGTGAATTTCCAGAGCCAGCCGACGGTTTTCCTCTTCATTTTTGAGTTCAAACCGATAAACATCATTTCCGAGTGGTTTTGGCTCTGCCTGTAAAACATTACCAATCGACTCGATATTCTCTTTCGTAAAGTGGTGGATCATCTTCATATTACTTGGAAAAAAGCTGCGTACGATTGCTGTACTCCTGCAACCGGTCGATTTCGATCAACTCCAATATACAATACCAGAAGGTAACTTTAAATCTGTTCTGCCGGACGATCTTCCTGTTCGGGAACCGGTATGGCCAGATTGAAACGATCAATCTGTTCGCGATTGGCTTCTCTCGAATCGGGCATCGGTACCCGGCCTTCAGTCATCAGGTTGACTTCCATTGCCAGTTCACGAGCCATTTCATCCCGATCGGTTTTAAAGTAAACACCTTGTAATATCGTTAACTGGCTTACAGCAAATGAGATCTCATCAACTACCTGTCGAACTTCATTTTCGGTTCTTTCGATCCGATTCTGCAGTTGACGCTGTCTTTCGGTGCGGCCTCGGGCTCTTGCGTCCGCTATATCCTGTTCAAGCCCGGCAATTCTATTTTCCAGCCGATCCAGTTTTCTAAGATCCCAATCCATCTTGTGCAAAATCTGACTCTTGGAAAATTCGGCCAGTTCAACAGCACTTTCGGGAGCTCCCCAGAGAGCATAACGATAAGCGAAAAGAGATGGTAGTGTCCAGTCGCTCTCTTCCGGCCGAAACGGAACATGCTCCTCTCCATATTCCAGCCAGTAGATCGCCTCTTCAAGCCGGTTTCTTCGAACGAGTTCATCGGCTAATTGTGAAAAGCCGTAACGGTAATTGAGCAGCATCCTTCGAATATTCTCATCAAAATAGACATCAGGATTATTCCACTCCTGAAATCTGAACCGTTTGAGCCGATCGATATGTACATCAGGGTCGACATAACCGAAGCTGCCTACATCCCGTCGTTTCGGCACCACTCGAAATGCTTTTCCTTCGAACTGAAAATAGGGGTGAAGCCCTAGCTGTCCTTCCCGGGATACGGTATTGGCAAAGTAGATCGGCCTCATCCAATCGCTGTTTTCAAGTAACTCCAGAATCAATTCGTCCTGTACCTGAAGGAAGTATCGGGGATTACCTTCTGCGTCCTGACCTGCAAAGCGACCCTCCAGCTGCCATCGTACTGCATCATCCAGTGAGTCAGCCGGAATCGTAAATGGTATTGCGCTTTGCAGCTGATTTTCAAAGACTTCATCAAATACAACTCCATCTATCCCGGCAAGGTCGTTTGCGGTCAGATCTCTTGCCGCCGATTCCCCGCCTGCCAGGTTTTTACCTCCCAATCCATCCTCTTCTCCAAATACTGTTCGAAGGAGGGCATGATTGACGGGAATCACTTGTTCTCCGGGGTCATGCAGATCGAGTTCCGATGTAAGGCGTTCAATCTCTTCGTCGGTCAGTCGAATCGGCAGGGGGGATGATTCGTGAGTGTGACGATCTCTGAGCTGTTTGATATACCAGTCGGTGTTTAAAAGGCTCAGGTTGACGACTCGAACGTCGGTCCGTACTCCTTCCACTTCTTGTAAATACCAGAGCGGAAAGGTGTCATTATCTCCGTTGGTAAAGAGGATGGCATTGGGCTCAAGGGAGTTGAGCAGATTGTAGGCGTAGTCTCTGGCCACATAGTTGTTACTCCTGTCATGACTCGGCCAGTTCTCTTTGGCCATCCAGAAGGGAACTGCCAGAAACATAAGTCCGAGTGTGATATATGTAAGCTGAGGTTTTCTCCCAAACCAATCCTTGAGCAGTTCTACAACAGCAGTTGCCCCCATCCCGATCCAGATGCTGAACGCGAAAAAAGAGCCGACATAGGCGTAGTCGCGCTCCCTTGGTTCCATAGGGCTTTGATTCAGGTAGAAGATGATGGCCAGTCCGGTCATGACAAAGAGCACAAGCACGGAAAAGGCCCGTTGCCAGTCGTTCCGAAAATGGTAGAGCATACCCAGCAGTCCTAACAGCAGAGGCAGGTAAAAATATCCTGAATTTGCCGGATTTTGAGAGTGCGGTGTCTCCCCGAATCCGGAGTACCAGCTGCTGTCCTGTATATCAGATTCTCTGCCGATAAAATTCCAGTTGAAGTAACGCAGGTACATATGGTAGACCTGGTACTGCCAGAAAAATTGCCAGTCGCTGTCGAAATTGGCGTAATAGTCCAGATGTTGGGCTCTCCCGGAGTGTCGGCGAGGGAAAAACACCTCGTTGTCCCGGTCGATGCGCCCAGTCCGATTGTCGTAAGTCGGTCCTCGCAGCAGCGGAACATCTCCATACTGTTCGCGCTTCAGATAGCTGACAAAGGCTTCGATGGTAGAGGGGTCATTTTCGTCGATGGCAGGCTCGGCCTGAGACCGAATATAGACCATGGCATAACTCGAATATCCAATCAGAATGACAGCATAGGAAAGGGCTACAAGATTGGCCGTGCGAAGCCCCTTCTTTTGTGTGTAGTGAATGGCATAAACCACTACAGCGATCACAAAAACCATGAAAGTGGCCGGACCGACGAGGCCATATGTCATCTGTTCGATTTGACCGGCCATGTGCGGCAGGTTGACAATGGTAAAGGGGTAGACTAGAAGAAATGCCAGGCAGGCAAGTGCACCCATCAATGTGAAGGAGATAAACGTAAAATCCTTTTTTTTGAAATAGATGATGAGAGCTACAAAAAAGAGGGCCAGCAGATTGAGAAGATGAACACCGATACCCAAACCAAAAATATAGGCGATCAGCACCAGCCAACGTTCTGAACGGGGTTTGTCGTGATTTTCTGACCACTTTAGAGCCACCCAGACGACAAGAGCCGTAAAAAACATCGAGGAAGCGTACATTTCGGCTTCTACGGCATTGAACCAGTGTGTGTGAGTAAAGATGAAGGTGATTGAGCCAAACAAACCTCCGGCGTAGAGTCCGATCTGGTCCATCAGGTCCATTTTGTCGGCAGGGCCGCGCCACTCCTCAATAAGTCGAACAATAACCAGGTAGAGCAGCATGATTGTGAATGAGGAAGCGATCACACTGATCATATTAATACTTAATGCAACATATTCGGCGGGCACGAACATTGAGAAGAGTCGCCCCCACAAGGCGAAAAACGGAGATCCGGGCGGATGAGCAATCTGCAGTGTGTGGGATATGGCGATATATTCGGCCGGGTCCCAGAAACTGGCTGTGGGTGCAACGGTGAGAGCATACACAACAAAAGCCGTTATAAACGATACGACGGCAAAAAAGATGTTTCGTGTGCGATGATACTCAAAAAATGTCAAAATCTCCATAGAGTGTTGTGATCAGAGATTGTCAGACCCCGCTTGACCAGAATGGATTCAAAACGGATTCAGTAATTTGATGTTGCCTATCCGGTAATGCGTTTGAAAGGGCAAAAGATACCGAAACGGGATCTGAATCTGCAATTAAATCGCAAGCCCAGCTGCCGCGGCCCGTCGAGTCCATCGTAAACTCCAGAATAAGCTCTGCCAACTGGAAAAGCTGATCAATTCGGTTTGCCTGAAAGTTGAAAAATGATTATTAACAGCCGTTGATCTATTAACCGAAAATCCTATTCCAGACTTTTATGGCCCGGAGTACCGGAGGAAGTAAAGAGCGCTTCATGACCAAATGGGGCCTCATTATCAGTGTTCTTGGTATTGCTGTAGGTACAGGTAACATCTGGCGGTTTCCGAGGATCGCTGCACAAAATGGAACAGAAGATGGAGCGGGGGCTTTTCTGATCGCCTGGATTATTTTTCTGTTTCTCTTCTCTATTCCGCTGATTATTGCCGAGTATGGTATAGGCCGCAATGGGCGGAAGGGTGTGATCGGCTCCTTTATCAAGATGGTAGGAGAGAAATATGCCTGGATGGGTTCATTTATCGGTTTTGTTGCAACGGCCATCATGTTCTATTACAGCGTGGTGGCAGGGTGGTGTCTCTACTATCTGCTGGAATCGATCTTTGCTACACTGCCTGATAGTGTAGATGAAGCGACCATGGTCTGGGAAGGATTTCAGGCCTCGATGCTGCCTTCTGTTTTTCATCTGCTAATGATCGGTTTGGGCGGACTTGTGATTTTGAAGGGTGTGAAATCGATCGAACGTATCAATAACCTGCTGATACCATCCCTCGTGCTGGTATTGATCATTTCGTTGGTGAGGGCGGTTACTCTTGAAGGCAGTGGCGAAGGTATACGATACCTCTTTACACCTGACCTCTCCACATTGAAAAATCCGCAACTGTGGCTCGAGGCGCTTACGCAAAATGCCTGGGATACCGGGGCCGCCTGGGGTCTTATTCTGACCTACGGAGCCTATATGCGTAAGTCGGACGATATAACCATCAGTGCTTTTCAAACCGGAATCGGAAATAATCTGGTTTCCCTGATGGCAGGGGTCATCATATTCTCAACTGTATTTGGAATCCTCGGATCCGATATGAGCGACGGAGAGATTCTGGACGTAATGCAGACCTCGGGGCCTGCCGGCACAGGCCTGACTTTTATGTGGATGCCTCAACTGTTTAATGAAATGGCAGGAGGGAAGATCTTTTCCATTCTATTCTTCCTTGGACTTACATTTGCCGCATTCAGTTCTCTGATTGCAATGATAGAACTTGCTACTAAGGTTTTTGTTGATATGGGGATACTTCGTAAATACGCCACAATCGGTGTATGTTCCGCCGGTTTCCTGTTCGGGCTGCCGTCAGCTATTAATCTTGACTTTTTTGCAAATCAGGATTTTGTCTGGGGGGTAGGGCTGATGGTCTCCGGAGCGTTTATCTCCTTTGCTGTAATCAGTTTCGGGCCTGACAGATTCAGAAAAGAGCTGGTCAATACCGCAGAGAGCCGGTGGAAACTCGGCTATTGGTGGACTTTTATTATCAAATATGTTGTCCCGGTTCAGGTGGTTTCTCTGCTGGCCTGGTGGATCTATTTGAGTGCGGCGGTATACGCTCCCGATACCTGGTATAATCCGTTGAGTCCATTTTCTGTTGCTACGGTATTTGTTCAGTGGGGTGTGGTTATGGCACTCTTCAAGTTGTACAATCACCGAATCGCAGAGAAGACCTACCTGGATTGACGGACCACGCAGTTAATAGCGGATCATTTCAGGAATGCCGAAAATAGATTTGAGACCCGCTATACTTTAATTCCTGTCGATTTTGTTCTCGATCGATCGAAGTGAATCTCGGATCTCTTTTAATATTTGAAGGGTTTCGGCACTGGCAGAGTCTGAAGAATTACCGGAAGGGCTGCCCCGATAGATCTCCGTAACTTCGTCTCTTTGGTCGAGGACCCTTGCCCGAAATTTATGAGCCTCGACGATTCCAGTCAGTGACAGATCAGCCTCGGAATATGCACTCTGTCCGGCTGTTTCAACCTTCAGGGTACTCAACCCGAACTTTCTGAGAATCGGCCCTTCACTGAATGTCAAATCCTGAATTTTGTCGAGCGGAATCGTGCGCTCCTGGTGGAACCAAACCCCCTTTTTAAACTGGAGAGAGCGACTCGTCAGTTTACACTCCAGGTTGTCAAAATATCTGTCCAGATATCTTCTGCCGAAAAATAACCAGAAAGGCAAAATCAACAGTCCGACAATTGTGATCGTGCAAAGTGCAACTACCGAGTAATTGATGTAGGAGCGTAACCTCGGGTCAAATTCAGCTACCTGAAGAACTCGTGCTCGGCGTGCTTTTTTTTCGGTTGGTTCTGCGGTCTGGTCTTCACTATTCATTATTCGATTCATTTATTTCAAATTCAAGAGCTGTAGAGTTGATACAATATCTCAACCCTGTTGGTTCGGGCCCGTCTGTAAAGAGATGGCCCAGATGAGAATGACAACGGGAACAGATCACCTCGGTTCGTTCCATCCCGTGTGACATGTCGGCTCTCTCTGCAACCGCATCGGATTCTATCGGCCGGTTAAAGCTGGGCCATCCTGATAAGGATTGAAATTTGCTTTCGGATTTGAAAAGCGGATTTCCGCAACCGGCACATCGGTAGAGTCCACTCTCAGAGTGGAGATAATACTTGTTCCGGTAGGGTTTTTCGGTCCCTTTCTTGCGCATGATCCGAAACTGTTCAGGTGTGAGTTTTTCTTTCCAATCCTCATCACTCCAGTTGAGATACGCACTTCTATTTTCACCGTATTGATTCATAACAGATCAATGCTGCGGTTTGTAATGATTGGATTGACGATAAAGTACAATAAATATCAAATCTGCTTCATTCCAAAATAGGCCAGTCCCCATATAACCAGCCATCCAGCTGCTAACAGGTACCATCCGAAAATGGAAAGAAGAAGTACATTCAGGCAGTAGAGTAAGTGATAATAAATTCTGGGTATTGAGGGCTTGTTTTTATTAACAATTGCCCGGAGTTGACGGCTGAACAGATAGAGGCTTCTGCTCAGTAACATCAGTAGAGTATATGCGGCCAAAAGCCATATCATCCATTCCTGATCTGTATAAACGGTCACAGCTATAAAGAGTGTCACTGCAAGGTCAACGACAATTTCCTTTATCTTCATTTTCAATTGAGTACAGGTAAATAGTCTCTAAATGTATCAGGTATATGGAGTGGGAAATTGGCAAAAAAAAAGCACCGCCTGTTGCAGTGCTTTTTATTGCTCCAATTGAAATCCGTGTAGCAGGACTCAGTCCAGGCCGATCACCTCGACTGCATGAAGACCTTTGTCTCCTTCCGCCACTGTAAATTCCACTTTCTGACCTTCTATCAATTTTTTGAATCCATCCGCCTGAATTTCGGAATAGTGGACAAAAACATCTTCACCGTCTTCGCGGGTGATAAATCCATACCCTTTGCCATTATGAAACCACTTGACAGTTCCTACTTCACGTTCTTCACTCATAATACTATAACTTTGATTCGTATTTAACTCGACATTACAATCATCAGGTCAAAATATCCTTTAAGATTGCAATGATTTGGCAGAAAATAGCTTCTTGAAACCAGATTAGCAATTGTTAAAGAAATATTTGCAAATTCAATCATAAAACCCCCTCCATACGCTTGCTGCAAGCATAAATCACCTAATTGAGCTGCAGACTGATGCCAGCCTGAAAACTGCGGCTGCTTCCCGGTTCGTAATATCTGCCACCAAAGGCATTGATCGCAACAGACGTGTTGTAACGGGTATCCATCAGGTTGTAGAACGAAACGAACGGGTTCAGGTTCCAGCCGTCGAAACGGAGACCGTTATAGCTCCAGCGTGCATTGACAAGTTGATAGGAGTTGTTGACCGAACTGTTTGCACTGTCGGTATAATAGGTCGACACCAATTCAAAATCGGTGCCCAGCGTGTGATGGCCCAAATGAAGTGAAACGGTGGCGCCAAGACGATGTGGAGCTACTCCGGGAATTTTATTGCCTTCGAACTGCCCATCCTGAAAACGGGCATCTGTCCAGCTGTATGCAAATTCGAGATGGACTCGCTGCAGCGGCAGCAACCGAAGATGTGCTTCCGCACCTCTGTGGAAAGTAGAACCCTCATTGCGAAACAGGGTGGGTCCTCCATCGACCTCCTCAAAAGGAACAATCAGATCATTCACTCCAATCATATAAAGAGTCAGATCGTATTCCAGGTTATAACTTTCCAGCAGTCCGCGTACTCCCATCTCACCGCCTACGGTTCGCTCCGGATCCAAATTGGGATTAAAACCGGTACCTCCTCCAGGGCGGTTTTTGAACTCCGTTGTGGTAGGGGATTCAAATGAAGTACTGAAGTTTGCGTAAATCCGTGCGTTGGAAAGATGATAACTGATTCCAATACTGGGGCTCAGGGCAGTAAACACTCTGCGTTCATCGTCCGCTTCCATCACCCGGTCGGTTGCCACATCGATCGAATCGGAGCGAAACACCATTCGATCGCCTCGCAACCCTGCATTAATTGAAAAATCCCCGATATCGAACACTGCTTTAGCGAAGAGGGCATAACTGCTGACGTTGTCAAGTTGTCGGATCGAGTAGTCTCCACCCGGAGAACCATTGATATTCTCCCTCTGGCTGCGATCATCTCTTTGCCATCGAAAGTCCGTTCCCGTTTGCAGATCAAACGGCAGATTGTCAAAATCATAGGTTATACGACCTCCACCGGCAAATCGATCAACTTCGATATAGCCGACTGCAGGTAAAAGCGGATTCTCCAGATCTCTGTAAATCCCGTGCAGAGAGGTTGTCATAAGGCCAGAATCAAAATTTGAATAGAACGCTCCTGAAAGCATCAACTGGTGGAAGGTTTTACCGGCTTGCGAATCGACAAAGGGCGGCCAGGCATTGGCAGGATTACTTTTCGCATCTTCCTTGTTGAGTGAGCCGGGATGTTGAGCTTCAGGCATTCCGGAGTAGATCAACCGCAGATCGGCTGTTGATCTATCCCCAAGGTCAAATCCTGCAGAGATCCCTGAGCGAATCAGGCGGGCACGACTGTGGTCTCTGAAACCGTCTGTTTGGTAGTAGGAACCCCAGCTGCCAAATCGTACTTCTCTGAACTGCTGCTGCCATCTTACTTCATGTTTCATCGTTCCGAATGAGCCGGCATAACTTCTGAGCATCAGTGCCGGAGCATCGGGCTGCATACGGGTTCTCATATAGAGTACTCCGCCACTGCTGTTACCCCAGAATGTTGCAGAAGGCCCTCGCAGCAGTTCCATAGATGTGACCATCGCCGGATCGACCATATTCATGATAGTCTGACCATCCGCAACGGTCAGGGGGATGTCGTCCAGTACAACCTGTATACCTCTGACTCCGAATTGAGAGCGCCAGCCCATACC
Organism: Balneolaceae bacterium; assembly: GCA_007134695.1. Taxonomy (GTDB): domain Bacteria; phylum Bacteroidota; class Rhodothermia; order Balneolales; family Balneolaceae; genus SLK101. The sequence goes on from SLKI01000008.1 coordinate 96,984, forward strand.
TCGAACGGTCATCCTTTCTCCCAAAGCATGATTTTCCCGGTTACTGATCCAGATTCCCGGCAAGGTAAATGTGATTTCGTCGAGTGTAGACGCCCTTCGTGCAGCCAGATCGGTTAAATCCCTTCGGTGCGCCGTAACCGAAATGGAAGCTCTGTCCAGGGTTACTGAAGAGTGGGTTGCTTCTACAGTCAGCGGCTCCAGCATGACAGAGAGTGAATCTGCCTGATCCTGTCCGAAAATAGCCGTCGGGGTGCCGGAAATCAGAAGTAGAAGAAATGGAATTGTAAGGCCGGAATAGTGTAAGAAGCGCCTGATTTTCATAATCCGTCTAACTTTTTAAAATAGTTACCGTAATAAATAATGTGAAAGTCTGATGCGGGTTATGAACCGGTATCCAGCTATGGATCATAACGTTTTCAAATATGCAAGGAATTGAATAAACTTATTCGGCATGTTTATCTCTTAGCTGTCAGTTCAGCCTGTAAACAGTTCGAAAAATCCGTCACAGGTAAAATCCCGTACTTCCTGAAAAGTAACCAGAGTCTTCAGAAATCACCATAACGGCAACAGGAACTGTCGGACGCATGAACAAATTAAAAAACCTGACGCAAAAACATCTGGAAATGACGGTATTGCTGGCTGGCCTTGTTTTACTGGCTTACCTGGACCCGGCAGTTAATGGAAGGTCACTATGTCCGCTCGATCGTCTGGACCTGTTTTGTCCGGGAGAGGGTCTGGGACGTTCCATATCCTACCTTTTCAGAGGTTTGTGGAGTGAATCTGTAGCGTCACATCCAGCCGGCGTCGCAGCACTTCCTTTAATTGGTTTCAGAATTGTACACCTGTTTCGTAAAAACATTTTAAGTAATCCTCAATCAAAATAGACCCCCATGGCCAGCCTGTTTGAACATCTGCCGGAACTGGAAGGAGACGAAGCGATTTATATACAGCGAGTACTCGAACCGATGAATGATGAGTCTGCCCGTTCTTTCACTACAATTTACAGAGCGCGAAGAAAAGATCCGATAACGATTTTGATACTAGCTTGTGTCGGACTCTTTGGCGTTGCAGGTATTCACCGTATCTTTATCGGCCAACCGGGAATGGGTCTGCTATACCTTTTTACTGCCGGACTCTGCTTTATCGGAACGATCGTCGACATTATCAACTATAACAATTTGGCGTTCGAATACAATCAGAAGGTGGCCCGGGAGGTTACACAATTGATGAATCGATATAATCCTCAGGAATGATTGACCGTACAAAGAGTGAAGAACTGTTACAAGCCTGGATCGAAGGTGACAATTTAAGACACCATTGCCATATGGTAGCTTCAGCAATGGAAGCTTACGCGAGAGAACTTGGTAAACCGGACGAAGAAGTAGACCTCTGGTGGACGGCCGGGTTACTACATGATCTCGATTGGGAGAAACATCCGGAAGATCACCCGTCCGTTGCTGTTAGCAAAATACTACCGGAACAGGGATATCCGAAGGAGTTGATTCAGGCTGTGGAAGCTCATGCACCGGACCGAACAGGCCGGGAGCCCGAAAGTGAACTGGAGCGGTATCTGTTCGCCTGCGACGAACTATCCGGTTTTATGCATGCAGTATCTCTGGTTCGGCCAAACGGGTTCAAGGATATGAAAGTCAAATCGGTCAAAAAGAAACTGAAAGATCAGAGTTTTGCTGCCAATGTTCCCCGGGAGGATATTCGCAAAGGTGTTGAACTGATCGGGAAGGAGCTGAACGAACATATCCGGTTTCTGATCGATCAATTTTCCGATCTGTAGAGAGGTTCAGTGTAGATGGGCTGGTCGACTCATATCGCTCAAAACGACACTCTGCGGCTCGTTCTTTTTGGCCTTGCAGTCTTTTTGCTATTCTATCTGGCTCGAGACCTTAGGATCAATAACGCCGAGAGTATCATTGTTCCCGATGAGACAGTCCTCTTTCTGGATGAACCGACTGACCTGGATGGTTTGATCGGCCGATTTGCAGATCTTGAAACAGAGTTTGACGAATCTGAACTACGCTGGGCCTCTAATCTGCTCGGCTGGAGAAATTTCAATGCCGGCCGTTACGAAATTGGGGGAAACCATAGTTATGGAGAACTCCTCTCGAGGCTTGCTCTCGGCTTACAGGATCATACTCCGGTCATGATTCGCCCCGGTATCTCAATTGAACGCCTCTCTTCGGACCTTGGCCGTCAATTAAGGGCGGATTCCGCTCAATTTGCCGCAATATTCGCCGATACAAGCCAGCTGGTTCGTGATACCGGCCTGGAACCGATGGCGCTCTTTTCAAGAATGCTGCCCGATACTTACAATATCTTTTGGACGGCCGAACCTGCCAGGGTCATTTGGAGGATCTTACAGGAATTTGACCAGAGAGTTAGCCGGAACTACTCCGACCGGCTTGATGAGAGCAGATTTTCATTAGATGAGTATTTGATTCTTGCTTCTATTGTCGAATGGGAAGCCAGAGAGAGGGGGGAGAAACCGCGCATTGCCGGCCTTTATTTCAACCGGTTGCAACGAAATATGAGACTCCAGGCGGATCCTACGGTCATCTATGCACTTGGAGAGCACAGACGGTTACTATTTGAAGATTATCGGATCGAACATCCCTACAATACATATCTGATCGATGGATTACCGCCCGGCCCGATCACAAATCCGGATATACATTCTATCCGGGCTGTACTGAATCCAGAAAGCCATAACTATCTCTATATGGTAGCCAGCCCTGAAGGAGGACATGTATTTACCGAAACGTTTGCAGAGCATCAGGTTGCCAGTGCCGAGTGGCGGCGCTGGATTCGAGAGCAGTACCGAATTCAACAACAGAGGATGAGAGAGATGTCGGAAATGGAGGCAGGAGACCGTCCCTGAACAAGTAGTATTGATGGGATCAATCTTCGATACTTTCGTCAGTCTCATCGGTCGTGGGACCGTATAACATCACTTCAGCTCTGTAGGTTAGCGGGATAACCTCCACCATCCGATTAATTTGCGACTGTTCGAAATGGATCTGAATCGCTTCTCCCTGGAATAACGGGGCTTCCCGAATCATCCGAACAAGGTAATCAGGATTACCGGCCCTTTCCAGGGCATCGAGCAGAAAAGCGGCGGTGTCGTAACCAATCTTTGCAAAACGGTCAGGTTCAAACCCAAATCGTCTTTCAAAACCTGTCGAGAAGATATTTTCCCGTGTATTGTCGAGCTGTAAACGACGGAGCCCATTTTGATCGTTCTGATCAGGAAAAACTTCAATCTCAGCTGCAGTTCTCTCGCCGCGAGTAACTGACTGATATGGCTGAGAATAGAAGATCGGGAAGTTTCGAAGCTGAGAGTCGGTATAACGTGCCTCTCTCCACTCCTCGGATCCCAAGACCAACAGATCGGTTTGCATCGCTTCCAGATCGGTCATGAGAAGCTGGATCAAAGTTGATGCCGCTTGGCCGGTGAATGGAGCATAAACACCGTCGATCGGTACATAACCCAGGGAATCGGCAAGTGTAGTATCTGTTGTAAAGATCTCCGTCACTTCTGAGATATCATATCCCATTTCAGCAAAATCTTTCTCAATATAGTGCTCGACATGCGCCCCCAGCCGTTCCACTTCATGCCGGAATGCCAATGCCGAAGAGCGTCCAAGTGTACCGGACTCTACCAGAATGGCAAGAGTATCCAGGCCGGCTTCTTCGACAGCAAAACGGGCCATTCTCTCTCCATGTCTGGCAAATGTCGGGTTCACCTGGAAAGTATAGTTATGCCCAAGATTTATTTCATCGGAATTGGCCAGAGGCGTCAGCATCGGAATCTCAAACGATTCGGCAAATCGGGACATCTCTGCCGCCTCCTCTGAATATAGCGGTCCGATCAATGCATCTACCCGTTCATTCCAGTAGAGCTGATGGAAAATTCCCGGTATCGAATCGGGATCGGCATCTGTATTACCAAACCGCAACTCCACTTTACGGTCGGTATTTCGTTCGTTAAACCATTCAGCTGCCAGGACCATGCCAAAATAGAGGTTCCGGGTGATCTCAAACTGGGGGTGGTCACTGTCAAAAGAGGGGAGAGCCACTCCAACCCTGTAGATCATCCCTTCCGGGGCTCTGACAGAGTAGGGAATCGAATAAACGTAATTTTCCTTGGGCCCAAGCTGATTTCGCAACGATTCGACCGCTTGTTCCTCAATTTGCAATCCGGAGAGTTTTTCCAGTTCACTCAGCATTGCTTCGACCATTTCATAGTTTGTACGGCCGATTGCGGACCGAATAAGATCGTACCGAATCTGAATTTGGTTGGTACTCCGAAACACTTGGTGCCTCTGCCTGTCGGAGAGATAATTCAGAATTTGATGATAAAAGTTGCGTGAAGAGCTGCGAATACCTGCACGGTCCGGGCCCGACGCCAGATCAGAAAGGATTTGAAGAGAACGGGTTAGGTTGCCCTGATGAAACTCATTGATTGCCAATGAATAATACGCTTCACTTGATATTAAATCTGATTGACTGTTTCGTGCCAGATTTAGAAAGTGACTGGATTTCAGGTACTCACCGAGTGCCAGGTAGTTCTTTCCGGTGAAAAGCAGTACGTCATCGGTCTGTTCCAGTTCCTGCAGCAATTCGAGTGAAGCTTCATACTCTTCATTTTCATACAGTGCTGCCGCATCATCCAGCGACTGTGCATCTACTGCAATCGGCAGTAAGAGTAAATAGCAAAAAAGGCTCAGATAAAGGGTTGGGAATTTTTTAGCCATGTTGAATGATAACGTCGTTACATCTACCATCATCTGTAACCTGAAGCTTCAAGGATTGTTTCGCTTATTCCCATTCGATCGTTGAAGGTGGTTTTGAGCTGATGTCATAGACGACCCGGTTAATGCCCTGAACTTCGTTGATGATCCGGTTGGAGACTCTCGCCAGAAAATCGTATGGGAGATGAGCCCAATCTGCTGTCATGCCATCTACACTTGTAACTGCCCTCAGGGCCGCACAGTTTTCATACGTTCTCTCATCTCCCATCACTCCTACCGATTGGACCGGTAGAAGAACCACCAAAGCCTGCCAAACCTGATCATAGAGTCCATTTTCTCTAAGCTCCTGAATAAAAATCTCATCTGCCTCTCTCAGCAGATCGAGTTTCTCTCTGCTCAGATCACCGAGAACCCGGATTCCCAGGCCGGGACCTGGAAAGGGGTGTCGTTTTATGAAATGATCCGGGATACCAAGCTCTCTGCCGACCGCTCTGACTTCATCTTTGAAAAGCTCTCTGACCGGTTCAATAAGTTCGAGTTTCATCGTTTCGGGAAGCCCTCCCACATTGTGGTGTGATTTGATCGTCGAAGATGGCCCTTTAAACGATACGCTTTCGATCACATCCGGATATAGGGTTCCCTGGGCAAGAAATTTATAACTGGTATTGTCCTGAATCGATTCTTCAAATAGATCGATAAAGGTATTGCCAATAATTACACGTTTCTCTTCCGGGTCGGATACACCTTCAAGTCTTTCCAGAAATCTGTCAGCGGCATCAACTCCGCGGACAGGCAGTTCGAGAGTATCGGTGTAGGTTGTTAAAACCTTTTCAAATTCATTTTTTCGCAGAAGGCCGTTGTCAACAAATATACAAGTTAATTGATCGCCAATAGCCTTGTGAATCAATGTTGCAACTACAGTAGAGTCCACACCTCCGGAGAGGGCACACAGAACACGATTATCTCCGACCTTTTCCCTGATTGAACGGATTTCGGTTTCGATAAACGAAGCCGAAGTCCAGGTGCCGCGACAACCGCAGATCGATTTGACAAAATTTTCAAAAATCAGGTCTCCATCGTGTGTGTGGACAACTTCGGGATGAAATTGCACTCCATAGACAGGCCTGGTTTTATGTTGAACTGCCGCAACCGGTGCGTTATCGGTATGGGCTATCACATCAAACTCTTCCGGCAAATTCATGATATGATCCCCATGGCTCATCCAGACCGTCGATTTGTCCTGCACTCCTTTCAGTAGATCGTCATCCCGGTCAATAGTGATGTGAGCACGTCCGAACTCCCGTTTACCAGCCTTTTCAACACTGCCCGGCAACATGGAGTGAGAGATAATCTGAAGTCCGTAGCAGATCCCCAAAATCGGCAGGTCAAGCTGAAATAATTCCTGATTCAGCTGGGGGGCTTCATCGTCATAGACACTGAGAGGGCCTCCCGAGAGAATGATGCCGGAGGGAGGCAGATCGCTGAATTGATCAAGGTCGACGTTATAGGGATGAATCTCGCAGTAAACATGCAACTCCCGCACCCGGCGGGCAATCAGTTGCGTATATTGGGATCCAAAATCAAGGATCAAGATCCACTCTTCATGATGAGAATGCATATAAGAATACCGTTTTAATTCATCAACAAACCGGAAGGAAATCGATACCCGAACTTCCGACCCGTCACTTTAGGGAATGGATCGTTAATCGATGATCTGCAGATATTCGTCTGATGAAAGCAGATTCTCGAGTTGAGATGCATCACTCATCTTCAGTTTAATCAGCCAGCCTTCACCATAGGGATCGTTGTTGACCAATTCCGGGTCGTCTTCAAGGCTTTCATTGATCTCGACAATCTCACCGGCTACCGGAGCGTAAAGTTCCGAAACGGTTTTGACGGCTTCGACTGTACCAAAAACATCATCCTGATCAAACCCGGACCCCACTTCCTCAAGCTCAACGAAGACGATATCTCCAAGTTCACTTTGGGCAAAATCGGTTATACCCACCGTTACAGTTCCGTCACCATTGTCGCGAACCCATTCATGCTCCCGGGTATATTTCAGTTCTTCCGGATGTTTCATAACACCAAATTGAATTTATTCAGGTTTGTATTTGAACTTTGACTCCAGATAATGTGTATTGAAATTCCCGTTGATAAAATTCTCATCATCCATCAGCTGAAGATGGTAGGGGATCGTCGTATCAACTCCTTCAATAATAAACTCCTGAAGCGCTCTTTTCATTCGTGAGATCGCCTCCTTGCGGGTTGGTGCACTGACGATCAGCTTTCCGATCATAGAATCGTAGTGCGGAGGAATACGGTATCCTGCATATGCGTGAGTATCGACGCGGACACTGTGGCCGCCAGGCATATGGAATGCTGTGATTGTTCCGGCCGACGGCCGAAAGTTTTTTGCCGGACTCTCCGCGTTGATTCTGCACTCTATTGCATGACCGCGCATTTTCAGAGGTTTTTTCTTCAATTTTTCTCCGGCGGCAACACGAATCTGTTCCGCAACAAGATCACACCATGTAATCTCTTCTGTTACCGGATGTTCTACCTGAATTCGGGTATTCATCTCCATGAAGTAGAAATTCCGGTCTTTGTCGACCAGAAATTCGATGGTACCGGCTCCTTCGTAATTGATCGCTTCACCGGCCTTTACGGCAGCCTGTCCCATCTCTTCCCGTAATTCCGCCGTCATGACAGGGGATGGAGCTTCTTCAAGGATTTTCTGGTTTCGGCGCTGGAGCGAACACTCTCTTTCTCCAAGGTGGATAACATTCCCGTGTTGATCACCTACAATCTGTATTTCTATATGACGCGGATCCTGAACAAACTTTTCGATATAGACGTCCGGGTTGTCAAAGGCTCCAGCCGCCTCACTTCTGCAGGTATCGAATGCCTGTTTGAGTTTCGACTCCTCATGAACGATTCTCATGCCTCGGCCGCCTCCTCCAGCAGAAGCCTTGATGATCACCGGATAGCCGATCTCATCACATATCGTTTTGGCTTCTTTAAACTCCCTTACAATTCCCTCCGAGCCGGGTACTACCGGTACACCGCTGTTGAGCATTGTGGCTTTGGCGGTAGCCTTATCGCCCATTTTGGAGATCATATCGGGAGAGGGACCGATAAACTTCAAGTCGTGTTCACTGCAGATTCGGGAAAATTCGGCGTTTTCCGAGAGAAATCCATAGCCGGGATGAATCGCTTCGGCATTGGTTATTTCAGCGGCGGCCATGATCGAAGGGATCTTCAGATAACTCTCCTTGCTGGACGGCGGTCCGATACATACAGCTTCATCGGCAAACTTCACATGAAGGCTGTCCTGGTCTGCAGTGGAGAAGACTGCAACGGTTTTGATACCCATCTCCTTGCAGGTTCTGATAACCCGCATGGCAATTTCACCCCGGTTGGCAATCAGAATTTTATTAAACATTCAACTGACTGATTTAACCTTTTTTTATGATGAAGAGGGGTTGGTCAAATTCGACCGGCTGGGCATCCTCGACCAGTATTTTCTGAATAGTACCACCAAACTCCGCCTCGATCTCGTTCATTATTTTCATCGCTTCTACAATACAGAGCGTGTCGCCCTTTTCAACTTTGTCTCCGACCTCGACAAAAGGGTCTGATTCGGGTGAGGGGGCGCGGTAGAATGTACCGACAATGGGAGACTTGACCGTATCACCATCAACTGAGTCCTCTTGATCCGGCCCTGCAGAGGTATCGGCAGGAGAGTGATCCGGTGAGTTTGCAGTGGAAGGCGGGGGTGCGGGTGCCGGCGATTGGGCAGGGATCTGGTAATGATATGCCGGAATTTCGCCGGGTGAGGCTGAAGCCTTCTTTTTTACGCTGATTTTAAAGTCTCCCTCTTCAATTGAGACTTCATCTACGTCGCTTTCGCTAATCAGGTCAAGTATGTTTTTAACAAGTTTTAAATCCATGGATCGGTCAATTGGTCTTTACTCGTTCGATATATTCTCCGGTTCGGGTATCCACTTTAATCTCATCACCTTCGTTGACAAAGAGGGGCACCTGTATAACCGCTCCGCTTGCGAGAGTAGCCGGTTTGCTGGCACCTCCCTGCGCTGTATCGCCGCGAATACCGGGTTCTGATTTTTCTACCCGGGTAGTAATGTGATTGGCCGGCTCTGCATAAAGTACCTCTTCCAGTTCGGCATCTACAACCAGTGTGCAGGTATCACCTTCGCTGATAAACTCCGGTTTCCTCATTTTAGACTTTTCAAGCGGAAACTGTTCATAGGTTTCCTGGTTCATAAAGTGCCACAACCCGGTATCGGAATAGAGAAATTGAGCTGCACGGCGTTCGACACGAACTCCCTCGACTTTCTCACCGGATCGGAATGTCTTTTCAATATTCTTGTCGTTGGTGATTCCTTTCAGTTTGGTCCTTACAAAAGCTCCGCCCTTTCCGGGCTTGACATGCTGGAACTCTACGATCGAATAGATCTCTCCGTCAATTCTGAGATTGACTCCGGGACGGAAGTCTGATGTATCGATTTTGGCCATGATTTTAATCCTTTAAAAATTGGAACAGAAAATAGGGGTAGATCCGCTCGATAACAACTTCGAATCGACGGCAAGCGTTAAAAATCTTCCGCCGGTTCAGGCAAATAGTGTTCCAATTAGTTCATAGGCTGTAACCACCAGAACCAGTCCGATCAGGATCGGGCAGATATAACGGACAAAGAAGGTCCATACCGGCCAGAACCAATGTTCGTCAAGTCCTTCAAAGCCGCTTCGGATCTCATGTCGGGCATTCTCGGTCTTCCAGACATATCCCAGAAACAGACAGATCATTAAACCACCCAGCGGAAGTCCCAGATCACTGAAGACGTAATTGAGGATATCAATACCGCCGGTGTTAAAGGAGAGTATGATGGAAATGATAGTGACCGTTCCGCCGATCAGAAGAGCTGCCTTCTTTCTTGGCATTCTGTGCTCATCGATCGTGTAGGAAGTAGGAACCTCAAGTAGTGAAATCGAAGAGGTCAGTGCGGCGATGCTGAGCAGGAAGAAGAAGGTAGCACCGAAGATCAATCCGATCAGTCCTCCCATTTCGTGAAACAGTTCGGGCAACACCTGGAAGATAAGGGCTATTCCCGCTACAAGATTACCGTCATCGTCGAAAATTACCATACCTTGTGATTGTGCGATGTAGATGGTCGGCATCACCAGCAATCCGGCCAGAAAAGCAATTCCTATATCAAACACAGTGACATAACCGGCTGCTTCCGGGATGTTTTCCTTTTTACTCAGGTAGGATCCGTAGGTGATCAGAGCCCCCATTCCGAGAGACAGAGAGAAAAATGCCTGGCCCAGAGCCGCCAATATCAAATCGGGAGTGATGGCCGAGAAGTCGGGTACAAGATAGACTCTCAATCCTTCGCTGGCACCCGGCTGAAACAGAACATATCCTATAAGTATCACGATAATTACAACCAGCATCGGCATCAGCATCCGGACCGCCCGTTCGATGCCGTCGCTGACTCCGCCGAGTATTATACTGATCGTCAAACCCATGAAGATGATCGCCAGAATTGCATTCAGCCAACCGTTATCGGTATCGGCAATAAAGCTTGCCAGATCATACCATCCGGCATAAAAGAAGATCTGCTCAAAAAAGTAACTGATCGTCCAGCCTGCAATTACGATGTAGAAGGAGAGGATTGCGATTCCGCAAAGCACCATCCAGAATCCGACGATCGGAAAGAAACGGCTGTTACTCAGCGCCCGAAATGCTCCTACGGGATTTTTCTGTGAGCTGCGTCCCATCGACATCTCCGCCACCATCACCGGATACCCGATAATAAAGACCAGCAGCGCATAAATGAATAGAAACGCTGCACCTCCATTTTCGGCCATTACCGTTGGAAAGCGCCAGATGTTACCCAGGCCGACGGCGGAACCGGCAGCTGCCAGTATAAAGCCGAGTTTTGTGTTCCAGTTACCCCGTGCCGATGTATCGATAGCTGCCAATTGTCTGAGGTTAGGTTAAGGATTGAACGATCATCGTGCCGGGAAATACGACACCTGATGCCGATATCGTGTTGACGTCTGCTTCAGGCCGGCAGTTCCCGGTAAAACCCGGGGTAAAATATTTTTATTACACTAATGTCGCAACTTTCTCAGAAGTAATACACTCATTGGGGGTAACTGCACGGTACCGCTGATAAATTCGATCGGTTTAACAGAGGCGAAACGGTTATTAACCAGTAACTCCCAGACCCCTGACGGAAGTGTTACCTCAAGCGGATGATGCTGTGTTGCATTGATGGTATAATAATAATTGTACAGGTCTCCGGCACTTCTGCCGTCGATAAATGCGCATAGATGGAGTGGATCGCTGTAACGATCAAACTGAATAAATTGGGGGTCACTTTTCTTTAATGCATCAGACATGGTGCGAACCTGTATCATACCGCGATAGAAGGTGAACAATTCTTTGTTGAGATCGACCTCCTCAAAAGCGATCCAGTTGGTTTCGTCATCCTTATTGTAACTGTTCTCGTCCATTCTTCCAGTTCGCTCCTCATGGATTGAGCTGCCGGCAATGATCTTGGATCTGGCAAACTCCTGCCCGCAATGAATCATCGCTATGCCAGGGGTAACCATCAGTGAAAAAATTCCCAGCTTGGCGATCTTCATCTCATCTTCTCGCAGTTTCAGATGCCCGGCATGGTCTTCAACTACCGGATTTTCTCCCTGATACCGGACAGCTATACGGATAAAATCCCCAAGTGTATAACCGTCGTGGCTTTCGAGATAGTTGACGGCATGTTTCGAACTTTGAAACAGCCCGGATTCATCCTTTCTGATCGTTCCTCTGAACCAATTTTCAAGTTGATTTCTGTCGCTGTTGTGGTGCCAGTCGGAAAAGATGAATCCGCAGTGGCGGGTCGGGTCTGAACCTTTGATTCCGTTTCTGAACCGGTCGTTCCACGAAGACCAGCCGTGATTGGAGAATAGCCATGGTACGTATCGGCCTCCCCAGGGTTCGGCAATCAAAACGGTGTGCGGATTAACCTGACGGGCGGTTTCCGATATAGCATCCCAGCTTTTTTCATCGATCAGCCCGGCCAGGTCGAATCGAAATCCGTCGATATGAAATTCCTCAATCCAGTAGCGTATCGAATCGACTATCAGCTTCTGAACGTGGGGATGCTCACTTTGGACCTCATTGCCGGTACCACTTCGATTCATCAGCTTGCCTTTTTCATCACGGCGAAGAAAGATCTCCTTCATATGATGACAAAGAGGGTTGATGTCGAAAAGCGATGTATGATTATAGACCACATCCATGATGACGGCAATTCCTTCGCGATGCAGAGCTTTGACCAGGTCTTTCAGCTGACGGACCGCATCATCGCTTTGTCCGATCAGCTGATCCAGTCCCGCCGGCGAATCGACCGCATAGAGTGATTCCGGAGCCATGAAAAAGGAGGTCATATAGCCCCAGTAATTTCGGGCATACGGGTTCCAGGTGTTGTGGAACCCTTCGGCGGTTTTTCTTTTCCAGGGTGGTTCGGGAGGCGGAAATTTCTGGAGCGGAAGGAACTCTACCGCATTGACTCCGAGTCGTTTGAGATAGGATATTCCTCCGGGGTGATCATTGTTAAGCCATCTGCGATAGATACTTTCATTCTGTTCTTGCGGCAGGGCGACCAGATCTTTGATATGCGTTTCGTAAATGACCAGGTCTCTCGGGTCGTCGATCCGGATCTGCGAATCGCCTTCCCAATCGTAATGATTGTACCGGATCAGCGATTTTGCTTCTTGTCTGTAATGGTTGTAAACGGTTACATGCCGGCTGTAAGGGTCTGCGAATGGTTTGCCGGAATAGGGGGTATGCGGATTCTGATTCTTTGAATACCTCACCTTGTACTGATACCAGAGTCCTGAACAGTCACGAGGCAGCTCCAGCTGCCAGAGTTCGCCATCTTCCGATTCCATCCTGTGTTGTTCAGGAGTATCGGATTCAAATTTATCGTAGAGCAGGCAGACAGCACTTTTAATTCCCGGCATAAGCAGCCGAAAACAGGTACTCTCCTGACCGGATATACAGCCCAGTTCAGTGTCGGCGTGAGGGAACTTCATATCAGGAGATTAGAAGATGGGTGAACCGACTTCGGCATCAGTCGACAGAAACTGGAGCTTCCCGTCCTGTTCCTCAGCCATCAATACCATACCGTTACTCTCAATTCCCATCATCTTTTTGGGCTCAAGATTTGCAACTACACAGACTTTACGTCCGATCACTTCATCCGGATCATACTGCTTACGTATACCGGCAAGGATCGTACGGATTTCAAAACCCAGGTCGACGGTCAATTTGAGCAGTTTATCCGCTTTCGGGATCTCTTCGGCATTTGTGATCCGGCCGACTCTCAGATCGATTGCAGAAAACTTGTTGAAATCGGTACGCTTTTTCAGCGGAGTATAGCTTTCTTCAGATTCGCTATCACCGGCTGCCTCTGCAGCTTCTGCCGCGCGTCTCTTCAACCTTTCAAGTTCCTTTTCAATTACGTCATCTTCAATTTTAGTGAACAATATATCCCCGGAAGAGATCTTGCGGCCCGGCTCGATCATCGAGTCATCCAGATCGTTCCAGGCTGCTTCACCTGAAATACCGAGCTGATCACGCAGAGTACTCATCTTGTTGGGAAGTACAGGTGTAAAAAGAATCGAGAGGGCAGCGGCGATCTGAACCGAGACATGAAGCGTATTGGCACAGGATTGCGGGTCCTCCTTTCTGGTTTTCCAGGGCTCGGTTTCTGTAAAATATTTATTACCGATGCGGGCCAAATTCATCGTTTCTGCAATAGCCTCACGTAAACGGAATTTTTCATATGCCTTCCCGATCTTCTCTCCGGAGGTTTTGATCGACTTGAGAGCTCGTAAATCTTTTTCATTTGGATTCACCAGGGGTGGGACCTTCCCGTCGAAAAAGCGTTCGGTAAATGATAAGGTTCGATAGAGAAAATTGCCGAGTATATCGGCCAGTTCGCTATTGACCCGAGTCTGAAAATCCTGCCAGGAAAAATCGGAATCTTTTGTCTCTGGCAGGGTTGTTCCCAGTACATACCTGAGAAGATCGGGTTCAAAATGTTCCAGATACTCCTCCAGCCAGACGGCCCACCCTTTGGAGGTCGAAAGTTTTCGTCCTTCAAGGTTTAAAAATTCATTCGCAGGGACATTTTCGGGCAGCACATAATCACCATGCTTGAGCAGCATCAACGGAAACATAATACAGTGAAAAACAATGTTATCCTTTCCGATAAAGTGGATTAATTCAGTTTCATCATCCTGCCAGTAGGTTTTCCACAACTCCGGGTCACCCTGCTCTTCGGCCCACTCCTTGGTCGCCGAAATATACCCTATAGGGGCATCGAACCAGACATAGAGAACTTTGGTTCGGGCACTCTCCAGGGGGACCGGTACACCCCACGACAGATCACGAGTTACTGCACGGTCGCTGAGGCCCTCTTTCAGCCAGCTCCGGCACTGGCCCAGAACATTGGGCTTCCAGTTTTTCCGGGAATCGATCCACTTCTCGATCTCGGGCTGCAGATCACCCAGCGGCAGATACCAGTGCTCGGTCTCTTTCAGTTCCGGTTTATTGCCGGTCAACGTACTTCTCGGCTCTTTCAGTTCGAGCGGGGAGAGAGAGCTGCCGCACCTTTCACACTGGTCGCCGTGAGCTTCTTCATAACCGCAAGAGGGGCAGGTCCCTTTTACATATCGGTCCGGGAGAAACATCCCGGTTTCCGGGTCACAAAGTTGTTTCTCCTTTTTTTTCCGGAAGATCCCTTTCTCATTGAGAGTGAGGAAAAACGCCTGCGAAGTTTTGTGATGAACCGGTGAGCTGGTACGGCCGTAATAATCGAAATCGATCCCGAATTCCCGAAAAACCTTTTTGTTGCGCTCGTGATATTCATCAACGATCTGTTTCGGAGAAACTCCCTTTTTGTCGGCTGTGATCGTGATGGGAACCCCATGTTCATCGGATCCGCAAATATGGATCACATCGTCACCGCGAAGTCTGCGATATCGGGTATATAGGTCGGCGGGCAGATAGGCGCCTGCCAGATGTCCGAGATGAATCGGGCCGTTGGCATAGGGTAATGCAGAAGTGATCAGTGTACGTTTGCTCATCGATCAGATTTTCATTTTTCAGGTGTTCAAGTATAGGCAGATTTTAACTTTCTTCAACACGAGGCCGATCAACTCTGTTCGCCCGGCCTTCACTCCAGGAGTTCCGGCTACCTGGTATGATTTGATTCAAATTTTTCGAGTAGTGCATAGAGTGCAATTCCTGCTGCTACCGATACGTTGAGCGAGTGTTTTTCGCCGAACTGTGGAATCTCAACAGCCGAATCGGCCAGTCGAAGCAGCTCTTCATCTACCCCGGTCACTTCATTACCGATCAACAGGCAGACTTTACTTCCACCAGGTTCAATTTCCGTCAGCATTCGGCTTTGATGTGTCTGTTCAAGGGCCCAGATTTCAAAGCCGGAGGCTTTCAACTGCTGAATCTCTTCGGCCGGCTTCTCGACTGAATGCCAGCGAACACTTTCTTCGGATCCCAGGGCGGTTTTACTGATTTCGGCCCGGGGCGGTCTGGGAGTGTAGCCGGAGAGCCACAATTCACCAATTCCAAATCCATCGGCTGATCTGAAGAGGGCGCCAACATTATGGAGGCTTCGTATATTGTGTGCCATCAAGATCACTCGCTCACCCAGAGGGGAGGTCCTGCGCCGATTTAGAGCAAGGATTTCTCGTGTGGACCTCTTTTCAAATTTCATGTCCGGATTTTTCAACTCTGCGGTTGGTTAACACTTGTGAACATCCTATTTTTACGCCGTTCGGAACTTGATGAAAAAGTTAATGAAATATAAGGCGAACGTTTAGTACAGATTGAAGAGGTGGCAGACTATTTATGCGAAAAAATTATCTATCCAGAGAAGGGTATGAAAAACTGGAAGCCGAACTGAAGGATCTGAAGTCGAGAGGGCGCAAAGAGATCGCCGAAGAGATTTCTGAAGCGCGGGCCAAAGGCGATCTGAGTGAAAATGCCGAGTATGATGCGGCAAAAGAAGCGCAAGGAATGCTTGAAAAGCGTATTGCAGAACTGGAAAATACGCTGGCAAAAGCGAGCATTATTGATGACAAGAATATCGACTCATCCAAGGCCTACCTGCTGTCGACAGTAACGATCTACAACCACAAAACGGAGAAAGAAACCTCCTACACACTGGTTAACAAAGAGGAGGCCGATTTTAAAGCGGGTAAGATCTCGATCGATTCACCGATCGGGAAAGCTATACTCGGAACTTCCGAAGGAGATGTGGTCGACGTGGAAGTGCCTGCAGGAAAGATGAAAATTGAAATCAAAAACATAACACGCTAATCGAATGAACCTGGCTGTAATCGGTACAGGATATGTCGGTCTTGTTGCAGGAACCTGCTTCGCCGACAGTGGTAACAACGTCGTTTGTGTCGACATCGATAAGAAGAAGGTAAACCAGCTGAAGAAGGGAAAAATTCCCATCTATGAGCCGGGCCTGAACAGGGTATTCGACCGGGCGATCAGAGAGAAGAGGCTTCACTTTACAACCGACCTTGAGTCGGCCGTCGAGCAGGCGGAGATCATCTTTCTGGCTCTGCCGACTCCGCCCGGTGCCAACGGGGAGGCGGACCTTTCTGCAGTACTTAAGGTGTCGGAACAACTTGGCGAACTTTTCGACAAATATGGGACCTACAAGATCGTCGTCAATAAAAGCACCGTCCCTGTCGGTACCGCCGATAAGGTGAAAAAGAAGATTGCGGAAAAAACCGATGTCGAATTTGATGTCGTCTCCAACCCGGAATTCCTTCGGGAAGGCGCAGCTGTGGAAGATTTTATGAAGCCGGAAAGGGTTGTGATCGGTACTTCCAGTGATCGCGCAGCGGAAAAGATGAAAACGCTCTATGAACCGTTTGTTCGCAGCGGCAATCCGATTCTTGTGATGGACGAGAAGAGCTCCGAGATGACGAAATATGCGGCCAATGCGATGCTGGCTACGAAGATTACTTTCATGAACGAAGTTGCCAACATCTGTGAACGTGTCGGCGCCAATGTCGATAATGTACGGATCGGTGTGGGAACCGATAGCCGTATCGGGAAACGGTTTCTGTTTGCCGGAATCGGATATGGCGGCAGCTGCTTTCCCAAGGATGTCCAGGCCATTCACTACACAGCCGCACAAAACGACTATGAGTTTAAAATCCTGGACTCCGTTATGAAGGTCAACGAACGGCAGAAGTTGTCGATCGTCGAAAAGATCAAAACCTATTTTAACGGTGAGGTCGAGGGGAAAACCTTCGGTATCTGGGGTTTGAGCTTCAAACCGGAAACCGATGACGTGCGAGAAGCTCCTTCGCTCTATATTACCCGGTCACTTGCAAAACTGGGCGCCAGGATGAAAGCCTACGATCCGGAAGCGATGGAGACGTTTCAGGAATCAGTCGAAAAAGAGACGCTCAGCATGATCGAATTTGTGGAAGACCAGGATCAGGCGATCGACGGCGTCGACGCTCTTGTGATCTGCACCGAGTGGAATGAATTTCGCCGGCCCGATATCGACAAATTTGCACGAATGATGAAAGAGCCGCTTATTTTTGATGGCCGCAATCTCTATGACCTCCAACGGGCTGCAGATCACAACCTGAAGTATATCAGTGTCGGCAGGCCCTCCGTAAACGTCTGACTTGAATGTCCGAAAAACGTGCATTGATCACCGGCGGAGCAGGATTTCTTGGATCACACCTCTGCGATCGCCTGCTCGATGAGGGTTACGAGGTGATCTGTATGGATAACCTTCTGACCGGTTCTACGTCCAATATTGAACACCTTTTCAGCCGGCCGGGTTTTCAGTTTATCGAGCACGATGTGACCAATTTCATCTATGTCAAAGGGCCGCTCGGCCTGATTTTGCATTTCGCTTCTCCTGCTTCACCGAATGACTATCTCAATATGCCGATTCAGACGCTGAAAGTCGGCTCGCTTGGGACCCACAAGGCACTCGGCCTGGCTAAAGAGAAAGATGCCAGATTTTTATTGGCATCAACCAGCGAGGTGTATGGAGATCCCGGGGTACATCCGCAGCCCGAAACCTATTGGGGGAATGTCAATCCGATCGGAATACGAGGTGTCTACGACGAAGCCAAAAGATTTGCCGAAGCGATGACGATGGCCTACCACCGATATCACGGAGTGGAGACCCGGATTGCCCGCATTTTCAATACATACGGCCCCCGCATGAGGCTTGAGGATGGAAGAGCGCTCCCAACCTTTATGACGCAGGCGCTATGTGGTGAAGATCTCACAGTCTATGGCGACGGATTACAATCCAGGTCTTTCACCTATGTGGACGACCTTGTCGAAGGGATATTCAGGCTGTTGATGAGCGATTATCGCAAACCGGTCAATATCGGGAACCCGGAGGAGGTCACAATTCTGGAATTTGCTAAAGAGATTATCGAATTGACCGGCTCCAAAAGCAATATTGTTCACAAAGAACTCCCGGCAGACGATCCCAAAGTGCGAAAACCGGATATTACTAAAGCCAGAGAAATTCTCGACTGGAGCCCGAAAGTAGATCGGAGCGAGGGACTTAAAAAAGCCCTGGACTATTTCCGGGAAGTTCTCGATAAAAATTGAAGTGAGATGAACAGCGAAAATAAACGGCTGATCGATCTCTATCCATACCGTATCAACCGGAATCTGCCGGAATTTCTCTTGCTGAGACGGGCTTCCGGCAAAATCTACAGCGATCAATGGCGCATGGTGGGGGGCAAATGCAAAACCGGTGAGACGCGGTCAGAGGCTGCGCTTCGGGAGCTGCAAGAGGAGACCGGCCTGCTGCCATCCCTTTTCTGGTGTGTACCCACCATCAACCATTTTTATGAACCGCAAAGTGATGCGATCCATCTGATCCCGGCTTTTGCCGCCGAAATAGAGAGAGGAATGCAGATTGAACTGGATGATGAACATGTTGAGTTTGGCTGGTTCTCATTGGAAGAAGCGGAATCCAGAGTCATTTGGCCGGAACAAAAAAGGATCATAGCTTGTATTTCCCGAATCATCAGAGAAGGCCATATTGCGAAAGATTGGATTATCGACACGCAACATATCTGATTGCTATCTTTTATCTGCTTTTTCCCGGCACCCTTGCCGCCCAGCAAGACGACTCTTCGTACGATCTTTTTTTGCGGCCCGATCTATGGTACAACCGCGTAGATGGGGTGCGAATCGGTTCGATCGCGGAAGGGAGAGTGGCAGGAAGCGGCCATGAAGGAAGGCACCGCATCGATGCTGCTTTCTGGGTTGGAACACGCTGGCCCGACCTGCCCGTCTCTTACCGCTTTCGATACACGGAACCTCTGAGCCGTTCGGCCGAAGGAAATGAATTTGCCGCCGGGGCCTTCAGCAGGATTCTCGAAGGTTTTCAGTCTCACGGTCTGCTACTCTCCAGGAGATGGCAAATGGGCGAAGATTACCTCTCCTATTGGGAAGGGGTGATCGGATTTCGATTTCAGTACCGATTCGACCTGAACTATACACTTTTTCCGGAATTGTGGAGTGACGAATGGCACAAGATACTCTTTACCCGCCTGGAACATCGGCATTTCAACCGTGCCGGCCGATTTTCAATAGATAAAGATCTCCGTTTCAGCCCGGGAGAAACTTCTTTTCTGAATGGAGAGCTTTCGATAACCCAGCAAGCAGTACTTCCGGCAGGATTCGGCATATTGATACGCCTGTTCGGCACCTATTCGACCGGAAACACGCCTCCGGAGTATCTTCATTTACTCAGCAACGGCAATGAAATCGGAACGTTAGAGAGCCGCCTGACCCGTTCGAGGGGAACATTACCCAGCCGCTGGGTAGAGGATGGCTGGATCCACCGGGCGGGCGGATCGAATCTTCGCGGTTATACTTCGTTCGATCTTGAAGGGTTACAAATGGACACTGCAGTTCTTCATAGAAAAGCAGCAGCCGTTAACATCGAGCTGGAAATTCCCAATCCGTTGCAGCATCAATTGAATCAAAATCCATACACACGAGATTTTCTTACTTTGCGAACCTATCTGTTTGGCGATATGGCTGCAGCAGACGATAATTCGGCGGGGGAGGGGAGCCTCAACCGGGCAAATGCAGGTGTCGGAATTCAACTTGCCGTCAATATTGCCGATTATCTCGGAAAACCCCGCGGGTTTTCATTGCGATATGAAGCTCCTTTTTGGCTTTCCGATCCGGGTGAAGATCCATCCTGGAAATGGCGACATCTATTGGGAATTGGAGCTATATTTCCATTATAATCATGATTCGATTTACACTACATCTCATCACCCTCTCACTGGTGCTTCTGTTTATCTCCCAGTGTACCTCGACACGCTGGGTAATTGTCGATCATCACGCAGTCGACCCGAGAGAGGAGCCGGTCAAGGTGGATTCCAGCTATTTTTTCCACCTCGATACTGAGCTGGATCCCGCAAATCCCTCCATTCGGCTCCATCTGCACCAGGTAGATAAACTTCAATACACCCGGCGGGTACTGATTGAGCGCACCATACAGCCCTATTCACCCAGTTGGGAGTTTGCTATCCCGTCGCTTCTCGGTTCCTCACTTCTGATGACAGCTGCAAACAGCGATCTTCTGGCTCCCGGTCTGTCCGGTAAACAATCGTTGGCCTTCAATACAGCCGGTACGGCACTGTTTCTCTTCTCTATAACCCATTTAAGGCCATCCGGGGAGGCGATCAGAACCGATGAAAGGAGATATCTTCGCGAAAGCGACAACATCATAATGTCAGATTCGACCGGGGAGTTCACCTCGGCGGAGCTGGACTTCAGGATATTGATCCGCTATGGCGATGAAATTCTGTATGAGAATCGCTTTGATTTTATTCCCGAGGAGGGCCGGTCGGTAAACCTGGCTCAACTATTTGGAAATCAAGATTTAACAGGATCCGAACCCGGGGTTGTGAGCATTCGAATCGAATCTTCAGAAGAGGTAATAACCGATGAGATCTCCATTCGTGATTTTATGCGCCCCATGTTTCGTATTACCAGCCCGACGGCAGAACTTCGTAACAGACCGGTATATGACGATCGGCCGCCCCTCACTATTCTTGGTCCCCCGAGTGAATTGCAACTAGTCGAAGCGACGTCCGGGCAATGGGTGGAAGTGCGATTCGGCGGCTCCAGCCTCTATATTGCCGGAGATGCCGGTGAGGTCGTCTGGAGAGCAGATCGGGCGGTTGCTGATGCACAAGTAATAACCGTTGAAGAAGCACCATTTGGATCGATCAGTATTGAATATTCGGTTCCGGTTTTGAGGGAAGAATATGCCTCGGATGCTGCACTTGTATTGAGTAATCACCGGAACAACCAGGTCGGATTACGGCATCACCTCGAACGGGATTTGAGGCTGATGGAACTCTATTTCCGGGATGCGTTTCAAATCAGTCGTGACAGGCTGATCAACCGCTCTATTGAAAACCGGAGCAGCGCCGACCGGTTGATTTCCGACCTGGAGGTTGATCCGGAATCGACGCTTTTTATCTATTTGAGTGGTTTTGCCGAGGTTGAGACAACTGCAAGAGAAGAGGAGGAGGAGAGGCGGGTCTTGTGGATCCACCGCAGTGAAGCGGGTACGGAACGAGTCGACCTTGAGTCATTCCTGGTCCGGATCGCCGATAAAAGGCCCGGCAAAATTATACTGTTTGCAGATCTGGAATTTATTTTTCCCGAAAGCGGCAACAGATCTTCATGGGGAGATAATCATAACGGGGTTCTTCGGCAACTCGCCAGCCGAATCGAACAGGCTGTACCGAAATCCGCACTGATCTTCAGCAACCGGCCCGGCCAGACGAGCGGTCTCTTTGAAAGTGTGCAATTTGACAACAAATTCCACCATCTGTTTCCCTACTTCCTTGCAGAAGGACTTCAGCAGCGCCGAACCGGACTCGAAGAGCTTGTGCGTCATATCAGCAGCCAGGTCGATTTTACCAGCAGACAACTGCACGACCGGGCTCAGTCGGTCGAACATTTCGGTGATCTGTCAATAGATCTGTCGGAGTAGAAGATGGATGCCTGGATCTATATCCTGCTCAGTTCATTCTGCTCAATTCTTGTCGCACATCTGTTAAAGTTTACAGAATATGAAAGACTTGACACACTGCGTGTACTTGTCGTCAACTACTTTGCCGCCTCTTTAATTGCTCTATTGACAGTGGGAGGAGTGCCGGACATTGATCAGCAGGCCCGGTTAATCCCGATGATGTTTCTGGCAGTTGTGGTCGGAATCATTTTTATCGCCAATTTCTTCATCTTCAGCAAATCCACCCATCTGAACGGTCTCGGTATCAGTGTAGCAGCGATGCGGCTCTCTCTGATCATACCTGTTCTGCTCTCCACATTCTGGTACCTGGAGTGGCTTGAGTTTCGTGAGTGGGCTGGTGTGTTACTGGTATTTATCAGTCTGTTTCTACTGCTGCCAGAAAAAGGATCACTACTGAAAAGGCCGCTGCAGGCCGGGTGGCTGCTTCTGATGATTTTTCTGCTGACAGGGATCGGGGACTCCTCCTTTAAAATATTCGAAACCGAATACTATCATTTGTTACCCAAAGAAGCATTTATGGGGGCAGTCTTTCTGACGGCGATGGTCACCGGAATACTTGTTCTGACTGCTCGCAACAACTGGGCCTTTACACGCCGCGAAGTGATCACTGGATGCCTTCTGGGGATCCCGAATCTTTATTCCACTCTCTTCCTCATCGAGGCTCTTGCTTTGATGCGCGGAGGTATTGTTTATACGGCAGCCAATCTGTTGACAGTTCTTGGAGCAACGCTTTTAGGAATCGTATGGTGGAAAGACAGGTTGACCAGTGTTCAATGGGGAGGGATAGTCCTGACCCTGGTTTCTATACTGTTGTTGATTTAAGATCATAAGAAACGAATTGAAAACAATTAAATGATCAATGCAGATACTGGAAATAATTAAAGATAAATCCCGTAACTTTAACAGGCGTATAGTTTTACCAGAAACAGACGACCCCAGGGTACTTCAGGCTGCACAGATGGTTGTCGAATACAAGAGCTCCCGTCTGGTCCTTCTGGGAAGTGAAGGGGAGCTGAAAAGTGCGGGATACCCGGTCGATCATCCAGATATTGAGGTTCGTAACTGGGATAGCGAATTGGAGAAAGAACCCTTTCTCAATCTCCTGATCGAAAACCTCGGGAAAAAAGGCTTGACCCGGAACGAGGCGGATTCGATGCTCACAGACCGGCTAATCTATGCCGGTTCTCTTGTGGCTCTTGGAAAAGCCGACGGTGCAGTCGCCGGGTCGGTTGCGGCAACCGCATCAGTAATACGTGCCGGTTTGCGCACCATCGGGATTCATCCCGACTCAAAACTGGTCTCTTCACTTTTCCTGATGACCCTGAAACAGGGGCGCACGGTTACCTATTCCGACTGTGGGGTCGTACCCTTTCCGGATACCGGCCAGCTGGCATCGATCGGAATCGATGCAGGAACCAACCATCAACGATTGACCGGGCAGGAGCCCAGAATCGCGTTTCTCTCTTTTTCAACCCACGGCAGTGCCGGTCATGAAAGTGCGGAAAAGGTGCGAAAGGCTGCTGAAATTGCACAGAAACTCCGGCCGAAGTGGCGAATCGACGGGGAGATTCAGTTTGACGCTGCATGGAGTCCCGAAATAGCCGACCGAAAAGCTCCCGGATCACCGCTCGAAGGTCAGGCTAATGTGTTTGTTTTTCCCAATCTGGATGCGGGTAATATCGCCTACAAAATAACGGAAAGAGTTGCCGGAGCCCTTGCGACCGGACCGATTATTCAGGGTCTGAATAAACCCTATATGGACCTTTCCAGGGGGTGCAGCGCCGCCGATATCGCTCATTCAGTTCATGTAGCTTCTGTGATGGGGGAGTAAACTGATAAACTCTAAATTTACAAACCCGGAGTTCAGGCTTTAAGCTTCAGGCTCATATAGTTGCCGGCAATCGTTGCCATAACCAGGATCAATTGGAACAGGAGGCCTGTAAGGGCGATTTTTAACCGGATTGAATCTTTAGTAAGCGCTGAAAATTGCTTATATTTATTCATTCCAAATAAGAATAGTATTACTGCAACTTTACAAACCCGATTCAGATTATGAGTGAGACGAAAACACTGGAAGCTTTAATCGGTGAAGAGTATAAATATGGCTTCACCACCGACGTAGAGTATGATGATTTTCCCAAAGGACTGAATGAAGACATTATTCGTCAGCTTTCAGAAAAAAAGGGAGAACCGGAATGGATGCTCGAGTTTCGTTTGAATGCATACCGAATCTGGAAGGAGATGGAAGAACCGGATTGGTTCAATGCCGAGTATCAATCGCCTGACTTTGACAATATCCAGTACTATTCGTCTCCGAAGAGCAAACCGAAGGTAGATAGCCTGGATGAAGTTGATCCGAAAATCCGGGAAACTTATGAGCGGCTGGGAATTCCGCTCGATGAGCAGAAACGACTTGCCGGTGTGGCGGTAGATGCCGTTTTCGACAGTGTTTCGATCTTCACCACATTCAAGGAGAAGCTCGCCGAAGCCGGTGTGATTTTCTGCTCAATCTCCGAAGCGATTCAAAATCATCCGGAGCTTGTTAAGAAATATATGGGATCGGTAGTGCCACCGGGAGACAATTTCTATTCAGCGCTCAATTCAGCCGTATTTTCAGACGGCTCTTTCTGCTACGTTCCGAAAGATACCATCTGCCCGATGGAACTCTCCACCTATTTTCGGATCAACAATATGGAGTCGGGGCAGTTCGAACGGACTCTGATTATTGCCGAAGACAATTCACACGTCAGCTACCTTGAAGGGTGTACAGCCCCCATGTACGACAGCAACCAGCTTCATGCAGCTGTCGTCGAGCTGGTCGCCCTGGAGGATGCGGAAATCAAATATTCAACCATACAGAACTGGTATTCCGGTGACGAAGAGGGGAAGGGAGGTATCTTCAATTTTGTGACCAAGCGGGGAATCTGCAAAGGAGACAACTCCAAAATCTCCTGGACCCAGCTCGAAACGGGTTCTGCCGTTACCCTGAAGTACCCCAGTGTAATCCTGAAAGGCGATAACAGTGTTGGTGAGTTTTATTCGGTGGCCATTACCAACAAAAGACAGCAGGCCGACACCGGAACCAAAATGATTCACCTGGGGAAAAACACCAAAAGCACGATCATTTCGAAAGGGATTTCTGCAGGTGAATCGGATAACAGCTACAGAGGCCTGGTCAAGATTGGTAAACGGGCAGACAATGCACGCAACTACTCCCAATGCGACTCCATGCTGCTCGGCCAGACGTGCGGAGCTCATACTTTTCCATATATCGAATCTGCCAATGGAAGCGGAAAGGTTGAACATGAAGCGACCACTTCGAGAGTCGGCGAAGAACAAATTTTCTATATGATGCAGCGCGGTCTGAGTGAAGATGATGCCATTTCGATGATTGTCAATGGATTCTGCAAGGAAGTTCTCAAAGAACTCCCGCTGGAGTTCGCTTCCGAAGCCAATGCGCTGCTGAGCATCAAGCTGGAAGGCAGTGTCGGATAATCCGGCTAACCCGATCAAAAAACTTAAACTGAAATCAAATCTGGAAATACTGTGTTAGAGATTAAAAATTTACATGCAAACGTAGAAGGTGAGGAACAGGAAATTCTCAAGGGTGTCAATCTGACGATCAAACCCGGAGAGGTTCACGCCCTGATGGGGCCGAACGGCAGCGGCAAAAGCACGCTGGCCAAAGTGATTGCCGGCCACCACGACTACGAAATTACCGATGGCGAAATCCTGTTCGAGGGTGAGGACCTGAATGAACTTGATCCGGACGAACGGGCACATCTTGGCATCTTCCTGGCTTTCCAATACCCTGTAGAAGTACCGGGGGTGACCAACAACACACTCTTGAGAGAATCCTACAATACAATCGCCACATCCAGGGGCAGAGAAGAGCTCGATCCGATCGAGTTCGACGATTATCTGACCCAAAAACTGGAACTGGTCGATATGAAACGTGATTTTCTGGAGCGTTCGGTCAATACCGGTTTCTCAGGCGGTGAAAAAAAGCGAAATGAGATCTTCCAGATGGCGGTTCTCGAACCCAGGCTTGCACTGCTGGACGAGACCGACTCCGGGCTCGATATTGACGCACTGCAAGTCGTGGCCGACGGTATCAAGAAAATGCGCAACAAGGAGAACGCATTCCTGCTTGTAACTCACTATCAGAGAATGCTGAACTACATCGTGCCGGATATCGTCCACGTGATGATAGGTGGCAAAATCGTCAAGACCGGTGACAAAGAGCTCGCAATGCAGCTCGAAGAGAAGGGATATGACTGGCTGGAATCTCTTGCAACTGTAAATGGAGAAAAAGACGCATGAAGAGATCAATAAACAACAAATCCGTACTTCATAAACTGACCGGAGAGGTCGAGAATGCCGATCACCCTCTCATGAAGCAGATCCGGGAGGAAGGGGTTCGCAAGCTCGAAGAAACCCGTTTTCCCACCTCAAGAGATGAAGAGTGGAGATTTCTCGATCTCAAACCGATTACACGTACCGACTTTGTCCCTTCCGATCAGGCCGGGAGCAAACCGATCGACAATCCGGAGCACTACTTTATTCCGGAATCGGATTCGTCAAGAATAGTTTTTGTCAACGGCCGGTTTGATCGTGAACTCTCCTCCGTCGACGGCCTGCCCGAAGATCTTATTGCCGGCAATATCCGGGATCATCTGGACCATCCGGCGGTCAAATCGTACCTGAACAAGCTGGTTAATTACGAAGACGACCCGTTTACCAGTTTTAACTCCAGCTTTTTTAAAGATGGCGGATTCATCTATATACCAGAAGGAGTAACCGTTGACCATCCGATTCAGTTGCTGAATCTCTATTCGGACGCCGAAAAGGAGTATTTTGCAACTCCGAGAGTGCTGGTTGTAGCAGAGCCGGAAGCAACAGCAACCATCATCGAAGATCATATCGGGGTTGCCGGAAATAAATATCTGACCGTACCGGTTACCGAATTCAAGCTTTATCAAAAAGCGCATATCCATCACGTCCGGATTCAGCGTGATTCCCGGAAGGCGGTACATGTATCAAGACCGATTACCTATCTCGAAAAGCATGCCGAATACCACTCCTATACCATTACTCTGGGCGGAAAGCTGACTCGAAATGAACCGAGAGTCATCCAAGAAGAGGAGGAGGTGAGCTTTACAGTTGACGGGCTGGTTTTGATCGACGGTGAACAGATAGCCGATACGCATTCGCTGCTGGATCATCGCTTTTCTCATGCAGAAAGCCATCAGCTTCACAAAGTGGTGGTTAAAGAGCATGCTCATTCGATCTTCAATGGCAAAATATTTGTCCGTCGGGACGCTCAGAAGATCGACTCCTTCCAGGAGAACAGAAATCTGCTTCTCTCTGAAGAGGGACAGGTTAACACCAAGCCGCAGCTTGAGATATTTGCCGATGATGTGCTCTGTTCACACGGGGCCACGATCGGACAGCTCGACCCGGAAGAGGTTTTCTATTTGGAGAGCCGGGGCATGACAAAGGAGAAAGCCAAAGAAGTTTTAACATATGCATTCGCATTGGAAACGATCGAGAATATCAAGGTAGAATCTGTACATAAACTTCTGATTGAAGAGGTTAAACGGTACACTTCTGCAGAAAAATCCGAGACTGTATCTGCATAAAATGGATCGAACTGTTGAAAAGATATCGACCGGGGTCGATTTTGACCGCATCAGGGCCGACTTTCCTGTTTTAAAAAGGAAGATAAACGGCAGGCCCCTGGTCTATCTGGACAACGCGGCTTCTGGCCAGATGCCAACTTTCGTAGCCGACCGGATCGACCGATACCACCGGCATGAACACTCCAATGTTCACCGTGGAATCCATTCGCTGAGCCAGCAAGCTACAGAGGCATACGAATCAGCAAGAGAGAAGACCCGGCAGCTGATCAATGCGAGTGAGAATGAGGAGATCATCTTTACAACCGGCACAACCGATTCGATCAACCTGGTTGCCAACAGTTTCGGGCTCTCTCTGCTCAAGAAAGGGGACAGAATTCTTCTTTCTCAAATGGAACACCACTCCAACATCGTCCCCTGGCAGATGATTGCCGATAAAGCCGGGGCCGAAATCGATGTGATTCCACTTCTTGATGACGGCCGTCTGGATATGGAAGCCTATGAAGAACTGCTTGGTGAGCGGACAAAAATCGTTTCGGTGGTACACGTTTCCAATGCACTGGGAACCGTCAACCCGGTTGAAAAGATGACCGCCCTTGCCAGGCAGGCAGGAGCCGCAGTGGTGATTGACGGGGCGCAGGCTGTACCGCATCAGCCGGTAGATGTACAGCAGATTGACTGCGACTTTTACGCTTTTTCTGCTCATAAAATGTGCGGGCCGACCGGGTTCGGCATTCTCTTCGGAAGAAAGGAGCATCTCGAAAAAATGGGACCTTATCGTGGCGGCGGGAATATTATCGACAAGGTCACTTTCGAAAAAACCACCTATAACGTTGCTCCTTTTAAATTTGAAGCGGGTACACCGCCGATTGCAGCCGGTATTGGATTTGCAGCGGCAATAGACTACCTGAATTCAATCGGAATGAAACGGATTGCCGACCGGGAACAGGAACTGGTGGACCTGGCTCTCGAAAAACTGCGTAAAATAGAGGGCCTCCGGCTGATCGGTGACCCACCTGAACGAGCTTCGGTGATCTCATTTGTTCTGGAAGGAATTCATCCGCACGACACGGGGACAATACTCGACAAACATGGAGTAGCCATCAGAACCGGCCATCACTGTGCACAGCCTGTGATGGAACGGTATGGAGTAACGGCAACAGCAAGGGCCTCTTTTTCGTTTTATAATAATGAAGAGGATGTCAACCGCCTGATTGAAGGTGTTAAACAGGTAAAAGATTTTTTTAAATAAAACAGACGCAAAACGATGCCGAAAATCAAAGAAATAGAACGTACACCCAATCCCGATGCCATGCGTTTTGTGCTGGCCGAGCCGTTGACTAACGGTATCACAAAATCGTTCGAGTCCGCAACTGAAGCGGATGGAGATGAACTGGCCGAAGCACTGTTTGCCATTGAAAATGTGATCAACGTCTACTACGTGGACAAATATGTAACAGTAACTCAGGATGGAAATGCCGTCTGGTCCGATCTGCTGAGGAAACTGGCACCTCCGATCCGGGAGGCCGGACCGATGCTGGACGCTTCCGAAGATGAAGAGGTGCACGCAACCAAAGAAGTACAGGAAAGTGATGACCCGAGGCTTCAGGCCATAAATCAGATGCTGGATGAACAGGTACGGCCCTATCTGCTTGCCGACGGAGGCGGGCTTAAGGTGCTCGGACTGGAGGGAAACCGTTTGAAGGTACATTACCAGGGTGCGTGCGGAACCTGCCCGACGGCAACATCCGGTACGCTCTATGCGATTGAAAGCATGGTCAAACGAATTGATCCGGAGATCCAGGTCGTAGCCGTCTGATCGGATCGGCTCCTCTCAAACCGGGCGGGATCGAATACCGAACCGAATCTAATCGAGCAGGACAGCTAAACGAATGACAGAATTGAAAGAATCGGAGATTAAAATCACAGATCGGGCAGCCAGGCGCATTCGTGAGATCCGTGAGGAGCAGGGTATCGATAATCGTACTGCACTCCGAATATCGGTGACGAGCGGCGGTTGTTCCGGCCTCACTTATGATCTTGACTTTGATTCGGCAAAAAAGGCCGGCCAGAAGGATGAGATTTTTGAAGATAACGGTATACCGATTATCGTGGACCTGAGGAGTTATCTCTATCTGGCCGGGACACAACTCGACTACACAGATGGACTCGAAGGGCAGGGATTCCACTTTTTGAACCCAAATGCATCACGCACTTGCTCATGCGGTGAATCGTTTTCACTTTAGGAACTATGGGAGAGATCGTTAACAAAATTAAACAGTCGAAACTGGAAACCGTCGATCTGGAAACTTTTCTGGAAGGGGAGACGCTCAGTGTAATCGACATCAAGCCTTTTCTTTTCAAGGAGATGCTTCTCAAAGAAGAGAAGTTTCGGAGCCATCTGGAGGAACACGACTGGTCTCAATACAACGATCACTGGCTGGCTGTAAAATGCAGCAGTGATGCGATCATACCTGCGTGGGCCTGGATGCTTACAACTGCATATGCACAGCCCTATGTCAAGGATGTGATCGTTGGTGATGAAGAAGATCTTCGAATGGAGCTGCTTAAACAGCGTATCGCCCGTTACGATTGGGAGAAATATCAGGGTCGCTTTGTGCTATTGAAGGGATGCAGTAAACAGAAAATACCGGCCGGAGCCTATCTGGAAGCGACCAAAAGGCTGATTCCGGTCGTTAATAAATTGATGTACGGTGAAGCGTGCTCCAACGTGCCCGTCTATCGTAAACCCCGCAAGCGATGAACTCCTCCGGGTATGACGGAAAAAAAATTCTCATAACCGGAGCCTCAAGAGGAATCGGCAGGGCTGCTGTCAAATTACTGCTCGAAAAAGGTGCTGAACTGATCGGGACTCGAAACCAAACACCCATCCCGGAAACGATTGTCTCAGAAGAACGGTTTTCGGAAATGGAGCTCGATCTTTCGAACACGGATTCTCTGGATCAATTTTTAGATCAACTCGACCAGGCTGGCTGGCCGGAGGTCGTGATCAACAATGCCGGTGTTTTTCTGCCGGCGGAAATGACAGGATCGGAGGAGAAATGGTTGGAGATCTGGCAGAAGACAATGAGAATAAACCTTGAGGCCCCGGCACGCATCTGCAAAAGAGCGGTCAGCAGCTGGACTGCTGAGAACCGATCCGGAATATTAATCAATATTGCATCCAGAGCTGCCTACCGCGGAGATACACAGGAGTATGCTTCTTATGCCGCAACCAAAGGAGGACTTGTAGCACTGACCAAATCGATCGCACGCGGTTTTGGTAAGTCGGGAATAACGGCATTTTCAATCGCTCCGGGCTTTGTTGAAACCGATATGGCAGCCGGCTCGATGGAGGTCTACGGAGAGGAGTATCTGAAGAAAGACCTGGTGCTCGAAGAACTGGCACAACCGGAGGATGTTGCCGGGCTGATTGCATATCTTGCATCCGGCAGTGCCGGGCAGATGACCGGTTCAACGTTTCATCTGAACGGCGGATCCTACATGATTTAACCGATTGGGTTCCCTCATGAATATTGGAAAAAGAAAAGAGGAGCATGTTGAGATTACAGCAGGAGGGGGTGCCGCATATGATAAATCGACCGGACTGGAGAGGTATGAATTAATCCACAATGCACTGCCGGAAATCAATTTTAATGAGGTATCCACACGATCAGTACTGCTCGGCAGAGAATTTGATTTTCCTCTTTTTATCTCATCAATGACCGGGGGATATGGTAAGGGTGGAGCTGTCAATGCCCAGATCGCGAGTTTTTGTCAGCAGGAGAATCTCCCGTTCGGGGTTGGCAGTCAGCGAATTATGCTGGAGAAACCCGGGACTCGAGATTCGTTTCGTGTAGTACGCGAGACAGCTCCCGATGCTTTTATTGCCGCCAATATCGGAGGAAATCAGCTGGTGGGCGGACTTTCTGAAGAAGATCTGGGAGTGATGGTCGAGGCAATTCGTGCAGACGCTGTCATCGTACACCTCAATCCTCTGCAGGAGTTGCTTCAATCCGAAGGAGACCGCAATTTCAAAGGAGTCGCTGAAGGGATTAAAAGCCTTGTCCGCCAAACGGATCTCCCCATCATGGTCAAGGAGACCGGCGGCGGCATTTCGGCAGATGTTGCAAAAAGAATTCTGAACCTGGGAGTTTCTGTAATCGATGTAGCTGGAGCAGGGGGGACGAGCTGGGCCAAAGTGGAAAACCAGAGAAGCAGTAAACGAAATCCGGATCAAGATGATCAAATCTATACACCCTTTGAAAACTGGGGGATTCCAACTGCCCAATCCATTCTCGATGTGGATCAGCTGCGTACCGAGTATGAATTCGAACTGATCGCTTCCGGCGGGATCCGATCGGCTCTTGATATGGTCAAGGCGATCGCTCTGGGCGCGGACTTTACAGCTACAGCGCAACCGGTAATCGCGGCTCTCAATAGTGGAACTGTCGGGGAGTTTCAAAATCAATATCGTAGATGGAAGCATCAGTTTAAAATCGCACTGACACTGCTGGGGTGTACCTCTCCGGATCGATTAAATCCCGGTATGGTGAGAAAAGCAGAATCGGTTTAGCTGCAATATTTTGTATCTTCGACCGACCTGAAATACAAGTGAAAGACGTTTGTTGAATCGCATAGAAAAATATGTCGACCGGATTGACAAGGAGCTGGACGGACTCAACCTGAATCGTAAACCGGATCAACTCTACAAACCTTGTGAATATCTGCTGGAAAATGGCGGTAAGCGGCTAAGGCCGGTTTTTGTATTGATGGGGGCGGGACTATGTGGTGGAGGTCAGGATAAAGCGGTTCCTGCTGCATTGGCCGTCGAACTGGTCCACAACTTTACGCTGGTCCACGACGACATTATGGATGAAGCTGAATCCAGGCGGGGACGTCAGACGCTTCATATCAAATGGGATCTGCCGGTCGCCATTCTGGCTGGAGATCTGCTCTTTGTGGAAGCTTTTCGCCAGCTGCAATCCTATCACCACACGGAGATTGTGGAAAATGAGACGGTTTTAAAACTTTATGATACCCTTCTTGACTCTGTTCGTACCGTTTGCGAGGGCCAGGCGATGGATATGGAGTTTGAGAGTAACCGAAAAGTAAGCAGCAGCGATTATCTCACAATGATTGAGGCAAAAACGGCTGCTTTGATACGGGCCTCCTTTATGATGGGAGGAATTACAGCTGGAGCCGGTCAATCAGAGCTGGAGAAACTCCGGGAACTCGGTACGACGATCGGTCTCGCATTTCAGATCCAGGATGATCTTCTGGATGTTGTTGGAGATCCCGAAATATTTGGAAAATCAAGAGGAGGAGATATCCTGGAGGGGAAAAAGACTTATTTATTGCTTTATGCCCTGGAACAGAGCAATGAAACGGTTCAAAATGAGTTAAATAGATTGATGAATCAGCCCGATAAGGCAGCAAAGGATGTGGATTCGGTGATTCAACTCTATCAAAAAAGCGGAGCCATCAAACAAGCAGAAAAACTGATCCTTCAATACTACATGGATGCAGAGAATCAACTGAATCAATTTGAGGATTCGGTTTTTAAAGAAGATCTTGCTTCCCTGTTGGACTTTATGAAAAATCGAGATTATTGATCATTATGAAATATGCAGTATTCACCTTGACGGTTATTTTTCTTCTGGTTTCATGCCGGAGTCAGGATCTGATTCGCCCCGGCGATTCTCTCCAGGTCGCTTTTGAAAAAGCTTATGCTCAATTTGAACAGGAAAACTGGAGAGATGCCTCACAAGCTTTTGAAACAGTAATCTCTATCGGCAGAGGCACCGAATTTGGCCAGGATGCACAGTTCTATCTTGCGGAAAGTTACTTTAACGATCGGCGCTACATGATGGCTGCCTCCGAGTATGAGCGCTATTCGTCAAGTCATCCCAACTCGGAACGCAGGGAGTACAGTGATTTTATGATCGGGAAGTCGTATTACAATCTGAGTCCCCGATTCAATATCGATCAGACCTATACCTATCGTGCGATCGAGCAATTTCGACTCTATATGGCCCGCTATCCGAACTCCGACCGGATAACCGAAGCGGGAGAGCGGATCGATGAGCTTCGTAACAAACTGGCCCGAAAGGAGTTTGAAGCAGGTGAGTTTTATATGAGAACCGGCCGCTACAATGCGGCTACTGTTTCGTACGATCTGGTTATCGATCGTTATCCGGAATCCAGATGGGCCGAACGTGCACTGGTTCGAAAGATCGAAGCGTATGTTCTTTATGCAGACAACAGTATTCCCGCCCGCCAGGAAGAGCGATATCGCAAAGCGGTTGAAGCATACGATACCTACATTCAGCTCTTTCCCCGCGGAGATAACCGCTCGGATGCCGAAGATCATTACGACCGGGCGCTCACTGCGCTTGAACAAATTACAGATGAAGATGAGGATGTCATTACCGCAAGGGGAGGACCCTGAATTAAACAGGAGTATTCCGAAACGGGTCGGACTTCTCGGGGGATCCTTTGACCCGGTTCATCACGGGCATCGCTTTATAGTCGACTCGTTTCTTAAGAGTCAACTTTTTCACGAAATCTGGATACTTCCTGCTCCAGATCCGCCTCACAAACAGCAGAAACAACTCACTTCGTTTCATCACCGGGTTAAAATGCTGGAACTTGCCTTCCGGCAGCTGCAGGAAATTTATATCAACGAGATTGAGAAAGAACTGCCCTCACCCTCCTATACACTTCAAACCGTCACAGAGCTGCAGTTGAAACACCCCGACTGCCACTTTTTTTTCTGCCTGGGTGGAGACAGTCTGAGGGATTTTACAAATTGGTATCGTTATGAAGAGATTCTTGACAGGGTGGTTCTCGTCGTAGCAGAAAGGAAAGGAGTGGATCTTAACGGCCTGCCGGACGAGATCCTTCACCGAACAATTCAGGTCGATCACGAGCCAATCGAAACCTCTTCAACGTCAATCCGTCAAATTGCCGGTGGTGATACTCACCGACTGAGCCAACGGGATCTGCACAAGAAAGTGATCGATTATATTCAACAACATCATCTTTATCGCGAAGAGTAACCGAACCGGATGAAGAGAAAAGAGTTTTTCAGGAAATCGGTATCCCTGTTGACAGGAAGTCTTGCTCTCAGGCTTCCGATCCATACTGCAGGGGACGGGGATTCGCCGATACTACCGCCCCGGCTGCAACCGGGAGATTCGATCGGCCTTGTTGCCCCGGCCGGAATCATTTTCGATGAAACTGAATTTAAGCGGATGAAGCAAATCCTGGAAAAGATGGGACTGAGGGTCGTTTTTGGTCGTTATATACGCAATCGCCACGGTTATTTTGCAGGTACCGACCAGGAACGATCCGAAGATTTGAACCGATTTATCACAGACCCGGGGATCAGGGCAATAATGGCGGTACGGGGAGGGTGGGGCTGTAACCGAATTCTGGATAAGATCCATTACAATCAGCTCCGGGATACCCCCAAGATTATCTGCGGATTCAGTGATATTACAGCTCTTCATTTAGCTATTTTCAGCCAAACAGGGCTGACTACATTTCACGGACCCAATGGCAATTCCGACTGGACCCGATTTACCCGAAGCCGATTTGCCGAAATACTTTTTTCCGAGAAACGAAAACCGCTTTTGAAAAACCCGTCCGAACATCGCACGGCTATCAGAACGATTGTACCCGGAAAGGTCTCCGGCAGATTGATTGGCGGTAATTTGACACTTGTCACCTCTCTTGTCGGCTCACATTATATGCCGGAAATGGAGGGGGCAATCCTGTTTCTGGAAGATGTCGGAGAAGATATCTACAGAATCGATCGAATGTTTTCTCAGCTACAATTAAGTGGGGTCCTCGATCGTATCTCCGGAGTTGTTTTTGGCAACTGTACCGACTGCAGACTTTCGCCTGGTGGGAGCCTTTCTTTGACAGAAGTACTCTCGCACTATCTCGTTGATCGGAAAATCCCCGCCTTTACCGGTTCGGTAATCGGACATGGACCGGACAATTTCACGATTCCGATCGGTGTTAAAGCTGAAATGGATGCTTCTTCGGGGACAATCCGCCTGCTGGAACCGGCTGTAGCCTGATATTTAAGTACGACTCATCTCTCTGCGTTGCCGAATAATATCTGTGACCAGCCAGACAAGAGGATAGGGAGGGAACAGGACCGCAATAATAAGTTGCAGGCTTTTTGCCTGACGGTGCTTCTTTGTCAGAGTTAATCCTGCAAGCCCGGCAATCCAGAAAATGATAAAAATAAAAAGCAGAAAGGAGATCAGAAGAGCTCCTATAAATCCAAAACTGTTGTAGAAGGACTCTAACATGTTGGCCGGGAAAATGATTAACTTTGGATGCGTTTGTAACAAAGATAAGAACTCCAGAGGATATGATTCCAACTGTATCGATTGTCGGCCGGCCGAACGTCGGCAAATCCACTCTCTTTAATCGCCTTGTTGGCAGGAGGGAAGCGATTGTTCATGATGAAGCCGGTGTAACGAGAGACCGCCACTATGGTGAATCTCACTGGAATGGGGTGGAATTTACCGTCATTGATACAGGTGGATATTTGCCGGATCAGGATAATGCCATCGCTCAAGGTGTTCGTGAACAGGTACACATCGCTATGGAGGAATCCGATCTCATTCTTTTTGTTGTCGATGTGATCACCGGCGTCCATCCGGAAGACCAGATGGTTGCGACAATGTTGAGAAAACAGGAGAAACCGGTTATCCTGGTTGTCAACAAATCGGACAATGAAGAAAGGGTTCTGGAAGCATCTGAATTCTACAAGCTCGGATTTGAGGAGCTTTTCCCTGTGTCGTCAGTCAGCGGCAGCGGTACCGGAGAACTCCTCGACCGGACAATAGAGCTGTTGCCGGTTACCGAACCGGACGATAAGAAGTTAGAACACCCCGGTATTGCATTTGTCGGGAGGCCGAATGTGGGCAAGAGCAGCCTGGTCAATGCATTACTGAAACATGAAAGGTGTATTGTAACCGACATTCCGGGAACGACCCGTGATGCCACCAACAGCCTGCTGGAGTTTCGAGATAAAACTTACAAGCTGATCGACACTGCAGGACTCAGGAAAAAAGCTAAGGTAAAAGAGAATGTCGAGTTTTACAGCAATGTCCGTACCGACAGGGCGATTCGCTCCTGTGATGTGGCCGTGGTGATGATCGACGCTCTCCAGGGCTTTGAAGAGCAGGACAAGCGGATTGTTCGTGAAGCTTCCCGGCTCAACAAGGGAATGGTCATTGCATTGAACAAATGGGACCTGGTGGAAGAAAAGGATACCGATCTATTTAAAAAATTTCAGGAGTATATCTACTATCAGATTCCCAACATGAGATATATTCCGATAATCTCGATTTCGGCAGTCACCCGCCAAAGAATAGAAAAATTATTGGAAATTGTAGATAACGTATTGGCAGAGAGGGAAAAAAAGATTCAAACCAAAGAGCTGAATGACTTCATTCACAAGATTCTTAAAGAGCGTCCGCTGCCCATCAAAAGAGGAAGGCAGCTGGTGATCCAGTATGCAGTCCAGGTAAAGAAAAACCCGCCTGTTTTCAAATTCTTCATGAACAATCCGAGTGAGCTGCCGGCCAACTATCGACGTTTTATCGAAAACAAGCTGCGGGAACGCTACCACTTCACAGGAGTACCTATTACGATGGTATTTCGGCAAAAATGAGTGAAAAAGGTGTGCCGAACTTTGAAACCGAGCCGTTAAACATGTATTTTCGGAATGCCTGTTGACGCACAGGATTTCAATCTGAGTAACCCTTATATTCACCTCGGTTTCAGCAAAGCTCCGGAGCCGACAAGTAATCCGCATCCACAGACTCCATCATGCAAGACAATCTTGAAAAACCGGTACTCAATACTCTGAATAAAGAGTACTCGCGAGAGCGAAAGTTATCATTTCTGGAGAGAATTTATCTGCCTGAAGTGTTTAAAGCACTCTGGTATACACTCAAGCAGATGTTTTCTCCGAAATTCACGATGAACTACCCGGAAGAAAAATGGGATCCGCCCTCTATTTTTCGGGGCCGTCCTGTTTTGGTCGAAGATAACGGGCAGGAGAGGTGTGTTGCCTGTGGCCTCTGTGCCAGAGCCTGCCCGCCGCTGGCCATCAGTATGCAGGCGAATGAAGATTCTGACGACCCCAAAGAGAGATATCCAGATTTTTTCGAGATCAACATGCTTCGCTGTATCTATTGTGGCTTTTGTGAGGAGGTTTGTCCGGAAGAGGCGATTGTGATGAGCAAGGATTACGATATCGTATTTGAATCACGCGAACAGGCGATTTACGACAAGGAGAGGCTGCTCGTTCCTAAAGAGGATCTTGAAG
The DNA here is from genome assembly GCA_007134695.1 of Balneolaceae bacterium. Taxonomy (GTDB): domain Bacteria; phylum Bacteroidota; class Rhodothermia; order Balneolales; family Balneolaceae; genus SLK101. The sequence continues at coordinate 134,947 of SLKI01000008.1, forward strand.
AAAGGCTGGAGTATCTGCGAAACTACAGAAACAATCAGTTCGGTCAGTTTTGGGATTTTCAGGAGGAGAACAACATTCACTCTGTTCGGGATCGTGATCAAAACTGGGAATCCGGGCTTTCACTGGTTGATATACTTGAACAGCAGAAAAAAATTGATGAAACCAAGGCTTCATCAACCTGGTCTTAAACGGTTTTCGGCATGACTCTTGAATTTACCCGGGAGCATCTCGATGAGATTCTTGAGGATATTACCTATCTGCAGGACGAAACTGAAGCATTGAGATATGTTATCGACACCGTTCCTTATGACCGGGCTACACCTGGCGGAGTATCGGTTATCGACAAACTTCTGCTTTTAGATTATCTGCAGCAGGATTATTATCGTCCGGTCTTCAATTCGGCAGCAGGCCGAGGGCCCGGAACATTGAAAACCGAACCTGTAGAGAAGGTTATCGACAGATTTAAACCCGAGTCTGAGTCATCGCTGGATATTCTGGCACTTCTGAAAAGAATATCGAAACACCGGGCTTCTCTGGTTAACATTCTGGAAAAAATACCTCTGACGGAGTGGGAACAGCAAGTTGTATTGAATGGAAAGAAAGAGACTCTTTTCCAGTTTGCGAAAAACCTGGTTTATAGAGACAGGCAGATTCTTCGGGAGATCGCATCGATGGTGATGGATTTTCAAAAAGAACAGGAAACCCAACGAGGTTTACAAAATCGTACAAACAGTAGAAACGATGAGGGCTAAACGGATGGGGTACCCTCAATGATCTGGAGTCAGGCACTTCTTGTTATCACAACTCTTTTAGCGATACTTTATCTCACATTCTATACTGAAAAGAACCTGGAATGGATAAAAACTCCTTTAATTATTTCTTTGGCAGCCTTTGCTTTATATCTTACGCTACCTCTTTTTTTACATCTTGATAATCCAGTCTACGGCTGGCTTTCTGTTATATCAACTACGTTGCTGTTTGTTTCGATCTCGGCTCTTATTCGAGAGTTAAAACCACTCTACAACCGTTATCCGGTGGGTTTTTCACTGTTTCCGCTACTGATTCTGATTGTCTATCCATTTATATCCGATCAAGAAGTGCTTCGCCAGCTCTTAATACAGATCTTGCAGGGGGGAGGGCTCTTGATCGGTTTACTGATCGTTATAACGCTCTTGAAACCGGTCGAAAACTCGATCTGGGTCTTGACGGGTATCATTCTCATCGCTGTTTCCTATGGAATCTACTGGTTTATTATGGATCTTTATTCGCTTGACGACTGGATCTGGCAGGTAATATTGGCGGGCGGGCTCCTGTTTTCAATGTATTATATCAATAATATATTTACTTATCTAAAACAAAATCATTTCCTTTGATGAGCAAACTGCAATCGGGTGAATCAGCTCCTAATTTCACTCTGACCGATACTGAGCGGAATAAGGTGTCATTGGAGCAGCTGGTTGAGAAGGGTACAGTGCTGCTACTTTTTTACCCATTCGCCTTTTCTTCGACCTGTACCGAAGAGATGTGCACGGTTCGGGACAACCACAAACTCTATCAATCACTGGATACTGTCGTGGCCGGGATCAGTGTAGACAGCTTTTTCACTCTGAAGGCATTCAAACAGTTTGAAAACATCAATTATACGCTTCTGAGCGACTTTAACAAGACGGTTTCCCGAAACTACGGTGTGCTCTATGAGGATTTTTATGGGATGAAAGGAGTCTCCAAAAGAGCTGCTTTTATCATAGATAAAGGCCGAACCATTCAATATGCCGAAGTATTGAGTGATGCCGATCAGCTTCCCGACTTTCGATCGATCCAGGATCTGTTAAGCAAAATCAAATGAAAGAGAGTGTGGATGGCAAGACGACAGCCTGTAAGTCGTCATTCTTGTACAGTTTATCCGAGCTTACAGCAAAGAGTAAAAGTCGACAAAGGGGGTAGGAGTATGGGCCTGAATCATAGTCCAGGATGACCTCCCAAGTTTACTTAACATAATATCAATTATGCGCCATCGATACACCAGGTAATTACAAAAGAAGATTTAAAATTGTATTACAAGCAATTATTATTACAGGCTCCTTGTCTCCCTGACAATTACCGATTATCTTCAAATAAATGGCTGTAACTCAATTATATGATTTTAGTTATGACAGATTGGTAATGTATCTACATAAGGTTATACGATTTGATTTCAATTTCTAATATTGTCCCCCATCAACATATTAACTGATACTATGTTGTCACATCTTAATCTTAAGAGTTTTTTTACTCCGTTCGTTCTTTTGAGTTTACTAATGCTTCTATTGTCCGCCTCAGCCTTTTTTACGTTGAGTTCTTCCGTTACACCGAATTCTTTCGATACTGCAGAGCCGGCAGACCTGATAATCATCAACGGTGACGTATGGACAGCGGATGAAGATAAACCAAGGGCCGAAGCCGTGGCTATTAAGGGAAATCGAATCGTAGCAGTCGGTTCCAATCATGAAATCGAGGAATACCGCTACAGTCACACCCGGGTGATCGATGCAGAAGGTCATTCCGTTTTGCCCGGTTTTATCGATAACCATACTCATTTCGATCGGGCTGGCCAGCTTTTGATGGGGATCAATCTTCTGGATGTAAACGATACAGACGGCCTCAGAAGAGAACTTACAGGAGCGGTTGAGCGTCTGCCAGACCTGGAAACCTGGATCACCGGCGGTATGTGGGGAGCTTATGCACAGTGGGAACGAGATTCAGACGGTAGAGTCGATGAGGTTCCTTCTTCCCGAGAAGAGCTGTGGCGCCCAAACCTGGAGATGGTTGACGATCTTACTCCGGACACACCGATTCTGCTTTCTAAATGGGACAACTCTCTTTTTCTCGTAAATTCCCGTGCAATTGAGCTGGCCGAACTCGATTGTACTCAGGAAGGAGTTCTGTGTGAGGATGGGCAGATGACCGGACTCCTTTTGCCAGACGCTGCTTCAGCTGTTCGAGATAGGGTCCCCCCTCCCTCTTTTGAGCACAGACTGGCAGAAGCAAGATTGGCTCTCGACAGATTGCTTCAGCACGGCGTCACTACGATTCATGATAATACTCCTCCCGGACAGATGCGGGTGTTTCAAAGCTTGAAAGAAAAGGGGGAGCTGACTACACGTATATATGCAAGGCCGACTCTCGACAAGTGGGAATCCCTGAGTGATGTAGGCATAACCCACGGTTTTGGTGATCACTGGTTGCGGATTGGAGGACTGAAAGGTTTTGTTGATGGTATCATGGGTAATTCATCTGCCAGATTCTACGAACCCTATCTGCATACCGGAGAAAGAGGAATTTGGCGCGACATGATGTATCCGCCCGGCAACATGAAGAAATTGATTACCGAAGCGGATGCAGCCGGACACTGGCCCCAGGTGCATGCAATCGGCGACCAGGCGGTTGACTCGCTGATCACTCTGTTTGAGCATGCTATTGACAAGAACGGCTTCAACGAAAATCGCCGCTTCCGGATGATTCACACCCAGGTACTCAGAGACGCTTCGGTTGCAGAACAGCTGGCTGATCTCGGAATCATTGCCGAAATGCAGCCCTATCATGCTATTGATGATATGCGGTGGATGGAAGAGCGGATCGGAGAACGATCTCGCTGGGCCTATGCTTTCAATACACTCCATGAAGCAGGTGTAACGCTTTCATTCGGCAGCGATTGGCCTGGAACCAACGCATCCTGGTACACCTCCAACCCCCTTCACGGGATTTATGCAGCTGTGTCCCGTAAGACACTTGATGGTAATCCCCCTGGCGGATGGTACCCGGAAGAGCGGATCGATCTGGAAACCGCATTAAAAGCATATACGATCAATAATGCCTTTGCTGAAGGCCAGGAATCTGTAAAGGGATCTATTTCACCGGGAAAACTTGCAGATCTCGTAATTCTTTCCGAGAATCTATTGGATGCGGATGTTACTCAATACCCCGAAATAAACGTTCGATACACTATAGTAGACGGCATTTTACACCCTATAACATCAAATTAAAAGTTATCTGCCTGCTCTCGAACAGGGCTTCTGTCCCTCACTCTGAAAAGATATCTCCGGCTGTTTTAACCCTCAATTAAAAAAAATCGTTATCGAACCTCCCGATATGAAGATCTTAATCGTTGAAGACGATCAGGTTATCTCCCTGATGCTCAGAAGAATGCTTGAAAGAATGGAGCACGAGGTGATTGATGTTGTTACCAGGGGTCGGGAAGCGGTGGATAAAGCATTAAATGAGCCCTGTGAACTTATACTCATGGATATCATGCTGAAGGATGATATTGACGGAATAGAAGCTTATCGTCAGATCAACAAAGAAAAGAAGATTCCGATTATCTATATAACGGGCAACTCCGACGAACGTAACAAGATGCGAGCCAATAAGATCGGTTTCCACGATTTTATCACAAAACCGGTAGTCTACGAAGAGTTAAAATCTTCGATCTCTATGCTTGAATGGCGGGCCGGCAAAAATTGAGCCTTATCCGATCTCAATTTTAATTTCGAACTCTCCTTTATTATTCGGTATTAACTCGATTTTATCCAGGATTGCATCAAGGTTGATCCCCCCTTCTACCATCGGCAGTCTCTCTCCTTCCACTTCTCGATATTCCATTTTACCGGCGAGCCGACGAGAGTCTACAACCAGCATCAACAGAGACTTTCGACCCTGAAACCGGCTGTTTGCAGCACCCTCCACCTGGGAAGCTTTTAAACATTCAACCCAGGTTGTTTCATCCTTTGGTAAAAGGGGGTCCTTTGGAGAGTAAAATCCATTCCTCTGGTACTCTCTCCATTTTCGCTTGGTGACAAGATGAAAAATCAATTCTTCACTCATATTTATGCTGATTACTCAATCTGTTCGGTGGCTTGCTCGATAGCTTGTTCGATAATTTGTTCGGTGGCTTATTAACTGATCCGGATCTGCCCTTGCTCCGGCTGCCTGAGATGGTCAGGCATTACTTCGGATCTTTCTCCGTTTGGAAGGTTTCCTTCGGGAAATACGTTCCACTTTTCCGAGAATATAATCGATAATTGCACCTGCCACATCTTTACCTGTTGCTTTTTCGATCCCTTCAAGCCCGGGTGAAGAGTTAACCTCAAGCACCAGAGGGCCTCGGCTCGACTGCAACATGTCGACACCTGCAACCGATAAACCCATCGACCGGGCGGCGGTCAAAGCAGCTGCACGTTCCTGTTTACTCAATTTGATCAATTCACCTATTCCGCCCCGATGGATATTGGAGCGAAACTCTCCTTCCTTTCCACGGCGTTTCATAGCACCTATTACTCTACCGTTTACAACAAATGCCCGAATATCCGAACCACCGGCTTCCTCGATAAATTCCTGAACTATTACCCGGGTTCCAACACTGTGAAAGGCCTCGATGATCGACTCTGCTGCCTTGCGTGTCGGCGCCAGGATGACTCCGTAACCCTGAGTCCCTTCCAATAGTTTTACAATCAGCGGGGCCCCTCCTACAGCATCGATGATCTGCTTCACCTCACGGGAGTAGTTGGTGAATACGGTTTTCGGCAGGCCGACTCCCGCTCTTGCCAATATTTGAAGACTACGCAGTTTGTCTCTCGATCGAACCAGAGACTGTGAATCGACTGATGTCACCACCTTCATCATCTCGAACTGTCGTACGACGGCTGCTCCATAAAAAGTGACTGATGCTCCGATTCGTGGTATAACTGCATCCACACTGGTCAGTTCCTCACCTTTGTAATAGATCGAAGGGTGATCTTTTTCAATAACAATATCACATTTCAAATGATCCAGTACCGTAGCATGATGCCCTCTGCTTTCAATCGTTTCTACAAGTCTTTCCGTTGAGTAGAGCGCCCGGTTTCTGGATAGAATAACTATATTTAAAATTTTGCTGTGCATTTACTTATTCAGTTTACTTATATATTTTTTAGAAACATCAATGAGAAATCTTCCTCGTATGAACTTTCTGCCGAGCAGAACTGGATATTTCATCTGGGACCTGTCGGTCAACGACAATTCAATAGGAAATTGCATCCCGGAAATCACAATGTTGGATGCCACGACTGATCGCAGCTCCGACTCACCGTTGGAACTTTTTATATCCCTTTTGTCCAGAATCGGACGAATAAAAACCTTTTTTTCATATTCTGGATGTGTTGGATCGAGTAGTGAAAACTTCACATTCTTGCCATCCGGATCAGGCTCTATATAGTGACAATGGAGGCTCGAAGTATAAGCACCGGTATCGATCTTGGCATCCAGGTTGGTCAATCCCCAGTCCGGGAATTCCACTTTCTCTAATCTTCCGATCAACGTCTTTCTGTTGATATCGAACTTCTTCATTCTGCATAATCCATTATGGAAACGAAACCGCTCAAAATACGACCTTTTTCAGCCCGAAAACATGTTCGAAGCTTAAAATTTTTTAATTCCTTCCTGTTTCCAGTTGAAGGTCATGCAGATAAAATTTACAATCCGACAGTCCGTTTTGATGAAAAAATCCAGAGTATAACCTCAAACTCAAATAATCAAACGAAACTGAAATGGGTATCCGAATCAATTGAAGACGGAATAAGTAAGAGTTGTCATGAAAAAACTCACACTTTTTGAAAAATATTCACGTCACTGGCCATTAATTACGGTATCCAGTACGGCTCTGGCTATCTTTCTCTTTGGAGCATATCTCTATTCAAGTGACGTATTGATTGAGGGATATTTGCGATTTGCAGCCTTCTGTTTTTTTGCACTAGCCCTTTTAAGTTTATTCAAAGTGAAAGATGGACAGGTACAGATCGATTTCCGGTTTTTTGACGATGGTGGTCTGGAAATAGACTATCTGGTTCGGGATAAAAATATCGCTTCGGAGGCGTTTGACCTCAATCGGTTCGAAGACGTTGAAGTGAACGACATGCCCAACCGTACCATCTACAACGATTTTGCGAGGAATGACAGAGCCGTCAGATTCAGGGAGAAAGAGAGCAAGACCTGGCTCTACCTGACCGAAGTTCATGGCCGGGTAATTCCTTTGAATCATGAAAATGCATCGAAACTGATCGATTTTCTCCGGCAACACATGCATTAGTCTTTGCCTGTGAGGATTTTAATTTCTAATCTCCGGAGTGAACAGGCTGTAATAATTTCAGTTTATGAATTCCGGTTGTAAAACCGGATCAATTCTCCCCAGTTTATGAGTGCATCGCCATCTCTTACTACGGTTGAAAACCGGTTAGAACAGTATAAATCGCTGTTACTTCCGCGATTGATTGAGGAGCGAATGCTTAATCTCCTCAGGCAGAACAAGATCAGCAAATGGTTTGCAGGAATCGGCCAGGAAGCGATTTCAGTGGGAATCGGCCTGTCTGCAGAGCCGGAAGATTATATACTGCCGATGCATCGAAATCTTGGTGTTTTTACCACCCGAAAGGTTCCCCTCTACCCTCTTTTTTGTCAACTTTTAGGTAAGGAAGACGGGTTTACATCCGGTCGGGATCGCTCTTTTCATATGGGCATTCCGGAAAAGAATATCGTTGGGATGATTTCGCACCTTGCGGCGACCATGCCGATCGCCGACGGGTTGGCACTTGCTAAAAAATTAAAGGGTGAATCGCAGGCTGTGTTCAGTTTTTGTGGTGATGGCGCCACAAGCGAAGGTGATTTTCACGAAGCGCTCAATCTGGCTGGAGTTTGGAAACTCCCGGTCATTTTCGTGATCGAAAACAACGGATATGGATTATCCACTCCTGTTGAAGAGCAATTCGGGTGCGAAAATCTGGTTGACCGGGCCGTCGGTTATGGCCTTGAAGGAATACAGGTAGATGGCAACGATCTGGATGCTGTTATGGATGCTGCCGCAAGAGCCCGTGAATTTGCATTGACTGGCAGACCTGTATTGATGGAAGCTATTACATTTCGAATGCGTGGCCACGAAGAGGCATCCGGCACATTTTACATACCCGACAATCTCTTTGCAGAATGGGGCAAGAGAGACCCGATTGAAAGTTTTGAGAAGAAACTGCTTGAAGAGAGTAGCATTCCAGATAAAAGGAACATTGAGAATATTCGCACGGAGCTCATAAACTCTTTTAGCGATGATCTGAATCGTGCCCTTGATGCTCCAGAGCCCGAATTCAATAAAGAGAAAGAAACCGCTGATGCATCATTCATCAGATCAGGAATTGGATCCGTCAACTTAAAGACAGAAAATAGTGTGAGTCGGTCCGAGAGGGTTGAGAGACGCTTTATAGATGCTCTGCAATATGCATTAAGGCAGGCATTCGAAGAGGACGATAATTTCTTGCTGCTGGGACAGGATATCGCTGAGTACGGTGGAGTTTTCAAGGTGTCCGAAGGTTTCCTTGAGCGTTTTGGCAAGGATCGCATTCGAAATACACCAATTATTGAATCGGGAGCAATCGGAGCTGCGATCGGCCTCAGTCTTGAAGGGTTTAAACCGGTTGTTGAGATGCAATTTGCCGATTTTATCTCCTGCGGGTTTAACCAGATCATTAACAACTTGTCCAAAGGCCGATACCGCTGGATGCCTCCTATGAATGTGACGATTCGCGCCCCTCATGGTGCCGGTGTCGGAGCCGGCCCATTTCACTCACAATCACCGGAAAGCTGGTTTATGCAACATCCGGGGCTGCGAATCCTGATCCCCTCTTCTGTAGAAGATGCTCAAAATATGCTCTATTCAGCCCTGTTCGATCCCAATCCGGTGCTCTTTTTCGAGCACAAGAAATTGTATCGCAGCCTGAAAGAGCAAGTCCCCGAACAATGCAGAGCGACTCCTCTTGATCAGGCAAAAATTCTCAAAACCGGAAAGGATCTCACGATTGTTACTTATGGGCTCGGAGTACATTGGACAGCAGAAGCTGTCAAAACTTTTGAATCGGAAGAGGCGGCGGAAGTCGAAATCGTCGATCTGCGTTCTCTGGCACCGATAGATTGGGAGACGGTAGAGAAATCGGTCAGAAAAACCGGAAAAGTACTTCTGGTTCAGGAACCGTCGAACACTATGGGGCCGATGAGTGAACTGTCGGCTGGTATATCAGAAAAATGTTTTGAATTCCTCGATGCACCGATTCGGCGCTGTTCATCACTTGACACTCCAATTCCTTTCAACAAAAACCTGGAATCGGGTTACCTGGCTGAGAAAAGAGTTCTGGACAATCTGAAGCATCTCTGGGGTTATTGATCCTCTATCTGTCGAGGGGTTCTACAATCAAATAGAATGATGAATTATAAAAGGCTATGATTTCCGGTTGATACGATTCATCAATCTCTCCTGGAATCCAGCCGATGCCTTGATTTCGGGAAGTGAACGAAGTTCTTTTCGTATCAGCCGATTGATCCGGGCGATTTCAAGTTGTTCCGAACTCTCCTGAAGCATCAGTTCGAAATTAACCGTATCGCGAAAGCCAAGCTTTTCGTCGGCATATTTCAGAATCAATTCATCAATTTTATTATTGTTTATGTAATGATACGCTGTTTTCATGGTCGTGACGGTTCTCTGCATCTGCGGTTGTGGAATCTGCTTATTATCGCACTATTTATCTTCTTTTACCTGCCACAGCCGGAAATGTTTCCGCGTCCCGACCAGTTTGATAAGATTGGTTACTGCCGAATGGTTACAGCATAACGCTTCCGGGTTTTAACAAACCGGAAGATATGCCCGATTTCAGCCGGCTGCCTTCCGGTTTAATTTCAGCAAGAGCTCACTGATTTTATCATACTAGCTGGTTTGAGGAAGATTATCAAAATAGCCCTCCAGGATCTCCTTCAGTTGTATTCGCCCCCTGTTAATTCTTGATTTAACGGTGCCCATTGCAGTATCTGTAATTTCGGCAATCTCTTCATACGATAATTTCTGGATATCTCTCAGTACAATTACATCCCGAAACTCCGGACTTAACTCCTTTAAAGATTTTTCCAGGTATCGAACTGATTCTCTTTGATCGAAAACCTCATCCTGAGGCAGTTCACCGTTCTCAAATACCATTTTGCGGCTCTCCGAATCTTCTGGGTCCTCATGCATGGAGATCTTTTGAAACCGCTGTTTTTTGTTATAAAGACTTTTGGCAAGATTTAAAGCAATCGTATACATCCAGGTTGAGAATTTGGCGATCCTGCGATAGGAATCCTTGCTTCGGTGCACTCGTAAAAAGGTTTCCTGAGCCAGATCTTCACTGTCTTCCCTACTTCGGGTGTACCGGTACAGAAAATTGTGAAGTCTGTCTTTATACCGGTAAACGAGTAGTTCAAATGCTTCGGTCTTTCCGGACTGGAACTGTTCCATCAGCTCTTCATCCGATAAACTGTACAGGCTGCTTCTGCTTCTGGCTTGCATGATCGATACCCTCAATATTTCGTTGCTGTTTTACTATCAAGCGGCGATGCGCTTGATCAGCAGGAGAAGTATTGTGGAGGTATCAAGTGTGCCGTACCCTTTGGCCGCCATATCGGCATCCATCAGGGCTTCAAAAATTTCGGGCATTTCCGACAATTGAAATCGGGAGGAATCTTTCCAGAGCTGTTCAAAATACCAGCTGTTATGAATCCCCAGCTCTTTTTGAACAGATGACTTGTCCATCCCCTTTTCTATCAGGCGGCGGATTTGCCAGATGTTGCTGAACACACTGTAAAAGAACCCCACGGTTCTGATCACTTCTCCCGTGTCCTGATTACTTTTAAGCAACATCTGTTCCATGATTTGTAGTGACTGCTTCAAATCACGCCGAATAACCGCCTCTTTGAGCTCTATGACCGAATATTCCCGATAGGATCCGGTAATTCTCTTGACATCATCCAGTTTTATCTGTTCTCGTCTGTCTACAAAAGTACACACTTTATCTATTTCTGTAGACAATAGCTGCAGGTCGTTTCCAACCAATTGAAAGAGAAGCTGAGTTGCTCTCGGGTCGAGCTTCTTTTTGTGACGATAGATTGCCCAGTCGGCAATCCAGTCGGGCACTTTAAAATCCGGAAGCTTCTTGAACTCTCTGTAATAGATCTGATCAGCCGATCGGGAAGTGAGCGCCTTGCCCAGGCGGGTTCGCTTGTCCGGAGTGTTCTCGTCGATCAGGACGAGCAGTGTAGAAGGGTTCGGAGATTCAACATAAGGTATCAAATCGTTGAGATCTCCTTCACTCTCATCCCCTCCTTTCAGATTTTGAAAGTCTCGAACGATAACGATCCTGAATTCCGACATCATGGGAAAACTTCTTGCCATGCGGAGAACTGCTTCAGGCGTTACCTCGTTACCATACAGCAGGTCCAGATTGAAATCACGCGCCGAATCCGGAAGCAGGCCAATCACTTTTTCCTGCAGCAGATCGATAAAGAAGGTTTCTTCACCACACAGTACACAGACAGGCCTGCGTTGCCCGGAATCCTCAAGTAACCGGGCTGCTTCCTTATAATGATCGATGCTGTTTTTCCTTGCAGCCAAGAGATTCTCCGTTATTGCAGGACGGTCAGGGTGTCAATCTGCCGAGCATTCTCGGAAACGGTATAGTCTCACGAACATGGTCAAGGCCGCAGATCCATGCTACTGTTCGTTCCAGGCCAAGCCCAAAGCCCGAATGGGGTACCGAGCCGTATCTCCGCAGATCGAGATACCAGCTGAAAACTTCTTCGGGCAGATTGTGTTCCTGAATTCGTTTTTTCAGTTCCTCAAAACTATCTTCACGCTGACTGCCGCCGATAATTTCGCCATATCCTTCCGGGGCCAGCAGATCCATGGCAAGTGCCAATTCCTGCTGTTCTGGATCCCGCTTCATATAAAACGCCTTCACTTCCGCCGGATAGCGGTGGATGATCAGTGGCGCATCGAACTGCATAGTAAGAAGTGTTTCGTCACTTCCTCCAAAATCGCTCCCCCATTCAAACTCTGTGGCCGATTTACGCCAGACCGGAATGTTTCTGAGATCCTCCTCAATCTGATTCTGCCGGATCTGGATCTCCCGGATTCGCTGATCGATCTGGGCTTTTCTCCACTTTTTTGCCGATCCGCGCTCTTTTTCAATCTCGGCCTGCTCACTTTTCAGTTTATCGGCCTCACTCTCCCTGTCTGATTTCATCTTATCGAGCAAATCAGATGTTTTATCGCTTTTCAGCAGTTCGACCGCTTCTGAATAGGTGATACGGTGGAATCGGTTCTTGACCGCCTGTTTCAGCACAGTCACATCCCGTTCAAGCACTTCAAGCTCATTTTCACACCTTTCAAGGATCCGGCTGATGATCGATTTGATCATCTCTTCGGCCAGATCCATATTCATCGTCAAATCATAAAATGCCATCTCCGGCTCGATCATCCAGAATTCTGTCAGATGCCTGCGAGTTTTACTCTTCTCGGCTCGAAATGTCGGACCGAAGGTGTATACCTTTCCGTGAGCCATCGCCATTGCTTCGGCATAAAGCTGGCCCGACTGGGTGAGGTACGCTTTTTCTTCAAAATAGTCGGTTTCAAACAGAGTCGTTGTACCTTCTGCAGCATTGGATGTGAAAATGGGAGCATCCAGCTGTAAAAAACCTTTATCCTGGAAGAATCGGTGGATAGCGTAAATAATTTGATTTCGAACCCGCATCGCAGCCCACTGGCGGCGGCTCCGGAGCCATAAATGACGATTTTCCATCAGAAAATCTACACCATGCTCTTTCGGAGTGATCGGGTAATCTTCTGTAATCTGAATGGCGGTGAGATTGGTCACATGAAGCTCATACCCTCCGATACTCCGTTCATCTTTGATCACCCTTCCTGTCAGCTCGGCTGAACTCTCTTGAGTCAATTCGGACGCACTCTCCCAGACCTCGTCCGCAACATCTTCCCTGGAAATCACACACTGACAAATACCGGTTCCGTCTCGTAATTCGATAAACTCGAGGTTTTTGCTGCTGCGGCGGTTATAGACCCACCCCTTAAGGGTTACCTCCTGTCCGTCATGGTCCTTCAGTTCTTCAATATAAGTCATCATTTTTTGCATTACTGATTCAAAGCTTCATTTTTTTCAGAGATTGAACTAGATGGTCTGGCTTTTTTCCGGTTCCGTTGCATTTTCCGGGAGCAGTAGAGATTCCGAAAAGTTCTCCTCCTGGAAAAATTGATGTGAAAATTCACGGATTTGTTCCGCTTCGACCTCTTCGATCTTCTCGACAAGCTCTTCCAGCGTGATAAATCGCTCGAAATAGAGTTCACTTTTGGCAAGCCGCATCATCCGGCTGCTCATTGCTTCCTGGGAAAGTAGCAATTTCCCCTTCAGTTGCGATTTGGCTTCTTCCAGCTCCTTCTTTTCGATCGGTTGATTTCGGAGTGCTTCAAACTCTTTTACAATCAGTTCCCGGACATGTTCAATATAATTTCTGTCGGTTCCAATATATATTCCGAACAGGCCGGTATCTACATAAGTTTGATTGAATGTTCCGATCGAGTAGCAATACCCGTATTGTTCTCTGATATGCTGATGTAGCCTTGAACTCATCCCTCCTCCGAGAATGGTATTGGCCAACAGCAAGAGGTATTTGTCTGGATGATCAAACCAGAGTCCCCTCCTGCCGATCATCATATGGGTCTGTTCAATCGGTTTGGTAAGCGTTTCACGGTGTATTTCATACGGCGTCAACTTATAAGAGGAAGAGTTTTGATCCTTGCGGGAGGGACTGCCCAGATACTTTTCTGCCAGGGAAACAACGTTTTGATGATCTGCATTTCCAGCAACTGCGATCTGAATATTCCAGGGCTGATAGCGCCGCTCTACATAGTCAAACAGGTCACTGCGGTCCAATTGCCGTACAGTCTCTTCATAGCCAATAACCGGCCGGCCAAGCGGGTGGGAACGAAAAATTTTTGAGGTGAAAGATTCAAAAAGATAATCCTCTGGGCTGTCCCGGTACATCTTCATCTCTTCAATGACCACCTTTTTCTCTTTCTCAACCTCCTCATCCGGGAAGGTGGAGTTCAGAACCATATCCGACAATACTTCCATAGCTCGTTCGAGCTCACTGTCCAGCGACCGGATATAGTAGCAGGTGTACTCGTTGGAGGTAAACGCATTCATATAACCTCCTACCGATTCCATGCTCAGTGCAATGTCATAAGCTGTCCGCGTTTCGGTACCTTTGAAGAGCATATGTTCGAGAAAATGAGTAATTCCCGCTTTGTCGCCCGGCTCATTTCTGCTGCCCGTTTTCACCCAAACTCCGACGGAGATGCTTTTAACGCTCTTCACCCGTTCGGTCAATACTTTTAATCCGTTGTCCAATACTGTTTTGTCGACCTGATCATCTTGCTGACTGTTCATCAGACTCTGCATTTTCGGCATCTATTGCCATGTTTCGATTGCTGTTCATTCCTGAACCTTGTTATTCCACTCCGGCCTGCAGACCGGTAAAGGTGCTGAAATAAAAATGGCGCCACCCCCCGGGGAACGGCGCCAATATACAACAAAACCTGCGGTTTCAACGAACCGCATCAACCGAAGATTCACTCCTCCTTCGGGATGAGTGCTTTACGGCTCAAGCGCAATTTATTCCCGTGCTCAATCTTCAGAAGTTTAACCTCCACCTGGTCTCCGACGGAGAGTTCGTCATGAATATTTTTCACATGAGAATGTCTCACTTCGGAAATATGGAGCAGACCTTCACGCCCGGGTACGATCTCGACAAATGCACCGTACTCTTTAACCGCTTTAACTGTTCCTGTATAGGTTGCTCCTTCTTCCAGGTGACCTGTGATCTCCTTGATCCGGTCACGTGCTTTTTCCGCCTTTTCGAGGTTGTCGGAAGCGATCGTTATGATACCGTTACCTTTTTCATCTTCTTCAACGATAATTTCGGTATCAGTTTCTCTCTGAAGGGTCTGGATCACTTTTCCGCCGGGGCCGATCACTGCACCGATCATATCTCCGTCGATCTCCATTTTCAGGAATTGCGGGGCATAGGGCGACAGTTCTTTCCTCGCTTCGGAGATCGTTTTTGACATCTCCTCAAGGATATGGATACGTCCGTTGTAGGCCTGCTCGAGCGCCTTTTCCAAAACGTCAAAGCCGATCCCCTGAACTTTCATATCCATCTGTGCAGCAGTAATTCCTTCCATTGTTCCGGCTGTTTTGAAATCCATGTCTCCCATGAAATCCTCTTCACCCCGGATATCGGAAAGAATTACGTGATCATTTTCACCAATAATAATACCCATGGCGATTCCCGATACCGGTTTTTTCAAAGGAACTCCTGCGTCCATCAGAGCCATAGAGCCTCCACAGACAGATGCCATCGACGAGGAACCGTTGGATTCGAGGATATCCGATATTACACGAACCACATATCCAAATTCATCAAAATCCGGCATCATCGGTTTAAGTGATCGTTCAGCCAACATTCCGTGTCCAATCTCTCGCCGGCCCGGTCCTCGCAGAAATCCCGCTTCGCCAACACTGTACGGCGGAAAGTTATAATGAAGCATAAACTGTTTCGGATCTTCATGAAATAGTGTATCGACATTCTGTTCATCCCGTTTTGAACCAAGAGTCACCGAAACAAGAGACTGAGTCTCTCCCCTGGTAAAAATGGCCGAACCGTGAGCCCGTTCCAGGTATCCGACACTCGTCCAGATCTCCCGGATATCCTCCGGCCCGCGACCGTCGATCCGTCTTCGTTTATTCAAAATCTGATTTCTCAATTCATTCTTTTCGATCTCCTGGATGAGATTGACAATATCCGGCTCGGCATCCTCATACTCCTCTTCGGATGCAATCTGGTCGACAGTTTCGTTACGAATCTCCCGAATTTTATCGTTGTACTCCTCTTTACCAAGCCCGATTCCTACCGTTTCCTGAATTTTCGATTCGGCAAGCTCATAAACTTTACTCCTGAGAGTTTCGTCCTGCTCCTCCGGTACAAATTCTCGTTTCTCCCGTCCAAATTCTCTGCGTAGTTCTTCCTGAAAATCACAAAGCTTGACAATCGCCTCGTGGGCTTCCTTGATCGCCTGGAGCATTTCTTTTTCGGTGATCTCTTTCATCTCGCCCTCGATCATCAAGACACTGTCGGCCGTTCCGCCGACGATCATATCGATGTCGCTGTTTTCCAGTTCATCAATCGTGGGATTAATAATGAAATTCCCATCCACACGGCCAACGCGAACTTCGGCCATCGGGCCATCAAACGGAATATCGGAGATATGGATTGCGGCCGAAGCTCCTATTCCGCCGAGTACATCGGCTTCATGCTGAGCATCTGAAGAGACAACGGAACAGATAATCTGGGTTTCGTTATAGTATCCTTTTGGGAAAAGTGGCCGGAGGCTCCGGTCGATCAGCCTGCTGGCAAGCACTTCAAGCTCCGATGGCCTTCCTTCCCGCTTTATAAATCCACCAGGAAATCGACCTGCAGCTGAAAAACTCTCTCTGAGGTCAACTGTCAGAGGGAAAAAGTCCTGACCCGGCCTTGCCTCTTTTGCACTTACCGCAGTACAGAGTACCATGGTTTGGCCCATTTTGACGACGACAGCTCCGTCAGCCTGTTTGGCCAGTCGGCCGGTCTCAATCGATAATGTCTTGCCGGGTGCAAATTCTATACTTCGAAAATCTTCTTTCATCTTACTTTTATTTTATTTGTTTTCTGTAATTGATTTGCCACAATTGCCTGATTCGATCCGTTGGGGTGGGAGGTCAGCCTGGCAGCCATTACAATAAATCTGCCATCTGCACGGATCTGATAGTAAAAAGGCACGTTGAAATCAACGTGCCTTGTAAACTCCTATTTGCGAATACCAAGTTCTTTAATGAGGGTACGATACTTCACAATATCCTCATTCATCAAATAGTCCAAAAGTCTTCTACGCTTTCCGACCATCAACAACAGGCCTCTCCTTGAAGCGTGATCTTTTCGATTATCTTTCAGATGTTCAGTCAAATGATTGATGCGCTCCGTCAGAATCGCAATTTGAGCTTCCGTCGATCCAGATTTTTCTGTTGAACCGCCGTGTTGCTCTATCAATTCCTTCTTTCGTTCTTTTGTCAGTGCCATTTTATCGATTGATTAACGCTTTACTGTACCTTAAGACTATTATTTATAGCTTTCAAAGATACGCTTCTTTCCTCTATTTGGCAATGCGGGATCTATTCTTTAATAACTTTAGAGCCTTCTCACGGTCCAGCTCTAACTGCTTTTTCAATTCTTTAACCTCACCAAATGATTTCTCGCTTCTCAGTCGTTCGAGAAACCGGATCTGAATCGTATTTCCATAAATCTCCCGGTCAAAATCAAAAATGTGCACTTCGATCCTTTTTTCATCTTTCTCGAAGGTCGGCCGTATGCCGATGTTCATCATTCCCCCATATAATTTTTCCTCAACGAGAACCTCCACAGCATATACCCCATTCAGCGGTATGATTTTATTGGGGTGGTCGGGCTGGATATTTGCGGTCGGAAAGCCGAGCTGTTTTCCCTTTTTATCTCCATGCACTACAGTTCCGTTTAGCAGATAGGACCGGGTCAACAGGGATTCCGCTTTAATCATATCCCCTTCCTTCTCAATCAGATTACGAATCACAGTACTGCTCACCACCTGATCTCCCACTTCCTGCCTGGATACGACGTAGACGTCAAATCCGGCCTCTTCGCCAATCGCCTGAACCGTTTCGATTGTTCCTTTGCGGTTTCGGCCAAATTGATGATCATAACCGATCACAAATTCATTGACCCCGATTTTATCCCATACAACATCTCGCACAAACTCTTCCGAACTGAGAAGTGAGAAATCCCGGTCAAAAGGGATTACTACCATCTGATCGATTCCAATGTCGGCAAGCAGCTGGCGGCGTTCGGAGAGAGAGGTGAGCAACCGTATCCCTTCTCTGCCCGGGTTGATAATATCTCTCGGATGTGGATCGAACGTAACGACGACACTCCTGCAATTTTTTTCTTCCGCTTTCTCCACAACGGTCCGTATCAAAACACGGTGCCCGGCGTGAACACCGTCAAATGTTCCTACGGTGACAATCGAATTCTCGTTTTTTCGGACTTTATCAAGCCATATCATTTCAGCCATGGTCACCCCACATTTTGATCTCTTCGATGGACCATGCAGTTTGGATATCGAATGGCCCTATCGAAGTTCTGCGTAAATTCAGCAGATATCCGAGAGAGTCGAGCGCTATTCCGAGGTCGTAAGCCAATGACCGGACATAAAAACCCTTACTGCAGGTCAATCGCAAATGGATATCGGGTAGCTTCATATCAAGCAGTTCAATGTGGTGAACCGATACGTTACGAGGTTCTGGCCGAATGTTAACCCCTTTACGGGCAAGTTCATAAAACCGGGCACCCTCCTTTCTGAGGGCGGAATAGGCCGGAGGAACCTGCTTAATATTTCCGGTAAATTGCCCGAAAAGCACTTCCCGGACTCTTTTTTCTGTGATATGGTGCCAACTGCTGGTATCCGTAATTTTACTCTCAGTATCGTAGGTTGGCGTTGTTGCTCCAAGGCGGATAACAGCTTCATAAACTTTTTCGAGCTCCTGAATCCGAGAAACTGTTTTTGTCGCTTTTCCAACGCAGAGAATCAATAGTCCAGTAGCTTTTGGATCGAGCGTACCGGCGTGTCCTGCCTTTCGGACAGGCAAGCGGTTTCTGACAAACTTGACGACATCAAAACTGGACCATCCGGATGGTTTATCAACCGGTATGATTACACCTTCTGTGAACCGATCGGGGTCGGGCAGTTCTGTACTGTTTCTGTCGAAAAGAGGAGGTATTTGTAGTTCTCGTGATTCAGCCATTTGGATGTTTTACTCTTTCTCATCTTCTGAATCACCCCGCCCTCTTCTCTCTTCCTCCACCTTGTTGAAAAGCGATTCGATCCGGTTAACATATTCCGATGAGTCATCAACGTAAAAGTGCAACTCGGGAATTCTTCGAACCTGATGGCGAATCCTGCCGGCCAGTTCATACCGGATCTCCTGAATATGATCGTTGATATGCTGAAATACAGTATCTTGATCTCTTTGAGGATCAAAGACACTGATATAGACCTTTGCAATGGAGAGATCCGGAGTCATTCGTACACGCGTTACCGTTACCATTGACCCTTTCATCTGATAATTTTGCTGTAATATCTCTCCAAGGTCTTTCTGGATGACGGCTGCAACTCGTTCGGTTCGAATACTCATGACGGGAAGGTTTCACATTTCTCATTCTGACAGGTTCACCTGCCTGGGGAAGAAATTCAGCTGCCGGCATCCTCTAGCTTTCGCTTCTCTTCCACGATTTCGTAACTCTCGATCTGATCACCTACCTTCAGATCGTTGTAACCTACAATACTGATACCGCACTCATAACCGCTCTTTACCTCCTTCACATCATCCTTGAAGCGTTTCAGAGAGTCGATCTCCCCTTCGTAGATTACGACTCCATCCCGGATTACCCGAATCGGCAGGTTTCGGGTAATGTTTCCTTCTGTTACATAGCAGCCGGCAATCGTTCCTACTTTGGATACTCTGAAAATTTCCCGTACGTCGGCCACTCCCTTCATCTTTTCGCTGATCTCCGGTGAGAGAAGGCCTTCAAGCGCATCGCGAACTTCATCTACAGCATCATAGATTACACTGAAGAGACGAATATCGATATTCTCCGATTCGGCTAGCTTTCTGGCTCCAGCTGTCGGTCTGACCTGGAATCCGATGATAATTCCGTCAGATGCCGATGCCAGCAATACATCCGACTCGGTTATGGCACCCGATCCGGTATGGATAATCTTGACTGCAACCTCATCCGTACTCAGCTTCTGCAATGCACCTGACAACGCTTCGATGGAGCCGTCTACATCCGCTTTAATAATGATATTCAATTCGGAAAGTTCTCCAAGTGCCATTCTTCGGGAGATATCATCCAGAGTCAGGTGCTTGGTTTTTCTCAAACTCTGTTCTCGTTTTAATTGCTGCCTCTGGTTGGCGATCTCCTTTGCGGCCTTCTCATCATCTGGTACGATAAGCTTGTCGCCCGCCTGCGGAATTTCATCAAATCCCATAAGCTGTATCGGAGTAGAGGGTCCGGCCACTTCGATCTTCTGGCCATGCTCATTCTCCATTGCACGAACGCGACCAAACGACGAACCGGCAACAAAAGCCTCTCCAACTCTCAATGTACCTTTCTGTATCAATACATTGGCAATAATCCCTTTACCTTTATCGATCCGCGACTCGAGTACTACTCCCGTTGCATTTCGGTTCGGGTTGGCTTGGAGTTCCATCAGTTCTGCCTCAATCAGAACTTTATCGAGCAGCTCTTCAATACCTTCGCCTTTCAGTGCGGATACTTCGGCACTCTGATTTTTTCCTCCATATTCTTCGACTATAACACCCTGCTCGGAAAGCTGCTGCTTGATCTTGTCCGGATTCGATTCCGGTTTGTCAATTTTGTTGATTGCTACAACGATCGGAACACCTGCTGCCTTGGCATGGTTAATCGCCTCGATTGTCTGAGGCATAACCGAGTCGTCGGCCGCAACAACCAGGATAACAATATCGGTAGCCTGTGCTCCCCGGCTACGCATAGCTGTAAACGCTTCGTGACCCGGAGTATCCAGAAATGTGATCTTGCGGCCATCATCCGTTTGCACCGCGTATGCACCGACATGCTGTGTAATGCCCCCTGCCTCGCCGGCTGCCACTTTGGTTTTACGGATATAGTCGAGCAGAGATGTTTTACCGTGATCCACATGCCCCATGACTGTAATGATCGGGGCTCTCGGTTCGAGACTTTCCGGATCATCTACTTCATCCTCTATCTCTTCGATCAGCTCCTCGGCATCTACAAAAGAGACCTCTCTGCCATATTCATCGGCTACCAGTTCAATCGTTGAGGCATCCAGACGCTGATTGATCGACACCATCATCCCGAGATTCATACAGGTAGTGATCACATCATTGGGATTGACGTCGAGCAGATCGGCCAGATCACTGACCGTGACAAATTCAGTGACTTCCAGTACCTCCTGTTCAAGTTCTCCAAGCTCTTCCTGAAGCTGCTGCTCCTCTTCCCGCTCTTCCCTTCTTCGACGGCGCCGTTTTTGTCGTTTACTGCCTACTGTGTCGGACGACTGCATCATCTGCATCGTCTCTTTCATTTTCTTCTCGACATCCTCCTCGTCGACACGTGTTTTCCGACGTTTTTTCTTCTTTTTCTTCTTCTTTTTACCCTTTCCGGATTCTTCCTGATCCTTCTTTTTTGAAGGCTTGCCCTTTTTCTCTTTCTTTTCCTGCTCCTCCGGCTCTTCCTTGCGGTCTTTCTTTCGCTTCCGCTTTTTACGTTTTTTACCAGAATCATCACTGGTAAATGCGACTTTTCCTACAATCTTGGTTCCCTTCAGTTTGCCGGCAGTACCGCGTATGATAGACTCTTCATCTTCCTCATCATCTTCATCTTCCTCCAATTCATCTTCCGGCTTTCCGGCTGTTTCAGGTTCTTCCTCTTCTGATGTATCCGTTTCCTTCACCTCAGCCTCTTCCTGGACGGCCTTTTCACCAGGTTCATCTTCGGCTTCTATCTCTTCAACCTGATCTTCCTGTAATGATTTCTCACTCTCATCTTCAGCTTCTGCCGGCGGCTCCTCTTCCTCCGTTGACTCATCCTCTTTCTTCGTTAGCTCAACCTCTTCCTTCGCCGTAGTTTTCTCTTCGACAGGTTCCTTCTCCTTTTCAGGTTCCACTTCCGGTTCAGGTTCCTTTTCCGGACCCTCATCCTCCGGCTCAAGAGGCATTTCGTCGATCGGCTCAAGGTATGAATCGATCGTTACACTTTCGTTTCTGGAAGATCGAATCTGGCTGCGCCTCGATTCATACTCTTCTCGTGTTTTTTCGTGCTCCTGGCTCTTCTCTTTGTCGACCCCGTAGAGCTCTTCCAGCACCCGGTACATTTCGGGTGTTATTTTTGAGTTCGGTTTGTTGGCTACCTCAAAGCCTTCCTCCGCCAGGGTGTCTACAATCGTTTGAGTAGCCACATTGAATTCGGAGGCAACTTTAAAGAGCTTTTTGGGTCGTTTATCTGTCATATAATCGAAAACATATTCAAATGAAAATCATATGACCCGATTCAATCCGGCGGGTCAAAATCCGGTCGAACAGATGATCTGCCAAGATAGAACCTGACAAATCAAAGTTACAATCAATCTTCTTCGTCCTCAAATTCATAGGCGATGATATCCATGATCTTCTCAGCCTCTTCAGGAGTGATCTTTCCATCTGTTCTGCTTACCAGCTCCTCTTCGCTCAGTGCCAGTACAGCTCGCGCCGTATCACAACCGATATCATGGAGCAGTTCGATTGTTTCTTCTCCGAAGTCCACTTCGAACTCACCAAGGTCGATATCATCCTCCTCATCCACCTCACGGTACACATCAATTTCACATTCGGTCAATTTTGATGCCAGGCGGATATTCACTCCTCCCTTTCCGATCGCTTTGGAGACTTCGTCGGCAGGGACCAGCACATTGGCATGTTTTCCATCTTCGCTCAGTTCTACTTTCAGGACTCTGGCCGGCTGGAGTGCGCGTTTGATAAATTCAAATTTGTCATCCGTAAAATTAATCACATCGATATTTTCGTTCTGCAATTCCCTGACGATCGCGTGGATCCGGACTCCTTTCATACCTACACACGCCCCAACTGGGTCCACCCTCTCATCATGTGAAATGACCGCCACTTTCGAACGGTCGCCCGGTTCTCTGGCGATCTTCACGATGTCGATGATACCATCGTACACCTCCGGAATTTCGTTTTCAAATAGCCGTTCCAGAAAGAGCGGAGAAGTTCTGGAGATGATTACGGAGGGATTTCCGTTATAGCGTTTTACTTCCACAACAACTGCACGAATCGTGTCTCCTTTCCGGTACCGATCCTTATAGATTTGCTCGCTTTTAGGGAGCACCAGTTCTACGCCGTTATGGTTGACCAGAATATCGCGGGATCGCACCTGGTAGACGTCGCCGAGAACGATCTCACCGACCCGGTCGGAATAGTCTTCAAAAATATTATCTTTTTCGATCTCCCTGATGCGTTGCGCCAGTTGCTGACGCGCCATCGATACGGCGCGACGGCCGAAATCGGTGATGGAGATCTCCTGTGCAAACTCGTCATAGAGTTCAAGGTCCGGATCGTTTTTATGCGCTTCTTCCAGGCTGATTTCCGTTACCGGGTTGGTCAGCTCCTCTTCCGGAACCACTTCACGGATATGCAGAATCTGTATCTCCCCCCGGTCGGCATTCAAAATCACGTCGAATGCTTCATCCGATTCATACTTTTTACGAATCATTGTCCGGAACACATCTTCAAGAATCGTCAGTAACAGATCCCTGTCGATACCCTTATCTTTTGCAATTTCTGCAAAAGATTGAATAATCTGTTTGGAAACATCGTTTTGCATGACTTAAAAACCTTTTTCGGTGTTGGGTGTCAGATTTTCGGTACGATTTTGGTTTCCACCAACTGATCGAAACCGATCTTCTTCGATTCGTTTTCAGAAATTTCAATCACTATGTGATTTTCCGTCACCTCTTTAACGATTCCCCTGGTCTTTTGATACCCTTCAGAAGTTTTATACTTCACTTTGGCCAGGCGGCCCCGATTTTTCAGATACTGCCGGCGGTCGGTCAATGGACGGCTCAATCCCGGAGATGAAACGTTGAGACGGTAACGCGAGCCGAACAGTTCGTGTGCATCGAGTACAAATCCGAGTTCACGGCTGATTCTCGTACACGCTTCAACATTAACATCACCCTCTTCGGAATCTACATACACCCAGAGGACCCGTTCACCTCCGCCGCTCTTCTCCTCCAAGTCAACAAGAAACATATCTTCTTGTTCGACAATAGGTTGTGCAAGCTCTTTAATTTTCATTTCAGTGTCAGAATCCATCCTTTCGAGGGTTACAGATACAAAAAAAAGTGAGAACCTTGCGGCGCTCACTACAGACCCGAAAGATAGACTGATTCCCTGAGAATAACAACCTGTTTGAAGCTGATGATTTACTTCCGGATTGTTATATTCGACTTCCCGATACTTTAACGGAAACTCTATTTCAATACCGCTGAACAGATGAACTATACGTTATTCCAAACCTTTTTCGCGGGATTACTCTTTTCTCTGCCTCTTTTACTGTTTACCTCCTGCGGGGAAGAGAGGCCAGAGGAACAGCCTCCAACTGGACGAACCCTCGATTACAGCGGTACAGTATGGTTTCTTGAAGAAGCGGAAGCTGACACGGTTACGATTATTGAAGTTGCTGTGGCAGATGACGAGTCCAGTCGTTCGGTCGGCTTGATGGATGTCTACGATATGCCGATGGGCAGCGGTATGCTGTTTGTTTTCGATGATGAAGCTGAACGCAGTTTTTGGATGGCCAATACCCCGATCGCTCTCGATATAATCTTTGTAAATGCCGACAGAAAGATTATACGAATTCATCAGAATACCCGTCCCTATTCGGAGCGTAATATCTATTCCGAAGGTCCCGCTCAATTTGTAGTTGAGGTCAATGCCGGATTTGTTCTCAGGAACGATATCCGGGAAGGTATGAGAATTGATTTTAAGTACTGAGCCCGCTTAAACAAGCCTGCAATCAGCGAACGCGATCGGAAATCAATTTTTAGTAGCTTTCTTTACCTCATCTGGAACTTCCGGGTACTTCTCCAGAAACTCCATCACCTTTTCAACATTCCGTACCGATCCGATATAGATCGGAGTATTTTGGTGGATCGATTCGGGCTCTATCTCGAGAATACGTCTTTTACGGTCAACTGCCATTCCTCCAGCCTGTTCGATTATGAAACTGAGCGGATTACATTCGTACATCAGGCGTAATTTGCCCGTCGGATAGGATTTGCTGGCCGGGTAGATGAAGATTCCACCCTTGATCAGAGTGCGGTGGATATCAGCCACCATCGAACCGATATACCGAGCTTTGTATGGGCGCCCGGAATCCGGATCCTCTTCCTGACAATACTTGACATATCGTTTCAGTCCTTCTGGCCAGGAGTTGTAACTGCCTTCGTTGACACTGTAGATTTTTCCATGTTCCGGGATCGTGATATTGCTTTCCGACAAAATAAACTCGCCGATGCTGGGATCAAGTGTAAAGAGGCTTACTCCCATTCCGGTAGTGTAAGCCAGTGTGGTGCTCGAACCGTAAAGGACATATCCGGCAGCTACCTGACGGATCCCCGGTTGCAATGCATCCTCTTCCAGAAGCTTGCCGTTATATCTTGCAGGCCTCATATAGATTGAAAAAATACTCCCGATTGAAACGTTGACATCAATGTTGGAAGAGCCGTCGAGCGGGTCCAGGTAGACGATATATTTGCCCCCTTCATGATTGAGCCGCACCACGCCGTCATTCTCTTCCGAGATTACCATGCAGGTTATCAGTGAGCGGTCGAGTGCGGAAATCAGTTGCTGATCGGCAAACAGATCCAGCTTTTTAACCGACTCACCATGAATATTGACCGATCCGTCAGACCCGAGGATATTGGTGATCCCCGCCTTGTTCACTTCACGTGAAATGATCTTGGCCGCGAGGCCGATATCTCTCAGCAATTGTGAGAGCTCTCCGGTCGCCCCGGGGAACCTGTTTTGAGCTTGTATAATAAACTCTTCAAGTGTACGCAGCTTGGAATTACTCATCTGACTCTCCTCATTTAATCCATTGAATGGTGCTGTTTCTTTTCTGTGATTATGAGTGTTTCCTCAAAGATTATCAAGTGAAAAAGCGCTTTATAAAGAGCAACATAAAACTACAGGGCCGACAATCCCGGTACGGCGTTGAGTTATGGCCTGATCATTTGAGTTATGGCCTGATCAGTCGATACCGGCATTCTGTAATTTCAGCAATTTCCAGTAGAGTTCGGATGCCTTCTGCTTCAAAGATTGCAGGGAACCACTGTTTTCCAAAACAAAGTCTGCCATCGGCATCAGTTCTTCATGCGCCCGCTGTTTCTTCATCCGGGAGAGGATTTCATTCCGGTCTGCACCGTCTCGCTGTTCTATCCATCGGATTCGCCTGTCCCGGCCTGCGTGGACAAGTACGACGTAGTCGATATGATCGGGCCTGCCTCGATCCAGCAGCAGAGCCGCTTCCTCCACAAACATCTCGGCCCCCTGTGCTTCGGCGCGTTCCATCAATTCACCAATCTTTCGCCTGACCGCTGGATGGACAATGCGGTTCAACTCTCCGACCCTGCCCTTCTGGAAAGCTTGTGCAGAGAGGAATCCCCTATTCAGAGTACCATCTTCATGATACGCTTCGTCACCAAACTTTTCCCTGATAGCCGAAATCAGTTCTTCTTCGGTTTCCATCAGTTTTTTTGCAAGTGTGTCGGAATAGACAACAACCGCGCCCATCGACTCCCATACGGCACATACCGTACTCTTGCCGCTTCCGATTCCACCGGTTACGCCAACTTTAACCATCGCCTCTCCTCTGTTCGGAAGCCGCCATCAGAAATCCTTTGATAAACTCGTCGAGGTCGCCGTCCATTACTGCGTCAACATCGGAAGTTTCAACCTCGGTTCGATGATCCTTGACCATATTGTATGGGTGGAATACGTAAGATCGAATCTGCGAGCCCCATTCTATCTTGTTTTTGGACTCTTCCAGCTTTTCCAGTTCTCTCTCCTTGATCTGCTTTTCCAATTCATAAATCTTGGATTTCAGCAGCACCATCGCTTTTTCGCGATTTTTTAATTGAGAACGCTCCTGCTGACATTCGGCTACAACCCGCTCTTCACTTCCGTCAGAAAGTGCGCCTTCCCAGATCAGCCGGACTCCGGTTTCCACCTTATTTACATTCTGGCCGCCCGCGCCACTCGCATGAAATCGCTGAAGCTCAACGTCATTTTCATTAATATCGACTTCGATTGTGTCGTCGACCAACGGAGAGACAAAGACAGAGCAGAACGAAGTGTGGCGCCTGGAGTTGCTGTCGAATGGTGAGATACGTACCAGCCTGTGCACACCACTTTCCGCTTTCAGAAACCCATAAGCATTAGGGCCGCTAACCTGGATCGTTGCACTCTTGATCCCGGCTACATCCCCCACCTGGTATTCGATCGTTGATACATCGTATTCGTGTTGTTCGCCCCAGCGTACATACATCCGAAAAAGCATTTCGGCCCAGTCCTGACTTTCCGTACCACCCGCTCCCGGGTTGAAAGTCACAATCGCATCGCGATGGTCATCCTCGCCGGTCAGCATATTTTTCAGCTCCAGCTCTTCCAGTTTTTTCCTGAAAAGCTTCAGCTCGGCGGCCAGCTCCTCCTCTACTTCTTCACCCTCCTCTAGAAATTGACGATAAACGCCAATACTTTCGCGGAGAGAGTCCAGTTCATCCCAGCTCTCTACAAAGCTTTTTTGATGGTCAATCTGTTTCATTACAGACCTGGCACGATCCGGATCGTTCCAGAATTCCGGATCCTGAGTCTGCTCCTGCAGTTCTATGATCCTGACTTTTCGCTGATCATAGTCAAAGATACCTCCTGAGCGCATCAACACGCTCAAACAGTTGATCGATCTTTTGATTCGTCAGCAATTCCGTTTCCATATAATTTCGATTCCTTCCAATTTACTTTTCAAATTTACAGCATGCTGACAAATCTCATTCTGCTGTACAGAGTCACTTCGTCAGCCGTGCAAGAATATATCCGATCAGGATGCCTCCTGCAAAGGCAAATCCAACCCCCTGTTCGGGGTGAGCCCTTATATAACGTCGGGCATTTCGGTAATCGTGCCGCAACTCATATGTAAGCCGATCCTTTTCGTTTCTCAGTTTGTCGGAAAGCTCCATATAACGTGCTTCAAGTCGTTCTTTGTTCTTGTCGTATGTATCGTAGATCTCTTTGGTTCTGTCTGTTGCTTTTGGCATGATAGTTCTCCTGTTTCTAATTCGTGGTTTTTTTAAACCGATATGCGGTTAACTGCTCTTGTCTAACGCTGCTTACACAGAGTTTTTACTGTTGGTTTTGTAAGCAACCGTTTCACCGATGAAAACGTATTGACCTCTTTTTATCGTTCATTTTCAGGTTATAGCTTTTTTCCCATCTTTGTGACGGCTTTTATATTGCAGTTCATACAGTTTGCGATAGATACCGTTTTCTCTCTTTAACAGTTGTTGATGCGTTCCGATCTCGCGAATTCGGCCTTTATGCATGACCAATATCTTGTTTGCTCCCCGAATGGTTGAAAGCCGGTGCGCAATAACCAGTGAAGTCCGGCCTTTTGTGATTCGCCGGGAGGCACGTGTAACCAGCTGTTCGGTCTCCGAATCCACACTGGAAGTTGCCTCGTCGAGAATCAGAATTTTCGGATCAAACACCATCGCCCGGACAAAACAGATCAGCTGTCGCTGCCCCATCGAAAGAGAAGCACCCCGTTCGTTCAGAGTAAAGTTGTAAGTTTCAGGTAGCTTTCGGATAAATTGGTGAGCTTCCACCTCTTTTGCCGCCTGGATCACCTGGTCTCTGTCGATCGATTCATCACCCAGTGTGATATTGTCAAGGATAGTACCGGAAAAAAGTGCGTTGTCCTGAAGAACCAGGCCGAAATTGCTTCGCAGCTGTTCCAGCTTCAACGATCGTATATCGAATCCATCCAGCAGAATTTCGCCTTTGTCGATGTCATAAAACCGCATCAGCAGGTTGATAATGGTAGTTTTTCCCGACCCTGTTGCCCCAACGATCGCGACCTGTTCTCCCGGTTCTATTTTAAAGTTCACATCGCTCAGTACCTGTTCTCCATCCTGGTTGTATTTGAACCAGACATTTTTAAACTCGATTTCACCTTCGACCTTTGGCAGGTTCACCGGGCGTTCCGGATTCTTGATTTGATTTTCCGTGTCAAGAATATCGAAGATCCGTTCTGAAGAAGCGAGAGCAGATTGCAGTGTATTATATTTTTCACTCAGGCCTCGAATCGGGTTAAAAAACTGTCTTACATATTGAATAAAAGCCAGCAATACACCAAAGGTAACTTGATCGGTCAGAGCTCTGGCCCCCCCATACCATACAACCAGTGCCATTGCAAGGCTTGCAAGCACTTCAACCACCGGCCAGAATATGGAGAAGTAAAATATGGTATTCAGATGCGCCTTGCGGTGGTCTGCATTAATCTTCTCAAATTTGTTTTTCTGCTTTTTCTCCCGGTTAAATAGCTGAACAATTGCCATACCGCTGATATGCTCCTGAATGAAGGAGTTCACATGGGCGATCTGGTCTCTCACATCCAGAAAGGAAACCCTCACCCTGGATTTAAAGAGAAAAGTGGCATAAAAAAGCAGCGGCAGGACAAGAATGGCAATAATAGTCAGCTCCCAGCTCATCATCAGCATGAAAAAAAGGATAAAGATGATGCGGAAGAGATCACCGATCATATTGACGACTCCGTCCGAAAGAAGCTCGTTCAGAGCTTCGATATCACTTGTAGTACGTGTGATGAGCCGCCCGATCGGATTGGTGTCGAAAAACTGGACGTGGAGCGACTGGATTTTCTTGAAAACCGAATTTCTCAAACTGTACAGGGCACCCTGGCCAAACCATCGAGTCAGATAAGTATTCCAGACCAGTATGATAAATTCACCGACCAGAGCCGCCACAAGCAATGCGACGATCCACAACAGTCCTTCAAAATCGCCAAGAGCGATGTAGTCGTCGACCGCGATCTGGGTCAGTTTGGGCCGTACCGTACTTAAAAATGCGGCGGAGAGAGTAAGTCCTATCGCCAGTAATACATACCAGCGATAAGGTTTGATATAAAAGTAAAGCCGTCGCAACAGATCCGTGTCGACGGCTTTCGAGTCGTTAGATCTACTCAAAACAGTACGATTGTTGATCGGGGAGCGATCTAGAACCGGTCGAAATCATCAAAGGGTGTCCGCGGAGTGATCGGCCTCGGCTTTCGTTCCGGTTGGTCATTACCATCATCTTTTTTTCGGCGCTGTTTATCATTCTGACGTCTCGACCGGCCGGAATCCTGCTTCTTTCGTCCCCTGTAGTTATCCGAACCTCGGCTCTTTTGAGGCTTGCGCTTTCGAAAACGTTTCTGCTTTCCTGATGATTTATGCTTTCTTTTGTCACCGGATGATTTACCGTCGATCTCCTTGAGATAGACTTTTGGCTGAATGATTCCTTTCTCATGAGCCGGATCGGTAAATATCGGTCTTAATTCGGTCGCCAGCCATGCCGGGAAAAAGTCCTTCCTGGCTTCCCGGAGCAGTACAAACGGGTTGGTATATCGTGCCGAAAAGTGTGTGATCACCAGCAGTTTTGTCTGTGCTTCGTTGGCGACACGTGCCGCATCGATCGCAGTAGAGTGCCCTGTCTCTGCAGCTTTTTCTGTCAACTCCTCCGAAAAAGTAGCCTCATGCATCAATATATTGGTATTCATGGCAAGTTTGACTGCATTGGGGCTATACCGGGTATCAGTGATATAGGCAAAACTGTCGCCAGGCCTTGGGTGTCCGACAATCTCATTCGACTCGATGACAGTTCCATCCTCAAGTTCAACGTCGTTTCCAGCCTTGAGTTCTTTGTACTGCCAGTCTTCACTGATTCCAAGTGCTTCCGCTTTTTCAGCGTCCACTTTGCCGGGTTTGTCTTTTTCCTGGAAACGGTATCCAAGACAAAATTTGTGGTGTTTGAGCGGCATCGCTTCAATATAAAACTCCTCTTCATCGACAACACGGCCACCCTTGAAATCCTCCTCCAGTTCCACATATTCAATCTCAAAGTCCAGATCGACATTGGAAAAGGTCAGATTCCACTCAACATATTCGCGTATCCCCTTCGGTCCTGCGATCGTAAGTGGCTTATCTCTTCTTTGAAGCTGGAGTGTAGAGAGTAGGCCTATCAGCCCCGATATATGGTCTACATCCAGATGAGATAGAAAGATGTTGTCGACTTTGGATCGTTTCAACCCTGCCTGCAGCATTCTCATTTGGGTATTCTCACCACAATCGAAAAGGCAGATGCTGCCTTCACGCCATAGTGCGACAGAGGGTAAGTGACGAGTAGCTGTCGGGGTTGCCGAAGCGACACCAAGTGGTATGATAATCATTTTGATCTCCCGTAGTTTTTATAAAGTGACTTGCCTGTCCGGCAAATCGTATGCCCACATGTTCAGATTTCTGCCAACTCTTTTTCAAGTTGTTGCTTCCTGTTCATTTCTGCGTACTGTCCTTCCAGATTTAGAAGTTCTTTATGTGTACCGTACTCAATCAGAGAACCGTCTTCAATATAAAAAATTGTATCAGCATTTTTTACGGAGGATATGCGGTGGCTGATCATAACGATCGTTCGCCCTTTTAGCTGATTTTGAAGATGTTGAATAATAGCATTTTCTGTCTCGGAATCAACCGCACTTAATGAATCATCTAAAATAAGAATTCCGGGTTTCTTAATCAGGGCTCTTGCAATCGCAGTTCGCTGTTTCTGTCCACCTGATAGCGTAATCCCCCGCTCTCCAACTATAGTCTCAAATTTTTTCTCAAATTCCAAAATATTCTCGAGAAGTTGTGCCTGTTCCGCCGCTTCACGGATCTCTTCATCACTTGCGGATTCTACGCCGAACGCGATATTTTCCCGGATCGACGTTGAAAACAGAAAGGTATCCTGCGGAACATATCCGATTTCTCTGCGCAGCCGGCGTATCGGCCAATTTCTGATATCTACTCCATCGATTCGAATACTGCCCGAAGTAGGGTCAAACAACCTGGGAATCAACTGCACCAGAGTGCTCTTGCCGGCTCCTGTCCTTCCAACAATAGCTGCAGTTTCACCCGGCCGGATTTTAAGTGAAATATCTTTCAAGGCATACTCCCCGGATCCCGGATAATTGAAACTGACTTTGTCGAAAATGATCTCCCCCTTTAGTTTTTTCATTCCTTCGACGGTTCGATCATCATCAGATATTTCAATTTTTTCGTCCATCAGCTCCTGAATTCTTTCCCAGGATGCGATCGATTTCTGAAAGCGGTTAACCGTATATCCGAGAGAGGCAACCGGCCAGGTCAGGTAAGCCACATAAATTACAAATTCAGCAATATTTCCTACCGTCACGACCCCTTCTATCACCATATTACCTCCTTGCCAGATTACGATGATCACCGAAATTCCGATAAGTAAATTGAGCATGGGGTGAAAAAGGGATTCTACCAGATCGAGCCGAAGTTTCTTTTTTCGATACGATTCACTTTCACCTTCAAACCGCTTCTGCTCATGCGATTCACGTCGATAAGCCTTGATCAGCCGGATACTGTTAAACGCTTCTCCCGCACGGTCGGCGATGCTGGAGTACTGGCGCTGGATAATCATTTGGTATTTATGAATAAATCCACTGACCCAATAAGCGAATGCGGAGAGAAACGGAAGAGGCAACAGTGCCCAGAGAGTCAGTCTCGGGTTGACGATCACCATCATGGAGATTATAAAACCGGCCCGGGTAAGGGTGTTGATCGTGTACATAAATACCGGCCCGAAATATTCTCGCACCCTTGTAACATCTTCGGTCGCCCGTACATATACATCTCCCGATTTACGGGTAGCAAAAAAACGTTGAGGAAGGCTGAGAAGCTTATCTACTATTTCGTTCCGAATGTCAAACTCGATCTTTCTGGAGCTAACGATCAAAGTCTGACGAGTAGCAAAAAGCAGAATTCCATATAGGAGAACGGTACCGATCAGCAACAGGGAGTTCCAGGCCAGTATCGCCCCGGCCTCAGGGCTTAACAGTACCTCCAAAAGTCCCGTATACTCCTCCCCGTTCATCTCCTGCAACATCTCCACCTCGTCCATCGTCTGCCGGATCAATACAGGAATCCAGATCAAAAAGAAGTTGGATGCGGTGAGGAAAAGGGTGCCGAGCAGGATTGATCCCTTGTACTTCCTGAAGTAGCGGTTCAGTCTCGAAAGATTTTTCAAAATGGAACTCCTCCGGTTTTCGGCCGGTGATCAGGCCGGTTAACATATACCAGGCCTTTAATCAAATGCGCATCTGCCGGAATTACAGTGGCAGAAACGTGTCAAAACCGAATTATTATACAGGATACTTTTTTACCCAGTCCTGAGCCAGCTTATACCCGGAGCGATAAGCATGCTCTGCCAGGTTTCCTTCAAAATAATCCCCAATGACCCCAACCGGGGCTTCGTCACGTTCATTTTCAAAATAGGGTCGATCCAGAAATCGGTTCCCCTGGAAAAACTTCCAGTACCGTAAATGGGCCCAATCCGGAGTAATTGCCCAGTTACCGGCAATCCCTCCCAAATGGTTTAATATATTATCGATATAGGGCTGCTGCTCCTGATCTTCGACCCAGCTTTTGGCAAAATCCGCAGTCGTTTGTACCACAAGCGCGGTTCCGGGGAGATCCCTTTTGGAGTTTTCATTAACGATCTGCCTGATCACAGGGTTATCACATATCAAGGCATCCCACTGCGGCGGATCGTTCTCTTCGTAATGTGCCATAAGCGTCAGGCCCGGCTGAAATGTTATTTCATCGATCTCACGAATCACTTTCAGTGTTTCTGTTTCATCTTGAGTCGTCATCAACAAGCCGTACGCTTCCGGTGCAGATGTTGCAATGATGACTGCATCTACTTCGAAAGTGTCGAAACTGGTCAGATTGATCATCCAGGGACGTTTTTTTCTGCGACCTGCGCCGATAAAAGTCAGTCCGGCAGCTTTCGTCTTGGTATGAATATCAACCCACCTCGAGAGGTCTTCGGCGACTGATGCCAGCCCGGCCGGTGCTGCAAACATCGGTGTACGTATCCAGTCCGGTTTGTACCGCTTGATCGCCTGGCCATCATGTTGCCACATCTTTTCTCCCCAGACCCGGAGCAACCCTCTGTCGATCAATTCAGAAATCAAACCCCGAAACTCCGGTTTTTCCGCCGTCAGCCACGAAAGTCCGTGATCCAGCAGCAGATTATCGTTTTGGCCACTCAGATAGGAAGTCAGCTTGCCTCCAGTTCCATGCTGCCTTTCAAAAAGTGTTACTTCATGGCCCGCCTTGGACAACACTTTGCCGGCTGTCAAACCGGCCAGGCCGGCACCAATGATCCCAATTCTCATAGATCTCTGCGAATTTGTTTCGTTAGCTGTTTTCGTTGTTTCTGTATAGCGTAATACGGGGTGTTGATGCAGATTTTTCGATGAGGGCCGGCCAGAAAGCAACAATTTCACTTGCTTTAGGCCTTCCTCCGGCGAAACCTGTCACACCGGATGGCCCGGTTAAAATCAATGGGGCAACCTCTTTGCCAAGCCGATTCAGGTCATCACGATCACTGCCACGGATCGAAATCCTCATTTCAACTTCCGGCAGATCATTGGAATTACGGAGTGCCGACTGCACCCGATCGGGATTTTCGTCACATCCGTTCAGCCCGATCAGTTCCGTGCGAAATGTGTCAAAGTTCAAACCCAGCTTCTCCGACCGCTTTTTAAGAATACGAGAAGCTGCTCTCGCTTTTTTGACTGCATCCGGCCGGCAATAGACCAGGCTCGAAGAAAGCTTGTAGCCGTTGCGATAACTCGCTGAAACCTTGTAGGTAGGCGTGTCGGGATACCCTTTGATTCCGGTAACTTTGACTCGATTCTCCCCCTCCTCCTCAAGTTGAATCGAAGTGAAATCGGCTACTACATCAGGAGTAATATACTCTGAGGGATCACCAATCTCATAGAGCAGCTGTTCGGCAACTGTCATCCGGTTGATCAAACCGCCGGTTCCATCATGTTTGGTAACGTGAAATGTTCCGTCCGGCCGAGCTTCTATGATCGGAAATCCGACATCATCCAGGTTGTTAACTACATCCCAATCAGTAAAGTTCCCGCCGGATACCTGGGCTCCGCATTCGATAATATGACCTGCTATTGTACCGGAAGCCATTTTGTCGTAGTCGCTGAAAGGCCAGTCAAATTCATGAATCATCGGTGCGAGAGTCAAACCTGTATCAGTTACCCGTCCCGTAACGATGATGTCGGCTCCTTTTTCAAGCGCTTCGACAACCGGACGGCTGCCAAAATAGACATTTGCACTCAGCAACCGGTCTTTCACTTCCGTGATCGGCTCTCCGGTTTCCATATTTTCCAGTAAATGGCCCTCTTCAATCAATTCATCGATTCGGTCGAGCAGATCATCGCCATCGATCACCGCGATGGTAAGATTCTCTATACCGTGTCTGGCTGCCGACTCCAGGATAGCGTCCTTGCAAGCTGCCGGGTTGACTCCTCCGGCGTTGGAGATCACTTTGATCCCTTTTTCAACAATCTCGGGAAGCATTTCATCCAGCATCTCAACAAAATCCCGGGCATAACCATATTCCGGGTTCCGCATCCTCTGTTTCTGCATGATCGACATGGTTACCTCAGCCAGATAATCCATCACCATGTAGTCAATCTCGCCTCTGCGAATCTGATCTACAGGTGCACGGGGCAGATCGCCCCAAAAACCCTGTCCCGACGCAATTCGAATCTTCTCTTTCAATGGAAACCTCTATCGGGTTTTCTGTTGAATTTCAATTTCAGGTTTGAAGCCGATTATTTAAATCGGAGTCGTAAATCCTCCCCTGGGCACGCTCAAATGCCCAAATCAAAGAATTCAAATATCGCAATTTATCCGGTGGATTAAAACGAAAAGAAAGAAGCTGAAGTTGACCCGGCCGTACAATAACCGGAAATAGCACTTTACTCTACGTTTAAATTCAGGCTATATTCCCGGTTTTAATTTCAACCTAGCATAACATTATGGCCTGGTGGGTAGCTATTCTGCTCGGAATTATTCAGGGAGTCTTCATGTTCTTCCCGGTCAGTTCGACCAGCCATCTGGCTATCTTTCAACACTTTCTGATCAGCCGGGGGATAGAAATTCCGTCACCGGATTCCCCGGAGATGATCCTGTTCGACCTGATTGTACATGTCGGAACTCTCGTCTCTATTGCGGTCGTTTTTCGCAGAAGTCTGACTATCTACCTGAAAAATTCGCTTCGGGGATTCCTTAATCTGATTAAGGGTGCCGGGAAGTATGACCATGTCGGCCGGCTCTATGTACGGTTAACCCTGCTTGGACTGCTGTCGGTCCTGGTAACCGGGATGATCGGGTTTCCGCTGAAGTCGATGTTCGAATCGGTGTTTGCACAGCCGCTGATGATCAGCGGTTCGCTGGTTGTGACCGGTATTCTTCTTTGGTGGAGCGATATCCTGCCTGCCCGTAAAACCGGCCTCAGAGATATCGGAATCGGTATCGCCATCATTATCGGTATTGCCCAGGGACTTGCATTACTGCCTGGATTAAGCCGAAGCGGCACGACCATTGTCTTCGCGCTATTTGCAGGTATGCAACGGCGCTGGGCGGCCGAATACAGCTTTTTTATAGCGTTTCCAACTATTTTGGGAGCCTCACTTTTGCAGACGATCGAGGTGATCAACCACGGAGGTCTGATCGACCTGAGCATCACATCAATTCTGATAGGATTTACAGTATCGGCACTGGTTGGAATCCTGGCTCTTCATCTCGTCCTGGCGCTACTTTACAAGGCCAAATTCCGCTTCTTCTCCTATTATGTCTGGGGGCTGGCGCTGGTCATTATAGTACTTGCACTCAGGGGCATTTTATAAAGATGAATGCCGCCGGCATGCTATACCGGCAACATTCTGTACAGGATTAAAGAATTCCGCTCAGTCAATTGCGCGGTTCGATACGAAATACGCCCCCATCTCTGGTGTCGTTCAATATATAGATATACCCATCCGACCCTTCCCGTACATCACGTATTCGTCCGATCTCTCCAAGCAGTAGTTCCTCCTGGTGCAGAACCTCATAATTATGGATAACCGTTCGAAGGATTCGTTCACTTCTCAGGCCGCCTGCCAACAGGTCCCCTTTCCAGTTTGGAAACCGGTCGGAAGTAACCATCGCCAGCCCTGACGGTGCGAGCGTCGGCATGAATTCGAGAACCGGATCGATCATACCGTCTCTCGTTCGAGCTTCTGTGTGGGGAAAATCACCTTGAGATCTGTAATCAAGTCCCAGTGATACGGTTGGCCAGCCATAATTCAAACCGGGTTGAACCAGATTGAGCTCATCACCTCCGCGCGGTCCATGTTCTGTCGCCCAGATATCGCCGGTTTCGGGGTCGACGACCAGGCCCTGAATATTCCGATGACCATAGGAATAGATCTCCGGCAGTACGTCATCACGTCCGACAAACGGATTGTCATCCGGGATCGAACCATCATCATTAAGACGAAGAAGCGTTCCGGCATGATCTCCGAGATCCTGTGCCCGGGGTGGATTGGCACCGCGGTCTCCGATACTCATCAGGAGTTTGCCGTCATCAGCCCAGGCCAGCCTGGATCCGTAGTGTCGGCCTGGTGATGAGTAACGATCCTGTACAAACAATACTTCAAATGAGGTCAGGCTGTTTCCCTGAAGGGTTCCGCGGCCCAGGGCAGTTACCGTTTCGCCATCATCATTCGCTTTCGACCAGGTCAGATATACCCATTGATTCATTTCAAAATCGGGATGGATAGCAACCTCCAACAGGCCGCCCTGACCTCTGGCTTGTACTTCGGGTACTCCCGATATTTCTGTTATCTGACCATCTTCAACAAGGTTGAGGCGGCCGGGCCGCTCAGTTACCAATTTTCGATCATCCGGCAGGAAAGCGATCGACCAGGGAAATTCAAGTCCGCCGGCTATTTTCACAAGCCGTACCTGTTCGTATTGCGTATTGATTTCCCTGGGTTCAAAATCGGAGTCGACATCCTGGCCCACAGCTTCGGGCAGAGTAAAAGTCCCGACTACCAGCACAGCAGCTGAGAAGATGAAAGCACGAGAAAATATATTGGAAAGCATCTTTACAAGGTTTTTGGTTTGAAATTTCGGGTTTTTGACAAAAAATCGTTCAATATTAAAGCTGAAAAGAGAAATTATAATACTTCATTTGTACGGTCATATCAAAATTTCTGACCAGGCAATCTGGTTCGATCATTATTGAGGCTCTAATTCCGGCCTTTTATCGACTCTTCTGCGAGCAGTGCTGCCG
Source organism: Balneolaceae bacterium (assembly GCA_007134695.1). GTDB lineage: Bacteria > Bacteroidota > Rhodothermia > Balneolales > Balneolaceae > SLK101. The sequence continues at coordinate 173,043 of SLKI01000008.1, forward strand.
GCCCTACGATGAAAAGCGGGTAAAAAGGTGTATAGATCACTTCTTGCAAACGACAATTAAATTCGGCAAAAGCGATCATAATTTTTACGCAGAGTTGAATTTGAATAATTCGATTTGAATTAAGAAGCCAAAGGAAATATGTTTGTTTAACTGAATATTTGCCAAACCCGTGTAAAGCACCATGCTGAAAATCAAAGAAGCACGTAATCCGAAGACAGGTAAACCGGTCACGGTTATTTCCGGAATAGAGCACAATCCCCAGGTAATCGAGAATCTGGCTTCGAAACTTAAATCGAGATGTGGTACCGGCGGCCACATCGATAAAAAGTCGATCATCCTGCAGGGTTCACAAACAGAGAAAGTAAAATCAATCCTCAAAAAAGAGGGATTTAAAATATCCTGACTAACAGGACGAGAGGGATAAAAATGTCATGACACGCAACCCGATCAGATGGCTCATTATCAGCTTTTGTCTGACGCTTCTCTGCGGCTATCTCCTTCCTCAGACAGCTTCCTCCTGGTCGTCCGGGCCTGGGCCGGAATACAGTTCTAATGACCTGCCATATCATAAAATCAACTTTCCGGAGTCGAATCGATTTAAGTTACAGGAGATGCCTTACAACCCGGACTCCCTGCAGGTTTCACAATGCCTTACGGATCAGGATCTTTCCGTCGGCCTGGTACTCAGCGGCGGCGGTGCCAAAGGAATTGCACATGTAGGAGTATTGCGAGTCCTGGAAGAGGCCGGGGTTCGTGTTGACTATATTTCAGGTACCAGTATGGGCAGCATTGTCGCCGCTCTCTATTCCATTGGCTACACTCCGGATGAACTTTCCGACTTGGCCATTCGATCCGATTGGGAAGAACTGTTGACCGACCGCATCAGCCGCAGGCTTCTCTCCATGTACGAAAAAGAGAGGGACGAACAGTACATTCTTACTTTTCCGATCACTGAACGCGGCATCGACCTTCCGACCGGCCTGGTTGCGGGGCAGAATATCTATGCCTGGCTGACCCGACACACCTGGAATGTTCTCGACATCGATGATTTTTCTGAACTACCGATCCCCTTTGCGACAGTAGCTACCGACCTTGAAACCGGAGAAGCGGTCGTTTTTAAAGGGGGCTATCTGCCGGACGCCATTCGGTCGAGCATCTCTTTTCCTTCGGCCCTGATCCCTCACAAGGTCGATGACCGATATCTTCTCGATGGCGGCCTGGTTCGGAATCTTCCGGTCGAAGAGGTGCTGGAGATGGGTGCGGATTGCGTAATCGCGGTAGACGTCAGTTCCAGGCTGCGGCCGATCGAAGAGCTAAGTTCGCTGGCTATGATTCTTAACCAGGTAGTCTACTTTCGAATCATCGAACGGATGGACGAACAGAAAGAGCTTGCCGACCTGGTCATACAGATCAGTGAGCTCGATTCTTATACGGTGGCAGATTTTGACGAGTCGGAACGATTTCTTCAACTGGGCGAAGATGAGGCGCGACTCTATCTGGATGAACTGAAAGAAATCGCAGCACGACAGTCCCATTCTCCAACACATCGCAATCCCCTCCCGCATAGAGACCGAATCTACGTTGACCGGATCTCCGTAAGCGGAAATTCGAACGTGCCTTCCACGGTAATTCAGCTCGAGGCGGAACATCTGGAGGGGCGATATGTTCAGCGTGAAGAGATCGAAAGTGTGATACGTCAGCTTTACGGAACACGTCTTTTCAACCTGGTTAACTTCAGGATCCATCCGATCGGGGATGACAGATATGAACTGGAATTTCGGGTACTGGAACGAACAGAGGATACTTTCCGGGTCGGTGCACGGTATGAATCAAATACCCAGGCCTCTCTTCAGCTCCATACTTCGTTTCGCAATCTGATTCACCGGGGATCCGACCTTCAGTTCAACTTCAGGATGGGTCGAGACAGTCACTTTTCCATCGATTATATGCTGATCCGCGGGCCGGGGGCTAGATTCGGGCTCAATTTGCAGCTGAAGTACGACAGAGAGGAGATTAATTTTTACGCAAACAGTGAGAGGGTTTCGAGCCTGACACATCACAATCTGCGGGGCGAACTGATCGCCGGAACTTTTCTGAATCGCAGTTATATGGCAGGTATCGGACTCCGGGGGGATGTTTACACATTATCACAACAGATCAACCCGAACGCTATTCCTGTAAGTGAAAAAAACAGTTTAACCCTTTTCGGACAGTACAAGTTGGACACATTGAATCGGCGATCTTTTCCGGTAGATGGTCACCAACTGTTTATAAGGGCCTCCCTGTCCGATCAGCTCTTTGGCAGCGATGCCAATTTCAATGAACAGAGATTCTACTGGAAGGCATGGCACCAGCTCTTCGATTTTCTTTCGCTGCAGCATACACTATATCTTGGTAGAACAGATGGAGACCACCTTCCCTGGAGTTATTGGTTTGCACCTAATCGGATCGAACGACCTATCGGAATGACGAGATTCGGCGGTTATGACCGTTATGAAGTTTCCGGCCGGAACATTCAGCTGCTGTCGGCCGGAGTCCAGGTCGAATTTTTACGACACCGCTTTATCCGCCTGGATTTATATGCCGGTAATGTTTTTGATGAGTGGAGCTGGAATGTTCCCGATAATTCCTACAGGACCGGACTGACACTCACCATCGGGGCACTTTCGATCCTGGGGCCGCTTGAACTGATGCTCTCTCACAGTGCCGAAAACCGCCTTATTTATGAACTACAGATTGGCTACGAATTCTGATGGATGAAATCCTGAAAAAACTGGATGAGATCGAAAATGAGCTGGCTCAAAAGCCGGGAGATGCTGAACTCTGGATGGAGCACGGGATCGGACACCAGATTCTGGGAAATTATGAGAAATCCGCTGGAAGTTTTCGTAATGCTTTGGAGATCGATTCGTCGAATCCCTCCTGTCACTACAATCTGGCTAACACATATACCGAACTGGAGCGTTACGAAGAGGCGATCACCCACTACCTCAAAGCCGTCGAACTGCGCCCCTGCCATATCCCCTCTCTGAACAATCTGGCGGATGCTTACGAAGCGATCGGAGAGAAAAAAAAATCGGAAGAGCTCTTCCGGTATATCACACGAGTCAGCCCGAATAGTGCGCTATCTCATTTTAACCTGGGAAATGCACTTCTCCGAAACAATCGTCATATCGAAGCAGCCCGGTGTTATCGGCAATCACTCTCTCTCGATCCCGATTTTACCGATGCCTACCACAATATCGCCTGGATATTAAAAAAGGCGGGTGCTAAAGCTGAAGCTCTTGAGTATGCAGAGAGAGGCCTTGAAACCGATCCTTCGCATGACTCTCTGAAATCGATGATAGAAGAACTGAAAAAGTAAGTTGCACACTACCACTAAACCTGAATCACTCCGGTTTTAAAATCGGGAATGTCCGGATTGTGGTCGGCGCATTCGATCGCCTTGGAAATCCGTTTCCTGGTATCGCCCGGATGAATGATTTCATCGACCCAGAGCCTGGCAGCGGCATAGCGCACATCAGTCTGCCTTTCATAACGAGATCGAATTCGATCCAATATTTCATCTCTCTCCTCGTCACTCAGCTCTTTCCCTTGCTTCTCAAGTGCAGATACCTGGATCTGTGTTAACACTTTGGCCGCCTGGTTGCCGCCCATCACTGCTATTTGAGCCGTTGGCCAGGCATAGATAAATCTGGGGTCATAAGCTCTGCCGCACATGGCGTAGTTGCCGGCACCATAGCTGTTACCGACTACTATCGTAATTTTTGGCACCGTGGAGTTAGCCACCGCATTGACCATTTTGGCTCCATCCTTGATGATCCCGCCATGCTCACTCCGTTTTCCGATCATAAATCCGGTCACATCCTGCAGAAAAACGATCGGAATCTTTTTCTGATTACAGTTCATCACAAAACGAGCCGCCTTGTCGGCACTGTCGGAATAGATCACGCCGCCGATCTGCATCTCCCCTTCCTTGCTGCGCACCACAGTTCTCTGATTGGCAACAATTCCTACACTCCATCCGTCTATCCGGCCATAACCGGTAATCAGCGTTTGGCCATAACCTTTCTTAAACTCGGTAAAACTTCCTTTGTCGACTATTCCGTCGAGCACTTTGTACATGTCATATGGCTTGTTTCGGTCTTCGGGAATCACCCGGATCATCTCCTCTGTGCTTAATTTCGGTTCCGAACTTTCTTTCCTGTTAAAACCTGCACGTACCGGCCGGCTCATCTTATCCATAAGATCGCGAATCGTCTCCAGACACTCCGTGTCGCTGTTCATCTTATAATCAGTTACACCACTGATCTCCGTATGAGTGGTTGCCCCCCCGAGAGTTTCATTATCTACCTCCTCTCCGATCGCAGCCTTGACCAGATAGCTGCCGGCCAGAAATACGCTCCCCGTACCGTCTACGATGAGAGCCTCATCACTCATGATCGGCAAGTAAGCCCCTCCTGCAACACAACTGCCCATGATAGCAGCAATTTGAGGTATCCCCCGGGCGCTCAGTACGGCATTATTCCGGAAGATACGACCAAAATGCTCCTTGTCGGGGAAAATCTCATCCTGCATCGGCAAATAAACACCTGCCGAATCAACCAGATAGATCAGTGCCAGATGGTTTTCCATGGCTATCTCCTGGGCCCGCAGATTCTTTTTGGCTGTAATCGGGAACCAGGCACCCGCTTTGACAGTTGCATCGTTGGCTACAATCATACAGCGCTGACCGCTGACCTTGCCGATTCCCGTAATAACCCCTCCGGCCGGGCAGCCTCCCTCCTCTTCATACATCTCATGGCCGGCCCAGAGCCCTATTTCATGAAACTCTTCTCCCTCGTCTATAAGAAAATCGATTCGTTCCCGGGCAGTCATTTTTCCCTTCTTGTGCTCCTTGTCGATCCTCTTTTGGCCACCTCCTTTCTGAATTTCCGCTTTTTTTTCTTCTATCGATTCGACCAGTTTCTCAAACCAGGGATTCGTCATATCTTTATTCACTTCTTAAGATGTTTTTAAAGAGTGATAATAGTTATTCTGTATCAAGCGTTGAAAAATAGTGAATTTAAACCACTTTCAACTATATTCATCATGACATCTCTATCCGCAATCCACCTGCCGTTGCATCCACCCGCCTCTGAAATCCAAAATGCGATCTTTTACCAAAAGCCTTTGGCTTCCCGAATTTTAAAACTGATTAAAATTTTTCTCCTTCTCACAATACTCCTGCTGATGGTTGGCACACAGCATCTCCTGGGGCAAAGAAGTGTCAGCTATACGGATCTCGTCAACCAGGCGGATCGCCCCAATCTCTACACGTCCCAAATAATTCTGCCCTCGGCAGATTCAGATGAGAACCTCATTCTGAACAGTTTTCGTATCGACTACGACCTGCTGACATTCCGCCGTATCGGACGGGATCTAGTTCCCCCCGTAGAATCAGCTGAATATTATGCTGCAGCACGCATGGATCTGGAGATCTACAGAGGCAGTATCGAACAGCGGGGTGCGGGTTTTGAACCGGTTGTCCGACGATCCTGGTCCGATACAGCCTGGACAGATACATTTGAACAGACCAGGTCACGTTTTGATCATCTTGAGGGCTGGATTAGCACACGACTTCAGCCTGGAGAGTACAGTATGTTCCTCGAATTTAACAGAGGTACTACACAGCGTCAGATGAGATCTCGTGAGCGCACATTTACCGTACCCGATTTCGACCAATTTGAAAAGGGACAGGTAGTGCTCCTGAAAGAGAGCCGTATGGAGAATGGTATCTGGATGGCCCGAATGCTCAATTACGGTGAGCAGGCATTGTACGGCCAGGACTATGAAGTGCTTGTTCTCCTGCCGTCAGACCCCGAAATCGATCGGTGGCATCTTGATGCCGTCCGCCTGGCAGCCGGCTCGGAGCGTGCCGCCGGCGAGGAACCGCTCTTCAGCCATACAATTCATCGGGAAGATCTGATCACCACATCAGGATTTAAAACAGCGGAAGATGCCGGCCATCCCGAACTGCTGTTTCAAACTGCCGATGAAGGTTACAGTGTTGCCCTTGTTGCTATATCTGCATCTGCATTTCCCAACGTCCGTTACAGATTATCGGTCAGAGCTGATGAAAAGGATGATCCTCTGGCTGTAAAAGTGATTCAGTCACGGTGGATCGATATGCCGGTAAGTTTACTCAATCTTGATGTGGCTATCGATATGCTCCGGTTTATCGTCGACGATCGTACCCTGAGAGATATGAGACGAGGTACAAGAGAGGAGCAGGAACGGAAATTCCGGGAGTTCTGGAATCAGCGGGACCCGACTCCCGACAGCGAATTCAACGAGCTTATGGCCGAGTATTACAGCAGAATCGACTACGCCTGGCAGAATTTTACTACTCCTGTACGGCCCGGATATGAATCGGACCAGGGACGCACTTACATTCTGTACGGACAGCCTGTCAGAAAAGAGAGAACGTTTCCGGCCGGCGGACCGACTCGAGAAATCTGGTACTACAGGGACCGAACCCTTGTATTTGAAGCAACTACGGGGTTTGGAGATTTCAGGTTGGTTGAAGAACGATAAATGGAGTCCTGATGCAGCCAACCATCGCCCTGACAATCGGTGACTTTAATGGAATCGGCCCCGAAGTAGTGCTGAAATCGATTCGGCAGATCGACAGGAAACGGTTCCACCCGTTATTGATCGGTAACCTCTCCCTGTTTCAATATTACAATGACCTGCTAAAAACCGGGCTTTCATTTTTTGATGCTGGCCCCGAATCGGAAGGAGCAGCCTCCTCCGAATCAATACCTGTTCTCAACCTCAAGTATGACAGCGGGCAAAAACTCCACCCTGGTGTGCCGACACCGGCATCCGGCAGCCACAGTATGAAGGCGGTTGACAAAGCGATCCGACTCTGCCTTAAAAAAGAGTGCCAGGCTATGGTTACCGCTCCCATATCTAAAGAAGCGATTCATATGGCTGGTTTTGATCTGCCGGGGCATACCGAATACCTGGCCCGTCAGACAGATGCAAGCGAGACACTGATGATTCTTGCCAACCGATCACTCCGAGTCGCCCTTTCCACCGGGCATATCCCGTTAAAAGAGGTCCCGAATCAGGTTCGCAAAGAGAAACTGATACGCCAGATTAAACACCTCAACAAGTCACTTATCGAGGATTTCGGTATCGCTAAACCCAGGATCGCTATACTTGGCCTGAACCCTCATGCAGGAGATGGTGGTGTCCTGGGCCGGGAAGAGATTGAGGAGATCAAGCCTGCTGTCAGCAAGGTGAAAGAGCGGCAGCAGTTAAAAATATCGGGGCCGCTCCCGGCCGACGGATTCTTCGGATCCGGAAAGTGGAAAAATTACGATGCCGTACTTGCAATCTACCACGATCAGGGCCTGATTCCCTTTAAAACATTAACCTTTGGCAAGGGAGTGAATTTTACAGCAGGACTTCCGATTATTCGGACATCACCTGATCACGGTACGGCATATGATATTGCCGGTAAAAATCAGGCATCCGAAGAATCGATGGTAATGGCGATCCAGCTGGCCATTGAGATAGCCGAACGGCGATATCAGCCCGGTCATCCGGTTCATTGAAGCTTTTACCACACTCTGAGATTGAAATCAGCAAAATTTGTAATGAAAGTCTGTTGAATAATCAAAATTTATATACCCCGCAAAAATTACCGAACTACAGCGCCCTGGCCTATGTGTACGACACACTGATGGAGGATGTGAATTACGAGGCTTGGGCCGATTACCTGGATGAACTGATCCAGATCCACGCACCTGAAGCCGAAAAGATCCTGGAACTTGGATGCGGGACCGGTTCCGTAGCACTCTCACTTGACGAACTCGGTTATTACGACATTACAGCAACCGACAAATCCCCCGAAATGATCGGTATGGCGAAAAAAAAGGAGGCCGGAGTCGGATCTAATGTAAAATTCGAAGTCGCAGATTTCCTGGATCTGCAACTCGATGAAACCTTTGATTTGGCTTTTCTGGTATTCGACAGTGTCAACTACCTGCACACCTCAGAAGAGATCCGGACACTTCTTATGCAGGCCGGGTCGGTACTCAAACCGGGTGGGTTGTTCATCTTTGATTTTACAACGCCTAAAAACTCCAGAAAAGCGATTCAATATCTTCATCGGGAAGAGGGAATTAGCCCAGACAACTATCGCTTCTATCGAACTAGCAATTTCGACGGAAAAAGCCGTATCCATACCAATGAGTTTCATATAGAACAGTTAAGCAGGGATCGCAAAGAAGTCCTGGCTTCATTTACAGAAACTCATAAACAAAAGGCCTATACTCTTAAGGAAATCGAGCCGGTTATCTCGGGTACACCGTTTCAAACTGTCTCCTCCTATGCTGATTTCGGGCTGGATAAACCAACTAGAAAAAGTCTAAGGATAACACTGGTATGTCAATGGCCGACAACACAGTAATATCACTTGAAAATACTACAGTAATCTACGACGACCTGCTCGTACTCGACAGAATCAATTTTTCTCTCCGGGCAGGTGAATTCTGTTATCTGATCGGCCGAACCGGGGCGGGTAAAAGTTCGTTTTTAAAACTCCTTTACAGAGATATTCTGCCGGATGAAGGGAGTGTTACGGTGGCCGGTTATGATGTTACCGAGCTTCGAGATAAAGAGGTACCCTACCTCAGGCGCCGTCTGGGAATAGTTTTCCAGGATTTTCAGTTGCTGCCAGACCGAAATATTTATGAAAATGTAGCATTCGCACTTGAAGTTACAGGCGAAAAGAAGCGCCGGATCAAACAACGTGTACTCGAAGTCCTGGCAATGGTAGGGTTGAGCCACAAAAAGAAATCGATGCCATCCGACCTTTCGGGCGGAGAGTTGCAGCGAGTGGTGATAGCACGTTCACTGGCCAATGAGCCACGGATTCTGCTGGCGGATGAACCGACCGGGAATCTTGACCCAGAAGCTTCCAGCACTATAATGGAGCTGTTAAAAGAGATCAACAACCACGGCATGGCTGTTCTGATGGTGACACACGATTACGATACGGTAAGAAAATTCCCGGAGAGGACCGTTCAGATTCGCGACGGACGATTGGAAGAGGTGAAAATAGTATAACAACCCGATTATAAATCGAATTTTTTTGCAGTTATCGGTTGATTTCAGTTATACTCTTGAAAGTTGGCTACAGGTATAGAGGATTTTTATAAATTCCATTGGGTATAAAAATAAAGAAGTCCGGCTATCAACCGGACTTCTCTTCTACGTTGGCTTTTCGGGGTATAAATGGTTCTCTGTCAGATGTTCTCTGTCAGATCCAAATTCTACTTTATAAAACGCAATTCTCTTTCAATTGTTCCCCGATTCCACTTCTTTTACAAAATTTAAGAGGATCCCCTCCATTTTAAGAGTTTCCCTCCTGATCAATAAAAAATCCGTTCGGAAAGGCCGCTGAATCGGATCGTTTTTCTCGATGCCGATTCGCTAAATAGATCAAGATCTCCATGAAGCATAAAGCATTCTCTTGAGCGGGTAATGGCAGTATAGATCAGTTCACGGGTTAAAATCGGAGTATCCGAACCGGGCAGCAGAAGGTTCACCCTGTCGAACTCTGAACCCTGACTTTTATGAACCGTCATAAACCAGGCCGGTTCGAAGTGTCTTAGTCGATGTACAGGAATCCTTTTAATCTCCTCTCCGCTCCCCGCAAATTCCACGACTAAACCCGACTTTCGATCTCCTGTGACCAGCCCCAGATCCCCGTTGAATACCCCGATCTGATAATCATTCCGGGTAACAAGTACCGGCCTTCCTGCATACCAGCCATTTTCAGGATCTGTAATGTTTTTTCTAGCCAGATAGCTTTCAACCATCCGATTCAAATTAATTGTACCAAATCGGCCTTTTCTCAGCGGGTTCAGCCAAACCTCTCTGTTCAACACCTGATCCCATTGTTCCGAATTTTCACGTGCAACCCTGTTCAACTCTTTATAACGGTTGGCAAATCGTTCAAGAAGAGATAAAAGCTCCTTCTTCTCCCATTTGAAAGGGTAAAACTGCAGATCCCCGTTTCCGTTTTCAAACTGATTACTCAATGATTCTGTCTCTCCCTGAACCACCTTGTTGCTTAATGCTGCTATTCCACTCCCCGATCCGAATCGCCAGTTTTTTTCAAGATAGATGATACAGTCTTCAACAGCAGAAACCTGACCGGATTCCACCCTGCCTCGAATTCCTGCCTTTTGTAAAAATTCAACAGTTTTCGGTTCCAGCCGATGATTCTCCTTGCGACATATATCGCCCAATACCGCTCCCGCTTCGACAGATGAGAGCTGATTTTTATCGCCCAGTATGATCAGTCGGGTATTATCATCAAGACTCTGCAACAAGGTTTCCATCATCTGCAGATCCACCATGGAAGCCTCGTCGATAACGACCAGGTCATAGGGCAGGGTTCTATCCTCCTGGGGCGGCAAGGGGCTGTTTGAGCGTTTATTATAGAGTAAACGATGAAGAGTAACAGCTTTCCATCCCCGCCCTCTTTCCGCTTCCTCTTTCCGGTTTTCGGCAAGCCTGAGTCGGAGGGTTTCTGTCATTCGATGCGCAGCTTTGCCTGTAGGTGCGGCCAGAGCAACCTTCAGAGTCTTGTTGAGGCTATGCTCAAAAAGGTCGAGTATCTTGTAGAGGGTTGTCGTTTTACCCGTCCCCGGCCCGCCGGAGATAATCAGCAACTGCTTGCGAAGAGCCAGGACTGCCGCCACCAGCTGCCAATCCGGCGCCTTCTTCCCGGCCTCCGCTGCACTTTGCCTCATATACTGTTCATTGAGCCAGCTGGCTACCTTCTTTCGGTCGAAGTCGTCCAGCTCCTTTTGGCTCATCTCTAACATCCGCTGAGCAATCCGTATCTCGACATTGAGAAATCGTTTCATGTAAAGACGACTCTCACTGACAATAAAGGGAACTAAACTATTCTCATCTCCAAATGCCGGATGACCGAGCAGATCCTGCGGCCTCACTTCACCGATTGAGTCCGGCAAACTGTACTGCTCCAGTTCATTCTGTTCCGCCCATTGCTGAGGAGTAGATCGAAGCGGAAGGCAAACATGCCCGGTTTTAACAAAAAGCGATAGAAAAAGGATCGACGCGATCTGCTTTTCGGAAAATTCTCCAAACTCATGAACCAGATAAAGGATCAGTTCTCTTTCGTAACGGCCAAATACCTCTTCGGAGAAAAGTTTGGCAACCCAGTCTGGAAATTGATCAAAATCCAGCTTCATCACTCGTCCTCACTTTTATACAGCAATTTCTCAAGCTTTTTGATTTTGCGTTCATCCGGCTTGTCGAAAAAGATTCCTGAGCTTCTCTCACGTTCCATCCCCCGGACATAGAGATAGTAAACACCTCCAAAATCAGTACTATAACTGAAATTGCTCAAACGTTCTTCCAGATACCTTTTTAAAGCGAGCGTATAAAGATGATATTGTAAATCATATCCGGCAGAACGGATCACTTCGCTGAGCTGATCCTGTATATAGTGTTGCCGATCGGTTCCGAGAAAGTCGGATTTGTAATCAACGATATAATAACGGTTGTTCTGCCGTACAATCAGATCGATAAAACCGGTCATGAATCCTGAAACGGCCGGCCGGCCGTGCGCCTGTTGACCCTGGGGTTTGTGACCCGGATCTCCATCTTCACCGCGAACGATTGAATAAAGGCCGTCATAGTCCACTTCCCGAGTAGAAAAGTGAAATTGCATCTCTCGAACCATATCTTCTGGCCGAACTTTGTTGAGATTCAGCTCCCCGAAATCGGCTCTAACCATATCGTGCATCATCTTTCTCAACACTTCTGACCACTCCCTTCCCCAATTTTCTGCAGATGGCGTCTTTTCGATCGCCTCATGAAACGTCTCTTCGCGTGTAAAGTCCAGACGTGGAAATTCAAACAGTTTATGGATATAGATACCGGCCTCTCTGCCGCGTGGAAAATGCAGCATGCTTCTGTCCGCCACCGTTTCACCTGCCTCTTGATCCTTATCACGCCCACTATCAAGTGACTCATCATCAATGGTCTTGAGTGGCTGATCCTGGTTAACGGCTTCGATCGTATCGACGCTATAAGGATCCGCCCATTCGTCATACCGGTCGGCCCAGTCACTGCGAATTATCGAATCATCCATTCGATCTGATTTAAGGATCTGAGCTATTGATGAGTAACTGAATACATTTTCGGCGGGGCGGATAACCTTCCGGCCGGTAAAGGAGAGTCTCTCCAGCTTTTCTTTTCTTTCAGGACTTCGATAACCGGGCCGCCCAGTTTCAGGCTCAATCTGTGTTAACCGGAACAGCGATGGATGATTCTCGGACAGCTGCTCGAAAAACCGCACAAAATCTTCCGGGCCGGGCCCTCCCTCACTCTTACCCTTCAAATTCAGGTCCTCTTCAATATAAGTTGCTGTTTTATGCCCGCCGTAAAGCATTGCACCTAATCCGGAAAGGTGGCTCATTCTGTGCATACCCCACAACACCCTGCACTCATATTTTGCACGGGTCAGCGCCACATAACACTTTCTTGCCTCCTCTGCTGCCATCTCAAACTTCTCTGTCTGATCAGCAAGTTCCCGTTTTTCGGAGTGAGTCAGCTCCAGGTTTATAGCCAGCTCATAGGGGTTGTCGGACGGGTGGAATTCTCTCAACCTGAAACTATTACGGCTGCCGGTTTTTACTTCCCATAAGTCGGGCAGAAAGACAATGGGAAATTCAAGGCCCTTGCTGTTATGTATAGTACTGATGGTCACCAGGTTCTCATCACTCTCCAGTCGTAATGTTTCTTCATCTGCTGAATCATCACCGGCTATTTTGTGCCTGAACCATCTCAACAGGCTGTATGGGTTCAGTTCGAACCGTTTTTCCGCATTTGCAGCCAATTCGGTCAATTGCTGTATATTTGCACTTACCCTGGGCCCGTTAACCGACTGAACCAATTTTTCAAGGGCTCCTTTTCGAAAAAGCAAATATCGCATTACTGGATAGATTCCCGCCTGATTCCACAAATCATTCAGGTCCTCAAGCAAGCGGGTGAGCTCACCACCAGATTCCTCGAGCTCTTTCCATCTTTGAAGTCCGGAAATTGTGTTGCCGAAAAAGCCGGAAGACAAAGCGTTTTCTACTGCCGAAGATGAGGCCGGATTCCGAATCGCCGATAAAATTCGTTCCATTCTCTCAGCTTCTGTAGTCTCAAAAACACGTTTACGTGTGTAGGTTACTGCTCCGACACCCGCTTTACGCAACAGAACCTTAATCTGCTCGGCATGCATATGCGACTGGACCAAAACTGCGATATCCCGGGCCTCCAGGGGACGATGGTTCTTTTCGGATCGATTTCCATCGTCAATTAGATAATCACCCGATGCCGATCGGTTCAGCATTTCAACAATTTGACGAACCAATTCTGAAAAAAGCTCTTCCCTGAGTTCGCCTTTGCTATGTAAATCCGCACTGTAATAGATCTTAACCGGTATCGGCGGTTCTCCTTTTACCAGGTAATTACGGTTGTGAACTATCCCTCCGGGCTCCACAGTTTCGGCTGTTATCCCCGGAACCAGAAATGGAGAGCCGTGATCACGCCCGACCAGCCTGTTCACAGATTTAATCAGGGAAGGACGGCTTCTGAAGTTCTCTTTTAATGTGTAAATATTCTCCTCACAGAACCGATCTCTGGCTTTCAGATAGGTGTGGATATCCGCTCCCCGAAACCGGTAGATCGACTGCTTGGGATCACCTATCAGTGTCAATAACCCTCCCCTGTTCTTTTTCAGATAGATATTTGAGAATATTTGATATTGAACAGGATCGGTATCCTGAAACTCATCGACCAGTGCGGCCGGATACCGCCTGGCAAGCCGGCGGGCGAGCTTCTCACCACTTCCAACACGCTCTAGACTCTCATTCAGCCTGTTCAGCAGATCCTGGTAGGTCAATTGCATCTGCTCTCTTTGCAACCGGTTACGGATCGAACGGATCTCATCGGAGGAGTAGCTGAGAAATTGAGAAACCGAATTCAGAGCACTGTCTGCGACTTCATCAAACTGCCGGCACAGTTCAAAGAAGCGGTCGGCTGGCAGACGAGATCCTCTCTTTTTTAAATTGTTTTTAAAATATTCCGGCAAAAAGTACTTGAGGTATTTTGACTTGAATTCGTCGGACTCTTCTGAACAGAGAAAATGCTCCATTGCTGTAATCCGCTTTTCAAGCAATTTACCGGCCATTCGGGAGACATCAGACTCTTCCAGTTCCCGAAAAATATCCTCCTTGCGCTCTTCCCAGGTGCGGCGCATCTCCTCTTTGAGTTCCAGGTATCTCTTCAACTTCAGCAGAGGATCCGGGTCGCCCGCCGGTATCAAGGTTGCATACTGTTTTTCAATTGCAGGATGGATTAGATCCACAAGTTGGTCGGGATTGTCGGCAAGAGACCTGATCTGCTCAATCAACAGCCGGCCAGATGCTGAACCACTATAACGGTCGATCAGGGCCCGCCAATAATCTTCCCCAGCCACCTTCAGTAACAGGTCCGACTGAATCATTTCGGCTCCGGAAGGTACGCCGGTCAGCATCGATTCCTCCGTCAATACAGATTGACAAAATCCGTGAATCGTAAATATAGCGGCCTCATCGAACTCTCGGAGGGCAGTTTTTAGTATTTTCAGACTGCGGCTATCTGCTCCAAATCTCTCCACCAGTTCATTCAGCCATGGATCGGATCCACCATCTCCCTTCTCCAATGCCTTTACCGATTTGCGCAGGCGTTCATATATACGCTCTTTGAGCTCTTTGGTTGCCAGGCGGGTAAAAGTAACAACCAGAATCTGATCGACAGAATAATTTTTTTCGAGCAGCAAACGCAGGAATAGCCCTGTCAAAGTAAAGGTCTTTCCCGTACCGGCACTCGCCTCGATAAAGTGATGAGTATCCAGATCACAATCAAAAAGTGAAAATCGTTTGAAACCCATCACTCCACCTTTTCCAGTCTGTTGATGATCGGCTTGAAGAGCTGGTTCCAGGTATCATGAAGTTGCTTCTTATCAAGAGCTGCATCTTCGCCCAACAGGAATTTCAGATATTGATCCTCGTTTTCCGGTGAACCGCCAAAAGAACTCCCCCAGGCCTTGCTCGCTTCCCGGATCGCTTTCTTCTCATCCTCAATGTGAAACGCATATTCCCATGACGATTTCAGACATAGATTGAGCGGCTCCATCCTGCCGCGATCATAGAGTTCACAAAGTTCAGCCAGGATCTTATCGGCATTTGGTTCATATCGAAAACGCCACCACTCGATGTCGCCATTTCGCAAGCCCGAACAGATCCAGCTCTCACACTCCTCCTGATCCATCAGGCAGCAGATCAGATGCCGCAGCCAGGAGGCAACAACTCGCTTTCCCGAAAACTTAAAAAAGTGAAGGTCCAACAGCTTTTGGCGGCTGTATGACCTGATCCTCCCTTTAATTCGACGTTTGCCAACGGTAAGATCCAGATCCCGGTAGAGCAGATCCGGATTAAACCCCTTCTCGCTCAATGTCTGAAAAGCCCTCTCCTTGAGCGATCGAAACCGATACTGAAGCTGTTCACCCGGCCAGCCTGCTGGCAAATAGTCTGAATTGATAATGAAACGATCGATCGTATCATCCGGAATACCGAGCAACTTCCAGTGAAATGAGTGGTTCAAAAGAATGAAATCATTAAGAAAATCGATCGTAAACTCCTCAAAATCATCTGATTTTACCTCTTTCAGGAAGATCCCAAACCGATCATTGAAAAAATAACGGACAGGATGGCTGTAAAACCGGATCAGCTCGTCAAACTCCAGGAATTCGGCATCTTCATCCGGTAGAGACAGCTTTGTGTCTACCATCAGGCCCGAAGCAGGAGAATCTTCAGCGGTATGAAGGTTTTTTTGTGCAATTTCAAAATAGATTTCGGAATAGGATTCGGGGTTTTCCGAGGTAAAATAGCGTGAAGAAAAACCGTTTAGCGATTCCTGCCTGACAAATCTCTTCTCATCGCAATTCCCGGCATCACTGATGCATTGTATCCATTCGGCCAGTACCGAGGATGGAGGGATCGGCTGGTCATCGGTCTGATTGCGGCCGGTGTAACTACAGTAATGGATCTCATTAGCTGACAACAGCGATTCAAGGAAGAGGCTTCGATCTTCATTCTTTTTCTCTTTTTCACCTGTCCTCCGGTTCACCCCCATCAAATTGTATCCCGCTCTCCGGTCTTTTCTTGGAAACAGATCATCATTTAATCCCAGTAATGCCACCACCTTGAACGGTACCCCTCTAACAGGTACCATCGAATTAAATATAATACCGTCGGTAAAGGATGTGACGGGTTTAGAATCATGATCAAGTATACTGTTTAAAGCATTGACTATCAGTTGATAAGGGATTTCATCAACTTCTCCCATCTCCATCTCATCAGTTAATTGATCGATTCCGAGCAGAAGGGTGGCTCTCTCTCGCTCATAATTGCCTGAATCGGGAACCAGGTGATCAACCCATCCTGTGAGAAGCTCTTTCCAGCCTGCCGGTGAATGATTTTGATCTGCTTGATCTATCGCATTGCGCAAAAAACGGATAAATGTCTGCAGACCCGCCCATACCTCCCGTTTTTCTGACGTGTCGATACAGGGATAGAGAAGAAGTTGACTGCTGATCGGAGTTTCATACTCATCTGTCAGCTGCCCCAGCCAACCCCGGCGCATAGCTCTCTCCCAGGTCTGGCTTTCCGTTGCCGGCTGACCAAACTTCTCCCTGTGTGATGCGCTCAATCCCCAAACCACATTCATCTCTTCTACCCATGATTCGATCATGGCCAGGTCGGATTCCGAAAAGCGATATCGATCCATCAAGGGACGATGGCTGAGAAAGTCAACCGTGTCACGGGTTGAGATCCTGGATGGGAGCAGTTCGAGAAAATTTCGAAACAGCCGGATTGCCCCGCTGCCTTTGTTCCGATCCGTACCGGCTATGAAATATGGTAGGTCGGGCAATCCTTCTTCCCGGGAACCAAATACCGATTCAATAAATGGCCGGTAGCCCTCCAGGTCCGGGGTAACTACACAGATCTCCCCGGGATTGAGAGTGGATTCCCCATCAAACAGCCGAAGTATAAACTGATAGAGCTCCTCAACCTCTCTCAACGGACTATGACAGGAACGAATAATAATGGACCCGTCCCCCGGATCAATTTTTGACAAAGGGCGGCCTGCTGCAACAGCTTCCTGAATTCGGGACAGTGAATGATTGTCTAAACTATGATTACGAGAGAGCTGACTGACGGAGTGCTCCGAGCTCCTGTATTGTGGATCTGATTGCAAATCCGGTTTGAATGTGTTTCGATTATCTTTCGCATACTTGAGAATAAGTTGATCCATTTCGAACTGCTCCGTCCCGAACGCTTCGAGCAGCGGGTTTTGAGGCGTGTCAAGTCGATCCTCGAGCTTCAAAGTTGCACCGGCAGTGAGCCGAAACTGGTACAGTTCACTGCTTTTACCCAGCCGGTAGAGAATATTCATGACCGGAGGAGGCAAAAGGCCGACATGAAACAGGACCAAAGGCCCCCTCAGCCCAAACCCCCCCGAATCCACACGACTCTCAAGTTCGAGCAACAGTTCACCTCTGTGTAAAGGCGCACCTTCTTTGCCTGAAATCTGGATATTGCCGCTTGTCACATACCTCCAGAGACCGGGCTGCCAGCCTGCTTCTTCCGGAGTCTCTCTCCGCTCCTCCCACCTATTCAGCATTTCGGGCCGGTAAATCTGATACTGCTCGAATACATCTGCAATCTCCTTCGATATAGACCAGATAAATTGCCGATCCGAACTTTCACGGTCTCTCTTTTTCAAATCATTCAATTCCGGGACTTTTTTCCAGATATCCGACCCCGTCAGAATTCGGAAGAGCGTCCACGACATAGGCCCCGGGTCGAACGGTAGTGTTTCGGGCAATTCCGGCCTGTATTTCCGTATAGAGTTCCAGATCCATTCTGCCGGGAGCCAAAATTGATAATTACCGGCGATACCTCTCCGGCGTGCGATCTCAAGGGAAAGCCAACGTGCCGTATCCCGATTCGGAATGATCAAATCCAGCGGTTGCAGAGGATTCTTCGGGTGTAGTCTATCCAGCCGGTTGCAAAGTTCGTCGGCGAGCAATCTCAAATTGGATCGATCAATCAGTCTAACCACGTACTCTGTAGATATAATGGAAATCAGTTAACAAGAGGTTCCCGAATGTTATAAACTCCCTTCAGAACCGGCAGATGTGGGTTTAAATCATGACACGGCAGGTTCAAGTTTGTATCATAAAGAACGATTTTTCTTTGGCTCCTCAAAATGGGAATGATGCTTCGAAACAGATTTTAAATAATGCAAACAATCCGAATTCCACTAACTTTTTATGCTAGCTGATGATACCGGGTAGGATTTAAATGAATAGTTTGTATTTTATGAAATTAGACGATAAAAAATTGAAGAATTTACAAGAGGATCCGATAAATTCAGTGAGGTAACCGGGATGCCAGAGAATTTTCAGAAGATGCGATTTTTCAGCCGAAAAATCGTGAAGCCGCAAGATATGAATGCCCACGGGACTCTGTTTGGCGGTTCAGTGTTGGCCTGGGTCGATGAGGAAGCCGCCATCTATGTGAGCTGTCAGCTTGGGAAAGGAAATATTGTCACCAAGTTCATGTCGGAAATCGATTTTGTCAGTTCCGCTACACTTGGTGATGTGATCGAAATCGGGATGGAAACCGTCAACTTTGGGAAAAGCTCCATTACGGTTCGATGTGAAGTTCGAAACAAGTTTAACAGACAGGTGATCATCCGGATCGACAAGATTGTCTTTGTTAACCTTGATGAGAACAACAAGCCGACTCCGCACGGCATCACCGAGCCGGTGAGTGACTTTGACGAACCTTATAAATAGATCATGGGAAAAGGAAATGAAAAACTGATCGACCCGAATCTTGTCGGTTCGCTGCTTTACGACGACGATAATTACATTGTCGAATTTGCAGAAGCTTCGGTCGATTCTTTCAGCACGTTTAAATCGCAATTTGCAGACTCACTTCTGCAACGTGATATGATCAATCTTCGAAAAGCGGGCCACAAGATTAAACCTGTTGCACAGATTCTTCAGGTGGATGTGATTATCGAAAAGTATGAGCAGAGCAAGCAGCTTCTCGAAGAGAATACCCCGTCCGGTGAACTGGAAGAGTTGGCAGAGGAGGTCAGTACACTCTGCAACAGAATCATCGATGAATTTGAATCAATGATCCGACACCATAAAATCCAGAACGGCGAATGAGCATCCTTGTCACTGGAGGAACGGGTTACATCGGCAGTCATACCGTTCTTGAACTACTCAATGCAGGCTATTCAACAGTTGTCATCGACAACCTCATAAACAGTAAAAAAGAGTCTCTGAGGCGGGTCGAACAGCTATCCGGCAGATCCTCCCCATTCGAAAAAGTCGACCTTCTCGACAAAAAAGCACTCTTTAAGCTTTTCAAGACCCGGCAGATCGACGGTGTGATCCACTTTGCCGGCCTGAAAGCGGTGGGAGAATCGGTGGAAAAGCCTTTGTACTATTATAAAAACAATGTAGAAGGTACTCTGAATTTACTGGATGCGATGCAAGATAGCGGGGTTAAAACCTTGGTATTCAGCTCATCCTGCACGGTATACGGAGATCCGGAGACTGTACCGATCCGGGAGGATTTTCCGCTTTCTGCAGCCAATCCCTACGGGCAGACCAAATTGACGATCGAACATATTCTGAAGGATCTCTACCGGGCGGACAACACCTGGAAGATCTCTCTGCTTCGATACTTTAACCCGGCCGGTGCAGATGAAAGCGGTGAGATTGGTGAAGACCCCGAAGGGGTACCCAACAATCTGATGCCCTATGTGGCACAGGTAGCTACAGGAAAACGTGAACGGCTTCAGGTTTTCGGTACCGACTATCCGACTCGCGACGGAACCGGCGTCCGTGACTACATCCATGTTACCGATCTCGCACTTGGCCACATCAAAGCCCTGGAGAAGCTGGAACGAGATCCCGGCCTTGATATCTACAATCTGGGCACCGGAATCGGATACTCGGTACTCGAAGTAGTACGAGCATTCGAAGAGGCTTCCGGCCGGAACATCCCATACGAAATCACCTCTCGCCGGCCCGGTGATGTGGCAGAAACCTATGCCGATCCGGATAAAGCCAACAGAGAGTTACAGTGGAGTACAAAAAGAGGACTGAAAAAGATGTGTGAAGATACCTGGAGATGGCAGTCGAAATATCCGGAAGGATATACCACCTGAATCAGAGGCCAAAGCAGGTTCCGCAAATCTGAAACAGATCTTCGGTGGTCATGCGGGCAGGCGGATCTTCTGCTCCCGAATAAATCCCTAAAGGATGGTAAAACTCTGATCCGGGACGAGTGCAAGTACCGATTCGGTCATCAGTTCGATCAACTGTGCTACGTCATTCAGGTTAGCCACTTCTGCCGGTGAATGCATGTAGCGCAGCGGCAGTGAAACCAGTGCGGAGGGAATCCCCGTCCGCTGATAAAAAATGCTGTCGGTATCCGTCCCGGTCCGTACGCTCGTCGCCTCATGCTGAAGCTCTATTTTTTTTGCTTTTGCTACAGTTTCGATATGTCGAACTACCTCGGGATGGTTGGCTCCTCCATGTTGAACGGTCGGACCATTACCAAGCTTGACCTGGCCGTGCTCTCTTTGGTCTATCCCCGGAGTGTCGGTAGCATGAGTCACATCGGTAACAAATGCAGCATCAGGCATATGGCGGTAACTCATCATTCTGGCTCCAAATCCGCCAACCTCTTCCTGTATCGAGTTGAGAGCTATCACATTGACTTTCAAATTGCTGCGTTTTTCAGACAACTTTCTGATAACCTGTGAGATTACAAATCCCCCAATCCGGTTGTCCAGTGCTCTCGCAGTGACCACCTCTTTATTGATGTAATCAAGCTCTTCTGCATAGGTAACGGGATCTCCGATCTGAACCAGCTTCAAAGCCTCCTCTCTGCTGTCGGCCCCGATATCCACATAAATATCTTTCCAGGCAGGCTCTTTACCTCCACCGTTCTTCTTCTCCTGCAGGTGAATCGCCGTATGCCCGGTAACTCCGGTTACCCTTCCCTCTCTTGTATGGATCAGAACTTTTCTGGCGCGGGCGATCGTCGAATCACTCCCTCCAAGTTTGTTCAGATAGACAAACCCTTCTTCGGTAATGTGCTGAACAACCATACCGATCTCATCACAATGTGCTTCGAGCATCACGGTCATGACATCGGTATTGGTTTCGAGCCTGGCAATGGCCGAACCGTAAGCATCGGTTTCAATGGTGTCGGCATAACTTTCCAAATAGCCGGTCCACACTTTCTGCCCTTCCGATTCATAACCGGCCGGACTCGGAGTGGAAAGCAGCCGATTCAAAAAATCACCTGTTTTCTTGTCGAAATAATTCATCTTCCTGAATTTGAAATAGATTGAAAACTCGGCGTAAATATAACCAACTCATCACTTTTATTTCACAGCCAAACCCCCCATCTTTGAACGCAGCTTCCAACCCGTTTTATTTACGGCTGATACCGGTTGTCAATTTTTATGGATAAAAGTACACAGTACAAGATTTTCAACGATCCGATTCACGGGTTTATCACCGTTCCCAAGGGGATTATACTCAAGCTTATCGACCACCCTTATCTCCAGCGCCTTCGACGGATCCGGCAATTGGGGCTTGGTTACCTGGTATTTCCCGCTGCTGAACACTCACGGTTTTCACACGCTATCGGTGCACTTGAACTCGGGCAACGGGTCCTGAACAATCTCAGAGAAAAAGATACGACGATCAGTGATGCAGAGTTTGAAGGCACTCTGATAGCAGTTCTTCTGCACGATATCGGCCACGGCCCTCTATCTCATACTCTCGAACACTCTCTGATCGATCATTTCAATCACGAGATGATGAGCCTTGCCATCATGCAGGAGCTTAATCGCCAGTTTGATGGAGCACTAGATGAAGCGATCCAGATCTTTACCGATCAGCACCCGAAACGATTCCTTCATCAATTGATCTCTTCACAACTTGACATCGACCGGCTCGACTATCTGAAACGTGACAGTTTTTTTACAGGTGTTTCAGAAGGTGCTGTCGGAGTAAACAGAATTTTGAAAACCCTGCGAGTACATCGCGGCAATGTGGTTATTGAAAAGAAAGGAATCTACGCCGTCGAGAACTACATCCTCTCTCGCAGGCTGATGTATATGCAGGTCTATCTTCATAAAACCGTGATATCGGCTGACGTACTTTTGAAAATGATTTTTCGGCGCGTCCGGCAGTTACTCGATGAGGGGGAAAAGATCGAGATGCCCTCGATCGCACTCGGATACTTTCTCGATAATCGACCGTCGGCCAGGAAGAAGATCACCCGAAAGATGCTCGAAATGTATACGCTTCTGGACGACCACGATATCTTTCTCAGCATCAAATACTGGATGCATTCGGACGATCCGATCCTTTCCGACCTTTGCCGAAGATTTCTTAACCGCTCTTTGTTCAAAACCAGCTATCTTCAGAAAAAACCGGGCAAAAAAGTACTTGAAGATGTTCGTTCACAAACAAAAAAGGCCCTAGAGGCAGCCAACCTTCCTAACGACGATATAGCTCTCTCCTATTACCTGAATACCGGGCGCAGTTTTAGCGAAGCTTATCGATATGAAAATAAAGGGATCTGGATACTGGATGAGAAGAACCGGGTAATCGAATTTTCCAAAGCGGCCGAGACGAGGAATATAATCGCATTGACAAAACCTGTTGTCAAGCCATATATCGTTCACCTGAAGGAGGTTGAGGTAGAACCGATGTAATGTTTTGTTTTTATAAACAGCCCGGATTACAACAGCCGGGATTTACCCGGCTTGTACTTTTCAGGTGCGTATAAGTGAGAGAAGCTCCTCTTCCTGAAACGGTTTGGGCAGATAGGCATCAAAGCCCAGGTCAAGATATTCGTTTCGGGTCCCTTTTTTTCTTTGAGCAGTAACAGCAATGACCAGAAGATTTTTGTATTGGCTTGAATTTCTGATCTTGCGGATCGCTTCAATTCCATCCATCACCGGCATCTGTATATCCATCAGAACAAGGTCCGGATTTTCTGATTCAATCTTTTCGAAAGCCACTTTACCATTTTCCGCTTCGATCGACTCAATACCATTTTTATCGAGGATGATCTTAAGCAATGTGCGGTTTAAAGCCATATCGTCGGCAATAAGCACCTTGTTGACTTTATTGAGGGTCCGGGAAGAGTTGCCATTATCCCGTTTTTCAACTTTTCCAGGCGCCTCCAGCAGCAGATTGATGCGGTCGAGAAGTTCACAACTCTTATCCTCAATAGAATCAAGATATGAACGGTGTAGATCGGACAACTTATCATCCTGCTGAAGAAGCCGCACATATCCCAGGATGACATTCAACGGATTTTTAAGCTGATGCGAGAGCCGGTCAAGTTCCTCAGGATTTTTCAGCGGGTCTTTCGGACCGATTACATCCTCCCCGCAACGTTTGGACTTTTCTTCATGACCATCCCCCCTTTTTATTCTGTCCCAATCCAGTATAGCCCCGAACAGGGAGCCACCCAACAGAACAAATGCTGCCGAAAAAAGCAGCGACCAGCCTGAAGTCAAACCCCCTGATTCGGCGGTAAAGACCATTCCGATATATATGTTAAAAAGATGCAATCCCTATTTATTAATTCGCTGGCGGTTAAACCAAAATCAAAAAATGCAGTCCCGTTTTCCTGTCTGCACCTCTAAGAAACGAGATATTTTGGAGAGTTGTAATTAAACTTTTTTAACACTATGGGTTTAACTTCCTCTCTGATAACGGATAAAGCTGAATTCGCCATGGTCTTCTCTCCAGACCTCTTTCCAGGTCGTGCCGATTTCGTGCCGATATTCCGGAAACCATGTATCCCCCTCATATTCCCTGTGAATCTCTGTAATATAGAGCTCATCAGCCATCTCCATGGTCTGACGATAAATTTCACCACCGCCAATCACAAATACGAACGATTCATCCTTCAGCAGTTTCATCGCCTGCTGAATAGACCTGCAAACCTCTACATCCTTGTCGGGGTAATCTCTGCTGGTCGTTAACACAACATTACGTCTTCCAGGGAGCGGTTTCTCGCCAATCTCTTCGAAAACCCCACGCCCCATAAGCAGGGGCTTGCCCATGGTTGTTTCTTTAAAATAATGCAGATCTTCTTTATAGTGCCACGGCAGTGTATCATCTTTCCCGATCACAAGATTCGGATCATGAGCAACGATCAGAGCCAGTTTCATACAGCTACTTCAAACTTGATACCCGGATGAGGATCATAATTGCTCAATTTGAAATCCTCGAGAGTAAGTTCATCGATCGGTTTCGAATCGATTTCAAGCGTCGGCAAGGGCCTCGGTTCACGTTTGATCTGTTCCTTCAGGCCGTCAATATGATTGACATAGATATGTGCGTCGACGATGGTGTGGGAAAATACTCCCGGCTCAAGAGAAACTTCATTGGCAACAGCCATCGTCAATGCAGAATAGCAAGCGAGGTTGAAGGGAATTCCCAATGCGATATCCCCGGACCTCTGGGTCAGATGACAATTCAGGCGCCCGTCTGAGACGTTGAAAATATACATGATGTGGCATGGCGGCAGTGCCATCTCATTCAGCAGCCCCGGGTGCCATGCACTCACAACAATTCTTCTGCTCTCCGGATTGCTCTTCAGCAGCTCGATCGCTCTCTGCAGCTGATCGAACTCTTTCGGTTCCCAGGGGCCGGAATCGGTTCCGTTAGCTGCATACCCTCTGCCCTTATCATTCTCCAGATGTGGGAATCGTCTCCACAATACCGGATAGATCGGACCGACATAACCATCCTCATCCGCCCAGGCATCCCAGATATGACAATCCTTCTCATCTCTCAGCCAGCGTATATGGTCTTCCCCTCGCAGGTACCAGAGAAGTTCCAGGATAACGGATCGAAAAAACACTTTCTTGGTAGTCAGCAGAGGAAAACCCTCCTTCAAGTCTACCTTATAATGCTCCGAAAATGAGGATAGAGTATCTGTTCCCGTACGGTTGGATTTCCGAACCCCGTTTTCCAGTACATTGCGAACCAGTTCCAGGTATGCTTTCATTATCTGAATTCAATTAAGTTTAAACGACCGTCTGCAAAATCAGAGCCGCGATACTAAAATAGATCAGCAACCCGGTAACATCAACAATCGTAGTAATCAGCGGACTGCTTGCAACCGCAGGGTCAATATTGAACCTCGTTAAAATGAACGGTAAAATAGTTCCGATCAAGTTGGCGACAAGGACAATCGCAATCATGGTAAGCCCAACTACAGCACCGATCTCCCAGCCGCCTCTGAAAACACCCAGGACGGCACTTGCAAAGCCCATAGCCAGTCCGAGCGCTATTCCCACAAAAATTTCCTTGCCCGCTACCCGCAACCATTGCACCAGCTTAACATCACCAATGGCCAGGGCGCGCACCATAATGGTAGCCGACTGTGCCCCGGTATTTCCACCGCTGTCGATCAGTAACGGAATAAAGAAAGCCAGGGCTATAGCCGACGCCAGCACCTCTTCATAATATTCGATCACTCCCGAAGAGAGCAGATTGACAAAAACGAGGATGATCAGCCAGGTGATCCGCTTGCTGAAGAGGGTCCAGATGGAGGTCTCCCGGTAGGTTGTTTTCAGCGGAGCAACAGCAGCACCTTTATGAAAGTCTTCAGTGGCTTCCTCCTGGGCGATATCGATGATGTCGTCTACGGTTACGATCCCGACCAATACCCCTCCGGAATCAACAACCGGCAATGCAACCCGGTCGTATTTGCTGAGCATCTCGACTGCAAACTCCTGATCGTCAAACGCATTCAGCGCTACAAACGAATCGTCCGTGATATCCCCGATTTTATCTTGCGGATCTGCCAATATAAGTTGAGTCAGCCGCAGATCGTCGATCAGCCTCTCCTCTTCATCCACAACATAAATAACATTCACCGTCTCGGCACTGTATCCAAATTTCCGGATATGTTTCATTGAATGCTCAACAGTCCAGTCGGATCTGACCTTCACATACCGGGATGTCATCAGCCGGCCAACACTCTCCTTCGGATAGCCAAGCATTTTCCTGATCTCTTTCTGATCTTCCGGTGCAAGTGAGTTGAGTACTTTCTGAGTCAGATGTCCGGGAAGTTCTTCGACAATAGATACCCGGTCATCCGGTTCGAGATTGGACATCACCTCTTCCAGCTGCTTCCTGGTAAGAAGATCCAGAATCTCCATCTCCTTGGTGTTGCTCAAATGAGAGAATACCTCTGCCGCTTTCTGCTTTTTCAGCAGCCTGAAGATCACAACAGCTACTGCCGGTTCGACCTCTTCCAGTAGCTCCGCTACATCAACTGCTGGTACGTCAAAAAGCGACTCCTTGAGCGCCACCCACTCTTTCTTTTCAACGAGCTCTTCAATTTCCGGCTTTAATAGTTGTAGCATTTCCGTATCGTTTTAAGAGTCAAAAAATCAGATAAACATCCGACCGCATTCCGTTTTGACCCGCTCTGTTCCTGCAGGCTTCAAAGAATCGTATTTCCCGTAACAAAATACAAGAAGAGTTGAACCCACAAAGTGATAATCAAGGTGGTAAATTCTATTCCCGGTATTCGCCTGCTATGGCTCAATTGAGATCCAAACCGTATCAATCTTTTTGACCGATCTCTTGCCTGAATCGTTTGATCGCCTGTTTTGCCGCGTCCTGTTCTGCCTGTTTTTTGCTTTTTCCGGTACCTCTGCCAAAATCCCTTCCCTCTATGGAGACGGCTACTTCGAACGTCTTGTCATGACCCGGCCCGCTCTCTTCTACTACCCGGTATGAGGGCAGCGACATCCTTTCCGCCTGAGTCATTTCCATCAGCAGGCTTTTATAGTTGTCGATTCTTTTGGATATCTGTTTAAAGTCTACATGATGGCGATAGACTCTTTCAACAAATTGATAGGCTTTGCTGTAGCCTTCGGTCAGATAGATCGCAGCAATCAGAGATTCAAAGATATCGGAAAGTATACTTCGGGAGAGTTCGATCCCCTGGCCCTGAGCACGTTCACCGATTTGAAGGACCGAGTTAAGCCCCAACTCAATGGCCAATTCTGCAAGTGTGTCTTTTTTAACCAGTTTGGCTCTCAGCTTGGTGAGAAACCCTTCATCTTCGCCTGGAAATTCCAGGAAGACAAGTTCGGTTATGATCAGGTCCAGTACCGAATCCCCGAGAAACTCGAGCCTCTCATACGTTTCATGGACCTCATACTGACTTTCGTCAATAATGGAACGATGCCGAAGTGCTCTTTCATACTGTTTTTTATCGGTAATCGAGAACCCCAGAATTTCTGAGAGCCTCTCCCAATCTTTGTTGGTGTCACGTGACTCATTCACCGTATTATCGATGGAGGGCTTTTGGGAAGGCTTTGAAAGCTTCCTGAGCCAGCGGAGCATCTGTCTACTCTTCGTATTTTTTGAAAATCAGACTTGTGTTGTGCCCGCCAAATCCGAATGCATTATTCATCGCATAACGAATCTCCCGAACTTCTGCCTCATTGACGGTGTAATTGAGATCACACTCCGGATCCGGATCATTGACATTGATTGTGGGCGGCACGGTGTTGTGATAGATCGAAAGCAATGCGGCTACCGATTCTCCGGCACCGGCTGCTCCGAGCATATGTCCGGTCATCGACTTGGTTGAATTGAGGTTGATCTTGTACGCGTGATCACCAAAGACTTTTTTAATCGAATTTGTCTCGGCTATATCGCCAAGAGGTGTTGACGTACCGTGCATGTTGATGTGGTCGATCTCTTCCCGCTCAATCCCGGCCATCTTAAGGGCACTATTCAGTGCCAGAATTACACCATTACCTTCAGGGTCCGGTGCCGTGATGTGATGTGCATCAGCTGAAAAACCATACCCGACGATCTCTCCATAGATTCTCGCTCCACGATCCAGGGCGGATTCGAGAGATTCGAGAACCATCATGGAAGCACCTTCGGCCAGAACAAATCCATCTCTGGTTTTATCGAACGGCCGGGAAGCGGTTTCAGGAGAGTCGTTGCGTGTTGAAAGAGCTTTCATGGAACTGAAGCCGGCAATTCCGATCTGCCAGACAGGTGCTTCGGTTCCTCCGCAGAGTACCATATCCGATTGACCCATTCGTATCGAATCAAAGGCAAGACCGATATTGTGCGATCCGGTTGCACAAGCCGAGACAGCACAGAAGTTTACACCTCTGAACCCATATTTGATCGAGATCTGACCAGCCGGTATGTCGGGGATCAGCATCGGGATAAAAAATGGAGAGACTCCTCGGGGGCCGTGCTCATAATGAGAAACGGACTGATCATAGAACGTCTTCATTCCGCCGATACCCGTTCCTACCAGTACTCCAACCCGGTTCTTGTCGATCTTGTCCAGGTCTACCTGACTGTCCTTGATCGCTTCATCGGCTGCAATCAGGCCAAACTGAGTTACTCTGTCGAGCCTTCTGGCTTCTTTGCGGTCAAAGTATTCCAGTTCGTCGTACTCTTCTACCTGTCCGGCAAACCGGGTTGAGAATTTTGACACATCGAAATGGGTGATCGGGCGTACACCACTCTTTCCGGAAACCAGTCCGTTCCAAAATTCAGGAGCAGTTTTCCCCAGTGGTGTAATCGCCCCTATACCGGTAATGACGACTCTCCGATCAGTCATACATGAATGGGTAAATCGTTGTTGAGTGGATGCGAATTAAGAGATCTTGTCTTGCAGATATTTAATCGCATTGCCGACTGTTGCAATATTCTCTGCATCTTCATCAGGAATACTGAGGTCGAACTCCTTCTCAAATTCCATAATCAGTTCTACCGTATCAAGGGAATCGGCACCGAGATCGTTCGTAAAGTTCGCTTCATTGGTCACTTCCGATTCGTCTACACCGAGTTTGTCGACAATGATCGCTTTTACTTTGGATTCTACGTCTTTAGACATTGCGTATCTGTTTTTAAGAGTGTTTCGATTAGTATTGATGAAATTAAAAATCTGGAAAAAAATACGAGATCTCTCCTTAAAATACACGAAAAGGAAGATCTCTATCAACCTTATAATTTACAATCACATAGCCATTCCGCCATCAATTCGTATCACCTCTCCCGTGATATAGGAACTTGCATCCGAAGAAAGATATGCCACAAGCCGTGCTACATCTTCCGTCTCGCCGGGCTCTCCCATTGGAATCTCTGCGCTGATCTGATCCAGCACTTTTTGGTCGAGCTGTCCGGTCATCTCCGTACGAATATATCCCGGAGCAACGACATTGGCCCGAATATTTCGACTTGCCAGCTCTTTGGCATAGGATTTGGTAAAACCGATCATCCCAGCTTTGGATGCAGCATAGTTACTCTGACCGGCATTTCCTCCCAATCCTACTACGGAGCTGATATTGATGATCGAACCATTTCGATTTCGCATCATCGGCCTGGCAGCCGCCTTGCTGTAATTAAAGACACTTTTAAGATTGGTTTCGATAACAGTGTCCCAATCGTCATCTGTCATACGGAGGATCAGATTGTCGCGAGTAATTCCGGCGTTATTGACCAGTACATCGAGAGATCCCCACTTTTCGACTAGGGCGGAGATCACTTCGTCGGCTTTTTCGAAATCCGCAGCATCCGCCTGCCAGGTGATCGCTTCCCCGCCGCCTGCCTCGATCTCTTTGACCAGCTCTTCGGCCGGTCCGGATGATCGGGCATAGGTAAAGCCGACCCGTGCACCGAACTCTGCAAGAGTTTTTACAATCGATTTTCCGATTCCCCGGCTGCCACCGGTGACAAGACAATTTTTACCGTTCAACTCAATCATCTATACTGATTTTTAAATTGTTTAATGATCGACTCCTGAAATCTCAATCTCTTTGCCCGACAATGTACGTTTGACAAGGCCCTGTAGCAC
Organism: Balneolaceae bacterium; assembly: GCA_007134695.1. GTDB lineage: Bacteria > Bacteroidota > Rhodothermia > Balneolales > Balneolaceae > SLK101. The sequence continues at coordinate 203,150 of SLKI01000008.1, forward strand.
CTTTCCTGGCCCCACCTCTATAAATTTCGTGGCTCCGTCGTCGTACATATTTTGAAGGGTTTGTGTCCACCGCACCGGGCTAAGCAACTGCCTGAGAAGATGATTCCGTATTTCATCGGGATCTGTAGACGGAAGAGCTGATACGTTACTGTACACAGGAAAATCCGGCGATTCAAAATTTGTCTCATTCAGTTTCTGCTCCAGCCCTTTATAGGCCGGTTTCATCAATTCGGAGTGAAAAGCACCACTGACCGGCAGAGGCTTGGCCAGCCGGCATCCCCGACCTCGCGCCAGTTCGATAGCCTCTTCAACAGCTTTTTCATCGCCCGAGATAACCACCTGCCCCGGACTGTTGTAGTTGGCAGGCACGACCGTTTTAAATGTTTGTTCGGTAGCTTCCTGACAAATATTGGCCACAATCTCATCGTCCATTCCGATAATTGCCGCCATCGCTCCCTTTTTCTCTTCACCCGCTTTTTGCATCAACTCTCCCCTCAGCGCAACCAGTTCCAGGCCATCGCGAAAATTGATAGCTCCAGCTGCTGTAATCGCTGTGAACTCACCCAGGCTGTGGCCGGCCGCCATCTGAGGTTCAAGGTCCAGCGACTCAAAAAGAGCAATCGAGTGCAAGTAGATAGCGGGTTGGGTATTGCGGGTCTGCCGCAGCTCCTCTTCGGGCCCCTCAAGCATGATCCCGGTAAGATTGTAGCCGAGAATTTCATCCGCTTCTTCAAAAAGCTCTTTAACGCGGTCATTCGATGCTGCAAGCTTCTTGCCCATACCTGTGTATTGTGATCCCTGTCCAGGGAAAAGAACTGCTTTACTCATCGATTCAGGCTCCAGGTCATGTAGACGGCACCCCAGGTATAACCGCCGCCGAAAGCCGAAAGGACCAGTTTATCTCCATACTGGAGTTGATCTTTCCAGTCGTAAAGGCAGAGCGGGATTGTTGCCGCAGTTGTGTTTCCATATTTATCGATATTGATCATCACCTTCTCATCCGACAGGCCCATCCGCCGGGCTGTGGCGTCAATAATACGTTTATTGGCTTGATGCGGGACGAGCCACGCCACATCATCTCCATTCAGGTTGTGCTTATTCATAATCTCGAGAGATACGTCGGCCATACCCTCCGTAGCTTTTTTAAAAACCACCCTGCCATCCTGATAGACACAGTGATCCCGGTTCTTCACCGTCTCCTCACTTGCGGGATGAAGGCTGCCGCCAGCCCGTTGATAAAGGTGGCAATCGAGATCACCGTCGGTATGATTTACGAAGTCGATGATACCCGTCTCATCACCGGTTGGTTCAAGAAGCACGGCACCAGCCGCATCCCCGAACAGAATACAGGTGGCACGGTCGGTATAATCGGTAATTGAGCTCATCGTATCCGCTCCAATCACCAATACTTTCTCATACCTTCCCGACTCGACCATCATTGTTCCGGTCGATAGTGCATAGAGAAAACCGGAACAGGCTGCTGATAAATCGAATCCAAAAGCGTTTTCTGCACCAAGTCGCTTTTGAACCAGAGCGGCAGTCGCCGGAAAAAGATAGTCGGGGGTTACCGTTGCCACGATGATCGCATCAACGTCTGCTGCTTCTATATTGGCAGACTGCAGAGCTTCCCGGGCAGCCTCCACCGCCATAAATGCAGTTGCTTTATCCGGGTCTTTCAGGATTCTACGCTCCCGAATTCCAGTACGGGTCCGAATCCACTCATCATTGGTATCTACCATTTTTTCGAGGTCAGCGTTGGACAATACATGATCCGGAATGTAGTGTCCCACCGAGGAAATTTTTGCTCGTATTGATCCCATTTAAATTATCAGGCTAATTCGTTAATCGGCAGTCACCGTCTGCCCAAGAGCTTTGACGATTTTACCATTGACATCTTGTTTGACGTACCTGGCTGCATTAACTATCATATTCTTGATGGCAAGGGGTGAACTTCCGCCGTGACCGACCACACTCACGCCGTTAACCCCCAAAAAGGGAATCCCCCCCACATTTTCATAGTTAAATGGAGAGACGGTTTTCTGAAACAGATCGATCACCATCTCCCTCTCCTCTCTTTTCAGATCCAGCTCTTTCATCGTTCGGCTGAGCAGTTTTTGGAATACGCCGGGGATCGATTCCCCGAACTTCAAAACGATATTTCCAATCAGCCCGTCACTTAAAATCACATCAACCCGGCCTTCAAAAATATCTTTCCCTTCAATATTTCCGGCGAATCCCGGCAGCTCTTCAAGTTTCAGATAAACCTCTTTCAGCAGATCCGTACCTTTTCCCGGCTCTTCACCCACATTCAGCAAACCTGTTTCGGGGTTTTTCTTTCCAAATATTTCCCGGCTGTAGATGGCTCCCATCTTGGCGAACTGATAGTAGTGCTCAGTTTTAAGCTGTAAATTTGCACCGGCATCGATCAGTAGAGCATTCGACTTGAGGGTCGGGAGAACCGCTGCAATCGTCGGCCTCTGGACTCCTTCCAGCTTTCCTAAAATAAAGATCGATGCAGCCAGCAAAGCCCCGGTATTGCCGGTGCTGACAAAGGCCTGGCAACGCTTTTCCCTGTGAGCTCCCAGCCCTTTGACAATTGAGGAGTTTCTCTTCTGTTTAACTGCAACCGACGGAGTCTCATCCATCCCGATCACTTCAGGTGCATCGAGTATATGGAGACGATCTTTATCCCAGCTGTACTTCTTCAGCTCCTCCCGAATGATCTTTTCCGGTCCGGTTAGAACTATTTCAATATCCGGGAGTTCCTGCAATGCTTCCATCGCCCCCTGAACAGGATGACCCGGATAAAAATCTCCACCCGATGCGTCGACAGCAATTACCATGGGATGCAGGGTTTAATTACTTGGTAACGTCCAGAACCTGACGCCCTCGATAATATCCACACTCCATGCAGATATGGTGATAACGGTGAAGGGCACCACAGTTTTTACATTCGGCAAGCTGAATCTCGTTTAAACGATGGTGCGAACGCCGTTTGTCCCTACGCGATTTGGAGGTTTTTCTTTTTGGATGTGCCATCTGCGCGGTTTAATTATTGTTTAAGTTTTTTCAGTTTTTCCCAGCGGGGGTCAATTTCATCCTCATTCTCCGCTGCGGATCCAAATTTTTTCGTTTCAAATTCTTTTACTTTCCCTTCTTCATCCAGAAACCGGGGATGAACTTTTTTTATCGGAAGTTCGAGTAACAGAGTATCACGAACCTCTTCATCAATACTGACAGACAGGTCGTCGATGTTGATCTGCTTGACCTTGGAGTGTTCAGTTTCGGAGACCGATTCAACCTCCGGCTGGAAGACCACTTCGTAGTTCCCTTCCAGGGTCGTTTCAAACGGCTCGAGAGTGCGATCACATACAACGCTTACTACAGCATGCACCTTGAACCTCACATCAATAAATTCAGCTCTTCGCTCAAACCGAAGATCCAGCTCTCCTCGAACCAGATCAATATCACGGAACTCCAGGTCTTCCGGTTCCAGTACAACACTCCGGCTGCTGATCCCTTCAGGAATTTCCTGAATTCTGAATGTCAATTTTGAGTCCATCACAATAGCTTCCAAAATTACCAACTATATCGTTTTAAATCAATTTATGATCCCCAAAAGAAATCTCTTATTGCATTTTTAGAAGAGTCCGAAAAGTCGCTGCTCGATCAGTTCAATCACTTTACCCAAATCTTCCCGGTCATTCACATAATCGATATTGTCGGTATCAATAATCAACTTTTCGTGAGAATACCGATCGATCCAGTCTTCATAAAGTGTGTTGAGCCTCTCCAGGTAGTCGATTCGGATCGTGTTTTCGTAGTCCCGGCCCCTCGACTGTATCTGCCTCACCAGGGTAGGAACCTGGGCGCGAAGATAGATCAGCAGGTCCGGCGGCTGAAGGAATTCGACCATCTCTTCATAGAGTGCCTGGTAATTTTTGTAATCTCGTTCGCTCATCAGACCCATCTCATTCAGGTTTCTGGCAAATATCTCGGCGTCCTCATAAATTGTACGATCCTGAATCAGATGCTGACCGCCCTGCTGGATCTGTTTATGTTTTTCAAATCTCCGGGAAAGAAAATAGACCTGCAGGTTGAAGCTCCATCGCCGCATATCTTCGTAGAAATCGGACAGGTACGGGTTCCCTTCCACCGATTCATAATAAGCTTCCCATCCGAAATGCCGAGCCAGCAATCCGGTCAGCGAAGATTTTCCGGCCCCGATGTTTCCGGCGATCGCAATAAAAGAAGGCTTCTTTTTTTTCAAATCTTCAGTCATTATTCCTGCTCCCCAACTTTCTGTACATCGCTTTTTTATACTCTTCCACACCGGGTTGATCAAACGGATTGACCCCTAACAAATAGACATAGACCGCTGTAAAAAGCTCGTAAAAATAGATCAATTCTCCCAGATTCTGAGCATTCAGTCTTTCAAGAATTATAAGTATTACGGGTACACCGCCCTCCAGATGCGCCTCAACTGTTCCTTCAAGTGCATGATAGTTGATTTCATGAAAACTCTTTCCATCCAGATACTCCAGTCCATCCTCCGAAGTGCCCCCTCCTTTGGCAATTTTCAATGAGGAGGTTGGTGCGGATACCACCAACAGGGTTTCGATCAGATTTCTTCTCCCCTGCTGAACCATCTGCCCAATACTGTGAAGGTCGGTCGAATATGCGGCCGGCACGGGAAAAATCCCCTTTCCCTCCTTGCCCTCACTTTCTCCGAGCAACTGCTGGACCCACCTGGTAAACGCTGATAGTTCCGGGTCGAAGGACCCGATCACATCCACCGACTTTCCCGCATCCTGCATACAATACCTGAACGCTGCATATTGCAGAAGCTCATCTGCCGATTTTTCAAGTTTTTCATACATCGAAGCCGCACCGTAAAAAAGTGTCTGAATATCGATTCCTGCAACTGCAACGGGAAACAATCCCACCGGCGTCAAAACCGAAAAACGCCCTCCCACATCTTCTGGAATGGTATACTTTCTGTAGCCTTTATCCACAACCATACGATTAAGTACACCGCCTTCGGGACCGGTCGTAACGAATATCCGTTCTGAAACCTGCTCACCATACCTCTGTTCCATCCACTGACGGAGTGTCCTGAATGCCAAAGCTGTTTCCAGTGTCGAGCCCGACTTTGAAATCACATTGACCCGTACACTCTTCGGTTCACCATCGTCCCGCGGCTTTTCGAGATAGTCGATCAGCTGTTCGATATCACGACCTCCCATATGGTGGCCGGTGAAAAGAACTTCAGGCTTGTTGTCGGGCCTCAGGCCATTTAACGCCTCGATGACAGCACGTGCGCCCAGATAGGAACCGCCAATCCCACAAACAACCAGTATGTCGGTATCCTGACGAATCACTTCGGCATCCGTCTGGATGCGTTCAAGTTCCGCTTCATCGGGCATAGACAGAATACGCCGCCAGCCGAGCCATTCGCTACCTGCTCCTTTCCCCGATCTCAGTTGTTTTAACGCAACAGCTGCCCCCTCTTTCGCTTTTTGATAAGCGGATGAATCGACGAACTGTTCAGCTTTTCGGATCTCTATTCGGATCATACAATCAATTTCAATCTGAATATTCTGGATATCAAACAGGCCGGAATTGACGAAACTACAGACCCCCCGCTCATTGCGCAAATATTAATTAGAATATTGAGTAACTTTGGGCCTTTTCCATATTCGACATTCCTCGTATCATCAAACCCGATGACAGAAGCTGCAGTAGAAATAAAAAAAGAAAGCTCGGTGAAAGGCCGGACCCTGGAGGAGATCACCAGTCCGGTTCGCCCCTCGATCGAAGAGTTCAGGCAGTTTTTTAAGGAGTCGATACGAACTGATGTTTTTCTTCTCGACCGCATCATTCATTATCTCCATCGCCAGAAAGGGAAGGAGATTCGTCCCACCCTCGTCTTCATGTCCGCCCGTATGTTCGGGCCGATCTCCAAACGAAGCTATATCGCCGCAACCATGATCGAGCTTCTGCACACGGCAACTCTGATTCATGACGATGTTGTTGATGAAGCCAATCGCCGGCGGGGAATGCTCAGTATCAACAAACTTTGGCGCAACAAGGCAGGCGTACTTTTGGGCGACTTTCTTCTATCCAAAGGCCTGTTGATATCACTCGATCATAAAGAATACGATCTGCTGCACGTTCTCTCGACTGCCGTCCGTAAAATGAGTGAGGGGGAACTCCGTCAGCTCAAAACCGCCCGGCTGTTCAATATGACCGAAGAACGCTATTACCAGATCATATCGGAGAAAACAGCAAGCCTTATCGCCGCCTGCTGTCAGTGCGGAGCCATCTCATCCTCAGAAGATGAAGAGATTCACCGCCAGATGGAACAGATCGGAATGAAGATCGGAATCGCTTTCCAGATCAAGGACGACCTGTTCGATTACGGACTGGAAGATGTGGGCAAACCGAGACGCAACGATATCAAGGAGCGCAAAATCACCCTCCCGCTTATCAAGGCACTTGAAAAAAGCTCGGCGACAGATAAGCTCCGAATACGAAGATTGATGCGAAAACGGAAAAAAAGCCGGCGGGATATCGAAAGGATTGTCCATTTTGTCCATGAGAAAAACGGAATGGCTTCTTCCAGAAAAGCGATGGTAGAGGTGGCCGACAGGGCACTCGACGAGTTGAAACAGCTGCCGGTCAATGACGGATATGAAGACTTTGAAGCACTCGTACAATATATCATCACAAGAAAAAAGTGACCCGGATTGGACGGCCGGTCTGGTGGATGGCCACTCCTGTCTTTTTCTATCGGACGTTCACTATGGCAATTCAGGTCCCGAAACCGACCTTGAACTGGAGAAGGACCTCACGTCGCTGACCGAATACTGCATCCAACACCGAATTCACCCCTTTCTTCTGGGAGATATCTTCGACTACTGGATGGAATATCCGTCCGGAAAACGGCCGGCGATGGGCAACCGGCTGCTGAATCGATTCCACCGGTATATGCAGCAGACGAAACCGATCCTCTACATTACAGGAAACCATGACTACTGGACTCGCGGATATTTCAAGACGCTCGGTTTTGATATCGATCACGAATATAGAGAGCTGGAGCTGGCTGACCGCCGCATCCTGCTGCTTCACGGTGACGGCCTGAAAGATCCGCAATTCCATCTGCCCCGGCCCGCATTCAACCGACTCTTGATGCACCCTCTATTTGTTCGCCTCTATCAGAGCCTGCTGCCTCCACCTGCCGGTTTTGCACTCATGAGATGGCTTTCCAGGTTCAAACGCAAGTTTGGCACCACGGATCCACGCCGTCTCGATACCTGGGCAAAGGAGTTTCTTAAAAAGAGTGATTACGATTTTGTAATTTCGGGTCATGATCATACCCCCCGAATGGAAACCTTTTCCTTTGGGACTTATATAAATACCGGTGCGTTTTATCTTCACAGAACAGCGGTTTTATATACCAACGGACAGTTCCGTCACGTTACGTGGAACAGAGAACATAAGAAATTGAAATTAACGGAAGGTTTGGATATCAAAGAACGCCAGGAAGACTACCATGAGCAATTCTCATGATCATGACACCAACCGTTACTTTTTTGACCCCGAGTATAGGAAACGGGTAAGGCAGCGTGTGGTTGGGGGTAAAACCTCAAAAAGGCGCCTCTTCTTCTATTCAATATTGACATTTCTGTCCGTTGCACTGATCTCGGCCGGCATATATGTGACCTATCTCTTCCAGGGGCTTCCCCCGATCGAGAGCCTGGAAAACCCGAAAACGGCAACCGCTTCGGTTGTATTGAGCCGCGATGGCGCAATTCTGGATCGCTACTTTGTTGAAAACCGGACCGATATCCGAATCGACGAGATCTCTCCCAATGCAGTCAATGCTTTAATCTCGACCGAAGATCATCGATTCTACCGGCATTGGGGGATGGATATGTATCGTACACTGGCCATCCCGTTCCACCTGGTACGAGGCAACCCCCAGGGAGGGTCTACACTCAGCCAGCAACTGGCCAGAAATCTCTACCGAGAAATTGGACGTGAGTTCAGCGTAACCCGAAAATTTCGGGAGATGATCACCGCTGTACAGATCGAAAACAACTATACCAAGCGGGAGATCATCGAAATGTATCTCAATACCGTTGAGTTCAGCAACAGCTCTTTCGGTATCGAATCAGCAGCACAGACTCACTACGGAAAACCGGCCAGGGACCTGACAGTCAAGGAATCGGCGACCCTCATCGGAACTCTGAAGGCTGTCTCGCTCTACAATCCGCGAATCAATCCGCAAAACGCCATACAGAGACGCAACGTAGTTCTCTGGCAGATGATGAACCACGGATTTATCTCCGAAGAAGAGTTCTATCAGCTCAGGGAAGAACCGATCCGCCTTAACTATCAACCACCTTCGCGCTCCGGACGGGAAAGCCGCTATTTCGGAGAATATGTTCGTCAGCAAGTGATCAAGTGGACGGAAGAGAACGGTTACGACCTCTACAGTGACGGTCTTCGTATTTATACTACTATCGACTCCCGGCTGCAGAGACACGCCGAACGCGCACTAAAAGAGAAGGTAGATTCTCTTCAACCCCTCTTTGAACGGGAGTGGACCTCCCCGGGCGGCGACTATATGAACCGGCTTTGGGAGGAGTTCCCCGGGTTTCTGCACAGATACCTCCGTGAGACAGATCGTTACAAGAACGCTTTTGCCGAACTGAATACCGATCAGGAGGCGGTTGTTTTTGAAAATTTGTTGGCCGACTCGGCATTTGTCGATTCGGTCAAACGCGCCCGGACCCGCCTGGAGGCCGGCTTTGTAGCGATCGATCCCAATAACGGAAATGTCCTGGCCTGGGTCGGCGGTTCAGATTACGGAACCCGCCAGTTTGACCACGTTCACCAGATGCGCCGACAGACGGGTTCCACTTTTAAACCGTTCGTCTACGCAGTCGCCGTGGATAACGGTTACATGCCCTATCACACCTTTTCCAAATACCCGGTCTCCTTTATCGACACCAGGGCAGGCAACCACTGGCGTCCCAGAGATCCGGTCGTACCCGATGGGCCGGAGATGGTGCCGCTTCGCCAGGGTATTGCAAGGAGCCTGAATAACGTAACGGTTCGGCTGCTTCCGGAAATAGCGGGAGCACCCGGGACCAATCGACTCGAAGATTTGGATCCGGCAGCCCGGATGATCCGGGATATGGCGATGAATCTGGGTATCGACCTTAGTAATGAACCCGCCTACCCTTCGATCGCTCTGGGTACGGCTCGTGCTTCTCTCCTGGAACTTGTCAGCGCATACACAACATTTGCCAACCAGGGAGTTCACATCGATCCGATCGCTATTACCCGGATTGAGGACAAAGAGGGGAATGTTCTGGTCGAGTACCATCCCGATTACAGACAGGAGGTGATCAGTCCCGAGACCGCCTACATCATGATCGACATGATGAGAGGAGTGATACGCGGAGGTGACGGATTTTACGGCACCGGAGTCCGTCTGCGTAATGTTTACAATGTTCAGCAGGATGTGGCGGGCAAGACCGGCACGACCCAGAATAGTGCCGACAACTGGTTTGTGGGTATGATGCCCCATATTGTCATGGGTTCATGGGTAGGTGGCGAAGATCGACAAATCCGCTTCCCCAACAGCCGGGGAGTCGGCCAGGGAGCCCGGTCCGCCCTTCCGATCGTCGGGCAGTTTATTCAATATGCATCCAACGATCCGGAGGTCGACTGGAGCTTCAATGCGTTTGAGCCGCCACCGGGATTTGTCATGCCCGAAGAGCCACAACTGCGTCCCGCCGATCAACAGGAAGACCGCAGAGGCAGAATCGGCTGGTAAGGGGTGAATTTTTCCGATTCCTATTCTGTTTTCAAAAAGAGAAACGCTATATTCACGCCCTGAATTCGTTGACTTTGCAAACGTCCGGCGGTAATTTTACGTCCCTCTAAAAACGAGTCTGATTCATGCTGGAAAATTACATTCCCATAATCGTCCTGTTCGGCATCGCCATCGTCCTCGCGATCATACTGATGTCGCTTTCACGGCTGCTCGGCCCCTATCGTCCGAACAAGAACAAATTGAATCCTTACGAAAGCGGTATGGACCCTGTAGGGCAAGCAAAAGAACGCTATTCAATCGGCTTCTATCTGGTGGCGATGGAGTTTATCGTATTCGACCTGGAAGTGATCTTTCTCTATCCCTGGGCCGTCGGCTTTCTCGACCTGGGCCTCGAAGCGTTTTTCGCCATGACAATATTTATAGTCATTCTCTTTATCGGCCTCTGGTACACACTCAAGATCGGAACACTCGATTTTTCAATGAAACCAACGTTAGCAAACAGATAAGACATGGGACTCGAAAGTGCACTTGGTGAAGGATATTTTACATCGAGAGTCGACACGCTCGTCAACTGGGCACGCTCCAATGCCGCCTGGCCGATGCCGATGGGTCTGGCCTGTTGTGCGATCGAAATGATGGCTTTTGCCGGCCCGCGTTACGACGTCTCACGATTCGGCTCCGAAGTGTTTCGCTTTTCACCCAGGCAAAGCGATGTCATGATCGTAGCCGGGTGGTGTTCCTACAAAATGTCGCACGCCATACGAAGAATCTGGGATCAGATGCCCGACCCCAAATGGTGCATCGCAATGGGAGCCTGCGCATCAACTGGAGGGATGCATCGCTGTTACGGAGTGGTTCAGGGAGTCGATAACTTCCTCCCGGTCGACGCCTATATTTCGGGATGCCCTCCCCGCCCGGATGCCGTAATCCATGCCTTGATGAAAATACAGGAAAAGATCCGCACGGAACATTCAGTAACTCTTGACACCTGATATGGACCTGACTTCAACGCTGAAAAGTTCAATCGACAAACTTAACGAGCAGTTTCCCGGCAAGATCGCTGATATCTATCAATCCAGCGGTGACACATTTGTACGGGTTGATGCGGATACGATCGTCGATATCTCCCGTTATCTGAAAGAGGAGTTGCGATTTGTTTATCTGAGTGATGTGTTCGGAACCGACCGATACCAATCGGATGACCGGTTTGAAGTGGTTTATAACCTGATCTCACTTCGCGACAGAGACCGTCTTTTCGTTAAAGTGTGGCTCAACGAGGAGAGTCCGGAAGTAGATTCTGTGACTTCGGTCTGGAAAGCGGCCAACTGGTTTGAAAGAGAAGTTTATGACATGTTCGGAATCCGTTTCCGAAATCATCCCGACCACCGCAGAATCTATATGCCGGAAGACTACAGCTATTATCCACTGAGAAAAGAGTTTCCCCTGCTTGGAATTCCAGGCTCCATCGAACTGCCCAGCACGACACCCGAAAGCGAGTAACATCGAGCTGATATGAAATTGAAAGATATTCAATCGAAAGCCCACCCCACCTTTTTCAAGGAGCATCAGAAAAAGCTCTACCAGAGTCTGGAAGACAAACATACGACGATTGAGCAAGTGGATGTGGACGACCCTCTCAATACCGGCATGATCCTCAATATGGGGCCCCAGCATCCGGCAACGCACGGGGTGCTCCGCCTGATGCTGGAGTTGCGCGGCGAATCGATCGTCAAAACTAAACTGGATATCGGATATCTCCACCGCGGGGTGGAAAAGATTGCCGAAAACAAAACTTATCAGGAGTTCATGCCCTACACCGACCGCATGGACTACCTCTCCCCCTACAGCAACAACGTAGCCCTCTGCACTGCTGTTGAAAAAATAGCTGACGTGGAGGTGCCCGAACGGGCTCACTATATACGGATGATCGGAAGTGAACTGGCACGAATATCCTCTCACCTGCTCTGGCTCGGTACACTCGTGATGGATGCGGGTGCCGTTTCGTTTTTTATCTGGACATTCAGAGAGAGGGAGAAGATCTACGATATTATGGACAACCTGACCGGCCACCGGTTCACCGTTTCCCATGCAAGGATCGGCGGTGTTGCCAACGATATCACGCCGGAAGCGATGGGCCTGATCAAAGAGTTCATCGAAACATTTCCACAGGAACTCAAAGATTATCACAAACTGCTCGACCGCAATCGGATTTTCTACGACAGAAATGAAAATGTAGGAGTATTAACGACCGAAGATGCACTCGATATCGGGGCCACCGGCCCGGTACTCAGGGCGTCCGGATACGCATTCGATATTCGTAAATTCACCCCCTACGCACGTTACACCGAGGTCGAATTTGAGGTTCCTACCCGGCTCGAGGGTGATAACCTGGCCCGTTACTACGTACGGATGGAAGAGATGCACGAGAGCATCCGCATCATACGCCAATGCCTCGACAAGCTCCCCGGCGGTCCGGTTCGAACAGATAACGCCAAACAGGCTTACCCTTCCAAAGATGAGGTCTACTATTCCATGGAGGGGATGATCCACGATTTTATGATGACCGATACCGGAATCTGCCCGCCGGAAGGTGCCGAAGCGTATCATGCTGTAGAAGCTCCCAAAGGTGAACTGGGTTACTTCATTCAAAGTGACGGCACAGGCCACCCATGGCGCCTGAAAATCAATGCACCCTCATTTGCAAATCTTCAGGTCCTCGAAAATATTCTGGACGGCGAAATGATCGCCGATACAGTTGTTATCATCGGAGGGGTGGATCCGGTGATGGGAGAAGCAGACAAATAAGGCTATGGAATACAGATTCGACAAAGAAGAACTCGATCAGATAGAGAAGATCAAAGCCCGCTATCCGGAAGTACGTCCGGCAACTCTGCCTGTACTCTGGATCGCACAGAATAAATTCGGGCATGTTGGCCCGAAGGTTCAGAAGCTGGTAGCAAAAACCCTGGACCTTCCGGAAGCCCACATCCACGGAGTCGCAGAATTTTATACCCAATACTATAAAGAGGAGAAAGGGAAATTTGTCCTCGACGTATGCACATGTCTCAGTTGTCAGGTGTGCGGCGGGTATGATATTCTCCACTACCTGGAGGAGAAGCTCGGAATCGAAACCGGGGAGACGACCGAAGACGGGATGTTTACCATTCAGCAGGTCGAATGCCTTGGAGCATGCGGCTATGCGCCGATGATGCAGATCACAAACGGAGTCTATGTCAATCACCTGACGCGGGAAAAAGTGGACGAAGTGATCGAAGGACTGAAGAATGGCAAGCTGCCGCAATTTGAATCGAAAGAAATGCGAAAAGTTAATCCGCAGGATCGTTGATTATGGCTTCAGAGTGGAAAAATTTTGAACCTGTCCTTATTCCGGATATAGCGAATCTTCGCAATATCGATGTTTATCTCGATAACGGCGGCTATGAAGCGTTGAAAGCTGTTCTTGGCAGTGAATGGACCCCCTCTTCGGTGATCGGCGAAGTTAAAGCGGCCAATATCCGGGGGCGGGGCGGGGCCGGCTTCAACGCCGGTCTCAAATGGTCTTTCATGCCGGAACCGGACGGCAAGCCGCGCTATCTTGCCTGCAACGGTGATGAGTCGGAACCGGGGACCTTCAAGGATCGAAAATTGTTCGAATTCAATCCCCACCTATTCATTGAAGGGGCATTGATTGCTGCCTACGCGATGCAGTGCACTACGATCTATCTCTATATTCGCGGGGAGTATATTGACTGGATTCATATGATGGACCGCGCTCTCCAGCAAGCATATGATAAAGGCTTCATTGGCGAAAACATCCTCGGCAGTGATTTCAGTGTCGATTTCTATACTCATTCCGGTGCCGGTGCCTATATCTGTGGCGAGGAGACCTCGATGCTCGAGTCCCTGGAAGGCAAGCGGGGTTATCCGAGAGTCAAGCCTCCTTTCCCGGCTCAAAACGGTCTTTGGGGAAGGCCGACAACCATTAACAATATTGAAACCCTGGCCAATGTTCCTCTTGTAATCAACAAAGGAGCAGATTGGTTCACATCGATCGGCGCCAGGAATCACCCCGGGTCGATCCTTTATGGAATTTCCGGACAAGTAAACAGGCCCGGCGTTTATGAACTGCCATCCGGCGTGCCGATTCTGGATCTGATTCACGAAGTGGCCGGTGGAGTGAGAAATGGTAAAAAGCTTAAAGCGGTGATCCCCGGCGGATCTTCCACCCCTGTGTTACGCGGAGACAAGCTTGAAGGTGTCACGATGGACAGTGATTCTCTTCGTGAAGCCGGATCGATGCTCGGAACTGCAGGCCTGGTGGTGATGGATGAGGATACCGATATGGTCGACGTTCTCTGGAGAATCGCCCATTTCTACCATCATGAGTCGTGCGGTCAGTGCACCCCCTGCCGGGAAGGAACCGGCTGGCTTGAGAAAGTACTTCTCAAGATCAAGAACGGTGAGGGAGAAATCCGCGATCTCGATCTGCTGCTGGATGTGACGACTCAAATGGAAGGCCGTACAATCTGTGCATTGGCAGATGCGGCAGCCTGGCCGGTTCGACACACCATCAACCGTTTCAGAGATGAATTTGAAGCCCGATGTAAAAGATCTACATTTGCCACTGCCTGAATCAGAGCATAGCAAAACAGCCAGGAACTACATTCAAATATAAACTATAGAACCCAAATGCCTGAAGTTTATATCGACGGCGAACGATACGAATTTGAGGGGAAACCCAAACTACTCCAGTTTATTCTGGACCAGGGCCTGGAAGTCCCCTATTTCTGTTACCACCCCTCCATGTCGATTCCGGCGAACTGCCGTCAATGCATGGTCAAGGTCGGGCAGCCGGTTCGGGACAGAGAAACCGGCGAGTTTGAGCTCGATGAAAATGGTGACAGAGTCATTCGGTGGTTTCCCAAACTCCAGACCTCCTGCAGCATTGATGTAACAGATGGAATGGTTGTAAAAACCCAGGAGTCTGATGAGCTGGTTCGCAGGGCACAAAAAGACAATCTTGAATTTATTCTGATCAATCATCCGCTTGATTGCCCGATCTGTGACCAGGCCGGTGAATGTCCGCTTCAGATTCAGACCTATAAATATGGGCCCGAGGGAAGCCGGTTTGAAGTAAAAAAAGTTCATAAACCCAAAAGAGTCCAGCTGGGGCCGCGAGTCGTACTGGATGCCGAACGCTGTATCAACTGCACCCGCTGTACCCGATTTGTCGACGAGGTCAGTAAAACTCACCAGCTTACAATCACCAAACGGGGGGACAGCAATTATCCGATTACAGCGCCCGGTGAAACGTTCGACGACCCTTATTCTCTCAATACTGTCGACCTCTGTCCAGTCGGTGCATTGACCTCTGCCGATTTTCGGTTCCGGGCACGGGTCTGGGAAATGAATCAGACGCCAAGTATCGATATTACGAACGGGAAAGGGTGTAACATTGACCTCTGGACCCGGGACAACCTGGTTCTGCGAATTACACCCAGACACAACCCGCATGTCAACGACTGGTGGATGCCGGATAAAGGCCGCGAAGCCAACCGGCTCTTTAATGAGAACAGAATATCCCGGCCTTCCGTCAAGATTGATGGAGAAAGTCAGGTTAAATCCTCCTGGAACAACGCTATTGAGACCTTTGTCGAACATATAGAATCGGTAAAACCGGAAGAGATCCTGCTGATAGGTAGTCCCCATGCATCGGTGGAGGAGAACTATCTCCTCACCAAACTTGGAAACCTGATGGGATGGGGGACACCGCACTTTACCCCTCATCTGAATGAGGGCAGCGGTGACGGATTTCTAATCACCGACGATCAGGCCCCCAATACACAGGGCATACGTCTGCTCGGGCTTTCCGAAAATGACAATGATCAACTTGCAAAACGAATTTCTGACTCCGGTATCAGCTGTGTCATCATCCTGAATGACGCTTTAATCGACCGTAATGTACTCACCGAAGATCTGTTTGACGACACCTGCCTGATCTATTTCGGAACCAATGAGAACAAAACGAGCCAGTCTGCCGACCTTGTATTTCCGATCACCTGTGTTGCAGAACATGCCGCCAGCTATGTGAATGTCGATGGCCGTATCCAACGCAGTTTCCCGGCCAAAGAGACCAAATACTCAAACCGCCGGCTCAACCTGGAGATGTCGGAAGGACGACTCGACCGGTACGGCACCAAGTTCGACAACTGGGTTACCGAAGACAACAAAGTGGACTGTCTGCCGGCCTGGGACCTGTTTGCCCTGATCGGCATGAGAATGGGGCTCGATATCGAATATGAAATGGGAGGCCGGGAAGTGATGGACGAAATCGGCCGTAAAGTGCCGTCATTCGAAGGGGTCTCATACGAACAAATGGACGATGAGTCCGGTATTGCACTGAACATCGATTCGAAAAAAGTAAAATCCAAAAACTGAACTGCAGATGGCCGAGGCTGAAGTCAACTCCTATCTGGTACTGGGTATCTCTCTCTTTATGCTGTTGAACTCAGCAGCATTGACGGTTTATGCCGAGAGGCGAATTGCAAGTTTTATTCAAAATCGGGTGGGGCCTAACCGTGTCGGCCCATTCGGGCTGTTTCAGCCTCTGGCTGATGTGGTCAAACTTCTGCTGAAAGAAGATGTTACACCCATCCACAGTTATCGATTTATCCATACGATCGCTCCGATCATCCCGGTCGTTACAGCACTGATGACGATAGCGGTCATTCCATTTGGCGAGGGTATTTATGTAACCGATATCAATGCCGGAGTGCTCTACCTGCTGGCTGTCGCATCACTCGGTGTTTACGGTGTTACGCTGGCAGGTTGGGCGTCCAACTCCAAATATTCCCTGCTCGGCGGCCTGAGAGCGGCGGCCCAGATGGTCAGTTACGAACTTCCACTCGGTATGGCGCTCGCATCCGTCGTCCTGTTTGTCGGGTCTCTGAGTGTTGTAGATGTAGCTGCTTCCCAGGAGTACTGGTGGTACCTCTTCCTGAATCCACTCGGTGCCATTATCTTTATTATTGCAGCTTTTGCCGAGTCCAACCGAACGCCGTTCGATCTGGTGGAAGCCGAACAGGAACTAGTCGGAGGGTTCCATACTGAATACAGCTCCATGAAGTTTGGCATGTTTTTCCTTGCCGAATATATGCATGTTGTGATCAATTCGATGCTCATCACTACCTTCTTTTTCGGCAGCTATCATCTCCCATTCGCTGGATACTGGCTTCCGGAGATGAGCCCTTTGGCCAAAGCGATCCTTGATGTTCTTGTCTTTACTGCAAAGACAATATTTTTCATATTTGTATTTATCTGGGTACGATGGACCATCCCGAGATTTAAGTATAATCAGGTAATGAATCTCGGATGGAGCAAACTGCTACCTCTGAGTATCCTCAACTTTTTCGTGATCGCCGCGATTCTATTTGCACTAAATGCAGCCTGATCCAGGTAACACACCATGATGAGCAGCAGATTATTCAAGATACTGGCAATTCTTGCCATTCCGCTTATTCTACTTAGCATCTCCTCGAGTTACATCTTCGAATGGTTATGGTTGAATGAACTTGGCTATACAGAAGTGTTCTGGACCATTCGAGGCATGCAGGTACTGCTCACCTTGGCTGCTTTCCTGGTCTCCGCTATTTTTATCGTCACCAATTTCCGCTATCTGGCCGACCGCCTTCGACAGATCAATCTGGCTGGCACTCCCCTTCAAAACCTCAACATCGATTTTGCCAGAGCCGATCAGCATAAACAGCTCAAGCTGATTCTCACTCTATTCGGCCTCTTTTTAGCTTTTATATTCGCCATTGGTTTCTATATCAGCTGGGATGAATCGCTTCGATTCGTCTGGAATGTGCCATTCGGTGAGACGGACCCGCTTTTTGGAAACGATATCGGGTTCTATATGTTCCAGTTGCCATTCTGGAAGCTAATCCAGTCATCATTGACGATTCTCGCCTTTATCATTCTCATAATACTGCTCGCTTCTTACATCTTTACCGGCCTGCTCGGTGCTCGCAGCGGAGAAGGAATCCAGGTCTCCCCCCAGGTTCTCAGGCACCTGAAATTTAATGCCTCTTTCTGGCTTCTGATGCTTTCGTGGGGCTTCTATCTGGATCGGTATAATCTTCTGTTTCGGGGGGACGGACTGATCTATGGAGCCGGGTTTACTCATTTAACCGTAGAATTGCCAACATTCTGGATATTGGCGGTACTGACCGCTCTCATTGCAATACTTCTCCTTGTTGACCGATGGATCTCGATTCGGCGGCTTGTGCCCGCCACAGCCATCCTGGCGATTCTTGTCATGATATTGGGTCGGGGCGTATTCCCGGGTATCGTCCAGAAATTCAACGTTGAACCGAACGAGCTGGAACTGGAAACCCCCTACCTGGAAAACAATATTGAGATGACACGTCTGGCTTACGGTCTTAATGAGGTCCGTGAAGTGGAATACCGGGCAGATGATACTTTGACGATCAGCGATATCCGAAATAACCAGGATGCGATTAACAATATTCGTCTTTGGGATCCGCGGCTGCTGATTCAGACCTATAAACAGCTGCAGGAGATTCGCTCCTATTATGAATTTTACACGGTCGACAACGACCGTTATATGATCGGTGGTGAGACCGTTCAGACGATGCTTTCGGCCCGGGAAATCGCCCGAACACTCCCCAGCCAGTCCGACACCTGGGTCAACCGTCATATGCAGTATACACACGGGTACGGTATGGTAATGAGCCCGGTAACACAGGCGACCCGGCAGGGAGAACCTCGATTCCTGCTGCGAGATATTCCTCCGATCCCCTCCAGCCCGGAATTGCGAATTGAAAATCCGGCGATCTATTACGGAGAAAACAGCGACGGATACTATATCGTCAACACTTATGTAGAAGAACTGCACTATCCTCTTGGAGATCAAAACGTCTATACACACTATAGCGGTCAGGGAGGTATCCCCTTCAGCAGCTGGTTCCGGAAGCTTTTATTTGCCTGGGAACTGAGCGATATCAACATTCTGCTTTCAGACTACATCCATGAGGAGAGCCGTCTCCAGGTCTATCGCAGTGTTCAGGAACGAATTGAACGGATCGCACCCTTTCTTCGGCTCGACAACGACCCCTATCTGGTACTGAACAACGGCGGACTCTACTGGATTCAGGATGCCTATACCGTGTCGGAGCATTTTCCCTACTCTCAGCCCAACCGGGGTTTAAACTATATACGGAACTCTGTTAAGATCGTGGTCGACGCCTATGAAGGTAGTGTAGACTTCTACATTGTTGAAGAAAATGATCCTGTGATTCAGGTTTACAGTTCTATCTTTCCCGACCTGTTCAAATCGATGGATCAACTTCCAAACGGGATCGAAAATCACTTCAGATATCCACAGGATCTGTTTGAAATTCAGCTCGAGATCTACAACCGATACCATATGGTTCGGCCACAGGTCTTTTATAATCAAGAGGACCTGTGGACCCGACCGAATGAGAAATATGCCGGCCGGCAGGTGCGTATGGAGCCCTACTACGTCCTCGCACGACTGCCCGGTGAAGAGGAGCTTGAGTTCATGCTGATCAGCCCGACAACACCCGAAAATCGGGACAACATGATCGGCTGGATGGCAGCTAAATCCGACCCCGGCAGTTATGGGGAGATTGTAGTTTATAAACTGCCGAAAGACAGATTAATCTTCGGCCCTTCTCAAATTGAAGCGCGTATTGATCAAGATCCGGAGATCTCCAGACAGATCGCCCTGTGGGACCAAAGAGGCTCCCGTGTAATCCGGGGAAACTTGATGGTGATACCGATCGAAAACTCCTTTATTTATGTAGAACCGGTATTTCTTCTGGCCGAGGGAGTCGACATACCTCAACTTCAGCGTGTAATCGTATCGATCGGAGAGAATATCTCCATGCAACCGACGATCGAAATGGCGCTCTACGAACTGTTCGGGGATGAGGCGGACTTCCTCGCGCAACCCCCCGCAGAACCGGTGATAGCTGACGGGGAGGAGATGATTCCGCCGGCAGAAATCTCTCCGGCACAGGTCTTCGAGATTAACCAGCTCGAAGAGATTCGGGATCTGTGGCGTCAGATTCGCACCGCCATGGAGACAGGCAACTGGACCCGATATGGAGAGCTGATGAGAGACCTTGACGAGTTGATCGGAGAAGGAGAATAGAACGTTATGCAATCTGTAGCATTTGAAACTCTCGGGTGTAAACTCAATTTCTCAGAAACCTCTTCCATTCGCAGAGAGTTTGGCAATGCAGGGTATCAGGTAGTCGATTTTGATAAAAAGGCAGACATCTATGTGATCAACACCTGTTCGGTCACCCAAAATGCCAACAGTTCCTGTCGGAAAACGGTACGCCGTGCGCTAAGAAACAATCCACAAGCATTTGTGGCAGTCATCGGCTGTTATGCACAACTGGAACCAGAAGAGATCGCCGAAATCGAAGGAGTGGATATAGTATTGGGGGCCGGTGATAAATTTCGGCTACTCGATCTGTTCGACGACTTTGTCAAGCAGGAAAAGACCCTTGTCTATAAAAGTGATGTCAATGAAGTAACCGATTTCCACAACGCCTTTTCATCCGACGATCGTACCAGAGCGTTCCTCAAAGTGCAGGACGGATGCAGCTACAAATGCTCGTTCTGTACTATACCGAAAGCCCGTGGAAGCAGCCGCAGCCCTCGAATCTCGACCGTCGTTCGAAATACGCACCAGCTCGTCAATGAAGGGTATAAGGAGATCGTTCTGACCGGTGTCAACACGGGAGATTTCGGTCGTAATTCGGATGAAAACTTTCTTCAGTTGCTACAAGCTCTCGAAAAGGTTGAAGGACTTGAAAGAGTGCGGGTCTCATCTATCGAACCCAATCTGCTTCATGATGAGATCATCTGGTTTGCAGCTGAATCGGAAAAAATTCAGCCTCATTTTCACATTCCCCTGCAAAGTGGTAGTGATCACATGCTTCGACTGATGCGAAGGCGATATCAAAGCGATCTATATCGGCAGAGAGTAAGTTTGATTAACCGGCTATTACCCGATGCCTGTATCGGTGTGGATGTGATAACCGGTCATCCCGGGGAAACCGAAGAACTTTTTTGCCAATCATACGATTTTATCGACAGCCTCGATATCTCCTATCTGCATGTATTTACCTATTCCGAACGATCCGAAACAGATGCACTGAATATAGATCCTGTTATACCACCGGAACTTCGAAAAGAGCGGACTCATCTGCTTCGCCGCCTTTCAGATAAAAAACGTTTTGAATTTGACCGCCGGTTTGAAGGCGAATTGAGACCTGTTCTGTTCGAAGGGGAGAAAAAAGGGAATCAGGTTCAGGGGTGGACCGACAATTATGTGCGGGTAGCTGTAAATTGGGATGAACGACTAATCAACAGAATTGTACCCGTAAGACTCGGTCGAAAAGAAGCCGGCAAACCGATTTTCGGGACTCTGGACAATGAAACATCTCGTCTGGAATCAGTGATGACCTCCTTGACAGGATAGAGCATGAGTGAAAAGACTCAACGTTTGATTGATGAGATCTCACAATTTCTCGCCGAAGAGCGGAGGTTGTTTGGAGAATGGGATACAATGTCTGCGAACCCCAGAGGCCAGTCCTCCCCTCCTCTACAGCCAGGCGATTGCAGTTCACTCGAAGAACTTCGTAAACTTTGTGAAACCACGGATGATCTGAAAACTGACCTGGAAAATACCCGGCTTGTCTTCGGAGTCGGGAGCCCGAAGGCCGACCTGATGGTGATTGGAGAAGCTCCCGGATACCATGAGGACAAGCAGGGCGAACCTTTTGTCGGAAAGGCTGGCCAGCTTCTCAACAAGATCCTTAAAGCGATCAAATTTGAACGGGAAGAAGTCTACATTGCTAATATCCTCAAACATCGTCCCCCTGAAAACCGGGATCCAAGCGGCAGTGAACGTGAGCGAAGCCTCCCATATCTCTGTCGGCAGATTGAGCTGATAGATCCCAAAATCATCCTCTGCCTTGGAAGGGTATCCGCCACGACACTTCTCGGTATCGATGAATCGCTGAGCCGTATGAGGGGAAAGTTTCACAGTTATATGGACCGAGATCTCGCCGTCACATATCACCCGGCCGCACTTCTGCGTAATCCGCAATGGAAACGTGCGGCTTGGGAAGATGTACAAATGGTACGAAAGAGATACGACCAATTGAGAGGAAAAACTCATTAAAAATTCAGTCGTCCGGTATCTAAAGAACTTCAGTTTTCTTATAATCGAAGAGAAGCAGGGTCTGTAGAAAATTCTAACCACTCAACCGCCTCGTAATCCGAAATGGCCGATCACTCCGGAGGAGATTTGCAAAAAAACTTAAACGAAGCTGTTGACCTGCTCGAGAATCAGGGCCGGGTTCCTCCCCAGGCTGTTGAAGTGGAAGAGGCAGTCCTTGGAGCGATGCTGATCGAACATGAAGCCGCCACCGTTGCCTTGCAGATGCTGCGGGCAGAAGATTTCTACAAGCCAGCTCACAGAACTGTGTTTGAAACGATTTATGACCTGTATGAACGGGACAATCCGCTCGATCTGCTAACTGTAGAGAACGAGCTGCGAGACAAAGGAGCACTGGATCAGATCGGTGGAAGCGGGTATCTCTCAGATTTGACTCGATCGGTCAGTTCTGCTGCAAATATCGATTACCACTCCCAGATCATTGCGGAAAAAGCGATTAAAAGAAATCTGATCCTTAACTGCACCGACATCATCAAGAACGCATACGATTCGACTTCCGACGCTTATGATGTGCTTGATGCTGCTGAACAGAGGATATTTGATCTCTCCAACACAAAATCGCGGGCCAATGCCCAGGCAATTGGTGAGATACTGAAAGATACCTTGCAGTATCTCGAAGAGATTCGTGGTAAACCTGCAGGTATCACCGGAGTACCTACCGGACTGGATGTCGATAAGCTCACGTCAGGATTTCAGCCGGGAGACCTGGTAATTATCGCAGCCCGGCCGTCGATGGGTAAAACCGCACTTATTTTGACAGCCGCAAGGAATGCAGCGCTGCATATGGATGAAAATCTGCAGACCAATGTTGCTTTATTCAGCCTGGAGATGTCGAATCAGTCGCTCGTTCAGCGACTGTTAACCATGGAGGGACGTATCGATGCCCAGTCGGCACGTTCAGGCCGTCTCCAGGACGAAGAGTTCAAACGTCTGATCGATGCTGCAAGCCGGCTCTTCACAGCCCGCATATTTATCGACGACACTCCGAGTTTGAGTGTCATGGAGCTGAGGACCAAATGCCGGAGATTGAAAAGTGAGCACGACATCGGGCTTGTCGTCGTGGATTATCTTCAGCTGATGACCGCCAAGGTGAGGGATAACAGCAACCGGGAACAGGAGATTGCAACCATTTCCAGAGGGTTAAAAGCATTAGCCAAAGAACTTAATGTGCCGGTAGTGGCGCTATCTCAACTCTCTCGTGCCGTTGAACAACGAGGTGGTGACAAAAGGCCTCAGCTTAGTGACCTGCGTGAAAGCGGGTCTATAGAGCAGGATGCCGATGTAGTAATGTTCCTCTACCGACCTGAATATTATGGTATTAAAACCACCGAAGAGGGACACTCTACCAAAGGTCTCGCAGAAGTGATCGTTGGCAAACAGAGAAACGGGCCCACGGGGGCAAAGCGACTCTATTTTGTTGAAAATTATGCCCGTTTTGAAAACTTCACACAGGCCGATAACGCTCTTCCTGAAAGGAGCAACAGCGGCAGTTCGTCGCCTGAAGATCAAGCTGCCCCTCCTCCGAACCCTCACTCTCCTGGTGAAGGTGGTGAGGAATCAGCACCGTTTTGACTTTTATTTAAGATATAAACTGTTTTGCGTTTGAAACAGACTACTTGACCTCTTACCTGGCCGAATCTGCCATAGCCCTGCGGATCAGGTTTCCTGTCCGAATCTACCATGGCCCTGCGGATCAGGTGCTGCTCAGAACGAAGCTTTGACCTGTACTTTCATCAACTCTTCAAACAGGCTGTCATATTCATTCACCTTAACAGACCAGTCCATATGCCGGTTTATTTTTTGCAGAGAAGCTTTTGGAAGTGGTTTAGTCGTTCCTGTCAATAGGTTTTTCAAATGTTGAAAGAGCTCATCTTCGGTCTCATATAAAACTGGTGCGTGTAGCAGCGGGTTGTGAAGAGATTTAGGTATAAGTTCCGGGTAATGCAATCTGTTGGGTACCAGTGGATGACATCCGCAATAGATCGCTTCCATGATAGCCACACAGAAAAACTCATAGGTAGCTGTAGAAACTACAATATCTCCAGAATGGAGCAATTTGCTGTACGTTTCGGGATCTTCGACATACCCGAAATGAGTGATATGGTCGCCATAGCGCCTCCAGGCCTTTTCAAACTCTTCGGGCTTTTCATGTTTCGTATCTCCTGCAAGGATCAGATCGAATTCCAGGTCGATATCATTCAGTCGATTCAGAACCCGAAAAAACATAGCGGGGTTGCGATCGAACTGCCAACGCTGATTCCAGACAATCACCGGCCGTTCATTTTCACTTCGGGTATCTTTCTGCCGGTCGAAATAGCTCAGATCCAACCCCGGATACATCACAATACTCTTCTCTTTGATCTGATGAACAGTTTCCATGTGCTTGTCATCAGGATAATTTTCGAGAAACTCCGGAAGGGCGTTCATAAAATCATTCAGATGAAAATGGGAGGAAAAGATGAGCCTGTCGGCCACGAGCATGCTCAGATAATTGATATAGCAATAGGTCATGTCCCGATTCTCCCCTTCCGGCATAGGTTGCGTTAACTGATTCTCATGCATGTACATGATCTTCGGTGTATACGCAAACCTCGGATTTGTTAGGGAGAGGAATGCCGGAAGATTGGTCATGCTGCTGATTAGCAGCAGATCGATCTCCTCCTCTACATGACTTGCCATCTCTGCAAGAGTTACTGAATCACCATGCATACGCCACTTCCAGCCGCGATAATTAAGTCTTATCGGGTGAATATTGTGACGGGAATGATTCTGCAAACCTTTCAAAAAGGCTTCGTGTGATCCACTGTAAAACGGTTCTACGGCTAATATGTTCAATTGAACAAGACAAGTTGAAATTTTTTCAGCTGTATCAATATTAATAAATCACTCCGGAATTCAGGAATCTAAATTTCCGGTATTGGTCTGACGGCTTCGGACAGAAAGGTTACACCAAAAATGCCGCCCCGGCCAGAAACATGATCATTGCCAAAAAGATGATCAACATGAAAATGACGGCACCAAATTTTTTCCGTTTTACCAGTGTCAGTGCATACTCCATCCGGGATGGCGTCTCCACAATGGCATACCTGCGATCATAAAACAATTCTTTCAAATTGCTAATGCCCAGCAGTTGCAGATTTCGATCGGGATATTTCCTCGACAAACGATCGACCGCTTTTTCAAATAGATCCAGCTGAGTTTTTGGCACAACCAGAGCCGGTGACCAGGAATAAAATACAGCTTCGGCCTTACTATCAATTCCAGAACTGTCGACGGCGATCAGATTAGCTTCTGCATCCAGATCCCCCGTGATGGCAAGTTGCGAAGTGAACTTGTACCTCCTTTCATATCGATTTTGCAGAGCTGTGTACCATAATAGAGCAATTGCTGCATTGGCCGAATTACCCACATGAATGGCCCCGCTCATCTCATAAAATATCTCTCCGAGATAATAATTGCGAACCGGCTTCTGATTGTGATAACTGAAAAGAGTTCTGGCTGCCAAAGCAACTTCAGGATCCTCGATCCAATATGGTTGTTCAACACCCACAACGTTAAATCGCCTGATGATACGATCCTCACCTCTTGAATTCTCTTGATTTTTCTTGACGGTAATTCGACGCATCCTTCCAAATGTCTGAATATTCCGGTCCAGGTCATGAAACCTCTCTACAGCGGGAATCAACAGGGTCTGCGGTTTTTCGGTTATTAACTCCCGCACTTCGCTTTGAAGAGAGTTCAATATGGTGATTGCCCGGGACTCATATTTGAACTTTTTTTCATCGAGTGAGGCCAGAGTACGGTAAAATCTTCTGAGAGAAGTATTGCCTTGTATTGTCTCAATCCGGTCATCTTCTTTCAGTTTAACGTCAATCCCAAACCACTCCTTCAACAGCGTTCTTACTTTATCCATTTCTCCGAGACATGCGTAGAGTATAAGGCAAACCTGTCTCGACTTTTCAATTCCCTTCACAAACGATTCGATCTCTCTCATTTCGGGCACCTGTTCGATGATCCTGTCAAATTGTTTCAGATCTTGTTCGATCTGTGCAGGATCTTTGCCGCTGAATGTCAAAGGTGAGGTAAAGAGCGGGAACTCCGACATGACCTGAAGCAGATAACTGCCATAGGACCTGAATTCGCCATTCAGGATCTCTATGAAATTTCTCAGCAGAGTCAAACGATGTTTTACAGATGCAATTTGCGCCAACTCACTATTAAGTTCTCTAAAAATCTTCTCAACGTGAACCGGGTTCGGCATGTTTTAAAGGGATTAGCTATAAAAAAAGAGAGACTGTTGATTAGCCAGATATTTTTCCGGGATTCGAACTATTCCATTTTCTATCCCCCAAAGGGTTACACCGGCACTGGAGTAGACCAGAAGCAGTTTTGGGGTTTCAGCCTCTGCATATACGGGAAGTTCCAACTCAACCTCACTTCGTGAACGGCTCATATCGATCGTATCCATGATTCCCGTCTCCGAAGAGGCGACGATATATCCTTTATCAGACAGGGTATTAAAATTCAGATTCGACCTGAAAACAGGCAGCATCAAACTGCATCTGTTCCATGCCTTTATTACATCATTTCCCAAACGATTAAACGGTATGTCCAGCTTTCCTCCTGGATGAATTACCAGATAGATCCGCTCATCCGGTATATAAACAAGTGCCACTTCCTCATCACTCAGATGTTCAGATAGCAGATGAAACCGCGCTATCCCTTTCTCTTCCATTTTAAGAATGCGCAGCAGGGTCTCATCTTTTTCCGATGCAAAAGTTTTTAAGGATTCGATATAACTTTTCCGGGGGCTCGCCGACTGAGCAGCAAGTACAAAACGGTTCAAACCGCTGCGTTCCTTTATAGGCATCGGTAACAGTTCGATAGATCTGGGTCGAGATGACCATCGAATATGATCAACAGGTTTGAACCGATCTACATGTTTGTATAAAAGAGAGAACCAGTTGGCGAGTGATTCCAGCTCTTCATGCTCGGACAGGGATTTCTCGATCCACTCAATCTCACTCTGTGTGAGTTTGTCCCTGTATCGAATGTACATTTCAATATGTTCCTCGGAAGGAAGGCTCAATCAGATCACCCTTTTATATACTGCTTCTATCTACTGATATTCATTAGATTACTCCTCGCAGACAAAGATACCTGCTTAAATCAAACCCACCTTTTACGATAAGTATCGACCAGATCATCCCGAATCAATTTGACAAGGTATTCCAACACCGGCCTGTAATCGTTGCGGAACTGGTCATAGTCGAGATCATCAACATGCTGTTGCATCTGATCGAATTGAGAGAGGCTGGAGTGAGGTTCAATAAAATTATTTTTAATAATATCAGAAGCGGTTTCAAAATAGATTTCAAGCTCATCCCGATCCATCTTGCCGATTCTCAGATATCTCGAACCCACTTTATCCTTAATCCTGTGTTTGGACTCTTGAAGTATTAGGTCAAACTCTTCAATTAAGATATTGGATTCCGCAACCGGTTTTACACACTCTTCATGCTGGCCTTTTTGCAGAGAAACAAAACTTTCACGAATTATCCTGGCCAGTGATACAACCGGATACTCTTTTCTGTAATGATCCTGGTGAAGAAGTATATCGATCGAATGTGCAAGAGTTTCAGGAATCTGCATCTGTTCACCCAACCTTGCACAAAGCCGGGCCTGTAAAAAATCCGGGGGCATCAGAGGTTTTTTCCCTTTTTTCTTCTCCTCTTCAACAATCAATGTTCCGTTTTGGAAGCAGACACGCAAGCCGCATTTCTGTTCTCGGACAGCGAGCTTGATATTTCTGATAATCTTCTTGAGTGACGGGTCTTTCTCTCCATAGTGACGGTGTATATTATCGTCTACTTTGGAAAAGACCAGACGGCGCAATTTAATCTTCAGTTTCGATATGGGCAGTTCAAGGTCAGAGCGTTCAAAATAGGTTTGAAAAACGATCAGATTCTCTTGTTCATCTTTTTGAAACAGATCTGCAATGAAATCCCAGGCCAGTTCCTCTAGGCGGTCATACCTGAAGAGAAAGGAACTCCCTTTCTTCGACTTCATCTTCAGATACATTAGAGCATGGGTATAACAGAGCTTGACAGTCGTATTGATATCCCTTCTGCTGTATGTTGTATTCAATAACCTGGCCAGAATTGCAGTAAATGAGTTATCCATGCCATGCCCGGGAATAATTTAAATCCTCTTATCAATTCGCACTAAAATCCTCATATCAAATCGCATTTAATGTTCAAGTAAATAAACTATTTACAACCACGCAAATATTTTAATGAACTCTGGAAGTTCCTTAAAATGGCAAAATGTGTTATAGTTGTGTAAGAATACTTACTACATTAGATACTACCTCATCAGAGGACAGGCATAATACAACATTGATAGATATTTAAAAATTGCAAAGACTACATTCAAAATTTAAGCGAAGGAAAAAAGCTGTAAAGTGGATCGAAAACAGCAGAAATTCCCACTAAATCACCCAAATTTCTTCTGAATCTCTTCGATAGAGAAATAGTGCAGTGTCGGATTGCCAAACGGGTCGAAATAGGGTTCTTCACAGGCAAAAAGCTGATCAATCAGCAGCTCCATCTCCTGTTGAGTTAACCGTTTTCCCCGGGGAATTGCAGTCCGTGAAGCAAATGCTACAGCAATCTGTTGACGGGCATCGAACTCCAATTTTCCATCCAGTTCCCTGTACTGTTCCAGCATCTCGTTCAAAACCCTCTTTTCATTTCCGATATCGATATCGGCAGGAACACCATTGATCACGGCCGAAAAACCGCTGAGTAACTCGATACTGAATCCCATTTGACGAATCAGCGGGAGAAGTTCTTCAAGAAGGGCAAAATCCGTAGCCGACAGCTCTACATGCTGGGCAAAAAGGAGCTGCTGGGTACCGGGCAGATCTTCCTCAGTCGCACTCAATGTTTTTTCATAAATGATTCTCTGGTGGGCCCGGAACTGATCAACAAAACAGAGTCCTGTTCGGGTCTGAGTAAGGATATAGCAATTGTGCAGCTGCCAAAACTCATTCACGGATGAGGTTCCCATCCCGACCGATTCTTCGGAATCCTGCTTCCGGCGATTGGCACTTCTATTATTACCCTGTATGGAATCAGGATCGCCGTATAAACTGTCGGACACCTCCTCTCCATCAAAGAATCCTTTTCTCTCCCGTCCCGAAACCGTGTCTTCAAAGTTGATACGGGATGGAATCTTCAGGCTGGCTCCTTTATCCGCCCGAAATCTGTCCAGGCTGAATCCGGCCCTGTCGCTCTCCCCGGTATCCAGTCCGCCATCCTGTACGGAATCCACCCCCGGAACTTTTAAGTATTGATAAAGCGCTTTTTTAACAACCGACCTGGTTAACCGGATGATGCTTCTTTCATCATCAAATTTGATCTCCTTTTTGGCCGGATGGACATTCACATCTACTTCGTCCGGTTTCAAATTGAGAAAAAGAGCAAAAAACGGGTATTCATTTTCAGCCAGCCACCGGTCATAGACACTGAATACTACCCGCATCAAACCCTTGTGTTGTACGGGCCGATTGTTGACAAAGATAAATTGAGCTCCCCGGCTCTTTTTGGAAATATTGGGGTCTCCCAGATAACCTCGAATCGTCACATAACTTGTTTCTTCTTTAAACTCGATCAGGTTAGACCGATATGTTCTGCCGAAAAGATCGACAAACCGTTGCACCCTTTCGGCAGGCCCGAGCCGGTAGATCATGTTGCCATCCGCAATCAGCTCGAATGAGATCTCCGGCCAGGCGATCGCCACCGATTGCACTTCGTTCAGAATGTGACGGAATTCCGTAGCGTCTGTTCGTAAAAATTGTCTTCTTGCAGGAACATTGTAGAAAAGGTCCCGGACGGTTACGGATGTACCAGCATCACCGGCCGACGGCTCAACGGTTATGTTTTGACCTCCATCAATTTTAATCCTGTGCGCCGTGTCATCTTCAACTCGCTTTGAAACCAGTTCCACTTTGGAAATACTGGCAATGGAGGCCATCGCTTCTCCTCGAAATCCAAGTGTTCTGATTTTGTAGAGATCGTTGACATCCCGGATTTTTGAAGTTGCATGTTGCTGAAAGCAGAGCTTTAAATCTTCGCGGCTCATGCCGCAGCCGTTGTCGGAAATCTGAATGAACGTTCGCCCTGCATTTTCTATGACGATCGTGATCTCATCAGCACCCGCATCAATCGAATTATCGAGCAGTTCTTTAACGACAGAAGATGGACGCTGTACAACTTCACCGGCTGCGATCTTGCCGGCCAGTTCCGGGGGCATTATTCGAATCACTGAGTTCCCCGTATCGGTCGATTCTCCCAAAAGAGGTCTCGCTATATCTGTTTAAAAATTTTGTTCAAAGTAATGAAATGATCCAGACGACAAGAAAAAGGAGCGCTGCATAGAGCAAAACTTTCGTGCCTTGTCTGTCGTGCCTTCGTGTCTTGCTTTCAAAACGAATACGTTCCTTTCTCTTCTCTTTTTCATCCTTTTCCGGATCGTAATAACGCAACGGGAGATCAAATTTTTTCGGTTTCGGCCGATGGCCGAACATGGGTCTGATCATAATAGCCTCCCAAAAATCAATTTGTTTTGGAACTATACGGGACAGGATAAAACAGATGAATCAAATATTTACCTGTCTTTCCCCCATCACCTCTGCTACATGAAATATACATATTCATGAACTCAATGTATAAACGAAAAGTTCATTATCCATCTTGCCTCTGCCACATAAATTCTTTCCATAAAAATTGGTATCATTGAACCAAAATTTGCCAACCTAACCAAGTGTATCCATGAGATTTGAGAATTTAACAAAACCGACGACCGGTACAATCATCGAGAAAAATGAAGACGGAAGCCTAAACGTCGCCAATGATCCCGTCGTACCATTTATTGAGGGAGATGGGATAGGGATCGATATTTCACCAGTGATGAAGCGGGTGATCGACGGTGCTGTTGAGAAGGCCTACCAGGGTGAAAAGAAGATTCAGTGGTTCGAAATCTATGCAGGAGAAAAAGCAGTCGATAAATATGGAGAGAATCAGTGGCTGCCGGAAGATACACTCAACGCTCTGAAAGAGTATAAAGTTGGTATTAAAGGCCCGCTGACAACGCCTGTCGGCGAAGGAATCCGATCCCTCAATGTAGCGATTCGCCAAAAACTGGACTTGTACGCCTGTGTACGCCCGGTGAAGTATTACAAAGGTACTCCAAGCCCAGTTAAAAAACCGGAACTCACCGATATGGTCATCTTCCGGGAAAACACCGAGGATATCTATGCCGGAATCGAATACCAGACGGGGACGGAGGAGAACTCGAGGCTGAAGGATTTTCTGATGAACGATCTCGGGGCCACCAATATCCGCTTTCCGGACAGTTCATCACTCGGTGTGAAACCGATCTCCATCGAGGGCACCAAAAGGCTCGTCCGTTCGGCGATCAATTATGCAATCGACCAGGGACGAGAGAGCGTCACACTTGTCCATAAGGGCAATATTATGAAGTTTACCGAAGGTAGTTTCAAAAACTGGGGTTATGAGCTGGCCAAAGAGGAGTTTGACGCCAGGGAGATTGACGGCGGGCCGTGGTGTGAATTGCCCAACGGAATTTTAATCAAGGATGTTATCGCCGATGCATTCCTCCAGCAGATTCTGACCCGGCCGGCTGAATATGATGTGATCGCCACAATGAATCTGAACGGTGACTATATCTCCGACGCATTAGCCGCCTGTGTGGGGGGGATTGGAATTGCACCCGGAGCAAACATCAACTACGAAACCGGTATCGCCGTATTTGAAGCTACACATGGAACTGCACCGAAATATACCGGCCAGGATAAGGTTAACCCCGGCTCTCTGATCCTCTCCGGAGTGATGATGCTTCGATATATGGGATGGAAAGAGGCTGCCGACCTTGTTGAGAAAGGGCTCGAAGCGGCCATCAGCAAAAAGCGGGTCACTTACGATTTTGAACGGCTGATGGAAGGGGCCACTCTGCTCAAATGCTCGGAGTTCGGCGAAGAGATCGTCAGCAACATGGATTGACGTGGGCCACACTGCGGATTTACGTGTGCCACATTCCGGATCGACGTGGGCCACACTCCGGATTTACGTTAGCTACACTCCGGATCGGTGTGAGCCGTTCACGGTACTGCACAGAAATCTTTTGTAGTTGAGCCGAACAAACCAGGTTTTCGAGAAGAACCGTATAAGGCCCCTACCAACGGCTGAGGGGCTCCATCTCGAGCATCTGCTCCCAGAGCTCCAAGTTAACAGCCAGGTTCTCCGTGATCCGTTGCAGAACCGATTCAACCGGTACCTCCAGCCTGACAGCCACATGCCATACCCCTTCTTGTTCAAAAGATTCCCGGGAAAAAAGGGCTTCATCAAAATCAATTGTAACCACAGCATTTCGAAGCTGAATGATGAACTCTCTCTCATCAGCCTCTGGATCCGTTTCTGCAAGTACGATCCGTGCTTGCTCTACCTGACGGTCGATCCACGACCTTAAATTCGCCGCCGCCTGCCTCTCGGCGTTGTCAAAGGCCCACTCCTCCGTGCTTCCAAGTGATCGGCCGTAACCGATAAGCTGCTCACCCTCCAGCTCGCCCAGCGTTTCCTCCGGATACCAGTCTGGCGTGATTCGAATATCCTCCACTTCCGGTTCTTCGATCTCGATTTCCGGTTCAGCTGTATCTTCAACTGTAGCGCATCCCGATACTAATAGAACTGTAATGAGCAATAGTCCTGTATTTCTGAAGTTTCGACTCATACCTTCGATTCTCGATTCCGGTTAATTGTAAACGAATTCGATCTGTATCGCATCTGTTATCTCAATTTCCGGTAATTTAAAACTCTTCAAAATACTCTTCCGGTATCAGCTCCTCTTCATCAAATTCGAGCAATCCAGACTCCTCGATCTCCATTTGATAGAGTTCTGATTCTAGTTCATGGAGTTCACCATCTCTCCAAACCTTGATCGAAATTCGATCTCCCGGGCTGTACATCGCTACTACACGCTGCAGTTGATTCGCCTCATTTACTTCGCGGCTGCTAACCTCAAGTATTACATCATTCCGTCGAAGCCCGGCCTGCCAGGCAGCTCCCTCCCGGTCGATATCTACAACCAGTACCCCCTCAATTTGATTCATATTAAGATCTCTTGCAATTGACTGGTTTACCGATTCGATCACGATACCTAACATTCCTCTCTGAATTTCTCCATATTCGATCAGGTCGGAAGCTACTTTCAGGGCTAGGTTGCTTGGTACAGCAAACCCATAACCCTGATAATTGCCGCTTTGAGTTGCTATTGCTGTATTAATTCCAACCAGCTCTCCGCTTGTATTGACGAGAGCACCTCCGCTGTTCCCCCGGTTAATCGCAGCATCGGTCTGAATAAATGTTTCAATGCGCATCCTGTCACGAATGATATCTACATCTCGTTCAAGGGCGCTAACAATGCCTGCCGTAACCGTCGATTGAAGCCTGAACGGATTACCTATCGCAAGAACCCACTCTCCGACTGTCAGGTTATCGGAATTGCCCAGTACAGCTGATGGAAGGTCCTGTGCATCGATTTTCAAAACGGCAAGATCCGTACTGGTATCATACCCTACAACCCTGGCCTGATAGTTACGTTTATCGCTCAAAGTTACTGAAATGCCATTTCTGGAAGCCTGTTCTATCACATGGTGGTTGGTCAGGATGTAGCCGTTACTTGAGATGATGACCCCTGATCCGACAGAACGTGTGTGCCTCTGAATAAAACGATCCCATAATCGGCCGCCAGATTGCTCTCCTTCAAGATCATCCGAAGAGAGCTGAACTGTCGTTTCGATATAGACAACCGTCGGGGTTACCTCTCTGGCTATATTTTGAAATACAAATCGTGAGTCGATCAATTCAAGTTCTTCGTGACTGAAAATCGGTTGGGAACTGCGCTGTATTTCTGTCACATTAACCTCGGCCAGATCATCCGTCATTAAACCACTGCGTAACAAACTGATCAGGAACCCGATCAGTATGCCTGTAAGCAGCAATAAAAAACCGGTTAAAAACAGGTCTCTTTTCTTCATTATCAGGACTTTAATAGTTGATCAAAAATGGCGTCCGTTCTTCTTGGCCTCAACCCCTCAACATGGTAACGAAGATATCGGTCCAGATGGTTTACAAGCTCTTTGATTTCTCCGTTTTCCATATTCTGATTCAAGAGAGATCTGTTTTTCGATATTGCAGATTTTTGCAAAAATTTCATCTGGTTATTTGACAGCTTCAACGCTTTTTCCGTCGGGTTGTTCCAGGAGACCGTACCACTCTCAACATTCAGGTATCCTGTACCCGTACCCGATTCGGGCTGCCCCGGATCGATCTGCAACTCCAGGCCAGAAAGCCGGGCCAGCCTGAGCTGAAGATATGGAAAAAGTGTCCGTTTGATCGACTTCTGCTCATTCAGCCAAACTAAAAAATCAGATATGAATTGATAAACAGGTTCATTTACTTCATTTTCATGTACCATCTGTTCGGTCAATTCCAATGCACTCATGGCAAGTGCCATCTTTTCCAGATCGGTCGTTAACGTATCCAGTCTGGCACGGTACTCAGCCTCCGAAAGGGTTTGCACCGAACGGGTCGGCTTAAAGTAATAGACTACATCGAGCAAATTGCCTGGCTGCAGTTTCCCTGCAAACCGGCTTTTCGGCTTTCTCGACCCTTTTGCGATCAGGGAAATTTTCCCATGCTTACGACTGAGAACTGTTGTAATCTGGCTTGATTCACTGTAATCGATCGCTTTAAAAACGACTATTTCGGTTTTTGTGATCACAAATAAATCTCCTTTTGGCAACAGCTGCCAACTACGTTTAAACCTTATTGTCTGTGACGGTCTGACTCAATGTAACATTCAGATCCGGAAACATCATTCAAAATCGAATCCAGTCCCTCTCCTCCAGTAATTGAATCATTGACGGCAGGAACGTCAGAGCGGTAAATAGTGTCAGCCCGATCCCGATGACCGCCATCACACCGATAGATTGAAGGCCCGGATGCATTGTAAAGAGCAGTCCGGCAAAACCGAGCATTGTGGTAAATGAACCCACACTGATGTGCTGGCCGGTACTTGAAAGTACGTTCCACATGCTGTTCTTCCCTTCATCCCGATATCGGTGAGCGATATGAACGCCGTTATCACAACCGATTCCCAAAATCGCCGGAAGAACTACAAGATTGTAAAAGTTGAACTTCATACCGGTGATGAGCATAACACCGAAGAGAAACAGCAGGCCTACCACAAGAGGAATCATCGCCATTAAAGCCCATCTGAATGATCGAAACGAGAGGATCATAAAGAAGAAAACGATCAAAAATGTAGCAGTGACCATGTAAGGGCTCTCCTGAATCATCAGATCCAGCATTTCTGCAGCAACGATCGATGTACTGGCCGCGTAATAGACCGTTCCATCTTCGAGCTCCATCCTCCCGATCTCCTCTTTGAATGCGATTGAATTACGTCCGTCACTCAAACCAGCAGCCGGATAGATGATTACAAACCGGCCAACCTCCCCGTCTCGGGTAATAAAACGATTGACAAGGAAATCAGGTATTTCATTGATACTCAAGGGTTCAACTGTTTGGGACGCACGCCTTAAAAGATCCAGGTCTTCATCCTCCTGGTCGACGATGAAACTGTTTTGAAGCAGTTCCCTGACCTCTGCGATATACCCAAGTTTTCTCTCTTCAAGATATCGTGTCGGGGGAAAACGCTCCTGAAGCGCTTCCGCTTCGCGTATCATAGTATCCTCAGTGTCTCGCTGTTTCTCCCTTATAATGTCGAGCATCTCAAATAGATGTTCATCCCGGTCCGCCAGTATATAGGCTGGATTCCTGCGTTCGGTTTCATCAACACCGCGAGTGAACTCCCGGAACTCCTGATACTCCGGAAATTCCGGTTCCAGTTTTCCGAACTCATATTCGAATTGAAGATCCGTCACATTCCATAAAATCACACCTACAATTACGATGCTGGCTGTCACTATAGATCGCGAAAAAGGATATCGTCGAAACAACGCCTTCTGCCGATTATCCTCGGCTTTCTGTGTTAATAATATCCATTTCAGCTTTTCAAAAAGTACAAGGAGTGAAGGGAGAATGAAGAGCATACTGAAAAGTGCAAGCAAAATTCCAGTACCGGCAATGAAGCCGAACTCGGAAAACCCTCTGAAATCGGCAAATATTAAAACGTATAGTGCCGACGCAGTTGTTATGGCGCTAACCATAATGGCTGTTCCGGTTCTCTCATACGCATTCATCAGAGCGTTCAGGATCGGTTCCCCGTCTGAGCGCATTTCAATATATCGTGCATAGTAATGGATACCGTAGTCGATCCCCAGCCCAAAGAGAATCACAAATAGGACGGAGGTCATCGTATTCAGAGTTCCCAGTACCAGGTATGCGAGACCGAACGTCCAGGACAGACTGATCAGAAGCGGTACTCCGATCACAA
The DNA here is from genome assembly GCA_007134695.1 of Balneolaceae bacterium. Taxonomy (GTDB): domain Bacteria; phylum Bacteroidota; class Rhodothermia; order Balneolales; family Balneolaceae; genus SLK101. The sequence continues at coordinate 239,842 of SLKI01000008.1, forward strand.
GGATCGGTACAGGCGCCCGGATCAGGTGATGCATAAAATGCCCATGTCTCAGCTTTCCTCCACCGCGCCGGTAGTTGAAATATTTTTTGAAGCCGAAATAAAACATCACGAGCAATATCACACTCGTAATTCCGGTGGCGAAACTGCTGTAGACATCATCCATAATCGCCTCAAGTTCATTGAGGTGACGTTTGAGCCTCCCGCCGAACTTAACTTCCATTTCCGGGTGAAAAGTGGCGGGTTCGAGAGTGGAAACCAATTGGCCAAATGACTCGAAAAGATCTTCAAGATATTGTATATCACTTTGAGAGCCAGTGGGATACATCTTTAGTACAATTAATGTACTGTCTTCATTGACCGGGTATTCACTGGGTATCAGGTCATCATAAGCTGTACGGAATCTGTCAAAATCGGCCTCCTCCTCCTCAACTTCATCATCAAAGTCATCGCTAAAATCGATGTAAAAAGGACTGGCCGCCTCCCTGGCTTTCCGAATCTCCTCTTCGAGATAACTGATGATCTGCTCGAGTTCCGGCTCCGTTGCCAGATAAAGAGCATTATCCCGAAGCACTTCCGTATCGCGCCGAAACTCGGCGGCATCGATGAAAGGCTCCCCTCTCCTTTCGTCAAATAGCTGCAGACTCTCTTCAATAAGCAGTTCCGCAAAAAGGACATTTGCATCAAAATCAGGAGACCGAATACCGACCTCCATCACCGTCTCACCACCTGCGGTCTCTTGCAGCTCTTTCAGTGCAATCACATGATCGTTGGTCTCCGGCAGCAGCGAAGCGATATCGGTGTCGATCCGAAGCTGGAGAGCAAAATAACCGGCCACAACCGCCAATATGATAGAACTCACCAGTACAAGTAGCGGATGATTATAGTTAAATCGTATCAGTGGGCGTAATGCGAGTATAATTTTTTGCATGGATTCTGCTTAAGAACCAGAAATTTGGCTCCAATGATAACAATTTAATCGATAAATACGGACGGGTGTTACCAACTTGGCCATCGATCCGGCAGGCTCTCGAGACGCTCGTTTTATCGATGAACGATTTTCAGCAGTTTTTCAACGCCGTCTTGAAAAAAATATTTGAAAACTCATTAATTGCACAGAAACGATCGAATTTTTCTACATTCCAAACGACTCAGAGTGATAACCATAGATCCGTCCGATATTTATGGACTCGCCAAATCATTTCCGCTATCGAGCGACACGCATAATCCTGGTTATTCTGTTCATTTACGGAGTTCTTGTAGCCACTCATGAAGGGGAGTTCTGGCCTTTCAGCATCTACCCGATGTTTTCCCAGGCCGGTAATCCCTGGACTCGCGCAATGGTCACCGATGTAACCGATGAACAGCCGGATGGAATCTGGGAGATAACAAAACTTGAGGATGCAAGAGGTGTACAAGTTCCGGTAGGCAAGTATGGAGTAGACCAGATAGACTTTTCCAATTTTGTATCGAAGACCGACCACTGGACACCTGCTCGCAAAAAAGCACTCATCACCATGTTTGGAGCTGAAAACATTGAAGGACGAATCTGGATGGTGATGAAAGTAACCGGGCGAATGACAGATTCGGAAGAGGTGGAAGTGGTCGCGATTCCATTTTTAAAACTTAGGGCCGACACAGTTCTGACAAACCCCTTCCTGCCGCAGGAGGAATATCTGCGGGGAGGACGCCATGAATAGAAAGGTCGCTTCAGTTGCCGACAATCTGTTTGAAAACGGGCGAGAACTGAGCCGGGGTGAGTTGCTCTTCTATAAGCTTTTTGAGCTTTTTATCATGGGATACGTAATTAAAATGTCCTGGGATTGGGGAGTTTACACGCTGCGAAATCAGGAAGTTGTGCTTCCCCTCGGCCTTGCCAACTATATCGATGTATCCTTTATGTTCGGCAATTCGCTTCCCCTGATTCTGGCCGGAATCATCACACTGCTGACAGTCATTGCCTTTTTTCGAATCGGTACCAACTGGATCTACCTGGTAGTATTGATCCTTTTTCACTTTCAGCATGTTACTCGATTTTCCCAGGGAGAAATTCCACACAGTGCGAACCTGATCGGCATGACACTTTTCTGTTTTGCGATCGGCATATTTTTTTTCAGGGGAGCCGACAAGAGATGGAGATTTATCTTCGGCAGCATGATCTTCTTTATCGGCCTGGGTTACACTTCTGCGGCGATCTCAAAGTTGATTGGTACCGGCATCACCTGGGCCGACGGCCGTCATTTATGGCTGTGGATGGCAGAAAAAGGTGTCGATATTCTCTCTCGCGAGGGTGAGTTTTCACCAAACTGGCTGCAATCCCTGGCTTATACGCATGTAACCGCGGCTACTCTCATTCTGCTGATCGGCTGGGTGACCGAATGGATCGGCATTTTGATGTGGTGGAAAAAGTTCAGGCCCTATGTTATTACAGCAATCCTCGGAATGCATTTTGGAATCACATTGACGATGAATATTCGTTTTGACGCTTTCGTTATGCAGCTCATACTGGTCGGGTATCCATGGTACTTACTGCTCGACCGCTGGCGAATCGGTTATTCCGATTCCATTTATCGGCGACTGAAAGCGATCGCCTGACACAGTTCCTGTATCGATCTCCTTTTGCTGATTCGACGTCGTTTCCCTGATGCCGATTACAACAGCATTCCCTGGATCCAGGCCCAGCACGATCCCGGGATCTGGACCCTGCACGTCCATTACACGTTTCTATTTTTCTTTAAAACACCTTGAAAATCGATCAATTGATATGAATCGATACTTCACTGAGATCCAGCTCAAACATGCGGACTGGAAATATCTACTGCCGCCGGTTATTCTGCTCATATTAACCGGTATCCTCTCTTTTTCAGTTGCGACTACCCATATCGGAAATATCATCCTGATCGCGGGTACCCTGTTCATCATCCTGATCTATAAAACTCATCTTTATCACAAAATCCGGAGAGATCTGAGAGACCAGCAGCGTAAAAACCAGGCTTACCAGATGCTGATGCTGACACTGGAAACTGACCGGCCCCTGCCCTACATGAGCGACTGGTCCGCCACTCCCGAGCTCTCTCTGGCTGTCTGTGATGAGATACTCCATAATGAGCCCGACTGCGTTGTAGAACTGGGAAGCGGCACAACCACTCTCATTACTGCGATGAGCCTGAAGAAGATCGGCAAAGGCAAAGTCTGGGCGTTCGACCATCAGAAAGAGTATGTAGAACGGACAAAATTGCAGCTGCAACGCCAAAAGTTGACCGAATGGGCAGTCGTACATCATGCACCCCTCACAACTGTAGAGTCCGAAGTCGGCAAATCACCCTGGTATGATCTTGAAGGAAAGATACCGGACCGCAAGGTCGGGTTACTAATTATTGACGGCCCTCCTGTTAAAACTGCAAAATTAGCTCGATTTCCGGCGCTTCCTATGCTCTGGGAACGACTCGCCGAATCAGCCGTAATCATACTTCACGACACCCACAGACCGGAAGAATCGGAGGTGATAAAACGTTGGCAGGAGAAGTACGATAAATTGCAATGTATCAATATCGATAGTGAGAAAGGGATTTCCGTACTTTATAAAGGCTCTGCAGATCGTTCTGTTATCCGTTGAGGTATCGGCAAATTCTATCAGATCGAAACGACCTCCAGATGCCTGCCAGTGCTACAGGCACAGCAGCCGAAACCAGAAGCAGTTCCCAGGATTGTAAATCCGACAGTTCTACAAGAGAATCAAAAGCAGTAATAAATTTAACCAGACTGAAAACCGATACCAATCCCAGGCCCCAGAGAATCGGTGTTTTCAATATGAACGGCCGAACCGGTTCTCTCCCGGCCAGTCTCTCTTCCATTCTCCTGATCTGCTGTAAAACATAATCCCAATTGAGAAATGCAGCATAGGCTACAAAATTAAAGAGAAAGGCGATATTCATAATCATCATCGTAGAAAAGTGAAAAAGAATTGCGAAGCAGACAAAAAGCCGTGCCGATGACAACCTCCAGATCGCCAGTATAAAACCGACCTCAAAGAAAATTGTGAGATAGTCCAGACTTTCCCACAAAACCGAACTCTCCCATCCGGTTGCGCTTTCGGCCAGCAGATCCCTCCTCTCTTTCAAAAAATACTGGTTAAGGAAGTGCCCGCGTGCCGCCTGAGTATCAAAAGCCAGCCATCCACCCAATATTTTTGGAAAACCGGCGGTAAACATCATGAAACCGATCAGAAGAGCCAAAAGTGGCAGCGGCCAGCCTGCTGTTTCCTCCTTTTTGTTTCTGATCACCGAATCGACCGACCAGGCTGCACCCCAGTTACTAAATGCAAACAGCAGCGGGATAACTGCGAGCAGCAGATCGTGATTGATCTTCCCGATACTATAGATAAATCCTTTTAGAAATAAAATGAATAGTCCTGACAACAAAGAGCTCAGACGTGTGTAAACGCCAAGAGTCATGGCTACAAGAGAGAGGACAAGTAACCAGTGCACCCCATGCAGTAGCCAGGCTTCCGGAAAACGATCGAAAAGCATCATCGGGCCGGGTGGCGGGGTAAACAGATCATCCGGAAGTGCTGCAAGATGCGAGTAGAGATCAGCAGGAGGCATCAGAAAAAAGAGAATAAACAAACCGGTAAAGATTCTATAGAGCGCCAGCGCCTCCCGTGTCGGGTGCCAATAATCAAATATCCAGCTCTCCCATCGACCCTTTATGGATTGATCCATGAACTGCCTCCCTGAGATTCGATAACTGAACCGGATTGACCCTTCTCATCAGGCCAGTCCCGGCACCTCTCTTCAGTACAGGATTGACGGGGCAGCTGAAATCCGGTTCGCAAGTGAGTTTTTACCGAATCCTGCCTCAGGCCGTTATTATCTCTGCTGTAGAAAGTTTCTCTCAGAACAACTTCAAATCGTTCGAACTGCCTGCCCGGGTAGGTCTGGCAGATCTGCTCATTTAACCAGAGCTTCATCTCCGGAGAATATTGTTCAATCTCCTCCGGTTCAAAAAAATGAGTTCTCAAAAATCCTCGAGACTGTGATCGCGGAACCCATTGGAACAGTTCCATTCCGCTTACTACCACCGGCTCCGATCCATCACTCTTGTAGAGGTGAAATTCCGTATCAATGTGGGAATAGGGCTGCAAACCGGCGATCGGAACACTTCTAAACCCGGGAAAGACGAACGAGGGCCAGGGTTCACTGTGATGCAACCCGACAATACCGACAATTCCATATTGAACCGGCAGATAGATGATGATAAAAAGGAAAAGCCACTTAACTCGCTGCCGATCTTTCAGGTTCGTCATATTCACGGACCGTTCTGTTTCTATCAAGTTAACGCAGATCCTTCAGTAATCGATCCAGTAATTCAGACAGCCTCCCGGCCGTTTCTTCGGAGCGATATGGCCGTATGCGCCCTTCAAGATCTTCCGGGGACGGCAACTCGATGGGTACTGGAGTCTCGTTCTCTTTTGCTTTTACAAAGTCGATCAGCAGCTGTGCGGCCTTATCAATCCGATCTGCCGGATATTGAACTCCGAGCCCTGTTTTTCTGAGTACTTGGCCAATCTCCGGATTAGGCGCAATAGAAAGTATCGGCATTCCTGCAGCCAGGTAATCCCACAGTTTTGCCGGAATAATATTTTCACGAACCGGGTGGGTACTGATCAGCATCAAATCGGCCCGTTTCAGGGTTGAAGGGCCCGACTCCGGTGGAATCGGGTCGGCAAACAAAAAATGATCCTCCAGCCCCTGCTTTCGGATCTTTTCCATCTGCCTCTCCTCCGGTTCGCCGAAACTGTATATCCTGATTCGGTGTAATGACAACCTGTCGATCGTCTTAACCCTGTTTAGCAGATCAAGCACTGGCTGAACCGGGGAGAGTGTCCTGAATTTACCAAAAAATACCAGGTTCAGGCTGGATTCGTCAAAAGAGACCCGTTCTTCGTTTTGTTCATCCCTGTATAATCCCACCTCAAAACTATTAGGCAGCGTTTCGGTTTTTCCTTCAAGAAACGGGAAAGCCGATCGATAAAGAGATTCAGTTCGTTCTGAGGTGAAGGTTACAAAGTCCGCCTGCATCAGGGTACTTCTTTCATAACGTTTGTCGAGCCAGCTGCTAAACCTGGAACGTGAACGCAGCTCCATGCCGCCAACTGTCCAGGGGTCGCGAAAGTCTGCAACCCAGGGTATTGCATAATTCGCCGCCAACCGGGAAGCCAGCCAGTGGCCAGACCAGGGGTCTCCGGTACTCCAAATGATATCCGGACCGATTCCGCTAACGGTTTGCCGGATGTTGCGCAGCTCTTTTCTGAAAAGTACCAGCCATGTATCCATCGGAAAGTGGCGATCGACTATGGAGGCAGCGGAATCAGTTATCCTGGCCAGTATCTTTTTCAGTCGAGAATTGCTGATGCCGGCCGTGTCGGTCCCATCGTTACTTTTTGATTCGGTACGATCGAACCCGGGCTCGATTTCGTGGATCCGGACCCCTTCCAATAATCGCTTTTCAAGTGTAGTCAGACAGTCGGAAGAGCGAATCGTTATTATATGGGGTTCCCAGCCCATCTTTTTCAGATGGATAGCAAATCGGAACGGCCTTTGAGAAGCCACCCTGCGCCTTGGTGGAAAATAGGGAGCCACCATGACGACTTTTCTGGAGTTATTTGATTTGACTCTCCCTTCTGGCATCAATTCTTCCATTTTTCCATAAAGTCTTTCACTTACACGATCCCAGTTGAGTTCTTCAAGAACACGTTTCCGCCCTCTCATACCCATCGTCTCCGCTATTTTCGGTTGCTCAATCAAGCGGCGAATCGCTTGCTCCATCTCATCAGGCCGATTCTCTTTGACGATCAGCCCGGTTTTACCATCGACTATCGCGCAAGGAACTCCCCCGGAATCCGTGCCGATAACCGGAACTTCACACGCATTCGCCTCCAGAAAGACTATACCAAATCCTTCAACATCCGGAAGTCGTGTGTTCGATGCCAGGAGAAACAGATCGGCCAGATTATAATAACGGGGAAGATCTTCATAGTTGACAGATCCTAAAAAATGGATCTGACTTCTTAGTCCCATCCGATCCGCCAGGTTCTTCAGCCGTTTCTCTTCCGGCCCGGTTCCGGCGACCAGCAGGTGAAGGCCCGGAAAGGATTCGGCAACCCCGGCTACAGCCCGGATCACCGTATCGACCCCTTTCCGTTTGACAAGCCGGGTGACCGTCAGAAGCACATGGGTGGCATTTTCAAGACCAAGATCACATTTAAGCTGATCGACTTGCATCGGTCTGAACCGCTCCGGCTCCGTCCCGTTTTTAATAACGGTCATCCGTTCAGATGCTACTCCCTGATCCTGCAGAAGCCTGGCGGTATATCGACTTACCGGGAAAAAATGGTCAACTTCCTGAAACACCTTGCGGCGTAACCCATTGTAAAGATTTCCCGGCCCCGGCAGATATTTGTACGGATTGTAGAGCAATTCACGGGCATGGGCTGCAACAAAGACGCGATCGACCTCTCCCCTTTCTCTTGCTTTGATCGCCGGCCAGGCTGTTTGCCACTGTGCATGGAAAGTAGCATCAAAACGGCCGGCGGAGCATAACTTTGGCAATTCTTTTCTCAGTGAAAAAACAAGCAAACTATCCCGAATACCGATTCTCGTTATATCAAAAGAGTAGCCTCGGTCATATTTTACTGCGGCCTCCTTGTCAGAAGGATTCGCTTCCGGGCAGACCAAATGGAAATCGCTGCAGAAACGATTGATACGCTCGGCATGCATACTGGAATAGGTTTGAATGCCTCCGATACCGGGAGGGAAATCCTGGGTTATAAATAGAAGCCTCATAGACAATTAAACAACTCGCTCATCGCTGCCGGATTTTATAGCCTGTCGAATCAATGGAAATTTGGATGAAATAACTGTTACTTTTGCCGGGAATTCTGATTAATGGAATCACAGCCGATTCCTAACCGGCAAATCATTGAAGAATCTGCTCAGACAGTATAAGATAAAGATTCGGGAGTTTTTTAAATCGGATCGCGGGAAAAAGGTCGCGCTCTGGAGCAGGAGGCTCCTGAACCTGTTTATCTTTGTCTGGCTCTTTTATGAGCTCACCCGTATCGGCTGGGGAGAAATTGCCAGGTCGCTGCCTACACAATGGGTCTTCTATCTGCTTTTTCTGATCAGCTTTTTCCAGCTTCCGCTTTTTGAAATCTGGATCTATCGCATCACCTGGATCTTTCATGCACTTCGCTCCTTCCCCGTTTTCCTGATCAAGAAAGTTTACAACAAAGATGTTCTCGGGTACTCGGGTGAAGTTTATTTCTATATGTGGGCCCGGAAACACCTGAATCTGGCCGATCGGGAGATTTTTATGATCATTAAAGATAATAATATTATCTCCTCGGTTGCGTCCACACTGGTCGCAATTGTTGTGATCGGCCTTCTTCTCTTCACCAACCAGATCGTCATTCTTGAGTGGATTCTTGATCAGAGTCAGATCTACTTCTGGGCGGGCATCACTCTGACCCTGATTCTGTTCCTTCTGTTCATCCGCTTTCGCCATTTCGTTATCACGATGGAAATTGCCAAAGCCTACAAAATTTTTTCGATCCAGCTCTTCCGGCTTACCCTGTTAAAAGGACTCAATATTCTGATGTATGTCGTCGTCTTGCCGGAGGTCCCACTCCATGTTTGGTTCACCCTTCTGGCGATCGAAATTATTTTGACCCGAATTCCTTTTCTGCCAAATCGTGATCTGATTTTTGTAGGGCTGAGTGTAGCATTAGCTGAAGGCCTGATGGTTTCGCAAACAGAAATTGCCGGAATCATGGTGGCAAAGGCTGCGCTCGGCAAACTGCTCAACCTGGGTGCATTCGGGCTCGCTTCCCTTGCTAAAAAGAGTGAAGTGGTCTCCGAAATCGACCAGGAAATGAAGGAAGAGAAGATTCAAACCAGCGAGAGTTCCGATAAGGTGGAGTGAGTTTTCAGAGGATACTTTATCCGGAAGTCTTCAACCAAATATCTGCAGTGAGCCTCAGGACTGCCGGCAGCTGGATAATGGTACCCGGCCTACATTTTCCGGACTCGGTCAACAAGTGTGTTGAACTCCGAATGAGGCTTTCTTTGAAGCAGAGAGTCGATGAGCCGGTTAAAAGGAAACCCGACCAGGATGAGTAGATAGATGAAAGGCCCGAATAATATATTCATCGTCAACCACACCCCAACATGCATCGAAACGAGCAAAATGGCAGCGACCCAGCGAATCTTGACAAACCATAGCAGAAATCCACAGAGTTCTACCAGCAGCCCGAACAACAGTACGAAGGTTGCCATACCGCGATGATCGAACAGGATCTGCTGAAACAGGCTGAAAGAGAACTCTCCATCTTGTGAGAGTCGGTCGATCGAACGTTCTCCCATCCACAGCCAGAGATGAGCCCCATCTGCCCACAGGGGGCCTGTGCCTATCAATTTGCTGAAAGCTGCAGATATATATCCCAAACCCGCGAAAAAGAGGGCCAGTCCGAATGCTACTTTTCGGCGATCCTCACCGCGGCCAAAAAATATGTTGGCCAGAGCAAATGAGAGAAGTATCATCGCAGTCAGGTTGGAACCGTGTGAGATCTCACCCTGAGAAAAACGGGCTACATATTGCAGATGGAACAACAGCAATGCAACCAGATAGCTGTAACGCCACTTGCCAAAAAGTCCGGCGAAAACCAGGAGGGTAGCCAGAAATGCATTCAAATAGGCGGCCGGGGCATGAAACATGAATGAGACGTCGAGATAATTGGCGATCCCGAGAGGCAGTATCACTTCACTCAGCCGAGGCATATAAGCAGCCCAGCTCCAGAGATAGAAAAGCGTCTGGTAGACAACCAACAGTTCGATAAGACGGATATAGAGGTAATCTCCCCTTGTCTCTTCTCTGTCGGCCTGGAATAATTGTCTGTAGAACGTCTCGAATCGCATCAGGGACTCAGTTTTGGATTGACCAGCGAAGTATCCGGCAGAAATTTCAGATAGGGAGTGAATTCCATTACAATATCTCCGGAGTCATCCGGTGCAAATTTCCCCCTGACCCGGTATATGACAAGTGCCCGGTCATCTGTATAGTTGCCAAAAAAGTGCCGGACAGACTGAACCCTCCGTGGTGACCAGTCATCACTTTTTGCAACCAGGTTGGCCAGATCATTCTGATTCAGTCCGATCTGGTCAAGTGCAAACGGCTCCCCCGGTAACTCTTCCCGGTTCAACGGCCGCCATATCTGTGCATCAATTTCGTCATCAGGGTCGCCTGAAAGGGAATCCCGGACCAGCTTTTGCCCTTCTGCCCAGGCCCCGGCTTCTTCAATCGGTGATTGAATTACCAGCGATCTGGACCACTCATTTCCCGCTTGTGAAAACATCGGGTAAATGGAAAATGGCCAGAACTCTCCCAGATGCGTTGCTACGAGCAGCGCATAGATAAGTAAAACCGTATAAAGGATTCGTACAGCACGCTTTAGCATGACCGGATATTGCGTATCTTTCGTTTTAAAATACAGAATATTTTCGGTATACCTTTGCTACTTTGAATCCGAACATAACGCTGCCGCATTGCAGCGAAGAATATGATTGCCAAATTGTACCGCAGTATATCAGAGTCGCTTTGCAGCGCATCATTATTACAGACGGACAAGGTTTATAACAGATTACCGTGCAGATTATACTGACATCCAACTACTCACCCTGGAGCAATTATTGTGGTGGCGGTCAACTCTCGACACACCATCTCGCCACCTCTCTCACCCGCCTGGGATATCAGGTGGATGTGGTCTTCACCCGGGCGATTGCCGAAACGATTGAAGTACCGGATAACCTTCCGTACAAATTACACTGGACCTGTTTTCCCGGATTAAAAAGCCGGAGAAATTCCAGTTTCCGCAGATTTTCAAGCATAGGTGTCTATTATAAAGTTAAAAAGCTTATTAATGAGTCGAATAAACCTGTTGTAACTCATGCAAATGGAGAAGAAGCTGCACTTCTTTCAACACTTCATGGGAAGTCCGGTTTCAAACTGGTGGTAACACCCAGGTATCCAAATCTGGATCGGGTACAGCATCAGATCCCGAATCCCGTCTCCTCCCTGCTCTCCTTTCGAACTGCCAGGATGAAACTTCTCGGGCTTACTCTGAACGGAGCTGATGAAATCGTACCAACCAGTTCATATACCAGGAAGCTCGTTAAAAAACATTTTCACTTTTGCAGGGATCGCCAAATGAAGGTGATTGCCAATGGTGTATCAGACTCCTTCTTTAAAGCGAGCTGGAAGGGCGATCTCCGGCAAGGCCCAATCCTCTTTTACGGCCGCCTTGAAAAGGCCAAAGGTGTCGATCTGGTACTGAAAGCTTATAAGCAGCTCTCCGAAAAGATCGACAACCCACTCTGGATTGCAGGACGTGGTACACAAGAGCGTAAAATCAGATCCTTTATCACAAGATATAATCTGGATCAGAGGGTTCGGTTGCTTCCCTGGCAAAATCAGGATACGATCCGCTCATTCCTCGAACAGAGCTCCATGACGGTGCTCCCATCCAGGGAGGAGAGCTTCGGCAACACGGTGGCCGAGTCGATGGCCGCCGGAGTGCCTACCCTCTCTTCAAGGGCCGGCTCCGTCCCGGAACTGATCACAGATCAGCAGAACGGCTTCCTGGTTGAATCCGATCACACTCAGGTGCTGGCCGATAAAATCCACAACACCCTGGCCTCACCAAAGCAAACAAAAACCATTGCAGAAAATGCGAAAAAGAGCGCACGCTATCGGTTCGACTGGCTCAAAATTGCCCGTCAGCATGCCGACATTTATGAGACCCTGCTTGCGGCTGACCGCCAGATTTTAAAATGAGGAGTTAATTTACCCGCCGACAGGTTTCGAGCCGGCATCTGACTTGTCAACCTGCTTTTCCCCGGTTAAGCGATTCCAGTTACGCTGTGAAAAATGCTCGAAAGGCTGTTTCTGATGTAACCAGCCAAAATGGAGACTGTAGGGAGTCACTTTCAGATAATCACCCTTACCGGGAAAACGGCGAACTAAATTTCGCAACAGCTTGCGAAGCCATTCCGATCTCAAACCCCGAAAACTGTACACATGCGGGTCACAGTCGAAATGATATGTTACCTGGTGAAAATCGGGGTCATATTCCACATAGGATTCAATAAAATCGAGTTGGGGGCTGTGGTGGCCCTGCAGCCAGGGAAAGACGGGGATCTCCAGCCGGGACATCGCCATTGCCAGACTCCATTCACAAGACTCCTCTTCCCTGCCCCGCTCCTTCTTTCGACTCTGAAAATGGGTTTCTTCGATTTTCGAAAGATATTCCGATGCTTTTCTGCAGACATTCCTTGTTGTTTCCGGATCGTCAGCATAGATAATCCCCGATTGTATCCGACTCAAATGGGTCAGGCCGAACCGTTTCAGGGTACGTTTTCTTCGGTGCAGCAAGAGATCCTTGAGAACTCCGATATTTTTTGGCCCGCCGAAAAAATGATCCGAAGTCAGTATACCCGTAATTGTAAATGGATAAGCGGACAACTGGCTCCATAGCGGATCCGGATTCTTGCACCAGACAATATCACTGTCCAGGTAAAGATTTCGTCCAAACGGCATATAGCGATCGAGATTGTGTTTGAACCCGGTAATGGAAGCATGCTCCGGATCCAGCGGCAACAAATCGTCAAAGAGTTTTTCATCAAACTTTGATCTTAAAATCTCTTCATGATGCGGGTCACAAACAAGTATGGCAGGCCTCGAACTGTCATATCGCCGAAGAGTTGTGAGACTTGCAACTGCATGAGCCAGGAATTTCTCGGCTCCGTAAGATACGTAGATATAACCTTCTGACTGCGGATCCTTGCTTTCAGATCTCTTCATCTATCAGCCTGATCGGGTTTGTCCGGCTCTGCGTCGCAGATTATCAAGCAGCGCATCAAAGCCTCTTTGCCGTATGATACTCTGAAACTGCCGGTGGTAAGATTCCCGGGTCGAAACACCGTCGACAATCATATCCACGATCATCCATTCGGAGTCCTGCTTCTCCATTGTATAGCCAACCGGTGTACGTACATTGTCGAGCTGTGCAGTGGTCTTGACTTCCGCTTTCGAATTTTCCACAAGAATTTCCTCGTAGGTGACTTCCGCCCGATAAATATCGAGACGGTTAAGCGAATGATCTCTGACGATGGTTGCAAAAAGTGATACGAACTCCTCCTGCAGATCCTGATCGATCTCCGCCCACGTTGCCCCGAGGGCGTAGGAGGCCATCGAACCAAAGTCTATAATATCATTGATTATATCACGCAACTCATCTCGCTGCTCCTGTGTATACTCTGAGCCTCTCGGGCCGAGCAGATCTTTGATTTGCTGATCTCTCTCCTCAAGCAGAGTCCGAATCTCCTGTTCACTTTCTTTTTCTATTTCACTTTCTGTAAAAGGTGATATCATCAAGAGGGTCGATATGACGAGATAAATCATAACAGTTCTGTTACTTTAATACAGGCCCAGCTGCCGAATCGAATGCCCGGCGGCGTTTGCCAATTTGGCCAGTTTGTTATTAAGATCATAAATACTCTCTTTGAGTTCCACCCGCAACTCAAGCTCCTTTCGTACCGCATCAATCAAATCCTCCACTTCTCCGATCCCGAAATCGTAATTGAGCTGTTCGTGCCGCACCCACTCACGTGTAGTTTTAAGTGCCTCTTCAAGCTGGCGGACTCTGGTTTCTGCAACGACTGCATCCTGATAATTCTCACTAATCTCGAGTATAATCGCATCCGAAAGAGCATGCTTCAGATCTTGCGTACGGTTATACTCGATCTCCTGACGCTGCACCTGTTTACGAATCGACGAGAAGTTAAGGTTTTGACGTATGCCAAAGCCAACGGCTGCATTCAGATAGTTGGTATTGTTGATGATAAAAGGATTACTCTGACGCGGTCGGTTTGGAGTGTTGGCAAAACTGGCGGTCATACCGATATAGAAACTCGGATAATTTTGTGCGCGAATGGCATCGACAGAGTGCCTTAACGCCTCAATTCCCGTCTCTACAGCTCTTATTTCCGATCTCGATTCAAGTGCCCGTGCCTGATAGGTTTCAAACGGTTCGATTTCGAATGGCAACGGATCCAGAAAATCCTCTCTGGGCAGATATACCCTCCCCTCACTATCGGCCAGGATATAATTCCAGATATGCTGAATCCTGCGAACACCCTCCTTCACCCTCGTTCTTTCAATCTCAAACTCCGATCTGTAGATTTCATACTGAAAGATATCTTTCTCTTTGAGATTGGGGTCTCCCTCTTCCCTCATCTCTTCTATCTGCCTGCCCACCTGCCTGAGTGTCGACTCGGCATCTTCGAGGATCCGTTCAATCTCGGTCGCCAGCAGATAACTGTAATAGAGTTCAAAAAGCTGGAGCTCAGCACCTTTACGCTTCGCTTCAAACTCTTTTCTTGCCGACTCGGCTCCCAATTCCGCTGCCCGTATCGCTTTATTAACGGCTCCCCATGTGTAGATGGGCTGAACCGCATTGATCTCAGCTCTTGTAAAAATCGCCCAGTCTTCCCAGTCGTTGGACAAGTTGGGGTCAAGGTAAAACTGCTCTGGAGGAAGATCCGTATCACTTTTCACTCCCGGTATCAGGCCATGATTGGTATTAAGGTTGACCGATGGAAGAATTCGACGGCTTCTTGCTTCACCGACCCGATTTTCGGCCAGTTCTACAGCGCCATATTCATACTGCACCTGGCCGCTGCGCTCCAGACCTCTATCGATAAACTCTGCCAGACTGATTCGGGTTGTGTCTTGTGCGACAGTACTTTCCGCAACGAAGGATAGGCTTACAAGCAGTATCAATATTTTTAACATGACAAAGCGGGGTTGGTCAGTTCCGGGTCAATAGCTTAACGCATTTCCTTCGAATTTATTAATAACGGTGCTGGAAAAGAGGCAAGCCTGCAGATTTTCGCAGATGAACGATTCTGCCATATTTTATCCAATGATGAGATAAGAAAATTGCGGAGGGAGAGGGATTCGAACCCCCGGAGACTGTGAAGCCTCAACGGTTTTCAAGACCGCCGCATTCGACCACTCTGCCATCCCTCCAGTGTGCAGTCAGGCGTCTTTCAGTGCCTGAGCTCCCGAAACAATTTCCGAAATTTCGGTAGTAATTGCACTCTGTCGTGCCTGATTGTACTTCAATCGCAGCTCTTCTTCAAGTTCTTTCGCATTTTCCGTCGCATTATCCATTGCTGCCATGCGAGCACCCTGTTCCGACGCGTTGGACTCCAGCAGTGCGCTCCAGAGTCTTACATTCAGATAACGCGGAAGTAATTTTCTGAGAATCTCATCGGCACCGGGTTCATAAATATAATCGATTGATCCGGATAACTTCTCCTTCTGATCCACTGAGGCCAGCGATTCCGGTTCAATCGGCAGTATCTTCTCGACGATTCGCCGTTGTGATATAACGGATTTGAATTCATTATATGCCAAGTGGACTTCATCATAATTCTCCTCGACAAAATCCTGAATCACATGGCCCATAATTTGAACGGCTTCCATGTAGTCGAGATTGTCAAAGAAACCCGGATAGGACTCTTTGACAGAGTAGTTACGTTTCTTAAAATACGCTTCGGCTTTTTTGCCGATGCAGATCAGATCGAGATTCCCTGACTTCTTATAGGAGGCATACTCTTCTCTGATGCGCTGTTCGATCACCTTGAACAGGTTATTATTAAAAGCACCGCATAGTCCACGATCCGAACCGACTACGAGAAAGAGTACATTTCCGATTTCATCAGGCTTACGAAGCAAGGGGGAAGATGTACCGGAACCAGAAACCAGTCGAGAAGCCACTTCCCTGATTTTGGCTGCATACGGCCGGTTGTCCCGCATCCGCATCTGTGCTTTTCGTAATTTGGCAGCAGCCACCATTTTCATCGCTTTGGTGATCTGCTTGGTGTTATTGATCGATGATATGCGGTTGCGTATGTCGCGAAGGTTCGCCATAAATTACGCCTCTGCTTCAGCCAGCAGTTGATCGATTATTGTTTTTGCCGAATCGGCAAGCTTATCTCCCAGCTCGTCACTGAGTACACCCGAACTGGACACCTCTTTTAATTCGTCTGCAAATTTTGCCGTAACAGTCTGCAGAAAATTCTGCTCGAAATCTCTGATCTTGTCAACCGGAAGCCTGTCGAGCAACCCTTCGTTGTTGACTTTCAACAGGGCGATCTGCTGTTCGACCGGTAACGGTTCATACTCTCCCTGCTTCATAAGCTCTACTGTACGTTCACCCCGCTTGAGCTGCCGTTGAGTTGCGGCATCCAGATCAGAACCAAATTTGGCGAAAGCCTCCAGTTCCCGGTACTGGGCCAGGTCGAGCTTCAGCGTGCCGGAAAGCTTCTTCATCGATTTGACCTGAGCCGATCCACCGACCCTCGACACGGAGATTCCAACATCAATTGCAGGTCGAATTCCAGAGTTAAAGAGATCGGTATCGAGAAAGATCTGTCCGTCTGTAATCGAAATTACATTGGTCGGGATGTAGGCAGAAACGTCTCCTGCCTGGGTTTCAATAATCGGAAGTGCTGTCAATGATCCACCCGCTTTCAGCTTCGGCCGAAGTGTTTCCGGTACATTATTCATATGTTTGACAACCTCTTCATTCTCAATAATTTTGGCAGCTCTTTCGAGCAATCGGCTGTGAAGATAAAATACATCACCGGGATAAGCTTCCCGTCCGGGAGGCCGCCTCAATAAAAGTGAAAGCTCACGATAGGCAACCGCCTGCTTGGACAGATCATCGTATATAACAAGCGCATGCCGGCCAGTATCGCGGAAATACTCCCCTATAGTGGCGCCTGCAAACGGTGCAACATATCTCATCGGTGCCGTGTCACTGGCAGGAGCCGAAACTACGGTCGTATAATCCATCGCACCGTGCTCCTCGAGTTTATTCACAATAGCGGCCACAGTGGAGCCTTTCTGGCCAACAGCAACGTAAATACAGTGGACAGGCTTGTCGGTATCCTGAGTCTGTTTCTGGTTGATAATCGTATCGATGGCGATGGCTGTTTTTCCGGTCTGCCGGTCACCGATAATCAATTCTCGCTGGCCCCGGCCAATTGGAATCAGGGAATCGATCGGTTTGATTCCCGTCTGAAGTGGCTCTGAAACCGGCTGCCTGTAAATCACTCCAGGAGCCTTTCTTTCCAGAGGTAGTGCGATCGTCTCACCGGTCACAGCCCCTTTCCCGTCCATGGGGCGCCCGAGAGGGTCGACAACACGGCCAAGAAGTCCTTCCCCGACCTGCAAGGAGGCGATCGTCTCGGTACGCTTGACCGAGTGTCCTTCCTGAACCGCACTTGAGGAACCGAAAAGTACCACACCAACATTATCCTCTTCGAGGTTCAATACCATACCGCGCAACGGTTTTCCCTCTTCATCTAAAGAATCCGGAAGTTCGACAAGCTCTCCCGCCTGAACTTTGGATAATCCATAGATTCTGGCAATTCCGTCCCCAACTTCCAGTACGGTTCCGACATCATACACTTCGGCTTCGTTGTCAAAACCGGAAAGTTGCCGTCGCAAAATTGCAGATACTTCGTCTGGTCTTACTTGACTCATTGTCTATCTACCTCAAATTTCAATTTTTTGTAATCGGAGCCTCTTTGAAAATGGTATTCAATTGAGAAATTTTGTGTTTTACTGTGCCGTCGATCACCGTATCGTCGATCCGAAGCGTCATCCCGCCCAACAGTTCGGAACGGGTCTCCACATTCATCTCGACGTTCATACGGGTTAATTGTTCCAGCGTCTTCTGAAGTTTGGACTCGAGATCTTCCGGCAGTTCCATGGCCGTAGCAACCTCCACTTCAAGAATTCCCGCATGCATTTTATACAGCTCCAGAAACGCTGCAGTGATCTGAGCAATCAGTTTTTCCCGGCCTTTACGGATAATCAGCAGGAGAAACTGCATGGTCATATGCTGCACTTTTTCATCAAAGATGGTCTCAAGCGCTTTCCGTTTGTCATCAGGCTTGATCACCGGACTTTTCAGAAAAAGCTGGAGCTCTCGGGATCCCTCGAGTGTGTTGTGAATCGTCCCGATATCATTCAGGACCTCATCGAGTATATCCTCTTCGACAGCCAGCTGTAGCAGTGCATTTGCATATCGCCTGGCAGCTTTTACGATCATCTAGACCTCATTTTTCTGAATGGTCGACGGTTCTTCCAAATTATCGATGAACCGATTCACCAGTTTCTTGTTCTTCTCTTCATCGAGTTCATGGTCGATAATGACCGATGCGGCCCGAACGGCGAGATCGGCTACTTCGTTACGCAATTCAATCAAAGCACGTTCCTTCTCTTTTTCAATCGTCTCCTTCGCATCCTGAAGTATTTTAGCCGATTCTTCTCTGGCCTTCTCCAGTCGTTCTACACGAAGTTTTTCAGCCTCTTCAATGGCCTCTTTACGGATTTTTTGCGCTTTGATCTCCGCATCCCGAAGCGCCTGCTCGTTCTCTTTGGAGATCTCTTTGGCTTTGGCAAGAGCGTTCTCTGCAGAATCCAGAGATTCTTTAATCCTTTTCTCACGGTCGTCCAGCGCTTTTACAATATAGGGCACAGCAAATTTGCCCATACCCCAGATAAAGACCAGCATGGTGATCAATACCCAGATTGCAAAACCGGTGTCGAACGAAAGAATTCCGCCTCCGCCTTGAAGGAAAAAAGTCATGTCAACTCCTCAATATCCGTTAGGTGTAAATAATTAACCACCGATTTGAAGAGCGAGCAGAATACAAACAATGGCACCGATGAGAGCTACACCCTCAATAAATGCTGCGGTAAGAATCATCGCTCCACGGATATCTCCGGATGCTTCCGGCTGGCGGGCAATACTTTCGGTTGCGCCTTTTCCGATCATTCCGATTCCGATTCCGGCTCCGATTGCAATGATTCCGGCACCGATACCTGCTGCTAATAGTCCCATAATATTAGTCCTGTTTTAATGTTGGGTTGATAGGTTATGTTTTTGCAGTAGCTTCTGCCGTCGTAGTGACGGATGATTCATGATCTTCGTGATGATGTTCCTCTGCCGCCATGCCAATGAATACGGCAGAGAGCAGTGTAAAGATATAAGCTTGTAACAAAGCGATAAAACCTTTCAGCACATAGAGCAGTGCTGTTAGCAAGACCCAGAAGACAGAAGATCCGACTCCAAGCCAAGCGCCGAACATATCTGTAAAAACAAAAATGAGTCCCAGTATCGAAACAATCATGATTTTGCCCGATAGCATATTGGCAAATAGACGAATCGCCAGGGCAAATGGTTTGGTAAACAGTCCGATAATCTCAACCGGTGTCAAAATGATCCTGACCAGCGGATGCACTCCGGGGAACATAAAAACGTGCTCCCAATGATCCCGGGTCCCGCTAACCTGGGTGATCAGAAATGTGATTCCGGCAAGTGTGGCTGTAACAGTGAGGTTGGCCGTCGGTGTAATTCCCCAGGGGAAAAGCCCAAATAGATTCATGAAACTGATTGCCAGGAAGACCGAAAAGAGGTAGTTCACATATTTGTGATATTTCTCTCCGGGGATATACTCCTTGGCAATATCGTCACGAACAAATACAAAAAAGACTTCGAACAGATTTTGCAATACACCCCTGGGTTCGGTTTCCGAGCCGACACCTCGTCGATAACGGCGGGCGGCCAGCCAGGTGATCAGGAACGTCAGGAAAACTCCAAGCCAGAAAAAGATGAGATGAGCCGAAATGGAAAAGTCGATCGTAATCGGTTTACCGTCGGCTCGCACGATTCCACCGATTTCCGACTCGACAAATTCGCCGGATTCGAGAGCACTTTGCGTATTGGAGTAGAAATAGAAATTTCCGTCGACATAGAAAATTCTGGGTAGATAGATCTTTTTCCCGGCGATCTCTACATAATCATGGTCGAGAACTTTCCCCATGACATCGAGTGAACTCTCCGTTTCTTCCACTTCGTTTGCAACCGCCGGGAGCGGCGTTATCAAACAGAACAACAATATGAACAAGAAGAAGGGACGCAGCGCTTCTGTCGGCATTATAAAGTTAGCTGTTGGTTAATCGCCTTTGGAAAACTGCCGGTTTTTCAAGGGCTTTTATTCGAGTCTGTTGAATACGTTTTGTTCACAATTACAGCATCGATTACAGAATGGAAAAGATAAGAAATTATGAACGTTAGAGTAAAGAAGATTTCATCAATTTTTGTCAATAAAATGAAGACGGAAAAGAGGATCAGGACCAAGGCAAACCGAATCACCATCGTCAGGTAGAAAAGCCTGAAAAAATGGTGATCTCCAACGCGAGACAATGTACTTGAATTGACAAGATGAGAAGTGACGGCAAGCAGGCCAAGCAGATACCCGAAAAACAGACCGGACCGCCCCTCTTCCGGCACCAGAAAGCTGAGAAAAAGCACGAAAACGGCAGCCCCTCCCATGACAAGAATCGGTATTCTGAATCGCTGGATAAAAGGCACCTTAATCATCCTGTCCAAGTTTCCTGGCAAGACGTATTGAGGTAAGAATCAATACCCCGATCCCAAGCAGTGCCCCCAGAAGGAGAAACCAGGGCGAGGTATCGAGACGTGTATCCAGGTAGTAGCCGATCAGTATCGGTATACTCAGGCCTGCCGCTATTTCAGCACCGAGCGACAGGTATTGCAGATAATCACGGCTTTCGGTTCCTTTCAGCAAACCTAATCGGCTTTAGCTCCTCGTCCTCCGGAATCCGCATACGAATCAGAATATTCGGCCATTTTTGAAGATGAGGCGGCAGACGCCCCCATTTTACAATTGCCGTTAATCTGGGCTCCTTCCTCTACAAGGAGTTTCTTGGTATGTATATCACCGTCAATAACAGCGGATTTTCTCAAAATCAACTTTTCGGAGATAAACACCTCACCCTTCAGATTTCCGGCTATGTCGCCATCCATGGCATGAACATTCCCTTCGATCTTGCCGGCCGATGTGATCACAATCCGGCCTTTGGAGCGAGCTTCCCCCTTAATCGACCCAGATACACGAAGATCGTTTTCCGAATCGATATCACCATTCAGGTTGGTCCCCTCGCTGATCATATTGATCGACGGAGTCTTTTTTTCTGTACCGTTCGATTGAGAATTTTCCCGGTTAAACATAATCCCAATTAATTTATTAGATAGAGTAACGGATCCTGAGCAACACCATGTTTCCAGATTTCAAGATGGAGATGAGACCCGAAGCTCAGGGCGCCCCGGTCTCCGACGACACCCAGTAAATCTCCGCTCTGGACAATATCACCCTCTTTAACATACAGTTTTGCGCCGTGTTTATAAACAGAAATATACCCGTCGGCATGTTGAAGATAGGTAACATATCCAAATTCCAGGGTCCACCCGGCCTTTATCACCGTCCCTCCAGCAAGAGCAGTAAACTCCGATTGATCACTGGCTGCGATATCGATCCCGGGATGACCTTCCTCCGGATTAAAACCGCGGGTAACACTTCCGTTTACAGGAAAGTGAGTCGGAAATTCTGGTGAGCGGCCGGAAAACTCCGAATGCAACAGCTCATTTCGTGTCAACATTTCGAAATCGGGTGAAAAATCGATCGATCTGGTAGGGATATCCGGCATTCGCTCTGTTTGCAATACGCCTCTATCCAGCTGGCTGGCAGGAAATGTGGTGTCGGGTGTTTCAATCAAGATATTTTTTAAATCATGGAGCTGGGAATCCCGTGCATCCAGTGAGTCCTGCAAGGCAAGTACTTGTTCCGTTACCGCAAGTATTTCATTACGTAGCTGTGTCTCCTGATATTGGCTGTACATTGAACCGAGCGGGGTGATCAGGAAAATGACCGAAGTCAAAAGGATCGCAACGACGATGATTAGAGAGGCAAATTTGATCAGGTCGGAAGAACCGAAGCTGAATGTTTCGGCTTGACCCGGATCCTCTTCATCCAGAACAAGAATCGTCAAATCCCGTTTCTTCCCGGAAAAAATATTTCTTATAAAATCCCACATTCATCTATACCGAATAGTTCGGTGCTTCCTTGGTAATCTGTACCGAATGGGGGTGGCTTTCTTTATAGGATGCCGCAGAAATCTGGACAAATTCGGCCTTTTGAAGATCCGAAATGGTTGCCGAACCTGTATAACCCATAGCTGCCTTTAACCCGCCGGTCATCTGGTGGACAACTTCGCTCAGATACCCTTTATACGGCACACGTCCTTCGATCCCTTCCGGCACCAGCTTCTTGATATCTTCTTCGACGTCCTGGAAATAACGATCGCTGGATCCTTTATACATGGCACCCATACTTCCCATACCACGGTACGACTTGTATTTGCGGGATTCATAAATAATCGTCTCTCCAGGACTTTCGTCTACCCCGGCAAACATCGACCCCATCATAACCGCATCGGCACCGGCAGCTATCGCTTTCGGAATATCACCGGTTTGTTTAATGCCTCCATCGGCAATCAATCCGATATTATTTTTTGATGTAAACTCGGCAACTTCCATAATTGCAGACAATTGCGGAACCCCGACTCCGGTAACCACACGAGTTGTACAGATCGAACCGGGGCCGACTCCGACTTTAATAACATTGGCACCGGCATCAGCGAGTGCTTCAGCAGCAGATTTTACTGCAATATTCCCCCCAACCAGGTTCAGGTCCGGATATAAATCCCGAATTTTACGAATCATCTTTAACACTCCCTCAGAGTGTCCGTGTGCAGTATCAACCGTAATGATATCCACTCCGGAATCGACAAGAGCTTCAACTCGATCCATCGTCTCATCAGTAACGCCCACGGCTGCACCTACCCGAAGCCTGCCCATCTCATCTTTGCAGGCGTTCGGAAAGTTCATCTTCTTTTCGATATCCTTGAATGTGATCAGCCCGACCAAATATCCATCCCGGTCGACTATAGGCAGTTTCTCCACCTTGTTGGCCTGAAGAATCTCCTCAGCCTTTTCCAGTGTTGTGCCCTCCCGGGCCGTCACCAGGTTCTCCCGTGTCATGATGGTGCCCAGCTTCTTGTCGACATAGCGTTCAAATCGCAAATCGCGATTTGTAACAATTCCGATCAGCTTATTGTCCGTCTCGACGATCGGAATCCCTCCGATTTTATGCTTTTGCATCAGTGTCCTGGCTTCTTTGACCGTGGCATTGGGACTCAGGGTCACAGGATCAACAATCATGCCACTTTCACTCCTTTTAACCAGCCTTACCTGCTCGGCCTGGTCTTCGATCGACATGTTTTTATGCAACATGGCAATGCCGCCTTCACGTGCGAGTGCGATCGCCATTCGATATTCCGACACTGTATCCATGGCAGCACTCATGATCGGAGTGTTGAGTGTAAGTGCGGAAGTCAGTTCAGATGACAGGTCTGCGTTCCTGGGTAAAACCTCCGAATAGGCAGGCACCAGCAGGACATCATCATAGGTCAAGCCATTTCGGGTGATCTGTTGAAACCCGTAAGGAGAGGAATTGCTAATCGACATGGAGGTACATCGTTACGTTCACATTTTAGATAAGATAACGATTTTGACTCCGAACTTCTCCCCTCAATTTATCTGGCAACACTTGATTTTTTACAGCGATCTCACCCGGAGCGATTGGGCTGCCGTACGTGCCGTGCAGGAGCCGTCGCGAAAAGATTGAATCCAGTAACGGATACTTCGGCGGCGACGTTTCACATGGGGATCACAGCTCGAATAGAACCCTTCAAGCTCATCTTTGAAGGCTTTAACATCTTCGTTGATCTCAATCTTGATCTCTTCGGGGAGATCGGACCAGCCCAGCAGATCATACATCTCGGTCAGACGCCGGTGATCGGCTTTCGCTTTAAGATAGACTTTATCAAGAATCGGTTCGACGGTACCTCTTTGAGGCTTTGTTTTCTGGATATTCAGCATAATTACGAGGGTTTATTATTGATTTACCAGAAGGATAAAACCGAGGGGTGACAACATTTTGTCACCCCTATCCAGAAAAATTATTATTACCCGATATATTTCTCTCAAACCGCCTAATTCCGACTCAATCCAGCCCGACGCGCCGAAATATGGTATCAACGTGACGGGTGTGGTGTTTATAATCGAAGGCTTCTTCAACCGCTTGCTCTCCGAGATGTGCCAATATCTCTTCGTTCGACCGGATTAGTTCTCTGAAATCGGCTCCCTCCTCCCATGCCTTCATCGCAACGGGTTGTACCATGTCATACGCCTTCTCTCTTGAGAGCCCGGAATCGACCAGCATCAGCAGAAGACGTTGTGAAAATACCAATCCGCGGGTTAACTGAAGATTCTTTACCATCGCTTCCGGGTAGACCACAAGATTCTCTATTACATTGGCAAAACGATTCAGCATATAGTCGAGTAAAATGGTCGAATCTGGAATTATTATTCTCTCCACCGATGAGTGTGAGATATCTCGTTCATGCCAGAGTGCTACATTTTCGTAAGCAGAGACCATATAACCCCTTAATACACGAGAACAGCCGGTAATATTTTCGGAACTGACCGGATTCCGTTTATGGGGCATAGCCGATGACCCCTTCTGCCCTTTCCCGAAAAACTCTTCCGCTTCCCGCAATTCCGTTCTCTGCAGATGCCTCACTTCTACTGCCATTTTCTCGAGTGAAGACCCGATGAGAGCCAATACAGATAGATAGTCGGCGTGGCGATCCCTCTGAAGCGTTTGTGTAGATACAGGTGCCCGGCTTAACCCAAGTTCACTGCATGTGTACTCCTCAACTTCGGGCGGAATATTGGCAAATGTACCCACAGCCCCGGAAAGTTTGCCAAACTCCACATTGGCAGCCGCCTGTTCAAACCGTTCCATGTTTCTATTCATTTCGGCATACCAGAGTGCACACTTCAGCCCGAAGGTCGTCGGTTCGGCATGTACACCGTGCGTTCTGCCCATCATCAATGTATGCTTGTGTTCCCGGGCTTTATCGGCCAGAACATCGATCATTCTCTCGAGCCCCTCTTTTAAAATCGTGTTGGCCTGCTTAAGCCGCAGTCCAAGTGCTGTGTCAACCACATCCGTAGATGTCAACCCGTAATGGACCCACTTTTTTTCCGGGCCCAGACTCTCCGATACCGAGCGAGTGAATGCAACTACATCATGACGAGTTTGTAGTTCGATCTCTTTAATCCTCTCTGTGTCGAACGTCGCTTTTTCATAGAGGGTTTTCACATCTTCCTCCGGAATCTTCCCCAGACGGCTCCATGCTTTACAGGCAGCCAGCTCTACGTCCAGCCAGGCCTGAAACTGATTCTGTTCAGACCAGATATCCGACATCGGTTTTCTTGAATAACGTTCGATCATAATAACAGGTTACGTTGCGTTTCAATTGTTAGTTGTTAGCAGAGTATATCGGGTTATCCCTGACCCAAAACCAGGAGATTTCCTGCACCAGGCAGTCACTACTGCTGAACCGGAATTTTCAGCCACTCCCCTGCTGTCACCGGATCATCCAGTTCCCGCTGATTGATAATCGCCACTTCCTCTGGATCAATTTCCATAGGCAGCTCGGCCGGCAGAAACGAATGAAAGCGGCCATCTCGTGTTGCACGAAACACATCGAGCTGTACCGGCCGGATCGCCAGGATATCCTCATCAACAAGTGAGTCGAACGATCGGATAATACGATTGAAATCAGATTCAAACCTCTCAAAATCCTGCGCCCGGGTGTAGCTTAAAAATCTGTAGATTCTTCCGCCATAGGAAACAGCATAGATCTGAAGTGTAACTTCGGTACCATCCTGAAGCTCAGCCGAAGCCAACGCCTTCCACGCCTCCCACCTGTCGCTGCTCATGGCAGCCGATTCTTCGATCAGCTCAATCCCGTCCTGCTGGAGCAAAGCCTGTACTGATTCCCTGGGAGTCTCGGAGCTGGCATCGATTCGAAAAATGGAGATCGCTTCCTCTTCCGGAGATAGTAACACCACCTGGCTGGGCTGGTTGATGAGATCCCAGCTTTCAGGCTTTTCAAATTGAAACTCCAGGTCGGGATGATAGAAAAAGCCATCTTTTGCAAACCCCTGCCTGGGGTTTATGCCGAAAATCATCCCCTCCACCAGCTCCATATATCGATCCTGATTTCTGATCTCTTGCTGTAATCCTCTCTCCCTCCACTCTTCCGCCACGCGGGGAATCGTTTGGTAGCGCTCACCCGGGTCAGGATGTGTAGATATAAAATTGGGGATCGACCGCCCATACCGTTCGGAAATCCGCTGAAGGGAACGGAAAAGTTCGGCACCTTCTGCAGCGTCATATCCACTACGGGCGGCATATTCCACACCGAGCCGATCCGACTCACGCTCATTATCCCGGCTGTAACTCAGAAACAGAAGCTGCGCCGTCAGGCTGCTCAACTCAAGAATCGTCTGGCCCGGTAAACCCAGCAACTCCTGGCCCAGGATCGCTCCACCAACAACGATAATCTGGCCCAGCGTCTGCCTCAAAGCACGCTGGGAGGCGTGTCGAGCCGCAACGTGGCCGATTTCGTGACCCATCACTACGGCAAACTGTGCCTCATTATTCAAATGGGCCATCATCCCCCGGGTAAAATAGATATATCCGCCAGGCAGGGCAAAGGCGTTCACAACCGGAGTATCCAGTATTCGAAAAGTAAATTCCGTCTCTCTGAACATCCGGTCGGTCTCTTCCCTTCTCATATGGCTTTCGGCAAGAATCAGCTCGCCGATCTCCACAATATACTCGGCTACTTTTTCATCATCATAGAGGCCGAACTGGGTAACGATCTCCGGATCGGCGTCGGCTCCGATCTGCAGTTCCTGCTGCCAGGAGTATCCGAAAAAACGGGTTGTTCCTGTAACAGGATTTTTCTGGATGGCACATCCGGCCACCAGAAACAGTGAAAAAAATGTAATTGCCGCTAACCGGCTGAATTGTCGTACCATTCGAACCTCACCTGTTAAGCTTCGACAACTTGTACTCTATAACAAGTCTCGACAAATATTCAGATCTACAAGATACGTCCTTCTCCTGCGATATTCACTTCCGGAACCAGTTCGATTCCAAACATCTCCTGCACCGACTGCCGGATCTTTTCCGCCAGCCGGAGAACTTCAAGGCCTGTTGCATCACCATGATTCACAATCACCAGGGCCTGATTTTCAAAGACCCCGACATTACCGATCCGTTTACCCTTCCAGCCGGACATTTCTATAAGCCAACCGGCGGGTACTTTCACATACTCCTCACCGACAGGATAGCAGGGAGCGTTCGGCCAATTTTGCTGCAGCTCTTTGAGTTCCCTCCGATTGATGATCGGATTTTTAAAAAAGCTCCCGGCATTTCCGAGACTCTTCGGATCAGGAAGTTTGCTGCTACGAATCTCGATCACTCCTTCGTAGATATCGGAAATCCCGGGCTCTTCGATTCCATGCCTCTCCAGCCAACTCTTCAGCGAAGGGTAGTTATTGCGAATCTTGTGGGGAGGTTTATCGAGCATGAGAGAAACTGAAGTGATGATATATCGACCCGGATTTTCACTCTTAAAAAAACTGTCTCGATATCCGAACCGGCACTCTTCCTTGTCAAACTTCACTACCTCTCCCGTCTCGGTATCAAATGCCTCGAGGCACTCAAAATGGTCCTTAAGTTCGACCCCATAGGCTCCGATATTCTGAATCGGTGCAGCACCCACACAACCAGGTATCAAGGCCAGATTTTCCAGTCCGCCCCATCGGTTATTCACGCACCATTCGACCAACTGGTGCCAGTCGTGTCCGGCACCGGCCCGGATACTAACCTGGCTCTCCTCTTCCCTGACCAATGTGCGGTGTTCAATCTCAATCTTGACCACCAGCTCCTTGACACGGCCGACGAACAACACATTACTTCCACCTCCTAAAATCCAGTGACCGTTGTCAAAATATCCTCCTTCATACAAACCCTTAATCTGAGACAGAGAGCTGACAATGACAAACTGTTCTGCAACAGCCGACACGTTCAATGTATTGAATGGCTTCAGGTCTACATCGTACTGAATATCAAAGTCTGTTCGAGATCTATTTTTTCCCGTGTAGTTCAAACCCTGTCGAGGTCTTTGGATTTTTTAGCGGGCGGCAAAAGTTTGACTCTTAACTTTCTTACCCGGTTGTTACGAACAGAATGTACAGTTAGTTCCAGCCCTTTATAAACCATTCTTTCACCTACATTCGGAATTCGCTCGGTCAGATGGTAGACCAGTCCACCGAGAGTTTCAAAATCATCCTCCGGAGTTGTAATGTCACGATCGAGGATCACTTCCATATCATCGAGATCGATTTTGGCGTCGAAAATGTAAACGCCGCTCTTGAATTGAGTATAGAGCTGCTCTTCACTGTCGTCATACTCATCTCCAAGTTCACCCACGATCTCTTCCAGGATGTCGTCCAATGTAATCAGACCTTCGGTTCCACCATACTCATCAACCACAATGGCCAGGTGAGTCTTCTCTTGCTGAAAGTCTCTCAACAGGTCGTCAAGTTTTTTCGTAGACGGGATAAAGAGAGCTTTGCGTGCGATACTTTTCCAGTTGATCGTCATGTGGACCAGGTCCGAATTGATATAGGGCAATACATCCTTGGCGTAGACTACACCCAGAATCGTATCCAGATCGTTTTCGAAAAGCGGCATTCTTGAGTATCCCTTCTGCTGAATCTGCTCCACAACCTCCTTCAGGTTGTCTTCTACAGACACGGCTACAATATTGACCCGGGAGGTCATAATCTCTCGTACAGTTGTGTGGCCGAACTCGATCACATTCTCAATAATTTCCCGCTCATCTCCATGTATCGACCCCGACTTTTCACTCACTTCGGCCATCGTTTTCAGATCTTCTGTGGTCATCCTGCTCGATGGTTTTGGTAGCCGCCTCTCCAGAGAGAGTGTTCCATCGGCAATCAGTTTAGAGACGGGTTGCAGCAACAGGAAATGAAAATAGATGAAACCTGAGAACCTCCGCGACATTTTGATCGGATTGTTGATCGAAATAACCTTCGGAGTGATCTCGCTCAGAATCAAAATCATAAACGTCAGAACGATGATTTCGATCATGAATACAACAAATTCCGGCCAGCCGTACAGAGCAACTATCTGGCCGGTAAGAATTGCCGCTGTTACCGACGTGATCACATTGGCAAAGGTATTTCCGATAAGTATGGTCGCCAGGAGTCTTCGCGGCTTCTCCAGCATTTTGATGATCCGGGAGTCCCTGCCGCCGGGCTTCTGATCCCGGTCGAGCTTGTCCATCTGATTAACCATCGAGAAGAATGCAACTTCAGATCCCGAAAACAGTGCGCTCAGAATCAAGCCAAGCAGAATGACGATCAGATAGACCGAAACAGTAGCAGGGTCCAAAGAACCGTAAATGCTCGAAATATCTGCCATTTCAGCTCCAGTCCGAAGCAAAGTAGCCAGGCTATGGTCCGGAGGTTCCTCTATAAGTTCCAATGACGGTTCATTAATTAGAAAAACAGCCTTCTTTTATGCAGAGTGCACCAATATCTCGAATGTCGAGCGTTTAAATGAACTGAAAAACTACAAAATTCCGGGATCATTTTCTTGGAAACAGCACTGCAAAGCGGGATCTGCCCAACTCCCTAAAAGGGCAGGTCATCGTCCATATCGTCGAAGGAGTCGTCCAGTTCAACACCTCCCGATGAGGACGCCGAGTTATCAGAGGTGCGCTCCATTCCACCTCCGCCGCCGCCACGGGAATCGAGCATTGTCAGTGTGAGCGCCTTGATTTCTGTCGTATAGCGTTTTTGACCCTCCTTGTCTTCCCATTCACGAGTCTGGATCGGGCCTTCGATATAGACCTGGGATCCCTTTTTCAGGTATTCCTGACAAATTTCAGCCGTTCTGCCCCACGCAACTACCCGATGCCATTCTGTACGCTCCTGAAGTTCTCCATTTCTGTCTTTGAAACGTTCATTCGTTGCAACATTCAGTGTGGCGACAGCCGTATTGGACTGTGTATATCGCACTTCCGGATCCTGTCCCAGTCTCCCGATGATCATGGCTTTATTGAGTGAACTCATAATATCAACCTTCCTTTTTTAAATATTAGTTGGAAATAGCTGTTTGCCGGTTAATCACAAAAAGCCTGCATGCACCCGCCGGTCCGAAATGAAAGCTCCGGAATCGGATAGCCGGACCGCCGGGTAGCAGCTGCAACCTCTTCATGATAAAGATTTCTACACACTATATGAACTTTCCGACAGCTGATCCTTACAGATTAATTTTTTATCTCAACGCTTCTTCAAGTTCAAGTGATGCGTCACTTCCTTCATCACGGTATTTTACGATCAGCGGACAGGATACCGACAGGTTTTGTCGTCTGCCCCATACACTGCTGACCGGCCGGGTCCCCGGAACCACGACTGCCCTTTCCGGAATGGCTGCACCCTTGCCCAGTACTTTCTTCTGAACACAATCGTAAACGGGAGTTGACCGGGTCAGAATAACCCCGGGAGCGATCACCGCGCCCTTCTTGACAAGGATACCCTCCACAATCACCGCACCCGCACCAATAAAACAGTCATCCTCGATAACCACCGGACGCAAGCCGACCGGTTCCAGAACTCCGCCAAGCTGAACACCGGCTGACAGATGCACATTCTTTCCAACCTGAGCACACGACCCGACCAGTGCATGGCTGTCGACCATCGAACCCCGGTCCACATAGGCTCCGGTATTTATGTAGGCCGGAGGCATAATAATCACACCTGGAGCAACATACGCTCCACGCCGTACCGAGCTGCCTCCGGGCACCATTCGAACCTGGTCTCCGGGCTGGAACGTTCTTGGAGGCAGATTCTCTTTGTCTACAAAACCATCGTAAATTCCGTCATAACGAACATTCTCACCCGCTTTAAACGCATCCAGTATCGACTGCTTGACATCACTGTCGGCTTCCCAGTCTTCTCCTGCCGGGCGGGCAGCTCGAATTTCTCCACGCTCCAGCTTATCCAGTATTTCATTCCAATCCATCATTCACCCTGGTTTTCAAGATTTTCAAACCATTCTTCAATTTTACGGTCGGCTTCTGCCAGATCCTTCCGGCTGAACGATTCTTCCTGTGTCAACGGAAGTCTTACCGCAGCGTGATCAATCCATCCTTTCTCAGCAAGCAATGCTTTTGCCGGAATTGGGTTGGGGGCGCTGAAGAGCAGTTCTACAGCTCTCGCCCACGGCTCATCATTTTCACTGATCTTTCCCTGTTGACACCCCTCTTCGTAGCGGCCGACCGCCTCGGGCCAAACATTTGAAGCTACGGATACCAGACCCTGACAGCCTGCACGGGCAAACTGAGGCATCATTTTGTCGTCTCCGCTATAAATATAAAGATCGGGAGAAGCTCCTCGAAAAGCCACATACTCCTCCAGGTTGCCGCTTGATTCTTTCAGCGCCCACAACCTGGAATGACCTTCCAGGCTCTGGACTACCTCAGGAGGAATTTTGACACCCGAACGGCTTGGAATATTATAAATCATACAGGGACGTTCCGAGGCATCGAGCAGCTCCCTGAACCACAACTTCATTCCTTCCGGGCCGGGTTTTGCGTACAGTGGAGCAACAAGAAGGAATGCGTCGACTTTGCCGCCGGCCCATTCGATCCACCGTTTCTGTTCTTCCAGATTGAAGCCACCAACCCCGGCCATCACCGGCACATTCGGCCCAAACCGGTTTGCAGCTTCAATCACCGACTTCTTCTCTTCCAGCCCCAGGGCAAGACCCTCTCCGGTACTGCCAAGCAGAAGCACTCCATTGCCGGCCTCCTGCTGCCTGGCAATCAGCGAAAGCAGGCCATCTGTGTCTACTTTTCCGCTCTGATCCATTGGAGTGACCAGTGCGGTCCAGATTCTTGTATCACTCGTTTTCATGTCTCATCCTCTGTCTTTTTTACTGTTCCATAGCGTGTGAACTAAATTGATTGTAACTGTTCACCTCTGCATCAATCATTCGTGCGGATCCATCAACTCCCGGTCGACCAGAGACTCAAAAGAGTAAACCCCCGACATCAGATTCGGGGTTTCTATCAGATATCGCGCAGCCCAGAGCGCCCCGCGCGCAAAAACGGCCCGGTCGTGGGCCTCATGTTTTAATGTGATCGTCTCAAAACGGGTCTTCACTTGCAAAGTATGAATCCCCTTTACATCCCCTTCTCTTTTTGAAGAGATCTGAACGTCCGGAAGACCCAGCCATTCCTCCCATTTTATTGCCGTACCACTCGGTTTATCCTTTTTATCCTTGTGGTGCACTTCATGGATCAGAAACGTCGGGTCATCCAGTATGGAGCTCCCTTTGCCAATCAGCTGCAGACAGCGCCGCACCAGGCTCATACCCAGGCTGAAATTGGATGCCAGGACCCATCTCGATCCGCTAACCTTGACCCGCTCGGGCAGATCAGCCGGCCAGGCAAATCCTGTTGTTCCCCAGACTGATGGGATTCCGGCTTTAAGCAGTGGGGCGATCAATTCTTCGGCAGCATCACCGGGTACAAATATGATCGCCGCATCCAGTCCCATTAATGATTTCACGGTAGGTTTGTCGGTAGATGTAAATTCCTTTACCACTTCATCGGTACGGGTGAGTCTGGATACATGACTGCCGGTTTTCCCGGCACCAATCAGTGCAATTTTTTTCATGACAAGGCGCGATCTTTGTGATGAATAAAATATTCGTGCAATTTGTTGACCACCTCCGTAGCCTGATCATCTTCTACAAGAAAACAGAGATTATGGGAGCTGGCTCCGTGGCAGACCAGCCTCACATTGGTTTGATCCAGAAGTTTGAAAAGAGGCCCGCTCACTCCCGGCGTTTCCTCCAGCCGGTTCCCGACAAGGGCGATCAGTGCCAGGTTCCGTTCGACCTCAACCTCGGCAATCGATTCCAGTTCCTTCAAAATTGTCGGCGAGAGTCGCTGACGGATACCCTGATGATCTGTATCAAGTGTGAGCGAAACATTCACCTCACTGGTTGTAACCAGATCGACGCTGATTTTGTGGTTTGCAAGAATCTGAAACAACCTGGACAGAAAACCGTGTCGGTGAAGCATATCCAGGCTGTGTACATTCAGAAGAGTCTGACCCCGCCTGAGTGAAACAGCCCGGATCACCGGACGTTCGGAGGGGTTTTTTACAATCCAGGTTCCCGGCCGGCCGGGCTCGCGGCTCGACCCGACATAGACCCGGATGTTTTTACGTATTGCCGGTTTCAATGTGGCCGGATGGAGTACTTTTGCCCCGAATACAGACAACTCAGCCGCTTCACTGAATGAAATTTCTGTAATCGGTTCCGCTACGGGAACAACCCGGGGGTCGGCTGTATAGACCGCATCGACGTCGGTCCAGATCTCAAGTACATCCGCATCGACCGCTTCGGCATAGAGCGCCGCCGAAAAGTCGCTCCCTCCCCTGCCCAGTGTCGTTGTCATGCCATCCGCATCAGACCCGATAAATCCCTGGGCAACAAATATTTTTCTTTTCAGTTCGGGTAAAAGGCCTTCGCCTGCCCGCTGCCGTATCTGGTCGATGAGAGGCTCCGCATCTCCATATGTACTGTCTGTCTTGATAAACCGGCGAGAGTCAAGCAGTTCTACATTCAACCCCTCCTCAAGCAATAAACCATAAAAGAGGGTTGAGGAGAGTCTTTCACCAAATGATAGCAGTTCGTCCCGGCTGCGCAGGTCATACTGTTCCAGGCTTTCGATCGTCGACTTCAGCTCTTTCAGCAGATTTTTTAAGCGCTCCTCGACAGCCGAAGGATTTCGCAGGCCGGACAAAATTTCCAGATGTCGTTCTTTAATCTCTTCATAAAGTCTGAGCCTGACCGACTTCTCCCCGGCCTCTGCAATCGATGTCAAAAGATTGGTTGTACCGGCAGTTGCACTCAGTACGATCAGGCGCTTGTCGGGGTCCGAACGGATAATTGAGCAGCAGAAATGCATCGCCTCCAGATCGGCGAGGCTGGTACCGCCAAATTTTGCCACTTTGATCATATCAGGCATATTCAAAATCGATTCAAACCAAAATAGGGAGACGCGATTACAGAATCGGAAAGATACGAAATTGTAGTTCGGATATGTATGAAATCCAACAAATTTGTATCTTGTATAGCTGTAGCAGAATCAGAAAAGTGAAACGACGGAGGATCCCCTATGCCAAGCGGAAAGAAAAGAAAGCGTTCAAAGATCGCCAAACACAAGAGAAAGAAGCGGCTGAGAAAAAACCGGCACAAAAAGAAAAAGTAAACCGATGGCCGGGAGCCGTCAGGCTGCCGGCACTTCCACCACTCCATCTACCAGCCGAACAACCCGATTGATCTTGTACAACAAGTGGTGCACTTTGCGCTCCACATATTTATGCACATTGTTGAGGCTGTTCAGGTCGGCGAGTGAATACTGGAAGTATGAGATCAGGTTGATCGCCGTCAGGTATTTGCCATTTTCATCCCCTTCGATCTCGATATGCCAGCGGGTGATAATGTCGTCTGACTGAAGGAGTTCATTGACCTTCCTGCTTGCTTCTTCCATCCAGCGGGACGCTACATTGACGCGATAATCCCCCTGGCCGTTGCTGGCCGCCTGACTCGGCTGACACTTCTCCACATCAAAATACCAGACCACCTCAATGTCGATGACAGGTTCAACACTCGCTTCTATCAGGTGAGGAGATCTGAGCATCGGATGTTTTTCGGTTCCATCGAGCTGCCTGGCGATATTGGTCTCTCTGAAGCGGTCCCAGTCAAAATTGATCGAAACGGTCTTCAGATATCGGGTCGAATCGGAGAGGTCGATCCATATCTCAAGTCCGGTTGCGTTGATGCGGGTCTCTTCCCATGTCCTGAATTTGCTTACCTGTATATTGCTTCTGTTCAGAGAGGCATTGATCTTGTTCACTACGGAGTGAAAAATCGGGTATTGCATAAATTGTAAATTAGACGTTGCAGTTAGCCCCGGGAGCCTTTGAAAAAACGGGATTCCTGCAAACTTGTGACTCTCTGAAATGTTAGGCTGCCTGCTTTTTCAAAGGCGGTCCCTTGAATTGTTGCCTGACTCATTCTGGCTCATGAACAACTATTACACACTAATATATCTATCGAAACATATATATGACAAATTGAAATCGTCAAGATTTCAATTCAGCCTCTCTCCGCATCGAAATGTCTGGACCGGATACTTTCAGCAAACCGGTCAAAATGAGCCCATGAGACTCATTTTCAGCACACAACCGGGAGAGATCGCACTCTTCACAGATCGGTATCGGCCACCAAAAAAACAGAATGTTCAATCTTTTTTCCAATCGCTCAAAGAAAAAGAAGTCCAGGACGTTCATCTTGCCGAAGGTGACCGGCTCCTCACCATTGAACTTTCGAATGATCTGCATCTGTTGTTTCAACTTTTCGGGAACCGGGCCAACCTTTTTCTCGTTGAACAGAATCTGATCGTCGACGCATTTAAAAATCCGGAAAAAGTAAAGGGGAAACCCGCACCCACCCCGCGAAAACCGAAACCTGGTAAAGCCCCGCCGGAAGATGCATCGGCAAAAAAATGGATGCTCCATAACGAAAATAAACTTCCGAGGCCGCTGATACAGCCGTTGATTGACCAATACAGCCTCGAACACGCAGCACCCGATGAAATTGGCCGGTTCACCGATGAAGTCCGAAACGAACTCCTGTCTGCCGGCAAGTTCCGGGTGCTGGCCGATGGTACCATCTGTCCGCTATCTGAATATCGCCTGAAAGCCGACACACTCAAAACATTCGATTCGGTCAATGACGCGATTCGACATGCATACCATTTGCGCTCGGCCCGGCGCAGATTTGGCAACAAGCTCAAGAAGTGGAAACCATCGCTGGAAAGAATTCGGGATAAAACCAGACGTACGCTTACGCAGCTCGAAGATGCAGAAAAAGCGCTGGAGAGAGCCGAAATGTATGAAAAGTATGGCCACCTGCTGATGACAAAGGCCCATGAAACCCCCAGGCCGGATGAAACAAGAGTCGAGATGAATGATCTTTATGAAGAGGATACACAAATCACGATCGAGATCGATCCCCTCCTCTCATTTGCCGAGAATGCCCAAAGCTACTACGACAAGTCTGCCGGCGCTAAAAAAAGAATAGACGAGGCGAAAAAAAGAAAAGCGGAATCTGAACATACGCTCGAGATAGTTGAAAATCTGTTGACCTCCCTCGATCAGGCCAACTCCCTGTCCGATCTTGAAAAGTGGGAGAAAAAGCACAGCAGTCGCCTGGAGAAATTGGGTATAACCCGGACCCATCGTGAAGAGGGGCCCTCTGTGCCCTTCTTGAGGAGGTCGGCAAACGGATTCGAGATCTGGATCGGGAAGAATGCAAAAAGCAATGACCGGCTGACCTCTGCGGCCCACAAAGAGGATATCTGGATGCATGCACGAGGTACAAGCGGATCTCACGTGGTGGTACGAATGAATAATCGTCAGGATTATCCGCCTCGTAACGTACTGATTAAAGCCGCCTCATGGGCAGCCTGGTACTCCAAACAGCGTGGCGCCGGACTTGTGCCCGTGATTGTGACCAAAAAGAAGTATGTTTCAAAACCCAAAGGAGCGCCACCCGGACTGGTTCGTGTACAGCGCGAAGAGGTTGAGATGGTAAAGCCGAAAAAACCAGAGCATGACTCGTGATCTGAAACCGAATATAAGAATCTATTTATGCGGCATGATGGGGTCCGGAAAATCGACGGTAGGCCGATTACTGGCCAGGCGCCTGAATCTACCCCATTTCGACCTCGATGAAGAAATAGAAAAGAATGCAGGAAAGACGATCCCCGAAATCTTTCAACATCGGGGAGAATCGGAATTTCGCCGCTTGGAAAGAGAACTTCTCGATCAGCTGCACCGTACCCACGGTGTTCACTCACTGGGTGGCGGGGCATTGCAAAATCAGCAGATTGTTGATCTTCTCAAATCTTCGGGATTCCTCATTTATCTTGAGGCTCCGCTCTCCCAGCTTTCACAGCGTCTCGGCGAATCGAAAAACCGGCCCTTGCTGAACGATAAAAACAGAAAGCAGAAAAAGCAGACCCTGGAACAGCTCTATATCGAAAGAACCCCCTACTACCACCAGGCTAATCTGTTGATCTCTACAGAGAGTGACAGCCCGGAAGCTGTCGTTCAAAAGATTTTACTCCACCCCGATTTTAAAAAATTTCTGGCTGATGAAACGTAAATTGACCATATCCTCCTCACAACACCGATATCCGGTAAACTTTCACCGGTCGGCCACCTCTCTGGTCAGGGCGATTGCAGAAAACCGTACCATGACCGTTGCTCAAAAAAAGAAAAAACCTGGCAACGGGGATGAATCGGCAATTCTTTTTTTCGCTATCGATCGTCAGGTACACAAACACTATCGAAAAGAGTTTGATGATCTGTCTGGCCTGGCCGGTTCACAGATTCTTCAATTTCTTGTCCCATCCGGCGAACAGAGCAAGTCGATAGAGATGTGGCAGAAGATCACAGACTACCTGCTCGAACAGGGAGTACGGCGAAACACACCGGTTATTGCAGTTGGAGGCGGAGTCACAGGTGATCTGGCCGGTTTTGCCGCTTCGACAGTAATGAGAGGCCTCCCTCTGATTCAGGTACCTACGACCCTGCTGGCCATGGTCGACAGCTCTGTAGGAGGCAAGACCGGCATCAACCATAAATGCGGAAAAAACCTGATCGGAAGTTTCTATCCTCCCCGGTCGATAGAACTGTCTACCGAATTTCTGGCTACCCTGCCTCCAAAAGAGTGGATGAACGGGGTCAGTGAAATTCTCAAATATGGTGCAATATCCGATCCGAGGATCTTCCAGGCCTGCCGGCAACTTTTTATGCCTGATGCGGATGGAGATAGCGGACAGGATACCGCTCACCCCGCCTCTGGCCATA
The DNA here is from genome assembly GCA_007134695.1 of Balneolaceae bacterium. GTDB lineage: Bacteria > Bacteroidota > Rhodothermia > Balneolales > Balneolaceae > SLK101. The sequence continues at coordinate 277,868 of SLKI01000008.1, forward strand.
AAGAGCACACCGGGGACGCTTCCGCAGATGGAACAGCAAAGTTCGTTCAACCGATTCCGGCTCCGGGTGATCCAAAATTGGTGCAGCTGATCGAGAAATCGATCAGAATCAAGGCAGCAATTGTCGAGCAAGATGAGAAAGAGTCGGGAGCCAGAATGTTTCTTAATTTCGGCCATACATTTGCCCACGCACTGGAGAAGCTGGCAGGATATGGAACGATCAGTCATGGCGAAGCGGTGTTTATCGGGATGATCGCTGCTGTTCACCTCTCAAATCGGCTCGGTGCGTCTGTCGACCCCGCGAACATTGAACGTTTTAGCCCACTCTACCCGATGCCCGAACTCCATCTGCCAAACCGTTACGAAGAACTGACCGACCAGATGTATCGTGACAAGAAACGCTCTTCCAGCCGTTTAAAACTGATCCTGTTGCAAGATTGGGGAGCTCCATACGTTACAGAAACTGACGATCGTGCTGCCGTAATGGATGCATGGCGTTATGCAATGGAGAGAGTTCGATAATTGAATTTATTATATTTCTGCGTTGTCCTGCTCTATACCGGCATATACCGGAGCAACCGGTCAGATGTTAAGATGCACCAAATTGTGATCTGTTGATTCTAAAATGGATATATAAAATCTGGAAATTTTTCCTGGCAACGTTCTTTTTCCTGTTGACGGGAATCGCCCTCGGTACGCTTATTCTATTCGGCTCACTGCAGCTCGACAGAACCCAGGAGTACCTGGCCGATCTTTTAACTGAGCAGTTTGACGAATCATTTGAGGGCCAGATGACGGTCGAACGTATTGACGGTTTATTGCCTTTTAACACCAGGCTGCATAACGTTCGGTTATACACCCCCGACAAAGACAGAGAGGCCGACTTTACAATTGAAGAGGTCATCCTGACCATTCAGCCATGGGATCTTCTTCGGGAAACGATATCCATACGCTCTTTTGAACTTCATCAGCCCCAACTGCTGCTCTATCAGCTTGACGAAGAGAGAACCAACTTTGATGCTATTTTTTCCCGAACTGTTGAGCAGGAGCGATCCGGCAGATATATCGATATTTTCGACAAGTTTGGAATTTATGCACCGCAACTCTCCATTTTCAACGGTTCATTGATACTGGATGGATATGAACGCTCTGCCCCACTGCCCCTGCCCTCTCCATTACTGGTCGACAATATTCAAACCGGTTTTCATCTGGATCTTGCCGAGCGACACCGGCAGCTCGATATCGACCGGTTCAGTTTCGACATCCATCTGGAAGAGACACTCTCGCTGAGAGGACAAGGACAGCTATTCAGCGATGACGAAGTTCTGGAAATGAACGCGATCCAGCTGGAATCCGGCGACTCCCGATTCAGATTCTCCGCTTATGCCACTCCAATCGATTTCACACAACCCAATCTGCCGGGCCAGTTTTCTGAAGCGAGTTACTGGCTGGAAACCTCAGCTTCGGTTGTCTCCTCTACGCTTCTCGGTTCACTTTATCCCGGTTTCCCGATAGAGAATGAACTCATTGATTTTGAATTGTCGGCAGAAGGAACCCTGGACAGTCTCAACATTGATCGACTCAGGGCCGGCATCGGGAACTCACTCTTCCAGGCACAGGGCCAGGTTACCGACATTGAAAATGAGATCCATTACAACGGAAACTTCGAGCTGGAGAACCTCGACCCGGAGCAGCCGGATCAATGGCTGGGAAGCCTGTTGAAGCTCGACAGCCGGCAGACGGAATTTCTGGGGGGAATACGGGCGGCTGGACAGGTAACCGGCGATCGAAACAGGCTGGAAAGCAACCTGATTTTTCAATCTCCAAACGGATCACTACAGCTGGAGGGATCGGTGAGCTGGGATGAAAACCTGGTGTACCAGGCAACACTCGAAGTCGATTCTCTCGATCTCGGCCCGCTCTTCGCCGATCATATCGACAACAATCTGATACACGGATCTGTCCATATTTCCGGAACCGGATCAACGCTCGACGAGCTGCAGGGTACTCTCAGTGCCGACCTTTACGCTGCAAATTTCAACCATATCGAGATCGATCGAAGTATAATCGAAGCCCGGCTGGAAGAGAACCGCCTGACTCATCAAATGACACTTCACGCCGGCCCCTCCTTTCTTCAGTCGGAGGGAACTGTTCTAAGGAACCCGGGAAACAGCTGGAATATCCGCATCGGCGGATCTATGGCCGAGCTGAGCCTTTCTCAACTTTTCCAGGATGATAACCTGCCGGAACTGGTTACGGCTGAGTTTCAGACCGATCTCAACTGGAGCCATCTCGACGATCTTTATGGCCGAATAAGTCTGGATGTCGATCAATCAGTAGTTAGCGGTGACACCCTCGCCTCACATCAATTTTATGCCGATCTCGATTCGCCCTCCGAACCTGGCGATCCCAGAAACCTTCGAATCACCAGCAGCTTTCTGGATGCCAGCCTGCAAGGCGATCTCTACCCGGAGCAGCTTTTCCGGCTTTCCCGTTACTGGACAGACTATTTTCAGCGACAAATTGCAGAAGAGCTGCGCCTGACAGATTCTGCAGAGAGATTCCCGGACCTTGAATTGACAGAACCCGGGCCGGCTCAAATCTCGATGGAACTGAACGTTAAGGACCTTGCGAAACTGGAATCCTACCTGGGCGGGTTCGGACAGATTCGCAGCCGGGCCTCGGTTACATTGAATCTGGATATCGGCCCGGATCAACTTTTGCTTACAGGGCGATTCTCTGATGCCGGAATGCGAATAACTCAGATCACAGGAGAGGAACTGCAGGGCAGCCTGACCGCCAATTTCTTCCATGACACTCCATTTCGGGAGCAATCGACACTCGATCTCCAGCTGCAGGCCGACAGAATCGCCTACAAAGATTTTGAGCTGGAAAGTGGCCTCCTTTCCCTTTCCATGCTGGACGATTCTCTATCCACCGACTTGACAGCCGGCATCAACGGAGATGATCTCAACCTGAACCTTGGGCTCACAACGCGGCTCTACCCCGGGCGGGTCCATACCCGAATCGATCGATTCGAAGCCGGAGATGAGGAGTATCGATGGAGCGTCGATGGAACACCCAATATCTACTGGTCCGAAGACCGTTCAGTTGTCGCCGACCGATTATATTTTGTCCACAACGACTCACGGGTCGAAATCGACGGTATTTTCAGTGACCAACCTGAACATTATGTCGATTACCGATTCCGTAATCTCGACCTGGAACTGCTCTCCGACATCGTTGGCGGGCGTGTCACCTTCTCTGGGAGCCTCGATGGTGACCTGACGACACGAACTCTGTTTCAGCAACCCTCCTTCGAAGGCACCCTCCAGGTGAATAGCGGACAGTTAGTCGGCAGGCAGATCGGAGATATTTCGATTTCGAGCTTATATACTGCTGATGAAGACCGGTTTCAAACTTCAATCGCCATCTACACCGATCCGGAGCGGTATCCGGAATACCTGGAAGCGAATGACGGCATCGGCCAGAACCTGCACCTGGAAGGCTGGTTCAAGGCACCCGACCTTGACAACCCGGAAGAACAGTTCTTCCATTTTGATGCGGACCTGAGAGAGATCGATCTGTGGATCGCGACGGTTATCGTACCCGACATTCTGGAACAGGTGGAAGGTCGGGCAGAAGGTTACGGATCGATCCAGGGCTCCCTCCGTGATTTTGATTTTAATGCTCATTTCGACATCGACGGGGTGATAGGTGAACCCGCCTTTGTCAATACCCGGTACCGGCTCGACGGCCAGCTTGAATTTGACCGTCATACGGGCCTCACTTTTCACAATCTGAACCTGCGCGATGATCAGGGCGGCCGTGGATTTCTTACCGGGACGATCGATCTGGATGACTTTTCTGACTACACCTACCTTGACCTGGCTCTGGAGATGGACGGACTGAGATTTATGAACAATCCGTATGATCCGGACATCCCGTTTTACGCCAATGCCAGAGGTACGGGACAGGTCCAATTGACAGGCAGCAATTTTGAACCCTACCTGAGAACCACGGGACCGGTCAGAATATTACCCGGTTCAAGGATTTCCGTCCCCGTACTTGATGAAGCCGAACTGCAACATCAGCGCCACAGTTTTATCCAGTTTGTCGACAGTTTCGACCTGGAACCGCTGATTGGACAGCCGGGTACAGAAACCGGCAGCAGAGATTCACCGTTTCAGTTCAATCCCGAAAGCCAGACTTTTATCGAAAGATTCAGGCTCGATTTGCAGTTCACTGCTGACGATCCGGTCGCCTTTCAGCTCATTTTCGACCGCGTCACCAATGAGATTCTGACTGCCAACAGTACCGGCCAGCTCCGGCTGACTCTGGAAGACCAGAATGTCAACCTATTCGGCCGTGCTCATATAAATAATGGCGATTACCAGTTCGTAGTCGGTGACATCATCTCAAGGCGGTTCCAGCTGGTCGAAGGAGGCTCGATCACCTGGGAAGGCGACCCTGCCAATGCCAGATTAAATGTTGACGCCACCTACCGTGCCCGGCCCGATTTGACAGCTTTAATGACAACCGGGATGCCCGACGGGCTTGAAGGCTCCCAGAGAATTCCCGTCGACCTTATACTGAATATCGGCGGTACGATCAGCGAGCTGGAGAACGAATTCTATTTTGATATTCCATCCAATATCGAGGGTACGCTCGATCCTGCAATCGTTGCACAGCTGAACACCCTGAACAGCAATGAGGATGAAAAAATTGTACAGGCGACCAGCCTGCTGCTTTCTGGCAACTTTATTCCGATGGCAACAGCAACGGCAGAGGGCGGCTCCGGAATGGCCCTGATGGAGACACTCACCGGAGGTACGGTCGTATCTCCTTTGATCACGGGCCAGGTGATCAATCCGCTGCTTTCCGATCAGATCAACTCACTGCTTCGAAGCGATATGGCACTCGATATCGATTTCAACCTCACCTATCTGAATCAGATCGACCTGGGGGTGGCTTTACGACTCTATGATGACCGCCTGATTCTCCGCCGGGACGGTGAAATTACAGGCCCGTACAGTGATATCGGAGATCTCGGAGCAACCTACCGCATCAACCGTACATTTGCTGTCACGGCATTTCATCGTCAAGACCCCACCCTTTCCAATACCAGTGCCACCGAACCTCGTCAGGTTCAGGAAATGAACGGAGTCGGGCTGGAAGCCCAGGTACAGTTCAACACCTGGCGAGAATTCAGACAGCGATTTACAAATGCTATCGCCCGTCTGTTCGGACTGCGTAATGATGATGAGGAGGAGGATGGAACGGACGAGGAGGCAGAATTGATTGCATTTGATTGAAAGGCTCTTTTCCTTTCCTGCCTGTTCTCCGGCAGAAAACAATTCTTCTGCTAACCTGTACTGGAGTTCAGAAATCCATACCTTGAAGAAACGATATTAAGAAGTGTACAAAAAATAATATGGCTAGAAAAAACAAGAAGAAACGACTTACCTCTCTCGAAAAGGAGATTCTGAAAATACTCAAATCGTGGCCTGACGCTGCAATTCCGGCTCCTGTTCTGCAGGATGCCCTCGGCCTGAAAGGGAAAAAGGGAGATGAAAAACTGAACAAATCTCTTCAAACCCTGATCAACAAAGACCAGATTCGGATGACCAAGGGGAAACTGATCAGTTTCAACGAAGTGTATGCCGAAGAAGAGCCCCTTTACGAAGGAATTCTCGATGTCAACAAATATGGCGACGGTTATGTTGTAACCGAAGGCAGAGACCAGGATATCAAAATTCCGGCCCGTTACCTTGATACGGCGCTGGATCGAGACCGGGTAAAGGCCAAAATCACCCACTATCACAAGAAGAGCGGCAAACCGATCGGGCGGGTTGAGGAGATCATCGAACGCGGTAAAACACTATTTGTCGGGACACTCGATTCACCGGCCAAAAACAGCTGGTTCATCCGGCCCGATGAACACTCCTCTCGAACAGACTTTTTTGTAGATCAAAAGGATATCAAAGGAGCCAAACCGGGCCAGAAAGTGACATTCCGGCTGGTCGAATGGGATAACGTCCGGGGATTGCCTCGTGCAAAAGTCGAACAGATTCTGGGAGACCCCGAAACAAGCGAGGCCAAAATATTGTCGATTCTGGCCGAAAAACAGTTCAGCGCAGAGTTTCCGAATGAGGTCGAAGCATTTGCCAGGTCAATTGACGATCGTATACCCCAATCTGAAATCAGCAGGCGCCGAGACCTGAGAGATGAAATCACTTTTACTATCGACCCAGCGGATGCCAAAGATTTTGACGATGCACTCAGTATCCGAATGCTGGATAACGGCAATTATGAACTTGGGGTACACATCGCCGATGTTACCCATTACATGCCTCGCGGCTCCGATCTCGACAAGGAGGCCTTTCAAAGAGGAACCAGTGTCTATCTTGTCGACCGTGTGATTCCCATGCTTCCGGAGAGGCTGAGTAACGGGGTCTGCAGTTTAAGACCTCGTGAAGAGAAGCTGGTTTTCAGCTGTTTTATGGAAATCCATCCTTCCGGTAAACTGGTCGATTACTCCGTTGATGAGTGTGTAATCAACTCCAATCAGAGGTTTACCTACGAAGAGGTTCAAAAGATTCTCGACGGTAAAGATCACAAACTGAAACCACAGCTGAAAACGGCCGAAAAGCTGGCCAGGACACTTCTCGACCGACGTTTTAAAGCCGGCTCGATCAACTTCGAAACACCGGAACCCAAATTTGTCCTGGACGATAATGGAAAGCCGGTAGATGTCATCGTCAAAAAACGGCTCTTTGCACACCGCCTGATCGAAGAGTGTATGCTGATGGCAAATAAAACTGTTGCACAGCATATTGACAAAATCAGGAGGGGGAGCGGAAAAAAAGGAAAAGAGAATCATCCGTTTCTTTACAGGGTGCACGATCAGCCCGACCTCGAAAAGCTCTACAATATCCGTGAGAACGTTAAACCGCTGGGCATCCAATTTGAAGTAAAAAACCGCATCTCTCCTGGTGAAATCAACTCCCTGCTTAAGAAAGTAGAGGATACCAAGATGGAATCGATCATCAACGATCTGATGTTGCGAGCGATGTCCAAGGCAGAATACAGCCCGAAGAATATTGGGCATTTCGGACTTGGTTTTACTCATTATGCACACTTCACCAGCCCTATTCGCCGTTACCCCGATGTGATTGTTCACCGGCTGCTCAAGCGTTACAACGCCGGCAACCGGGAATACACCTATACAGAACTTGAGGAAGCCGGACAACAGTGCAGCGAGCAGGAACGATATGCCGTGGAAGCTGAAAGGGATTCGGTCAAACTCAAGCAGGTGGAATATCTCTCCGAAAGACTCGGCGAGACGTACGACGGAGTCATCAGCGGAGTCACGGAGAACGGTTTATACGTAATTTTAAATGATGTGTACTGCGAAGGCATGATTCACGTTAGGGATTTGAAAGATGACTATTACGTCTTCGATCAGAAGCGCCACTGTCTGCTGGGCCGTTCAAGGGGCAAGCAGTACAGACTCGGAGACGACATCAAAGTGAAAGTCGCGAAAACCGATCTCGAACGGAGGTTGATTGACTTTGTTATACCCGACAACCAGACACAATAACCCGATTCGATGAAGCTGGCAAAAAAACTATCCATCCTGAGTATTCTCCTGCTTTTCAGCGTAACGGCTCTTGCGGAATATGCGATGGCTCAATTTTTTACATTCGGCAAGAATCGTGTACAGTACGAAGCTTTTGACTGGCGATATATCGAAACCGATCACTTCGATATCTACTATTATGATTCAAAAAATTATCATCTGGCCCAGTTTACAGCCGAAGTGGTTGAGTCATCACTTAAACAGTATATGGAGGAGTTCAACCATACGCTGAGCGAAAGAATCCCCGTCATCATCTACGATTCTCACAGCGACTTCTCCCAGACCAACGTAGTTCCCCTGCCGATCGACGCCCAGGGCATTCTGGGTGTAACCGACAAGTTCAAAAACCGGATGACACAGCCCTTCATGGGCGACTATATGGCTTTCCGCCATACTCTCCAGCACGAGTTACTGCACGCTGTGATCAATGATAAATACTACGGCGGCAGTGTACAGTCGATCATGAGGCACAATATCCAACTTCAGTTTCCTCTCTGGTTTGAAGAGGGACTTGCCGAATATCTGTCCCAGGGATGGGACACCCAGACCGACATGTATATGAGAGATGCGGTGATCAATAACTATCTGCCTCCCCTTCAAAACCTTGGAGGTATTTTCGCTTATCGAGGCGGGCAGTCTTTCTGGTATTTCATTGCCGAGGAGTATGGACGATCCAAAATCACCGAAATTCTTCAACGGGTTATGCTGACCCGTAATATTCAGCAGGCCCTTGTCCAGTCAACCGGACTCAGTCTTGAAGAACTGAGCAATCGCTGGAAAGACAGTCTTCAGAGAAGATATTTTCCAGAAGTTGCCGAAAGAGAGCAACTTCGAGATTTTTCCACCCGGATCAGTGAGCGCGGCCGGTTCGGCTCTTATAACACCAGCCCGACTGTTTCTCCCCAGGGAGATCGAATCGCTTTCATTTCAAATCGTCGCGGTGTCTTTGATGTGATTATCGTTAATGCCATAACCGGCGAACTTGAACAGACCGTGATACGAGGTGAAGAGAGTGCCATGTTCGAAGAATTGAACGTACTCAACCCCAACCTGTCCTGGTCGCCGGACGGCCGCAGACTTACCCTGGCCACCAAATCGGATGGCACGTACAATCTTGGTATTATTGAAATTGCCAGCGGTGATGTTCAGCTTGTAAGGTTCTCCAATATAGATGCTCTCAATTCGGTTGCCTGGTCTCCGGACGGGAGAAAAATTGCATTTGACGGTAATATCGGCGGATACCAGAGTATTTTTGTCTATGATCTGGAAAAGGAGGAGCTGACCAGTTTGACCCGGGATGTATTTACCGACAAGCAGCCCGCCTGGGGCCCCGATTCCGAAACGATCTACTTTGTCTCAAACCGGGGTGACAAGCTTAGAGCGGGTCAGTATCTCTCCGGTTACTCGATTCTGCAGCACGATTTTGTCTACGAAACCGACATTTACGCCATCCGACCCGGCTCCAACACGATTCAAAGAATCACCCACTCCCCGCAGTGGTCGAACACGCAGCCGGCAATAACACGGGATGGCAGAATGGTCTATATCTCCGACAGGAACGGGGTATCCAATATTTATGAATTTGATTTTGAAAATCAGCGATCTTACCCGCTGACAAACGTCAGAACCGGTATCAACCAGATCTCTATCTCGGACGATGGCAGCAGAATTGCGTACAACGGTTTGAGTGAAGGATTTCTGGATGTTTACCTGATGAGAAACCCGTTCGACAGGCGAATGAGCCAACCCCTGACACCCAACAGATGGGCAGAAAGAAGAGCCTCCGAGTCGATATCCGACCGAATCCCGGCTGCGGGATATGCGATGGAGATGATCGCCAGAAGACAACAAGGCAACGTTGTCCGCCATTTTGACCCGGTTGAACCGGATCTCCCCGAAATAGCAGAGGTCACAGAAGAAGAGGAGCGTACAGACCGAGTCGATTTCCGCAACTATGTGTTTGGAGAGGAGGTAATCCGGGATACTGAGCTCACCTTGCGAGACGATCCCCGGCAATTTGAGCCCGGCGGAAATATAACTGAAGATGGGTACTATCAGCCCAAAAATTACAGACTCTCCTTCTCTTCCGATATCACCTATGCAGCCGGACAGATCGACACCTATTTTGGCGGCTCGGCTTTTGTTATGGTCAGTCTTAGTGATCTATTTGGTGATCACCGGATCGGACTGGGTTCCAACTTGCAGTTTGATCTCAGAGAGAGTGATTATGTAATCCAATACGGTTACTTCAAACAAAGAACCAACTTCGTCGCCAATATCTTTCATCAGTCCAGGAATTTCCAAACTTTTTTCGGAGAGTTGCTCCGGTACCGTACTTATGGTCTGGGCCTGGAATTTCAGTACCCATTCAATCGCTTTGAACGAATCGACTACGGTGCCTCCTGGATCGGTATTTCACGGGACTTCAGCTCAGTACGGGGCGTCGGTGAAGCGGACAGAGTCAGTGATACATCGACATTTTTCTATCCACAAATCACCTATACGGCAGATTATTCCCGCTTTGGCCCGATGTCTTTAACACCGGTTGGCGGCAGCCGATATTCGCTTCGACTGGCAGGGAGTCCCTCATTTCTCAGGGATGCTCCGCAATTCGCAACACTCCTCGGTGATTACCGTCGGTATATTGATCTGGGTACCCGATACTCATTTGCGCTTCGCGGGACCGGAGCAGCATCGTTTGGCCCAGACTCACAAACCTTCTTTATGGGCGGAATGCTCGGCTGGATCAATCAGCGCTGGTCTGATAACGAAATTCCGCTGGAAAACCTCGCAGATATCTTCTTTACGCAACCGGCAACTCCCCTGAGAGGACATGAGTTTAATACTCTGTTTGGCGATCGATTTACTCTGCTTAACGCTGAATTCAGGTTCCCGCTGTTTGGAGCTGTCATACCGGGACCGCTGCCGATTCTCCCCTTCTATAACATAACCGGTGTTGCATTTCTCGATGCAGGGGCTGCATGGGGCATGGAAATCGAATATGCAGCCTTTACCGATGCTATGACCGGGGAACCGATCGTATACCACCGGAAACCGTCCGATCTGGAATTCAGGGTCGCTCAAAGAGAGGAAGTTTTCCTCAATCCCGAAACCGGTTTACCGCGTGAAGGACCCGCCAGAGAAGGTGATATTCGGGCACACTATCTCGACGGAGATATTTTGATTGGTGCCGGATTCGGACTCCGTACGATCCTGCTCGGACTGCCATTCAGATATGATATCGGATGGGCGTACGACAGAGACGGATTTCGGAGCAACCCGATTCATTATTTCTCTCTCGGAATCGACTTTTAAAGCGTCAAACTTGAAGGCCGAACGAACTGAGTAAAGAAGATCTTTGCAGGGAGTTGTACTTTTTCAACTGGGTTAACTCCCGATTCTGTACCGCTACTTCTGCATCGACTTGTTCACAGACAGCTTGAACTCTTTGGAAACTTTCAGGGTCGGTACAAATTGCTCGGGAACGATCACCTCCTCGTTGGTCTTCGGATTCCGGGCAACCCGCTGAGCTCTTTTAACCACTTTAAAGGTTCCGAAACCTCTCAATTCGATCGTTTCCCCCTTCTTCATAGCGTCAATCACAGTTTCCAGAAAACCTTTCACAACCGCCTCGGTTTCCACTTTTGTCAAACCTGTTGACGATGAAATAATATCTACAATGTCGGCTTTCGTCATAGCTCGATTCTTTTTGAATTGCTGTTGTTTGAACCGATTTCTGCTCTCGGTTTTGTTAACTGCCTGTGCTACAATAACAAACTACAAAGAAATTAGGTTCAGATCGGATCGAAAAAAAATCTGATTTTTTTATACCTTCGAAGCTGAATGAAATTACTGACAAACCCTCTTGTTAAATGGATACCTTTGAACGCGTCATTGCATGGCTTGAAGATTTGATCTGGAATACTCCCGAAGCTCTTCCCGCCATGGTAGTCATTCTGCTGGCCTACGGAATCTTTATAACATTTCGACTTGGATTTATTCAAGTCACCCAGTTCAGGCACGGTTTAAAAGTTGTTACCGGTCATTATGACGATCCCGATGATGAAGGGGATATCAACCATTTTCAGGCGCTCAGTACCGCTCTCTCGGCAACAGTCGGGATTGGAAACATTGCGGGTGTAGCGCTCGCCATCCATTTTGGCGGCCCCGGGGCACTCTTCTGGATGTGGGTTACCGCAGTTTTCGGAATGGCGATCAAATATACCGAAGTAACACTTGCCCAGCACTACCGCAAAAAAAATCCGGACGGCACGGTATCCGGCGGCCCGATGTATTATATCGAAGAGGGACTTGGACCCAACTGGAAGTGGCTGGCCGTTGCTTTCTCAATTGCGGCGGCGATTTGCGCTTTTTTAACAGGCAACGCAGTACAAGCCAACACGGTCGCTGACATGATGCAAAGCGATTTTGAAATCCCCAAAGCTATCACAGGCTTCATCACAGCAAGTCTGGTTGCGCTTGTTATTCTGGGTGGAATCAAGAGAATCGGTTATGTCACCGCCAGGCTGGTTCCCTTCATGGCTACAATATATGTATTGGCCGGATTGATCATACTGTTGATCCATTATGATCAGGTGATTCCATCTCTTGTAACGATATTCACCTATGCCTTCAATCCACAGGCTGGAGTGCTCGGTGTAGGGTCCGGAGCGTTCATCTTCACACTTAGTTATGGAGTTCAGCGTGGTATTTTCTCCAATGAAGCCGGACAAGGATCGGCACCGATCGCTCACTCTGCAGCCAAAACCGATCAGCCGGTCCGGGAAGGTGTTGTTGCACTTCTCGAACCCTTTATCGATACGCTGATCGTTTGCTCGATCACCGGTCTTGTCATTGTCTCGACGGGAGCCTGGGATATGCACCATACTGCAACTGTCGATCCCGATTCCGGAACCGTCAGTTACGTAGTTGATGCACCACTTGAAGAGGATCCCAATATACTTCTATTTGAAAATGGAGTGCCGGTTAATGGCCAGATGCTGCGCTACAGCACCCCGGTTGATACGATGTATGCCGATAGAGATTTGACCACACCATTTACCGGCCGCATTACAGGACTGGACAACACAGCGACTGCCATAACAGAGGATGATCAAGTGCTGAGCAGGGTTTATGGCGGAGTGGTAGAAACCGGTGCTCCGCTCACTTCCCGAGCTTTTGACCTCGGGCTTGGGCCTCTCATCCCTGGCGGCGGGTATATCGTAACATTGGCCGTTCTCCTGTTTGCCATATCCACTTCTATCAGCTGGAGTTATTACGGCGATCGGGCAGCTCAATACCTGTTCGGTTTCAAGTCGATCTTCTGGTATCGAATTGCCTTTGTGGGGATGCACTTTTTCGGAGCTGTCGTAACCCTGACTACGATCTGGGCATTTGGGGATGTAATGCTCGGGTTGATGGCTTTCTTTAATATCATCGCACTTTTTGCACTCTCAGGTGTTGCGCTGAAATTGACCCGCAAATACTTTGAGAATCCTGACGTCTGATCAGTGATTATGAAGAATGAGGAGCAATTCCCCCAGGTAAACCTGATCGAGCACCCGCTTATTTCGGCTGATCTGAGTATTATTCGAGACAAGCGAACCGGCATAGCAGATTTCAGGAGTGCTATCTCGAGAGTTGCGACCCTGCTGGCCCATCACAGCCTGCGTGATCTGCCGCTGCGTCGTTCGGTGATAGAGACTCCCATGACCGAAACCGAAGGGTTTCAAATTGACACCGAAGTGGTCGTGGTGCCCATACTCAGAGCCGGGCTGAGCCTGGTGGATGCAATCATCCGATTTGTTCCGGATGCTAAAGTCGGCCACATCGGGATTTACAGAGACGAAAAAACCCATCAGCCCGTTGACTATTATTCAAACCTGCCCGACGGAATTGATCAGGCAATGGTCCTGGTCGTGGATCCGATGCTGGCAACCGGTGGCAGCGCCGATGATGCAATCAGTTTTTTGAAACAGAAAGGTGCCCGCAATATCAGGTTCATCAGCCTGATATCTGCGCCGGAAGGCCTGAAACGGGTAACGGGAAACCACCCGGAAGTTCCGATACTCACTGCGTCGATCGATGAAAAGCTGAATGATCATGCATTTATCGTACCCGGACTCGGAGACGCGGGAGACCGGTATTTTGGTACCGAATAGCCCGGCTCTGTCCATTCTTATTCTCTTCCTGCTGCTATTTGCGGCAGCGTGCGGTGATCTCTCCGAATATGACAGTGAGCAGATTCGCACAGCCATGCACGACTCCCTCATCACTACGACTGAAAGCTGGGATGTTGACATGACCCTTCTTGAAGCAGGCCAGCGCCGAATTACATTGCAGGGAAGCTATGCGCTTAACTTCAATGAGCCTGATCGAAAAGAGACTCGAATTCGCGGGCCGGTCTATGTACAGATCTTTGATTCGACAGGCACACTTGAATCTGAAGCCTGGAGCCGCCGGGCAATCTACTATGCAAATGAACGTGAGTTTGAACTCTTCGACTCCGTGCGTGTGGAGACTGTGAGAAATCGGAAACTCTTTAGTGACTACCTTAAATGGTCGGAAAGAACCGACCGAATCACCTCAGACCGGCACGTCACAATAGTTACACCGGCCGACAGCCTCACTGGCAGCGGGTTTACAAGCAAAACGGACCTGACCGACTACGTCATTACCGAGATTCGAGGGAGGTTCATCGTTGATTGAAACCCGAAAACTTTTATATACGCTATTACTGCTGTTCATCTCCCTCCACACCTTAGCCTTGCCCAATAAAATATATGCCCAGGAACAGGTAACAATAGTCCAGGCCGACCGGGGAGAAGGCGGAATTATCGACGGTGAACCCATTCGAAGACTCCTGGGTAATGTAGAACTTCAATCCGACCGGATGTATATGTACGCCGACAGTGCTTACCAGTTCGAGGAGAGAAATCTGATACAGGCGTTCAATATCCAGATTGAAACAGATACTGATATCATCTGGGCCGACACGCTTTTTCACGATACCGAACGTGAATACAGCCGTTTCCGGGGGCGGGTGATCCTGCTTTCAGAACTTAACCTGCTCTTAAGTGAATCGGTCGACTACGATCGAATACTCGATATGGCTCATTTCAACAGTCCGGTTCGTTTTGAAGATGAGGATGGAATTTTGCTGGCTGAAGGCGGTTATTACATACAGGATGCGGACGTCGCTTTTTTTACCGGCGATGTTCAGCTCGCCGATTCGACGCAATATCTGGAAGCTGACTCGCTCTTCATGAATCGTTCGGCACAATACTACCGCCTTCACAACCGGGTTTATGCATTTGATATGGAGGAGAATGTCACCTTTTCCGGCCATTATCTGGAGGCTGACTCCGCCGGAAATCGAACGCTGGCAAACGACGCCTGGATGATGCAGATCAATGAGGCCGGCACCGACACCTCACATCTGAACGCTCAGCTGATCCACCTTACCGAGACCGACACTTCCGACTTTGTAGATGCCTACAAAGAAGTGCGCATATGGTCCGAGTCTTTTTCAGCCGTAGCAGATACCTCCCATTACCGGAGCGATATCGAACAATTTCGACTCCTTTCCAATCCGGTCGTCTGGCAAAACCGGATACAGCTGACCGGTCCCTACATTGAAGCTCATCTGTCCGACGATCAGATCGAATTTCTCACCTCTTATCCCGATCCTTTTGCCGTACAGCAAGACAGTTTGACCGGACGACTCAACCAGATGAAAGGCGATACGCTCGAAGCTCACTTCAAAGAAGGTGAAATCGATCGAATTGTAGTATTTGACAACAGTGAACTGATATTCCACCTTAAAGATGAGAACGATCAGCCAGATGGATTGATCGAACTGATCGCCCAGGGAGCCAGTATAATCACATTTCTCAATGGTGAGCTCGACAACTTCAAAGCTGAACAGAATATTGATGGCTCTCACCTGCCGGAAGATCCGGACTATATCGACCGTCGCCTGTCCGGATTTCGATGGGATCCTGATATGAGGCCCGAACGCCCCGATATCCGACAACCGAGATTGCCACCTGTAACAGAAGAGAGGCCGTTTGAGCTCCCTGAACGCTTCTTGCGTTACATTTCGGATCACGACAATCTATCGGATTTTGAACATCTTCGGCTGATTCCTGAATAATCCTGATTTCTGCCATTCATCTTACATATCGTTTCAATAAAGCAATCAGAACCATTTACAGATTCTGATAAATATCTTACAATTTAGTATGTTATAAATATGGCTGATGTAGCAGTGGATCAGATTTTTTCAACTTTATTAGCATTCTGAACATCAGTTAAACTGTCCATGTTGGGGTAAACCGTACCTCCCGCACGGGGATATATTCGGATGAACTGAAGAGGGGTATTCATGCATAAGAGCAGAAACGTTTCGGCTGACGAGTCGGCTAGCGAATATATTGAGCAGCTTGAAAAGCTGGTTGAAGCATCCAAGATCGTACACTCCACACTCGACCTGGATGAACTTCTGGAATTGATTCTCGACACAGCCCTTCAGGGAGTCAATGGAGATCGCGGTACAATCTATCTGATCGACAGAGAGAAAAATCGCCTCTGGTCCAAAGTATTAAAAGGAGAAGAGGAAGTAGTCATTGAGCTACCTGTCGGTGAAGGTATCGCAGGCCATGTAGCTGAAACGGGTGAGACTCTCAATATCGCTGATGCCTCCAAAGACAAGAGATTTAACCCCGATTTTGACAAGAAAACCGGATATAAGACCCGTACGATTCTATGTATGCCGCTGAGAAATCGAGACGGTAAAATGATCGGTGTGTTTCAGCTCCTCAACAAAAAGAAGGGTACATTCACTTCTCAGGACGAATCATTTATTGAGGACCTCTCCATTCATGCTGCATCTGCTATCGAAAATGCACGACTGTATGAACAAGAGAGGCAAAAGATTGCGATGGAGAAAGAGATGAGTGCTGCCTGGGAAGTGCAGAAACTTCTTTTCCCGGAGAAGACACCACAACGAGACAATTACAAAATTGCCGCTCTGAACATTCCGGCCAGGCAAACTTCGGGGGACCTCTACGACTTTGTTGAGCTTGACGGCGGACGAGTGGTTACTGCACTTGGCGATGTATCCGGAAAAGGGCTTCCGGCCTCCATTTTAATGGCCAATCTGCAATCTGTTATGCGGGACCTGCCCTATCACAACGCATCTCCATCCTACTGCGTAAGCCGCTTTAACAACATCATCCATCGATCCAGCAGCTCCGGTAAGTTTATCACCCTGTTCTTTGGGGTTCTCGATCCTGAAAAAAACAGTTATTCATACTCCAATGCGGGCCATGAACACCCTTACCTGTTTCGCGACGACCGCACCGATCGGCTCTCAAGCGGCGGACTGCCGCTGGGAGTCATGCCGGAGAGTCCGTATGACGAAGATGAAGTCAGCCTGAACCCGGGAGATACACTCCTATTGTTCACCGACGGAATTTCTGATGCGATCAATAAAAACGATGAAAACTATTCAGAGAAAAGACTGGTCGAACGGGTATCGGAGCTGAAAGACCAGGAGCCAAAGCAGATTATCGACCAGGTCCTTGAAGAAGTACAAAATTTTATTGGTGAAGCACCCCAATTTGACGACCTGACGATGATGATTATTCAAAGAAACCGGTAATTATGTTACTTGATATTGAATTTTGGTTAGAGTCGTCATGTTAAAGATTGAGAAAAACCATAACGGACATTACCGACTGAGCGGTCGGTTCGACGCCGCTCAGGCAGAAGAAGCAGAGCAGATTCTGGGAGATCTCGACAATTCCGTCACATTGGACTTTTCAGACCTGGACTATATTTCCAGTTCCGGGCTCACCATATTGATTCAAACACATAAACGGCTGGATAAAAGCGGGCATCAGCTGAAACTGGTAAACCTGAACGATCATATACGCGACGTATTTATGTACACACGCCTCGATCAGGTTTTTGATATCGAATAATCTCTTACTGATGAAGAGCAAACCCAGCGATCTCCAGATCATTGAACGTTGCCTTGATGGCCGATCAGGTGATTTTCGCTTGCTGATTGAGCGTTATCAGCAGCCGATGTATCGGACGGCACTCGGGATTACCGGAGACCCGGAACGAGCCAAAGATATCACGCAGAATGGTTTCATTAAAGCCTGGGAGAAGCTCGATACGTTTGATCCAAATCACCGTTTTTTCAGTTGGCTTTATAGAATAATCGTTCACGAAGCGCTCAACTCAAACCGGGCAGAAGAGAAATTCACTTCTTTGAACAGGATGCCGCCGGATTCCGAAACACCTCATCTGCAAGTTGTTAAAGAAGAGAGCAAACAGAAACTTCGGCAGGCATTGAAGACTCTCAAGCCAAACTATCGTACGATCATACATCTGAGACATTTCGAAGAGCTCAGTTACCGGGAGATTGCCGAAATTTTGGATATCGAAGAGAAAACAGTCAAATCCAGGCTCTATACCGCACGGATGAATCTGCGAGACGCCCTCAATGCAAAAAGCTGAATATTATCATCTTACCTTCGATTTATATTAAGTGAAGAGATGATTCGCAAAAAATTTACCAACTTTTTCCAACCTCAAGTGTAATTCGGGTAGAATGAAGAAAGAAATCGAAATATTAATTCAGCGCGAACTTGACGGGGTTAACAGCCCGGAAGAGAGCCGAAAGCTTCAGGTCATTCTGAAAGAGAATGAAGAAGCACGCGAACTCTACGAAGAACTCTCTGAAATTTCCGATCAATTAAGCGATCTGAAAAAGGAAATGTCCGGAAAAATCCCCGAGGATCTCAGCGAAGAAGTTATCCAGCAATTAACTCCTCGACATACTGCATCGACGCGTAACGATGCAGGTGCAGATACCGAAAAAGGATCTAATATCATACATCATAAAACAACGGAGGTTAACATGCCTGACAACCCAACATTTTCAGGTAAATTTATCGCTACCGTAGCGGCAGTAGCCGTAATTGCGGTAGCCATCGCACTCTTCACAGCAGACTTTTCACAGCCTGGCGAAGAGGAAGTTGCAGGCACGATCGGGGCAGATGGAATTGAAGGCGTCGAACGTGCCGAGCGGCACAGAGCAGAACAGATCACAAGCGCAGATGTCATCCTGGAGGATGCACATTACCAGGATATCCTGCAGAGTGATCTTTTCCAGCGTCTGGTCGCATCAGGTGAGCTACAAGAGCTGGCCAATAACGCAACCTTTGTGGAACTGGCGAGACAAGAGGCTTTTCTTGAACTTGCAAATAACCCGGCAATGTTCGAGTTGGCAGCTAATCCCGCATTTCTGGATCTGGCAAGCAGTCCGGAATTTGTTGAACTGGCATCCAATCCGGCTTTCGAAGAACTTGCATCACAAGCAGCATTTATGGAGCTGGCAGGCAGCCCGGCATTCGCCGAACTGGCCAACAGCCCGGAGTTTGCAGAGCTAGCACGATCAGCCGATCTAAGAGAGCTGGCCAATAACGCTTCCTTTGTCGAGCTTGCCAACAGTCATGGACTGACCGAACTTGCCAATAACCCGGCGTTTCTCGAGCTGGCCGCCAATCCTGGTGTACTGGAACTGGCCAATAACCCGGCTTTTGCCGAACTGGCTGAAAACCCGTCTTTCACCGAACTGGCCTATAGTATGTTTCCCAGCGATACGTTTGATGCGGGCGATCTTCGCTTTCCCAGCGATACATTTTTCCCAAGCGATACATTTATGGAGTTGGCCAACAATCCTGCATTCATCGAGCTGGCCAACAATCCGGAATTTGTTGAACTGGCACGCTCGGCCGACATCGCCGAACTGGCCAATAATGCGTCCTTTGTTGAGCTGGCTAACAGTCACGGACTGACCGAACTGGCGAGCAACCCGGCTTTCATGGAACTCGCTGCTAACGAAACGTTTGTCGAACTGGCAGCCAGTGAAACACTGGTTGAGCTGGCCAATAATCCGGCATTTATCGAGCTTGCGGCTAATGAATCGTTTGTTCAGCTCGCGTCCAATCCTGTTTTTGCCCAGCTTGCAGCCAATGAAGCGTTTCTGGAACTTGCCGGCAATCCGGCATTTGTCGAACTGGCAAGTAACCCTGCCTTGGTTGAAATGGCGGCAAACCCGATGTTTATGGAACTGGCTGCCTATCCGGCATATCTTGAACTGGCCATGAATCCTTCTATGGTTGAGTTAGCTGGAAGCGCGTCTTTTACTGAACTGGCTGCCAATGAAACATTCCTGGAACTGGCTGGAAATCCGGCCTTTGCCGAACTTGCGGCTTCTCCCGCCTTTGTCGAGCTGGCCGCTAACGAAACCTTTGTTCAGCTGGCTGCCAATGAGTCCTTTGTAGAACTGGCCTCAAATCCGGCATTTCTCGAGCTGTCTAACAATGCCAGATTCCTTGAACTGATGAACTCAGCCGGTTTCTACGACATGATGCGCCAGGATCAATTCCAGCTTCAACTTGACTGAATTTGAACATCATTCTGATAAAAGATGAAGGACGTAAAGTCAGGAATCGACCTCACATGACCAGATAAAGAGAACCGGTATACCGAAGTCTGTAAATCGCACTCTAAAATGCCCCGTGACCCGGGGCATTTTTGTTTTTGTACTCAAGAGTACGTTTTTTAAGTCAGCAATGGGGTATCTCTTCAGAATAAACTGGTGATCTATGTTGGCAAACTACAAGGTTGGGAGATTCATTTCGGCAATCATCCTGTTTCTCGCAGGCTCTCTGATTATCGAAAGCCTGCACACTGTAAACGGTCAGTTCAGATCGATCAAGACCGACGATCTGAACCTGATCTATTATGATTTCGGGCACGAGATGCTGCTGGGTCATACGATCAGAAGCTACACCAACGCTCTGAACTATCACCGTAACAAGTTTAATTATGAACTCTCCGAACCGGTTACCGTGATCGTTCAGGATTTTGGTGACTTTGGCAATGCGGGTGCGTCCTCCGTACCGGAGAATGTGATCCTGATGGGTATCTCCCCTTTTCACTACGCTTTTGAAGCCAATCCGGCCAATGAGCGGATTAACGTATTGATGAATCACGAGCTGGTTCACATCGCCGCACTGGACAACACGTCACGGTCGGACCGTTTCTTCCGCTCCCTCTTTATGGGCAAAGTCGATCCGGTGCAGGCCGATCCCGTATCGATGTTTTACGGATATCTCACTACACCCCGCCGCTTTTCCCCGCGGTGGTATCACGAAGGGATCGCTGAATTTATGACCACCTGGATGTCGGGAGGTATCGGCCGGGTGATGGGTGCGTACGACGAGATGATGTTTCGTACAATGGTACTCGATGATGCTCATATCTACGATGCGATCGGCCTGGAGTCGGAAGGAACCACAATCGATTTTGAAGTCGGGGGTCACTCTTACATGTACGGAACCCGATTTATGTCCTATCTGGCGCTGCAGTATGGACCTGAAGCGCTATTGGAATGGACCGCCCGAACCGACAGAACCAAACGATACTTTTCAAGACAGTTCAAAGAGGTTTATGACGTCTCACTCGATGAAGAGTGGTCGCGCTGGATCGAATGGGAGAAAGAGTGGCAGCGACAAAATCTGGACAGAATCCGGCAAAATCCGGTAACAGAAGCCAGGCCCCTCTCCCGAGAGCCCCTCGGTGGAGTCTCCAATGCGATCTACGACCCGGAGCGGGATCAAGTATATGTTGCGGTTGCAAAACCCGGCGAAGTCTCCCATATCACAATTCTCGACCCGGAAACCGGTAATCAAAGGCGTTTGACAGACATTCAGAGCCCCGCACTGAACTTTGTGAGTTCCCTGGCGTTCGACCCGGCAACATCCACCCTCTTCTATACCGATGACAACAACAGCTGGCGGGATCTCTATTCTGTAGACGTAGAAACTGGAAACAGGGAAAGATTGATCCGGAATGTACGAACCGGCGACCTGGTCTTTAATACTACCGACCGGTCGATTTGGGGTGTCCGGCATTACAATGGCATAACCTCCCTGGTACGCATCCCCTACCCTTACGAGGAGTGGAATCTCATCTATTCACTCTCTTACGGAGATGACATATTCGATATCGACATTTCACCAGACGGAACCTATCTGAGTGCAGCTGTGGCTGATGTGAGCGGTAATCAGAAACTTGTAATGCTGGAAATTAACGACCTGATAGAGGGTGATTTTAATCCCGATGAGATCTTTGACTTTGAGGTTAGCTCGCCTGCCAGCTTCAAATTTTCTCCAGACGGCCGATTTCTTTACGGTTCAACGTATTACAGTGGTGTTTCCAACATCGTACGGTACGACAGAGAGAACGAATCGATCCGGTGGCTGACCAACGCTGAAAGAGGATACTTTCGGCCGGTACCTGTATGGGAAGACTCCCTGTTGGCT
The DNA here is from genome assembly GCA_007134695.1 of Balneolaceae bacterium. Lineage (GTDB taxonomy): Bacteria > Bacteroidota > Rhodothermia > Balneolales > Balneolaceae > SLK101. The sequence goes on from SLKI01000008.1 coordinate 299,917, forward strand.
TATGAGTATACCGGGCAAGGTTTCCGGCCCGTCAAACTGGCCGACGAACCGGTAAGCAATGTGAGTGCAATTCAATTTCTGGGTCAGGAGATTGTCAATTCTCACCCTCAGGTTATTGATTGGATGATTGAACCACCCAATCCGGAGTCTGTCGACATCGACACCATGATTATCGAGCGCAGTGATTACTCCTCAGCCCGGAATTTATCACTGAGCGCTGCCTACCCAATTGTTGAAGGCTATAAACACTATGCGGCCGGAGGATACCGAATCGACTTTCACGACTCCATGCGGCTTCACCATCTCGGGATTACCGCTTCATATTCTCCGCACCCCGCTTTGCCCGACTCGGAACGATTCCACGGTTCTATCAGCTACGATATGCCATCGTGGTATTTCTATGCCAATTACAACAACGCAAACTTCTATGACCTCTTTGGACCCACCCGAACCAGCCGCAAAGGATACTCGATCGGGCTCCGGCACAACAGGAATCTGATTCACGATCGCCCGAGAACGCTCGATTTTTCGGTTGGAGGAGCCTATCACGGCGGGATGGAGACTCTTCCCGATTTCCAGAACATTATTACCTCCTTCGAAAATTTCTGGAGCATATCAGCTAACTTGAGTTACAGCAATGTACTCTTCTCACTTGGAGCGGTGGATCATGAGAAGGGATTACGGTGGGATCTCGGGCTCAATTCCAACTATGTCGAGGGGCGATTCTTCCCTCGAATACACCAGAACCTCGACTATGGTTTCGAACTGCCATTTAACCACTCCTCACTCTGGCTGCGATCTTCGGTAGGCTACTCCTTTTCTCCCAAACGGGAACCGCTCGGAAACTTCTATTTCGGCGGCTTTGGAAACAACTGGATCGATCATCAGCCGAGCAGGCGATACCGGCAATACTACTCATTCCCTGGTACAGAGCTGAACCAGATAGGAGGTACAAGCTACGGAAAACTGCTTGCAGAATGGACGACACCACCTCTGAGATTTCGCAGATTCGGATTTCTCAACCTCTACGCCAATTGGGCGCAGATCAACTTCTTCTCCTCCGGTATTGTAACCAATGTAGATGACCACGACTGGATGCAGCGATACTACAATGTAGGGGCTCAAATTGATATTCGCCTGGTCATTTTTTCTATCCTCGACTCTACTCTTTCGGCGGGTTACGCCTCGGCCTGGAATCATGAGCTCGGAATTCGTAGCGACGAGTGGATGATCTCACTGCGAATAATGAGGTAGTTCGATGGTGCTTGAAATAGCGGTTGCCTTTGCTCCCGTTTTACTGTTTTTGCTCGTTCTGATCCTGTTCGACAGCTTCAAACTGGTAAGCTGGCGCTCTCTTGGCTTTGCTATCCTGTACGGGGCTGCGGCGGCACTGGCTGCCATGCTGATCAATTCCAACCTGATCGATTGGACCGGGCTTACTCTCCGGGAATTCTCCCGTTTTATCGCTCCGTTCAGCGAAGAGGTGATTAAATTTTTATTCATTATCTATTTGATTCAAAGCAGCAGAACGGGATTTCTCGTCGATGCAGCGATCTACGGAGTTGCGGTCGGAACCGGTTTTGCCATTATCGAGAACATCTACTACATGAGCTCACTCTCTGACGCCGCTCTGACAACCTGGTTTGTCCGCGGATTCGGAACCGCGCTGATGCACAGCGGAGTTGTTGCAACAGGAGCTATCCTGTGTAAAGACCTGGCAGACCGGAAAAGTTGGCCTGTCCTCCCCACCTTTCTCTCCGGCCTGGCCACCTCTATTCTGCTGCATCTGCTCTATAACCAGTTCCTTCTCCCGCCCCTCACCCTCACGCTCATCATTCTGGTTACCCTGCCTCCAATCGTCTATGGAGTCTACAAAATCAGCGAAAACCAGACTCGCAACTGGCTCGACAGCGGCCTGGAACACGAAACCGAACTTCTTCGAACACTCAAAGCAGGCAACATTTCCGACACTCCGGTCGGACGCTATCTGCAAACTGTTCAGGAGAGCTTTCCGGGAATTTTGATGGCTGATATCATCGGATATCTGCGCACCTATCTGGAACTCTCCATCAAAGCCAAGGGGTGGATTGTGATGAAAGAAAGCGGTGTCTCCGTGCCGCTTGACAACGAGACGAAAGCACAATTCCGTGAGTTGAAATTCCTGGAAAAGAGCATCGGAACTACCGGCAAACTTGCACTGCAGCCTCTGCTCAAGATGAAAACCCGTGAACTTTGGCAACTCTACAAAATGCAGGAAGACTATAATTTGAGAGCTGGTAGCTGAAAGGTGAAAGCTCAAAGGGTAAAACTAAATACTGAAAGTCCGTCCGTTTCCTGTGATTGGAATTTCTTGTCTGTCAGACTTGATTTGAACTTGTCAAATGCTTTGAGCTCACAACCCCGATTTTGGCCTTCAGTTTCGAGAAAACAGGCTTGCTCAACCAAAATGTTACATGTCAACTAAAAACGTCAACGCTATTCAGGCATCAACAAGCTTTCAGCTTTCACCTTTCAGCTTTCAGCTATTTGCTTTCAGCTTTGATCTACTTTCAGCTTTCAGCTTTCAGCTATTTGCTTTCAGCTATTTGCTTTCAGCTATTACATATTCCGGCGATATTGACCACCCACTTCATAAAGGGCACTTGATATCTGCCCCAGCGAAGCACATTTCACTGTCTCCATAATCGTCTCAAACAGATTGCCATTCTCCCGTGCAACCCGCTTGAGTTCATCGATCGCCATTTCCGCCTCTTCCCGGTTACGCCGATGGAACATCTCCAGATTCCGGATCTGCTGCTCTTTCTCCTCCTTGGTCGAACGGATCAGTTCAATCTCTCGTTCCTCTTCTTCAGAAGCACCGTCACTTCGGAACGTGTTAACTCCGATAATCGGAAGCTCACCGGAGTGCTTAAGCGACTCGTAATAGAGGCTCTCATCCTGAATCTTGCCACGCTGATACATATGCTCCATTGCGCCCAGCACCCCGCCTCGACGAGTAAGCCGGTCAAATTCGGCCAGGATCGCCTCTTCCACCAGGTCCGTCAGCTCTTCGATAAAGTAGGAACCCTGATTGATATTCTCGTTTTTGGCAGTTCCAAGCTCTTTGTTGATGATCAGCTGGATCGCCAGCGCCCTTCGGACAGACTCTTCGGTCGGGGTTGTGATAGCCTCGTCATAAGCATTGGTGTGCAATGAGTTACAGTTATCATAGATAGCCAGGAGCGCCTGCAGGGTAGTACGTATATCGTTGAACTGAATCTCCTGGGCATGGAGAGAACGGCCGCTGGTCTGAATATGATACTTGAGCTTTTGTGATCGCTCGTTAGCGCCATACTTGTGCTTCATTGCCACCGACCAGATTCTCCGTGCAACCCGTCCGATGACAGCATATTCCGGGTCGAGCCCGTTACTGAAGAAAAATGACAGGTTGTGGGCAAAATCATCGATATCGAGACCCCTGGAGAGGTAGTATTCAACGTAAGTAAAACCGTTTGCAAGCGTAAATGCCGCCTGCGTGATCGGATTGGCTCCAGCTTCGGCAATATGATACCCGGAGATTGAAACCGAATAGTAGTTGCGGACTCTGTTTTGAGTAAAATATTTCTGGATATCCCCCATCATTTTGAGGGCGAATTCGGTCGAGAAAATACAGGTGTTTTGAGCCTGATCCTCCTTGAGGATGTCGGCCTGCACCGTCCCTCGCACAACATGCAATGTATCGGCCTTGATCTTTTCATAGGTTTCCCGGTCAACAAGCCGATCACCGGTAATACCCAGCAGAGCCAGTCCAAAACCATCATGAGTTTCAGGCTTCTCAAGACTGTATTCAGGTGCCGGAAGCTCTTTTTTATCAAACCAGGATTTGATCTTTTTCTCCGCTTCCTTCCAGCGTCCCTGCTCTCTAAGGTACTTTTCGACCTCCTGATCAATCGCTGTATTCATAAACATGGCCAGAATCATCGGGGCCGGACCATTGATAGTCATCGATACCGAAGTGGTCGGATCGGTCAGTGCAAATCCCGAATAAAGCTTCTTCATATCGTCGAGCGTGCAGATGCTGACGCCGGAATTACCGATCTTTCCATAAATATCGGGACGATAATCGGGATCCTCACCGTAAAGCGTCACCGAATCGAAAGCTGTCGAAAGTCGGGCAGCCGGCATCCCGGCACTCAGGTAGTGAAACCGCTTGTTCGTTCGCTCAGGTGTCCCTTCACCGGCAAACATACGTGTAGGATCTTCTCCCTCCCTCTTGAACGGATAGACACCCGCAGTGTAGGGAAAATATCCGGGCAGATTCTCTTTCAGGGCGAACTGAAGACGATCTCCCAAATTTTTGGTCTTTGGCAGCGAGACTCTTGGAATCCGGGTACCGCTGATCGACTCCCGAAACAGTTTCGTCTCGATCACCTTGTCACGAATCTTGACCCTGAAGATATCCTCATTATACTTTTCATACAGTTCATCCCAACCCTCCAGAATGTTCAGTGATAGACTGTCCAGTTTGTTTTTCCAGTGTTCCCGCATCTGTTCGAGCCGGCCTTCCATCTGCTTACGATCTTTCGGATCCCACTTCTCGAGCTGATCAAGGGTGCCGGCTACCTGATCGAGCCTTCTGGCGAACTCAACCTGTTCATCGGCCCACTGGTGGTAATCACGCAAGGTTTCACTGATCTCGGAAAGATATCGCTGTCGGTTGCCCGATATGATCGTCTGCGTATGCAGGTCATCGGCAGGAGCCGATTCGGTATAAATTTTTGTTTTCCAGGAGTGATCGTACCGCTCATTCACAAGGTCCACCACCGCTTTGAAGAGCCGGTTCACCCCTTCATCATTGAACTGTGCGGCAATCGTTGGATAGACCGGCATCTCTTCGGGCCGGCTGTGCCATTCGCCCCGATTTCTCTTGATCTGCTTTCGGATATCCCGCAGTGCATCCAGTGATCCCTTCTTTTCAAACTTGTTCAGAACCACCAGGTCGGCCAGTTCCAGCATATTGATCTTTTCAAGCTGGGTAGCCGCACCATACTCATGTGTCATCACATAGATCGGAATGTCTGCAATTTCGGCAATTTCGGTACCACTCTGCCCGATCCCACTTGTCTCCACAATAACCAAATCGAACCCGAACGCCTTAAAAGCAGTAACTGCCGCCTTAACGGAGCGGCTGATGGCAAGATTGGAAGTCCTGGTTGCCATACTCCTCATGAAGACCCGCTCGTTGTCGATGCTGTTCATCCGGATGCGATCGCCAAGCAGTGCACCGCCCGTTTTTACCTTGGACGGGTCGATGGAGATGATGCCGATCTGCAGATCCTCAAACTCGGTCAGAAATCTTCGAACCAATTCATCAGTCAAAGAGCTTTTCCCGGCCCCTCCTGTTCCAGTTATCCCGACCAGCGGGATCGCTGCTCCCTGCTTTTCGTTCCAAAGTTCGCCGCCGCTGCCAAACAGACTGCCATCTTCAAATTTCAACAGCTCTTCATGTCCATTTTCCAGAACAGTTATCGCCCTTGAGAGTGCCAGACGATCTCCATCCAAAAGTGCCTCGGGTTTCAGCGCCTTCTCTTCCGCCGGGTCATAGTCGCACTCCTTCATCATCAGGTTAATCATTCCCTGTAAACCCATCTCGCTGCCGTCGTCAACCGAAAAGATACGACTGACACCATATTCATGAAGTTCGGCGATCTCATCTTCAACGATAACCCCGCCTCCTCCGCCATACACCCGGATTCTGGGTGCATCCTTCTTTTTTAGCAGATCGACCATGTATTTGAAATACTCCATATGGCCGCCCTGATAGGAACTGACGGCGATCCCCTGAACATCCTCCTGAATGGCACAGTCAACAATTTCGTGAACCGAACGATTGTGGCCCAGGTGAATCACTTCGGCTCCGGTACTCTGGAGAATTCGGCGCATAATATTGATACTCGCATCATGGCCGTCAAAGAGACTGGCTGCTGTAACAAAACGAACCTTATGCTTTGGTTTGTAAGGCTGCGGCTGCGGCCTGCCGTTGCCGGAAGGCTGGCGAACCTTTTGGTCACTATTTTTGTCGGTTTTTACGGTCTTGCCAGTAATGGTTTTTGATTCGGACATGGTCTCTTCAGGTCGGGTGTGATTCGTCAGTTCGTTGCTGAAACCGATCTTGATACCGATGACCGGGCGATGTATCCATTACAACGCACCGATTCAACGAGGAATTTCACCGGCCGTCGCCGATTTTTTCATGCTCAGGGCCGATCGCAACCGGCAAGTTGCCGGTTTGGAAGCGATTCCACAAAATAAGGAAAATGCTGCACATTCGAGAAGTGCTGAATCCGCTCAGGTCAACCCGAACTCCAGCCAATGCAACCTGAGTATCAACCGGATCAGGCCGAACTCCTGTCAGACCATACCAAATCCGAACTCCTGTCAGACCTTAGCGAAATCAGTCAAATCTGCCCGAATTCCAGCAAGAACTGACCTTAAAAGCGGCTTTGGCTCAATGAGTTCTCCTCAACCGGGCCGGCTTATGCAGCCTCCTCCTCCAAATTCTCTTGTACCACTTTCTCCTGAATATCGTGAGGCACCGGGGCATAGTGACTGAATTCCCTTGTGTAGGAGGCACTTCCCTGAGTCATCGACTTGAGCTTGGTCGAATATTGATCAAGTTCCTCGAGAGGCACATGAGCCTTAATCTTCTGGATCGACCCTTCGGCATCCATACCCTGAATCTGACCGCGACGGGAACTTAGGTCACTCATTACATCCCCCATATAGGTGGCCGGAACGGTGATCTCCACCGAGTAGATCGGCTCGAGAAGCTGCGGCCCCGCCTTCATAAATCCGTCGCGAAATGCCATCAGTGCTGCCGTTTTGAAAGCCGCTTCGTTGGAATCGACCGAATGCATGGAACCGTCGTAGACCGAAATGCGGATATCCCGCGATCGGCAGCCGCTCATCGGGCCGTTTTCCATCTTCTCCATAATCCCCTTGAGGATAGCCGGCATAAACCGGTTATCGATCACTCCTCCAACGATGCAATTCTGAAATACCAGCTTGCCACCCCACGGCAGATCTCGCTCATCTACATCCCTTACCGACAGATCGTCGGGAGTCGGCATCCCCTCCTGCCATGGCTCGATCAACATATAAACTTCGGCAAACTGTCCAGCTCCACCCGACTGCTTTTTATGTTTGTAGTGCGCCTTGTAGGAGCGGGTTATGGTTTCCCGGTAGGGAATTTTCGGGGTGATGAATTCCACATCCAGGCCAAAGCGGTTGTTGATCTGGTCAAAGATCACCATCAGGTGTTCTTCACCCTGGCCGTGCAAAATTGTCTGTTTAAGCTCTTTGCTGAACTCGACCTGCAGTGCCGGATCCTCACGCTGGAGCTGGTTCAGGGCAGCTCCGAGCTTGTCCTCCTCGCCCTCCTTCTTCAGCTGAATCGCTTTACGAATATTGGGTGCAGGCAATTGGGGAGGGCGAATCACCACATCCTCTCCTTTTTCCGTCAGGGTATCTCCAGAGTAGACATCCTTCAGTTTGACAGCTACAGCCAAATCGCCGCATTTTGCCTCCTGAACATCCGTTCGCTTATTACCCTGATTGATTGAGAGTGTTCCCAAACGCTGGGAGCTGTCATCGCGTTTATTTTCCAGTTCCTGGCCCTGGGAAACTGTTCCGCTCAACACTTTCAGGTAGTTCAGGCTTCCGACATGAGACTCCGAATAGGTTTTAAAGCTGTAGAGCACCGTCTTGCCATCCTCATCCAGTTCGAACGGCTCGCCCTCCTCAGTCAACGGCTGAGTGGCGTCCAGCGGTGACGGGAGTACGTTACCGATAAAACCCATCACTCGCCCCGATCCCATATTTCGCTCAGAAGAGATACAGAAAAGCGGGAATATATTTCGTTCAGCCACCGCTTTCTGGAGCCCTTCCCGCATCTGATATTCGTCAAGTTCACCATGCTCAAAATAGAGATCCATCAGCGATTCGTCATTTTCGGCAATCGACTCGACCAGCTCATTATGAAGCAGCTCTGCCTGCGACTTGTGCGATTCCGGAATCGGAAGTTTATCAGGCCTGCCGCCCGATTCGGGGAACTCATACATTGTCATCTTCAGCACATCTATAATCGCGTGAAAATCCTCCCCTTCGCTGTATGGATACTGTACCACGACCACTTCACGCCCGAAACGCTCCTTGGCCATATCTACCGTATTCTGAAAGTCCGATTGTTCACCATCCACTTTATTAGCCGCCAGGATGGTCGGTAATCCCATCTTTTCTGCATGACGCCAGAAAAATTCTGTGCCAACTTCTACACCATGTTCCGCATTTAGAAGAAACAGGGCTGCATCAGCCACATTCATGCCGCTGATCACTTCTCCAACATAGTCGGTCGTGCCCGGAGTATCGAGCAGATTGATCTTGGTGCCCCTCCAATCGAGGTTCAACAGCGACGTAAAAACCGACTTGCCTTTCTCTTTTTCTATGCGATGATAGTCGGAAGTTGTATTTTTTTCCGTCACGTTTCCTCTCCGGCTGATGGTTCCGGATTCGAAGAGCATGGTTTCGGCAAGGGTGGTTTTACCCGACCCTGAATGACCTGCCAGTACCAGGTTGCGTATCGACGAAGAGTTATAGACTTTCATATCGAGTTATTTGAGTTGGATGGGGACTGTTAATTTATCACCCTCTCAGAATATTTCAAGATGAAAAAAATAAATCTGGTTCAGACCGGCGGAACGATCGCCATGGATATCGGCGGAGGCCGGCCGGAGCTTAATGCAGACCGCTGGACGGAACTTCTCCACACCCAGATTCCTGAACTCTCCCAGCTGGCCGAAATCCACGTCGATAAACTCTTTTTCGAAGACAGTTCCGATATTAACGCCGGCCACTGGACGATGCTGATAAAGCACCTTTCCGAACATCTGGATGATTATGACGGATTTGTCGTTCTGCACGGTACCGACACGATGGCCTATTCGGCATCGGCAGTATCATTCGGGCTGCGGAATCCGGGAAAACCGATCATATTCACCGGCAGCCAGGTACCTTTACGGAAACTGAGAAGCGATGCCAGGCGAAATCTGGTCAACGCAGTCGAACTGGCCGCCGGTCCCTGCAGAGAGGTTTCCATCTGTTTCAACGACCATCTCTACCGCGCCAACCGTGCAACTAAAATGAGTATTGGCGATTTCGACGCCTTTGATTCACCCAATTTTCCGCCGCTTGCCCGGATCGGGCTCGACATCGACTACCATCTGCCCGAATCCGGGGCCGGCCCGCGTCAACTTTGTACAAAGTTTGGCGATCAGCTCATACTGCTCAAACTATACCCCAATCTCCGGCCTGAACGGATCGAAGCGCTCATCACTGATGGTCTGCAGGTTGTGATACTCGAAGCATTTGGCAGCGGAAACTTCCCGATGCGGGGCGAATACAATCTTCTGCCGCTGATCCGGCGATGCCGCAATTCCGGAATCCAGATTGTGATTACTTCCCAGGCGCCCTACGATTCAGTCGACCTCGACTTGTATGAGAGCGGCCGGGCTGCCCTTGAAGCCGGTGCCGTAAGTGCCGGAGATATGACCGCAGAAGCTGCATTAACCAAATCGATGCACCTTTTGGGAAAAGGAGTTGCAGATGAACGTTTTAAAACCCAATTTGAGGCGAATCTCGCCGGGGAACGCACCGCTCCCCCAGAACCTGAATCCAGTCGACCGTAAATCAATAATCCCGCCATGTATTTTGTCTTCGATGTGGAGACCATTCCCGACCTCGACCTGTTGCGATCCATTTTCGGCGAGGAAGAACTGGAAGATGAAGACCTTTTAAACAGAGCTTCAGAAGAGCTGACATATGGCAATTCCAGCTTTCTGCCGCCCATGTACCACCGGATCATCTCCTGGGTCGGTCTCTGGATTGAAAACGACGGAAAACCCCGTCAAAAGGCGGGCTGGTACGGCCAGGATGAAAAAGAGGGGCTGTCCGAGCTGTTCGACACACTACTTACATTCAAAGACTATGGTCTGATCCATCATAACGGCCGGGGTTTCGACCTTCCTCTGATCACCTATCGAGCCATGAAATATGGACTTCAGATGCCGTTGCGACTGAGCCATCACGATATCCGATATCGATACAGCGGACACAACATCGACCTGATGGACCAGTTCAGCAACTTCGGTGCCAGTCCCTATCCCAGGCTCAAACATCTGGGAATCCTGATCGACATTCCGTTCAAACAGACCGGCGAGGGCAGTAACGTACTGCAGATGTACCGCGACGGCGAACTCGAGGCGATAGAACGTTATTGCCACGAAGATGTGATGGCCACCTATATCGTCTGGCTCCACATGAAATACACGGCGGGAGACATCCCTGCAGATCGGTTTGAGAATCTGAAAGAGCGGGCGCTGAACAAGCTTCTGGAGATACAAAAAGGGTGATTCCTGTAACATTCTCGTCCGGATTTTTTGTATCTTGAGTAAATCTACAGATGAATCCAATTATTGAGCCTCAGTCGCTGCATGTCTACCCAAGAATCAATCGACAATCACCCTTCACGACCCGGCCCGCCCTCTTTTCTTAAAGATCTCAATGACCAGCAACGCAAAGCTGTTACAACCATCGACGGGCCGTTGCTGATCGTTGCCGGAGCAGGCAGCGGCAAAACGCGGGTACTCACTTACAGAATTGCTTACCTGCTTCAACAGAAGAGGGCAAATCCAGGTGAGATCCTGGCGTTGACGTTTACCAACAAGGCGGCCCGCGAGATGCAGCAGCGGATCACTCGATTGATTGATCACCGCGCTTCCAGATTGTGGATGGGAACCTTTCACTCCATCTTTGCAAAAATACTTCGGATCGAATGTGAGAAAATCGGATTCTCCAGCAATTTTACAATTTACGACACCGGCGACTCCGAACAGATGATCAAACTCATTCTGGGCGAGCTGGGCTACGACCCGAAAGAGATCCGGCCCAGAACCCTCCAGCGCAAGATCAGTGATGCAAAAAACGAACTGGTCAACCCGGATACATACAAGGAGAAATTTATCTCGGGAACGCTCGACGAAATCACTTCACGCGTCTACGCTGTCTATCAAAATCGGCTCAAAGAAGCAAACGCAATGGATTTCGACGACCTTCTGGTCCGGCCGATCGAACTCTTCGAAACCTGGCCCGAGGTGCTGCACAGCTGGCAGCAGAAATTCCGGTATATCCTGATCGACGAATACCAGGACACCAACCATGCCCAGTACAAGGTTACCAATCTCCTTGCCGGTGAACATCAGAATATCTGCGTAGTGGGAGATGACGCACAAAGCATCTACTCTTTTCGGGGGGCCGATATCCGCAACATACTCGACTTCAAAAACGACTATGAGGATGCCGTCGAGATTCCGCTTGAACAAAACTACCGTTCCACCCGATATATCCTCCAGGTTGCAGATTCGGTGATCAAAAACAACGAACGTCAGCTCCAAAAAACACTCTGGACTGAGAACAGGGAGGGCGAAGTGATCACCCTTCTTGAAAACCTGAATGAGCGGGATGAGGCCAACCGGGTTGCCAACTATATCGAGAATCTCAAGCTTCGGAACGGATACGACCTCAACGACTTTGCAATTCTTTACCGCACCAACTACCAGAGCCGGGTGTTCGAGGAGATTCTCCGGCGCAAACAGATCCCTTATCAGCTTGTCGGAGGCCTCTCCTTCTATCAGCGCCAGGAGGTCAAAGATGTGTTAGCTTATCTGACGCTGCTGGTCAATCCTCACGATGAGCAGAACCTGCTTCGCATCATCAACAAACCATCGCGGGGCATCGGTAAAAAAACGTTGAGCGACCTGATTGCAAAAGCACGCAGCGAAGGCAAAACGATCTGGAGCATGATCGAAGAGGTGGATCGGCTGGATCTCTACAAACCAGCCAAAGCCCGAATCCGTGAATTTGTCGAGATGATCCATTCCCTTCGAATGGAGCTCGATAAAGGCGGCTCGATCCTTGAGGTGACCCGGACCATGCTAGAGGCCACCGGCTATATCAAAGCGCTGATCGAAGATCGTGACCCCAAATCCCTGAGCCGCCGGGAAAATATCCTGGAACTGCAGAATGCAATCTCATTTTATGAGAAAAACACCCGCAACCCCACACTCGGCGCATTCTTACAGGAGATCAGCCTTATTACAGATGCCGACAAGTATGACGAGAGCAAGCCGGCCGTCACCCTGATGACCATTCACGGCTCCAAGGGGCTCGAATTTCCCGTCGTATTCATCGTCGGTCTGGAGGAAAACCTGTTTCCGGTGGGCGGACGGGAAAATGATGAGGTTGATATAGAAGAGGAGCGCCGATTATTTTATGTTGCGATCACACGCGCCCAGGAAGAGCTCTTTTTCAGTTTCAGTAAAATGCGGTACAAGTTCGGAGAAGAGACCCGGCAGATGCGTTCCCGCTTCCTGAACGAAGTTGACCCAGGAGTGGTTCGAACCGAAACCGGTGCAACCATTACGCAAACCGGGAGCTTTTCGGGCCGGCCGCAAAGCGGTATGAGCCGGTCCGGCCGGGAAGCGGCAGACTCCGGTAATAGCAGCAGCTCAACACGAGTCGAATATGACTGGAAGAAACCGAAAAGCGGCTACAGAAAAAAGCAGTCCGGCAATAGCTCTGTCACGATCGAGTACGATCTCGACGAGGGAAATGATCCGTTCCACCCCGGTGTTCAGGTCGAACACCCCAAATTCGGGAGAGGTAAAATCATCAGCCGAAGCGGTGAAGGCAGCGACAGCCGGGTGGTGGTCTTTTTCAAAAATCGGGGCCAAAAAACCCTGATGCTGCGAGTTGCAGGACTGCACGTTACCGAATCGTGAAACAACCAGGCTCGACCCAACGAAAAATCTGCGTATATTGGCACGTCATGCGGAAATTGTTCCTTCTGAGCATTCTGGGCTTCATTCTGTACCTGCCGCAGCTGCAGGCGCAAATTCTAAACCATCCGGTAAACACGGCACTTGGAGGGGGAGGAACGGCTTACACCACCGGATACACCTCTCTCTATGTCAATCCTGCCAACCTGATGATCAAGGAGAGGGATTATCGCCTGCAGGTCTCGGCCCTGACCGGCGGCAGTTATCTATCGCTGCCGATCGCCAACTCTGATTTTCAATTTTACCGCAGCGAATACCGCTCTCAGCTTCGCCCTTACAGGGAGCGAAGAGAAGTGGTCGCATTGAGTCCTTCGACATCAGGAAATGGACCCGGCCAGGATGATGTCGTCAATCGAAATTACAACTCTGGCAAACAGCTTTCCGAACATCAGGTCCGGGGCGAACTGCACTGGTTCGGAGTAGCATGGCAGGGTGAAAACCGAAGCTACTCCGTAGGCGCCCGATCCAGGTTTGGCAACCGGTTCGAAGTAGGACGCAATTTCTACGACCCGGCTCCCTCTGAGGAAGAGGGACGTATTGAATTCGATCAGTCTCACACGCAATTCTATCAGATCCTCCACGAAATCTCATTTGGATACGCCGAAAGGTTCGAATTTTTAAGTGGACAATTGCCCAATCTGAGCCAGTTCTATATCGGCTTTGCACCAAAATTTATCCTGAGCGGCTCCTACCTGGAAGCGGACTACAAGAATCTGTATCGCCGGGATGCGGACGATTCCCGCTATGAGCGACACCAGGCATATCATCAGCATTCATCCGGTGTTTACAGTGATTTTAACAACCGGTTTATTGCAGGCCAGACGATTCAGCCTTCGGATATCGTCAGAACCGAATTGATGCGCCCCACCGGTTTCGGAGCCGGGCTTGATGTGGGGCTGACCTACGTGATCACCCTCGGAAGCGATCTGTCTACGCTGCCGGTCTTTGATGAACAGGCCCGCAACACCCTCAGGCTGAGCTTCTCGATCACTGACATCGGATTTGTCTCCTACAGAAAAAACCCCGAAGAGTTCACACTGGATGAAGAAAGAGGCCTGGAAGATGATCTTCCGGCCACTGCCGGCCGGATGTTTCTGGGCCGCCCGGGCGAGCAGCTCTATTTTCTCAACCAACAATCTCCGCATCCCCTTCTTCATAGTAATCGAACTTCCGGTGAACCATTTACCATACTTCTGCCAACCTCTATCAACGGTGGTGCCCTTTTGCAGATCAGCAGGTTTAAACTGATGGGGGATATCACTTTGGGGATTACCGACTCGGCATTTCATGCCACCCGGTTCGCCACCTACCTGGGAACCGAAATCCGGCCGCTTACGTTTTTACCCATCAGGGCGGGTACAAGAATTGCATTGAATTTGCCGGATTACTACAGCCTCGGGGCCGGGATAGAGACACGTTATATGGATCTGAATGCAGCAATCCAGCTTCGCAGCCGATCTGTCGGGCCAACCAATGAGCTGGCCGGATTCGCTCTCGGAGCTCTTACATTTTATATCCCCTGACGTTATATCCCCTGATGCTCGGGCAGTTGCAGTCAAAGGTGACCAACTGTCAGTGATTTGAGAATGAAATGTTAATTTGCCAGCATCGCCCGAAAAATTGTGACTTTTTGGTAGGTATAGATTTAATGGCTCCCATTTTGCATCATAAAAGGAGTAATCACTGATTCACAGAAATCGATATAAATAGATAAAGGCCGGAATACCGGTACGATAGATAACAGACAGCATATATGTTTGACCCTACAGATAAACGTAAAGAACTATTAAAGATCAAGACGGCGTTTGACGATCCGAGCGAAGGATTTGATGATTTTGAACAGGCGATACCCCTGATGTCGGAAGAGGAGGAACGTCGCCTCTCCCAGTCCGATATACCGGACAACCTGCCGATATTGCCGCTTAAAAATACCGTACTGTTTCCCGGGGTTGTTGTACCCATTACCGTTGGCCGTGACCGATCTCTCGCCCTGGTCAAGGAGGCTTATGAGAGCGACAAAACGATCGGGGTTGTGACCCAGAAAGATGAAACAGTTGAAAATCCGGATGAAAACGATATTTACACAGTTGGGACCGTTGCTCAGATCCTGAAACTGATCAAGATGCCGGACGGCAGTAAAAGTGTGGTCATTCAGGGAAAAACTACCTTTACCATCGAACAGATCACCCGGACCGACCCGTTTATCCGGGCGGATGTAAGGCCATACCCTCAAGAGATGGATCTTGCGGGCGTAGAGCTCGATGCATCCATCCGATCGGTCAAGGAGACGGCAAGCAAGATTGTCAACCTCTCCCCCAACATACCGTCGGAAGCGTCCATTGCAATCAACAATATCTCGAGCCCGACTTTTCTGCTCAATTTCATCTCCTCGAATCTCCAGATCAGTGTAGCCGACAAACAGGCTGTTCTCGAAATACGCCGGTTTTCACAGCGGCTCGAAAAAGTGATGGAATACCTCAACAAAGAGCTTCAGGTTCTCAACCTCAGTGAAGAGATCCGGTCAAAAGTCAAGACCGACATCGATGAGCAGCAGCGGGATTTCTATCTGAGACAGCAGATGAAGGCGATCCAGGAGGCACTTGGAGAAGACAGTGAACAACAGGAAGTAGAAAGTCTTCGTCAGAAACTCAAGGAGAAGGATGGGTTGACCGACGAGGGACGTGATACGGTCGAGAAAGAACTTCAACGGCTGGAGATGACTCCCAGTTCATCACCGAATTACGGGATTATTCACAGCTATATCGAATGGATCCTGGATCTTCCGTGGGGAGAATATTCAGAAGACAAACTGGAACTTGACCGGGCACGCAGAATTCTTGACGAGGATCACTACGGGCTGGAGAAGGTGAAAAAACGTATAATCGAATATCTGGCGGTTTTGAAACTCAAAAAAGATATGAAAGCGCCGATTCTATGCTTTTACGGTCCTCCCGGAGTCGGAAAAACCTCTCTTGGCAAATCGATTGCCAGAGCTCTCAACCGGTCGTTCGAACGATTCAGCCTTGGCGGAATACACGATGAAGCGGAAATTCGAGGCCACCGGCGAACATATATCGGGGCCCTGCCGGGACGTATTCTGCGCTCCATGAAAAAAGCCGGCAAAGGAAATCCGGTCCTGATGCTTGACGAAATCGACAAAGTCGGTTCAGATTTTCGAGGTGATCCAACGTCGGCGCTCCTGGAGGTACTCGACCCCGAACAGAACCACAGTTTCATGGACAATTACCTGGAACTCGAATATGACCTTTCACGAGTTCTCTTCATCGCTACAGCAAATACGCTTGAAACCATTCCGGCAGCTCTTAAAGACCGGATGGAGGTGATCCATATTAACGGCTATACACTTCAGGAGAAAACCCAGATAGCACGGAAATACCTGATCCCCAAACAGATCAAAGAGAACGGACTGGAAAAGAAACAGATCCGCATCTCCAAAGCTGCTATCGAACGGGTCATCGAAGAGTATACCCGGGAATCGGGCGTGAGAAATCTGGAGCGGGAGATCGGATCGCTCTGCCGGCATGTCGCCTCCAAAATCGCTTCCGGTGAAATCAATAAAATGAGTATCGGAAAGCACGACATCCCCGAAATACTGGGTAAACGAAAATATTTTGCTGATGCGGCAGAACGGACGACTGTACCCGGAGTGGCCACCGGGCTGGCCTGGACGCCGTACGGAGGAGATATCCTCTTTGTCGAAGCGAGTGTCTCGAAAGGATCTGGCAAGCTGCACATCACCGGTCAGCTCGGCGAGGTGATGAAAGAGTCGGCTATGCTTGCACTCTCCTATCTGAGAGCTAATTCCGATGAACTCGGAATCCCCGAGGATGCGTTCAAATATTGGGATCTTCATATTCACGTACCCCAGGGGGCGGTTCCAAAAGATGGGCCATCGGCCGGTATTGCACTCTTTTCGGCGATATCATCTATCTTTACACAGCGTAAAGTCAGGGGAACTGTTGCTATGACCGGAGAAATCACCCTCCGTGGACTTGTGCTTCCTGTCGGAGGCATCAAAGAAAAAGTACTGGCCGCCAAACGTGCCGGTATCAAAAAAGTACTCCTCCCCAAAAAGAATGAGAAAGATGTTGATGAGATCGAAAAAGAGGTAATCGGAGACCTTAAAGTGGAGTATCTGGATCGGATGGACCCGCTTCTCGAACTGGTACTGGATGAAAAACCGGTTCAGAATCCGGCTGACTATTTCAAGGTGCCCGACTCCCACAAAGAGCGCGTTAATAACAGTAAGCCGGCCCGGGACGCAACCGAAAAGATATCGATCATGGAGTAGTCAGCGCATGAAAGAGGGCCTCATTACCCGATCCACCGGTAAATGGTACAAAGCGGCAGTCGACGGAGAAACGGTCGACTGCAGGCTGCCCGGTAAATTTCGGCTTCGGGAAGAAGAGGTCACCAACCCGCTGGCAGTCGGCGACCGTGTTACGCTGCGCATCGAGGAAGATGGTACGGGGACAGTGGAAAAAATCCACGAACGTACCAATTACCTGCCCCGCAAGGCGACACACAGCAAGCGGGGAACCCAGATATTGGCGGCGAATATCGATCGCGGCTGGGTGGTCGTTGCAGTTCGAAAACCGAAATTCAAACCCGGCTTTATCGACCGATTTTTGGTCATCTGCCAGGCTTACGAAGTGCCGGCAGCCGTAATATTCAATAAAACCGATCTGGCCGGGAAAAAAGATCGAAACCGGATGAACGAGATGGCAGAGCTCTACCGGGAACTCGGTTATACCGTACACCTCACTTCGATTTTTGATAAAAAGAGTATTGAAGCACTTAACGAAAATCTCAAAGAGAAAATCTCCGTCTTTATCGGGCCTTCCGGTGCAGGTAAATCAAGTCTGCTCAATGCGATCGACCCGGAGCTCAACCTGAGGACGGCCGATGTCTCCAAGGCAACCACGAAAGGACGGCACACGACAACCAAAGCAGAGCTGGTACGCCTGCAAAATGGCGGTTTCATTGTCGACACGCCCGGCATTCGGGAACTCGGCCTGGTCAATATTCAGCCCTACGAACTCTCTCTCTTTTTCCCCGAAATGCGGCCTTGGCGAGAGCATTGCAAGTTTTATAACTGTACCCACCATCACGAGCCGGGTTGCGGCGTCGTTGAAGCGTTTCATGAAGGTAAGATCCATCCGGAACGATACAACTCTTATCTGAATATCCTGGAATCTCTCGAAGAGGAGGAATAAGCCGGGAATCGAAAACTTACGTTAACCGGCGGCCAGCCAAGAGCCAGCCTGTTTTCAGTCCAAGGCAAATGAGTGTCATCAAGAGATTATCGGATCGGCCAATGCTCAGTGTGCTTTCAGCCAGTTTTCTGCAATACCGATCTCCACGTCAAGAGGGACTTTCAAATCAGCCGCCGACTCCATCAAATGCCGAATCTTCTCAGACACCTCTTCTGTCTCCTCATCATGAATCTCGAACACCAGCTCATCATGAACCTGTAATAGCATACGGGTCCTGAGTTTTTCAGCCTCCAGCCACTCCTGAATCCGGATCATCGCCACCTTGATAATGTCGGCTGCGGTACCCTGGATCGGCATATTGATGGCTGTTCTCTCGGCAAAGCTGCGCACATTCCAGTTTCTTGATCCGATATCCGGAATATAGCGCCGTCTGCCCATCAGTGTCTTTACATAACCATTCTCCTGGGCAAACTTTTTAGTCTCTTCAATATACCTCTGAATACCCGGAAACCGCTCAAAATAGTGATCGATCAACTCCTTGCCCTCCTTGTTTCCTATTCCCAGCCGGCTCGCCAGGCCATAAGCACTGACACCGTATGGAATGCCGAAATTCACCTCCTTGGCTTTTCTCCGCTGGTCCGGCGTCACCTCCTCCGGGCTATCCAGCTCAAAAATCTCTTTTGCAGTTCTTGCATGGATATCCTCACCAGCTTTGAACGCTGCAATCATATTCTCATCACCCGAAATGGAAGCGATCACCCGCAGTTCTACTTGTGAATAGTCGGCAGCCAAAATTTTGAACCCCTTCTCCGGAATAAACGCTTTACGGATCTCCCGGCCTCTTTCGGTCCGGATCGGAATATTTTGCAGATTGGGTTCGGAAGATGAAAGCCGGCCTGTCGCCGCAACTGTCTGATTGAAACTGGTATGAATCCGCCCCGTATCCGGATCCGCCAGTTTCGGGAGCGCATCTACATAGGTCGATTTCAATTTACTCAGGCTCCGGTAGTCAAGTACCCAGCCGGGCACCTCATAATCATCGGCCAGCTCCGTCAATACCGACTCAGCAGTCGAATACTGTCCGGTCTTGGTTTTCTTGCCGGCTGGAATTCCCAGTTTGTCGAACAAT
The DNA here is from genome assembly GCA_007134695.1 of Balneolaceae bacterium. Taxonomy (GTDB): domain Bacteria; phylum Bacteroidota; class Rhodothermia; order Balneolales; family Balneolaceae; genus SLK101. Next base: position 319,212 of record SLKI01000008.1, read on the forward strand.
ATCTCACCGAGCTGCTGCGGCGAGTTCAGGTTAAATTCCACTCCCGCTTTTTCAAAAATTTTCTTTTCCACTTTCTTCATATCGCTATCCAGCTCTTTCGAAAAGTCAGCAAGAAGGCTCGTATCGATTTTCATTCCCAGTAACTCCATCTTGCCCAACACTTTCATCAGCGGGAAATCCACGTCATAAGCGATATCGAGCAGTTCATCATCCTCCAGCTTATCCTTCAGTTCGTGATAGAGTTGCAGCGTCACATCGGCATCTTCACATGCATAATCGACCACCTCCTCATAGGGGATCTGGTCCATCGACTTCTGGCTGCGACCCGAACCGATCAGTTTACTGATGGGGATCGGTTGATAGCCGAGATATTTTTTCGAAAGTGCATCCATACTGAGTCGCTGAGAGGCGTCGAGAAGATAAGCGGCCACCATCGTACAGAATGCCGGCCCGCCGATCTCCAGGCCGGCCCGCTTCAAAACCAGGTAGTCATATTTGAAGTTATGGGCCACCTTGATCGAACGGTCATCGGTTAAAAGCGACTGAACCCGTTTACACACTTCATCCTGGCCAAGTGCTCCCTCAACATTGACCGGCACATACCAGGCTTTGCCCGTCTCCGCCGAGAAAGAGATGCCGGCCAGACGTGCTTTGATCGGATCACTCGAGTCGGTTTCGGTATCAACACAGATCACGTCACTCCCCGAAAGCTCCTTGACCATCGCTTCGATCTCCTTCTTTCCGACAGCCGGCCGGTAGTCGATCTCATCTCTGTTCAAGCCGTTCTCTTTCCCTCCGTCATCCTCCTCAAGAAACAGGTCGGACTGGCCATTCGGGTCCACATTAAGATACTTTTTCGTAAGGGTGCGGAACTCCATCTTCCTGAAAAACTGACCCAGCTTTTGCTTGTCGGGCCCCTCCCACTCCAACTCCTCCCAATCGACAACGTCGGGTACATCGGTTTTGATCCTGACCATCTTTTTGGCATGCAGTGCCTTGTCACTATGCTCGGTCAGCCCTTCGCGGTGGCGCTTCGATTTCATCTCCGAAGCCGACTCGATCGCTTTCTCCAGGCTGCCATATTTATTGATCAGTTTGGGCGCCCCCTTTTTGCCGATCCCGGGCACCCCCGGTATGTTGTCTGAGTTATCGCCGATAATCGCTAGCACATCGACCACCTGTTCGGGATAGACACCAAAATACTCCTTCACCTCCTCCGGGCCGATCAGAGTGAAACCTCCGTTTTTATTGTCCGGTTTCACCATGGTGATGTGGCCCTGTACCAGTTGCATGAAATCCTTGTCGGGCGTGACCAGAAATGCATCCACATCCTCCTGCTTGGCCCGATTGGCCAGTGTACCGATAATATCGTCAGCTTCGTACCCATCCTGCTCCAGGTTCTGAATCCCGAAATATTCGATCATCTCCTTGATAAGAGGTATTCCGATCGTCAGCTCCTCCGGCTGAGGCGGTCTGTTCGCTTTATACTCTTCATCCATCTCATGTCGAAAAGTCGGCTCACTGGTATCCCAGACGACCGAAATATGCGTTGGTTCTTCCTCCTCAAGCAGTTTGACCAGAGTGTTTGCAAAACCGAGGATCGGGCCGGTAGGAATCCCCTCAGAATTTTTTAAACGGCTGTTGATAAATGCAAAGTGAGCCCGGTAGGCAAGAGCCATACCGTCGAGAAGGTAAAGTTTCTTTTTGTCGGACATGGTTAACTATTCATGGATCTTTGATTCCGATCCGGGAATCGAAGGTCAACGTTTAAATGATCCCGCTCCATAAAACATATTGCCGGAATCGGACATTCATATTCGGCCCCCTCAAAATAGTGAATTCAAAACTCCTTTTTTCTGATGCGTCCGGTTATCCAACCCACAAAACTTTTTTTGCTACCTTACGTATTCAAGTATGTCATATATACGTTAAGATGGCACTCTATGAATTTAAAAAACGAAGCACAATCGGCCTTTAAGGATACGCGAGACTTCTACCGGGAGTATGTTTCGGGTATGAGCCGGAAGTCGATCAGCAAGGATATTCAAGCCGATTCCGAACGCATCAAGCAGCTTTACAGAGAAGCGGTAGAAGCAGAACAGGTTCAAGAGCCGGGAAAGAAAGTTTCCGGTGTTCAAAAATTTTTCCGGTTTTTTCTGGCGATGACCAAGCGGCTGAACCCTACCCGCAGACTGATTTTCGGCCTTGCCTGCATCAGTTTTGTGGCTCACTATCTTTTCGCTCTGCTGGGGTTGTCGGGGTACTTTCTTCACCCTCTTTTTCTGCCCCTCGCCTTTTTCGGCATCGTTATCATTCTGCTGATCGAATTGCTGGAGAAGACCGATGTGAAACGGGAACTTGATCTGGCCCGCGATATCCAGCTGAGCCTTCTTCCCTCCACAGAATTTACGAACCGGCACCTGGAGATCTACTCTTTTGCCAATACGGCTCAGGAGGTCGGCGGGGATTATATCGACGTAATCCGTTCGAAAGAGGGAACCTACGTCGTTGTAGCTGATGTCTCCGGTAAAGGGCTGAGTGCTGCACTCTACATGGTACGGTTTCAGGCGCTGGTACACCTTCTGATCAAAAAGCATCAGCCATCGCCCAAGCAGCTCTTCCTCGAACTCAATAACTATGTCAAATCAAATAAAGGCGACAAGACCTTCATCACCGCATGTGCAGCCTGGTTTCCGGATCATGAGCAGACATTTACTTTTGCCCGGGCGGGACACAACACTCCGATCGTCTATAACAAAGAGAACGATACGATCTATCATCTAAAAAGCGGCGGACTGGCACTCGGTATGGCACCGTCACAAATACTCAGGCATCAGTTACAGGAAAAAACGTACCACTTCAAACAGGGAGATTCCATGTTGATCTACACCGACGGCCTCACAGAAGCTCGTAATGAGCTGGGAAGAGAATATGGTGAGGATGAACTCGACAACCTGATGGCGATCTACGGATCTCTGCGGGCCAAATCGATCAGCCTGAAAGTGCAGTCGTCGCTGGAAGCTTTTATGGGAAGCAACAGGCCTCACGACGACATCACATTTGCTGTCGTCCACAATATCGGCCCGCAACAGATTGTTCCGGCGGAAACGGCCGAAGAGGCCGACGTAAGCGAAGAGACTCTATCCTGAGGCCCCGGCTACGCCTCTGCAAAGGGAGTCCGGGGCTACCGGATCAGTGTCACCTGACGATTGTCCACTCCATCGGGCGACTCCATCCTGAAGATATAAACGCCACTGGCAAGTCCAAGCCTTTCCGCATCAAAACTCAGCGACCAGAGTCCCGGC